>JAIBAT010000054.1 GCA_019695055.1 Candidatus Sumerlaeaceae bacterium | reverse complement strand
ATTTCAACGAAAAAAAACGCAATTTAGATAGGTTTAAGTCCACATTGGTAATCGTTCCATACCATTGATAATATTTTTTTTATGAGGCATTTTGAGGCAATTCCCCCCCCCCTCCCCCCCCCCTCCCCCCTCACCGGGGCTGCGAACGACCCCTGAGCCCGAATCCAGGGTTGCCATTGGTGCCTTGATGTTTTCGTGGTGCGAACGCCGTCGAATCACTTTTTTGCATTTTCCTCTTGATTAGAACAAACGTTCAATAGTACCCGTGCTTTCACTATGAACATCGAACATCTCATCGCCCATGGCTTCGCGCCACGTACCCTGGAGAACTGGAAGCAACACTACACGGAGCGCCTGCTGCCGCTGCAGGCGAAGGTGGTCGCCGAGACGTCCCTTCTGCGCGGCGGCAATCTCATAGTCTTCGCACCAACATCATCTGGCAAGACCTTCGTGGCCGAGATGGCCGCCATGCGCCACATCGAACAAGGGCGCAAGGCGGTGTTCCTGGTACCGACGAAGGCGCTGGCCGAGGAGCAATATGCGCGGCTGCGGCGGGTGTATGCCCCGATCGGCGTGCGGGTGGCGGTGGCGACACGGGAACGCACGGCGCACGACGGGGACATCATCCGCGGGGATTTTGACCTGGCGGTGATGGTTTACGAGAAGCTGAAGACGTTCCTGACGGTGGCGCCGGAATTGATTGGGCGGCTGGGGCTGGTGGTGGTGGACGAGCTGCAGATCCTGGGGGATCGGCAGCGGGGGGACGTGCCGGATCTGCTGCTGGCGAAGATCGTGCAGAGCGGGCGCGGCGTGCAGGTACTGTGCCTGTCGGCGGTGCTACAGGAAAACGCCCGCCTGAGCGCGTGGCTGAGGTGCGAGAATTTTGTGTGGCGCGAGCGGCCCATCGAGCTTCGCGAGGGAGTGGTGCGGGTGAGCGATGGGCGGTTCGCCTACCGGGAGTTCAATTCCCACGCCGAGGCGGAGGAACCGCTGGTGGAAGCAGGCGACAAGGCGGCGGCGGAATCGCCTGAGACGGCCACCGACCCGTACGGGCCCATCGAGGCTGTGGCGCGGGAACTGACCGGTCGCGGGGAGCAGGTGCTGGTCTTCGTGCCGACGAAGCACCTGAGCCGGCAGTGGGCGTTTCAGCTTTCCGTGTCCCTCGGGCTGGCGGCGGCGTCGCCGGCGGTGGCCGAGCTGCAGAGCCGGGAGGAGAGCCACTCGCGGGCGCTGCTGGAGCATTGCTTTGAGGGGGCCGTGGCGTTTCACAATGCGGACCTGCCGCACGACCTGCGGACGCTGGTCGAGGAGGAGTTCAACGCGGGGCGGTTGCGTGTGCTGGTGGCGACGAGCACCCTGGCGCAGGGGGTGAACCTGTCGGGGCGCAACGTGATCAGCGTGCCGACGATGTTGGAAAATGATTCCGTGACGGGCCAGGCGGCGTTCGCGCCGCTGAGCTGCCAGCGGTTTCGCAACCAGGGCGGCCGCGGCGGGCGCTATTCGCAGGGCGATCCCTTCGCGAGGTCCATGCTGGTGGCGGCGGACGAGCTGGAGGCGGACCGCCTGATGCAACAGTATGTTCACGGCAACGTGGAGCAGTTGGAGCCGCCGTCCGACGGGGCAGCCATGGAGTCCATGATTCTCGACATGGTGCATTGCGGAGTGCGCGGCACGATTGATGGCGTTACGGAACTGCTGCTGGCGACCTACACGGGCATGACGACCTGGGCCGCGGACCTACCCGGTTTCGCGCGCGAGGTGGAACGCGCCGTAGAGCGACTGGCCGATGCCGCGCTCATCCGCCGGAAGACGGGTGGGGAGTTGCTGCCGACGGGCCTCGGCCAGGCGGCGGCTGCGTTTGGGCTGCAACTGGAGACGGCAAGGGATTTTGCGGACTACGCCCGCGAGAAGGGGCGCATGCCGATCTCGGAACTGGAAGTGCTGGCCCTGTGCGCGCTGTCCTCCGACGGATGCGATTTTCCGCTCGGCGTGACCCCGGCGGAGGCCGCAATGCAGAACTTCCCGGCGGAGCTGGCGGGACGGGTGGATTTCAACTGGGACGCGCTGCCGTCGTCCCTGGGCGCGCGCCTGCGGCCGGAGGGCGGGTTCAGCGAAGAGGAGCAGTCCTCGTTGAAAAAGGCTTTTATTGCCGAGGCATGGATCAGCGCCGCCACGACCAGCGAGATCGAGGAGCAGTTCCGCGTCTTTGCCGGGACCATCGCAAACCTCGGCGCGCATCTCGCCTGGCTGTGCCATGGCCTCGCCGCCTGCGGCGCCGCGCTGGGGTTGTGTCGCGAGCAGTGCGAGGTCATCAGCGGCATCGCCCTGCGCCTGCCGGACGGAGTCGAGCCGCGGGGCCTTGCGCTTGCCGGGCTTTCCGTTCCCGGCCTCAGCCGCAACTACATCGCGATTCTCACACGGCAGGGATTTGATTCCATCGGCGCCCTGCGCACAGCCGACTTTGACACGTTGTCGAGGTATGTTCCTGTCACCATCGGCCGGCGAATCGCGCAGGCCGTCCAGCAGGAGGAGCATCGCGAAGCAGGCCCCGCGCATCTCTTTGACTGGTTCAGCCCGAAGTATCACGGCGAAACTAGCGAGCCGATGGCCGCGAAGGCGCGCCCGCGCAGGGCGGCGCTGGAAACGCCGGACCTGCTGGCCGCCGAGGTACCCGTGCAGCCGGAATTGAAGATGGATCTGTCCAATCCGGGCGTCGTGGTTTATCGGGGCTGCGAGATTCTGTTGCCGCCGCTCCCCTACCAGTTGCTGGCACTGCTGGCGCGCCAACCACGCCGGGTGGTGCCCTATACGGAGATTGATGTAGCACTTTGGCCCGACGCCAAGGTCGAGCAGCAGCAGATTCTCGCCCACAAGTCGGCCATCATTGCCCAACTCGGCGGGATTTCATCGCCCCGGGAAGCCCGAGGCCTCGTCAAGACCGTCGCGCGGCACGGACTTCGTCTGGAAATGGATCCCGCCCGGGTGGAGTTTCGCGATGTGACGGTGGCCCAACTGGCCACCGCTTAGCCCTTCGCGATCCGGTCGGAAAAGCGGCGTGTGATTTCCTGGGGGCGCGTGATGGCGCCACCGACCACAACGGCGTAGGCACCCAGGCGGAGCGCCTCGGCGGCCTGGTCCGGGTAGTGGAAGCGTCCCTCGGCAATGACGGGCACGGTGCTGCGGGAGAGCAACTCGCGCAGCAGTTCATAATCCGGCCCCTCGGATTTCGGGCTGTAGGGAGTGTAGCCGGAAAGAGTGGTACTGAGAACATCGGCACCAAGCTTCTCGGCGGCGAGGCCTTCGTCCACCGTGGAGACATCGGCCATGACCGGCCGGTCAAGCTCGGTGTGGATGCGCGCAATGAGGCTGTCAAGCTGGTCGGGCCCCACGCGGGAACGCGGTGTAGCGTCGAGGGCGATCATGTCGGCGCCTGCGTCCGCCACTTCGCTGGCAGACGCAAAGGTCGGTGTAATATAGACGTCCGACCCGGCCGTCACCTGCTTGTAAATGCCGATGATGGGAACGTGGACCGCCGCGCGGATGGCGCGGATGTCCGGCGGCGAGTTGGCCCGGATGGCTGCTGCACCGCCGGTGACCGCCGCCACCGCCATGCGCGCCATGATCTCCGGGCTGTGCAGCGGCTCGTCCTCCAGCGCCTGGCATGACACAATCAGGCTGCCGCGCGGGAAGAGTTGACCAATAGATTTCATGATGCCGAGCCGATCAACGCCGAGGCCATCACATTGTCATCCAAGAAGCACATCAACTTTAACAACAACCGGTTTCGCGCCCTTCTTCGCCGGGGTAACGGCTCCGACGGGAATCATGTTGCCCTTGAGCAGTTCTCCGTCCACGCGGATTTCCTTCACACCCTTGCTGACGCCTTTCGGATTGCGAACGTGCACATCGTAGACTTTGCCGCGGAATTTCCTGCGAATGGAGAATTTCTTCCACTTCCGTGGAACGCACGGATCAATGATCAGTCCGTCATAATCCGGCCGCACGCCAAGGATCCAGTCCGTGCAGTCGCGCAGCATCCATGTCGAGGATCCTGTCAGCCACGCGTGGCTGGCCTGGCCAAATGTCGGGTGATCGGGGCTCGTGACGTACTCGGAGTAAACGTACGGCTCCATCTCGTAGCGGTCAATGTCCACCACGGGATTCATCGGCAGGGCCTTGCGATAGTAGTCGTAGGCCTGGTCACCATGGCCCAGCATAGCCTCGGCCAGCACGGCCCAGCTGACCGGGTGGTTGAACACCGCGCCGTTTTCCTTCTTGCCGGGCACGCAGCGCGTGGCGAGGCCGATGTTCGGGTTGATGGTTCGGAAGGCCGGATGAAGAATCTTCGGGCCCTTTGGCGTGTCGCAGTATTCCCTGGCCGATGCCATGGCGCTCAGCGCGCGCTTCCTGTCGGCCACGCCGCTCATGACGGCCCAAGTCTGGGTGTTCAGGTAAACCTTGCACTCCTTGCTCTTCTTCGTGCCGACGCGCTCGCCGAGATCGTTGGTGCCGACAATGTACCAATCGCCGTCCCAGCAGAGCTTGTTGATGGCTGCGGCCACCTTGTCGTAGGCTTTGCTGTACTTTGCGGCGCGGGCCTTATCGCCGACCTTTCCGGCGAGGCGCACCGTCATCCTGAGCACGTAGCAAAGGCACATGGCGTTCCAAACGCTTTCGCCGCGGCCCTTGCGGCCCATGTAGTCGAGGGTGTCGTTCCAGTCGCCGGGGCCGAACTTGGGAAGGTTGCGCTTGGTCAGGTTGCTTAGCGTGTAATCGAGACATCCGTAGAGATGCTGCAGCATGGTCGCCTTGCCGCCATCCTCATAGGGGGTGACCTGCTTCAGGATGCTAAAGTCGCCTGTTTCCATGATATACATGGCAACGGCCATGGGGAACCAGAGCGGGGTGTCGCTGTGACCGGTGCGCGCGTAGCCGCCGCTGAGCGGGTAATAGCAATGCACGACGCTTCCATTTTGGAACTGGTGGGTGCTCATCTCCAGCAGACGTTGGCGGACCCAGTCGGGGCGCGTCATCAGAGGACCGAAGGTATCCTGGCACGAATCGCGGAAGCCGCGGCCAAACAGCAGGCCGCCGTGGTAGTAACTCGCGTCGCGCGAGAAACGGAACGTACACGAAGTTTGGTACTGGTTCCACACGTTGACCATGCGGTTCATGTCCGCGTCGGGGGTCTTCACCTGAACGCAGGACACATAATCGCGCCAGTCGGCGACGAGGGCCTTGAACGCCGCGTCAGTATTTTTGACGTTCAGGTACTTTTTCGCGGCCTGCTGCGCGTCGCGCTTGTAGGAATCGCGCGGCACAACGCCAAACAGTACGACGAATTCGCGGGTCTCGCCGGGCTTCAGCTCGAGCCGCGTCTGCAATGCAAGCGTCGCGTCACCGGCAGTGATCTCGGTGTTGCGGCATTTACCCTTTTCGACGCACTCGGGGTTCTGCTCGCTGCGCCAGCGACCGATGAACTCGGCCTTGTTTCCGTCAAATCCCTGAAGCGGCAGGCTGGAAGTCATGAAGACAAACTTGTCGTAATCCTGATTGCTCTGCTCCACAGTCGCGCTGCCGAAGGTGTTCCAGTAGCGCTTGGAGCTGTAGAGGATGCGTGTCTTGCGGTCCATGAAGACATCGTTGAAGTGCTGGTCGTTGGGCTGATTGACCAGATCATTCAGCGCGTTCCCGAGGCCGAGCTCCACATAACTGAAAACGTCGTAGGCCTTTTTTGCCTTGGTCGTGTTCTTTACGGTGACGCGCCAGATTTCGCAATCGGCATCCGGCGCGACAAAATAGAGGGTGCTGACGTCCAAGCCATTGCGGCTTCCGGAGATTCGCGTGTAGTTCAGGCCGTGGCGGCATTCATAGGATTTGAGATCCGATACACAGGGCTGCCACGTCGGGCTCCAGTAGTCGCCGGTGGCGCGGTCGCGGAAATAGAGGTAGTGACCCGGGCGATCCACCGGCATGGAATTATAGCGGTGGCGCGTGAGGCGGCTGAGCTTCGGGGTCACCCAGAAGCTGTAGCCACCACCGGTGTTGGAGATAAGGCGGGTGTAGCGGCCGTTGGATATATAGTTGATCCACGGGGCCGGGGTGTCGGGGCGGGTGATGACGAACTCGAAATCGTCGTCGGAAAAATGACCGTACTTGCTAAGCACAACGTTCCTTTCGATGCGGTTGGGGAATACCGCCGAATCCATAAAGTGAGGGGGTTAAGATATTCCGAAGAGCAGTTTCGCACCGGCCGCAAGTGTAGACTTTACGCGGCGTTCGGTGGTGGATCCGACATAGATTCGTCCGAGGGGTTCAGTGTCGGAAATGCGCATCAGCATCCAGGTGCCATCGCGCAGGTGGAACTTGATGCCATCCAGGGTGCTGACGCGGTCCACCCCTGCGGCGGCAATCCTGAACGGGGGGGATTTCGCCAGTTTGTCGAAATTCCGCCGAAGCACCGGAATCGCGCAGTGTCGGTCAATGCGCCCATAGGCGAAAGGACCTGTCTCGCGGCGAAGTTGAGCGACAGCCTGCTTGATGGTTTGCCGGGTCCGCGCAAGCATCTCGACCACGAGAAGGCAGGAGAGGATTCCATCGCGCTCGGGAAGATGATTCTTGTAGCCGAAGCCACCGCTCTCCTCGCCCCCGATCAGGATGTCGTGATCGAGCATTTTCTCGCAGACGTTTTTGAACCCAACGGGCACTTCAATGACGCGCCGGCCCAATCGGGCCGCCACCTTGTCTATGGTGTCGGCCATGGATGTCGTGCGAACGACGTCACCTTTCCATCGGCGCGTTTCAACCAGGTAGCGGAACAGGATGGGCATGAGGTCGTGGAGCTGCACAAACTGCCCGTCCTCATCGAGGATGCCAAAGCGGTCAGCATCGCCGTCCGTGGCGAGGCCCAGCTTCGCGCCACTTTCGCGAATTGCAATGACCTGATCCTGAAGGTTCTGGGGAATGGGCTCGGGGCCGTGTCCGCCGAATGTGGGATCAGGTTCGGAATTGATGGCGATGGTGCGAACCCCGAGGCCGCCAAGAAAATCGTCAACGCTGCCGATGCCGGCGCCGTGCATCGGATTGAAGACGATGGGTGCGCGAAACCTCGATATTGCATCGCCGTCGAGAAACCGCGAGAGCTTGGAGTAGTAGGCTCGCGTGAAATCCACTTCGGTAATCCTTGCCGGACTGGCAGAAATCATTTTGTTGGCAGCCGTGGCTTGCTTCAGAAAACTCTCGATGCTTCTCGTCTCTGGAACCATGGCCGGCCCGCCATAGGAAGACTTAAACTTAACGCCGCTGTAGGTGGACGGATTGTGGCTCGCCGTTATCATCACGCCCATGGCCAGCCCGCGATTCTTGACGATATGCGACAGCGCGGGGGTTGGGCAGAATTGCCTGGAAAGCATAACGGGGATGCCACAGGCAGACGCTGTTTCGGAGAATGCCGTGGCAAATTCCCGGGAAAGGAATCGTGTGTCATAACCGACGGCGATCCCCTTCCGAGTCTGGTTCCCCGCCTTAAGGTGCAGGCTCATGGCCCGGGCGATGAGGCGGACATTCTCGAACGTGAAGCCGTCTGCAATGATGGCCCGCCATCCATCGGTGCCAAATCGGGGCAATTGTGAACTCATGACCAATAGAGGGAGGGAATCTTAAGAGTGACTAAACAAGGAGAAACTTAGGGGTGCAAACACCAGTGACGGGGCAGCTATTTCCGGCCGTGGAGTTCGTCGAGGGACGCATGAAACCCGTAAACCTGCTTGAGGCCGCTGATCTGCTGGCGTGTTTCGGAGGGCACCTTGCCGCCGCGATCGGCGAAGGCGGAGCCGCCGTCCATGGCTGTGATGACAACCTCTTCGATCAGTTCGCCCAGGGAGGCGTTCTTGAGTTCGGCAAGGCCCTTCATGACCTTGACCAGCCTCTCCTCAAGGCGGACGCCCACGAGGATTCGGTTCACACTGCTCTTTTTGGGACCCCGGCTTGCGCCCGGTGTCTTCTTCGCCATATTGTGCTGCCTTCTGCCTGTCGTGTATTTATTGGGTTAACGCGAGCTTCTAATCAGTTAAATTGATAGCATGATTCTCTACTTACAATAGAAATTCAACACGAGCCGGACAGGAGCGATTGGAGCTTGAAAAGGGCGTTCAGCAGTGGAAAGCAGATTCACATATTGGGTTCCGCGGGCGGTACTCAACGCAAATCTGCATGCCAGAATTCAGCGTTTCCCCCGGACTGCAAGTGCGAAATCCACACGGAGGCATGGCGATGTATCTTGGTCGGGTTCTCGGCAACGTGGTTTCGACGGACAAATACGAGTCTTACAACGACCGCAAACTGCTGGTCGTGCAGAAGCTGGATCTTTACCGCAACCCCAGTGGCGTTTCCACCATCGCCATTGATTATGTGGGAGCCGGAGAGGGCGATGTGGTGCTGGTGGGTGCGGCTCCGGGCCTGGCCTCGACGGTGTTCAATATCCCCAAGGCTCCCATGCGCGAGCTGGTCATGGGAATCGTGGACCGGGTTGACGTACAGGACCAGAAAGCCTACGGAATCAGCGTCCCGGAGTAGCCGTCAGGCGTTAATTCGCTTTTTTCGCTCCATGTTATCAAAACCGTGGGGGTTGCAGACCTCGCACGGCTTGTGGAGCTTGAGTGTGGCCAGGGAACGCCGCAATTCGAGGTAGGGCTTGCTGTTCCATATCTCGACGAAGTCCTGCTGCTTGAGGTTTCCGAAAGCCTTGCCGTAATAGAGGCAGGGAAACATATCCCCGTTCGGATCAATCTGCACGCCACTCCAAGGGGCTTCGCAGTAGTCCGAGTAGGTTCCCACCTCCGCTTCATTGCACCCGGCTTCGAGGGCGGTGTCGCGGGCAGTGTCGAGGCGCGGATCTTCAATGGGCAGAAAGATTTCGATGCCATGGTTGTGAGCCCGACTTTTGATCTCGGCCAACATTGGCATGAAGGGTTCATAATCGTTGATGGCCTCGTCGAGGGAACCGTTTATCGGCAGGAACCGAATGACCTCAAGGCGGGTAGCCTCCACACGGATCGCGAGGTCGAGAATCAGGGGCAATTCCGCAGCGTTGGACTTCATGAACACGGTGTTAAGGCGCAATGCCGGACGCGTTCGGCCCATTTCGCGGCGCAGCCGCGCGAAAAGTTCCAGGTTGCGAATGAACTTGTCGAAATTGGCATTTACCCGAAAGCGCTCATAGGTCGCCTTGGTGCCACCATCGACGGAAACATGGAGCACATCGAATGCGTCGTTAGAGAGGATGGTCCGGAGCCGTCGTTCGTTCCACAGGGTGGCATTGCTGACAATTCCGATATTTCGGCAGGCACTGGCTCCGGCAATCTCGAGAATCTCGTCTATGTGGCGGGACATGAAAGCTTCGTACTTGCAGGCGAGCGCCACCGAAGCCGCATGGGGAAACACCTGGTCCGCGATCTTGCGAAACAGCTCCGGCTCCATGTCGAACTTGTGTTCCTTCACGGTGAGCGGGTAGTGGCACATGGGGCACAACAAGTTGCACTTGTTGGTGATATCCATGCGCACATGGAGGCGTGGATTACCCGGGGAATGCTGGAATTTCCCAAGGGGGTTTAGGAGAGACTGAAGCATTTGCCTGCCATTACAGGGTGGGGGGAAAAGCAGTCAAAGGGAGTCCGATTTTTGAGAGGACCTGAAAGCCTCAGATAACTGTGCCATCCGGAACAATGGCGTTCTTGGTGATCACGACAACTCCGTCGCGAATGGCAAAATTTGGACCATCAGAAGTGTCGACACCGGCGGCATTCCGAATGGAGCAGCCCGCACCGATGCGAGCATTCTTGTCGATGATGGCATTTTCAATTATGCAGCCGGGACCGATACCCAGAGGCGGGACCCGATCACCCTGAGCGCCATTGGCTGACGATTCATAGTAATCCGCACCCATCATCACCACGTTCCTGAGCTGTGATTCCTTTCGAACCATTGATCGGATTCCCAGTACGCTGTTTGTGACCTGGGCGCGCTGAATCAGGCAGCCTTCAGCCACAACCACATGATCCAATTTAGAGTCGGTGACTTCTGTGCTGGGCAATACGCGGGGACGGGTGTACATTGGCGCCTCGGCGTCATGGAAATTGAAGTGTTTCTGGTCGCCGACAAGGCTGAGGTTTGCCCGGAAGAAATTCCTTATGGTCCCAATGTCCTCCCAGTACCCGTCAAACAGGTGGGCATGCACACGTCCGGCCGACACGGCCTGTGGAATGATCTGCTTCCCAAAATCTTCGGCAGTTGTTCCCGTCAGCAGTTCCGTCAGAACATCCCGATTGAAGAGATAGATTCCCATGGATGCGAGAAAGGGCCTGCCGGAATTAACCAGCACCCCCGGAGGCATCCGAAGCGGTTCCAATTGCGCCTGGGCGGGTTTCTCGTGGAACTTCGTGACCTTGCTGCCCGCGTCGATGGCGAGAATTCCAAAGGCCGATGCATCTTCCCCGGCCACTGTCTGGCAGCACACTGTTATCTCTGCTCCGGTCTTCTCATGCTTTGCCAATAATTCCCTGAAGTCCATGCGATAGAGCGCATCTCCGGGGAGGATGAGCACATGGGTGCAGGAGGGGCCGAGGACATGGTGCAGGTTTCGCCTCACCGCATCGGCCGTTCCCTGGTACCATTGCTCGGTTTCCGCGGTCTGCTCGGCGGCAAGAATCTCCACAAAACCGCGGGAGAAGTGGTCGAACCGGTAGGTGTCGGAAACGTGTCGATTCAAGGAGGCGGAGTTGAATTGGGTTACAACGTGAATGCGGCGCAGGTTGGAATTGATGCAGTTCGAAAGTGCCACGTCAATCAGGCGATATTTTCCAGCGAGGGGAACGGCCGGCTTGGACCGATCCCGCGTGAGGGGATAGAGCCGTGTGCCCCGTCCGCCGCCCAGAATCACGGTTTCCACTTCCATGCGCTTTTCCGGTTTGATCGTCACGCGACCGGCCCTTCGAGCAAATCCAGGTAAAGCCGCTCCACGTCCTGAATCATGGCGCCAAGGCTGAATTTCATGACATGGTCACGGGCGTTGGCACCCATCGCGATGCGAAAGTCGTCCTCAATTAGAAGTCGGCGCGTATATCTTAGGAACTGGGTTTCGCTGACTTGCGGATCCGCGCCATCATCGGATGGGATCGTATCCACCAGGAATCCGCTGATGCCGGAATCTATGACCTCCCGGTTGCCCCCAACGTCGCTGGCCACGACCGGCAATCCGCAGGCCATGGATTCCAATACGGTATTGGAGAAACCCTCGCGCCTTGATGGAAGTATGGAAAGGTCACAGGCGGGAAGGATTTCCGCGATGTCGTCCCGATTTCCAAGGAACGTGACATTGTCGGCGATACGAAGTTCACCTGCAATCTGGCGCAGGCGGTTCTCATCCGGCCCCCCGCCAAGGAAAAGGAAATGAGCGCGCGGAGTCGCACGAACCAAATCTGGAACGCAGCGCAACACCAGCTCCTGATTCTTCTGCTTCACAAGTCGGGCCACCATGGCCACGAGCTTTGCTGTGGCTGGAATGCCGAGGCGCTCGCGGATGGCGTGGCGTCGGGCGGTCGCAACCGGACGAAACTCCTGGGTATCCACTCCATTGTACACCGTTCGAACCTTCGCAGGGTCCAACCGCAGAGTCTTGATGACGTTTTCGCGAACCGCTTCCGATACGGCCAGGTTCATCGCCCGTTTGGGAGCCAACCACCGATCCATGCGCAATTGCCCGGAGGACTCCCAAGTGTTTACATTGTGATATTGCCCAATGATTTTCACGTTCTTATCCCACATGCCCAGCGCGGTGGCCGGCGTGTTGGCGCGGTACATGTGGGCATGGATCAGCTTGATTTCCAGGCGTTCCACGAGCCTGCTGAGTTTGGTCAACGCCAGAGGATCCCAGCGACTGCGGAAGGGAATGACATGAACGGGGATCCCCGCCGCCTCCAGATCCGGCGCCAGCGGTCCGGGCTCACGGATGCAGCAGGCCTGTATTTCAAAAAGGTCGGGGTTCAGTCTCGGCAGAACCGCAAGTATCTTACGCTCAATGCCCCCGTTGGGCAACCATGTGATCAAACGTAATATGCGATGTTTCATCATCGTGAGTAGTCCCCTGCCTGCCCTGTCAAACTCCAGGAGCCACGGCGGGGGTCTTTTCTGCCGATTTCGCGGGGACCGCAGCGGGGAGCACCTGGTCGATGATCTTCTTCAAGCCTGAGATCTCCAGCTCCACCAATACGCTGGATCCACGCACCCTGACATCTGATTTGGTCACCGTAAGCACCCGGTTCTCGCCAGCCTGAAGAACCCGGGCGGCAAGGCTTTTCGCCACATCGGAAAACTTGCGGGCAATCTCTGCCTGGCGGCAAAAAAACGAGATTGAGACCTTCGCACGATCCACGGAGGTCAAATCCATCCCCAGCCGAACTGCCAAAATGTCCGAGGCGGCCATTTTCTTCTCTGCCATACCCTGGACCAGCAATTCTCCGAGCCCCGAGGAACCCAGAGTCTTCTCTGCTTCGGTAATCCATGTCTCCAGGCGGGAACCGTCGTTGGTTAGGACAAGGGTCAGGTCCTCGCCCGACTCCGGCTTGTCCTGTACCAAGTTATCGAGCATTTGCTGCATTTTCTCCGATGGCTCGCCTTGATGTTCCTTTTCCTCGCGTTCAATGGCCTGACGGGCAAACGCTTGATTGCTTGAGAACATCAGGCTTCGGCCGGACAGGGCAACAGACTTTCCCTCTTTGCCGTCAGGAGCCTTTCCGGCATAGAGGTCAGCCCCGGGGAGGCGCTGGACCTCCAGGTCTGGCACTGAGGTAGGGATTGCTCCCAGCAGAACCCGGGAGAAGCGGTTTTTCATTTGGACCACAAATAGGGCGTTTTCCTTGCCGGTGGCAGGCTCGTTTTCCAGGTAGATCAGCATTTCCGGGTAGATAAACTGGCCCAAAACCGAGCGAATAACGCCGAAAGACAG
>JAIBAT010000036.1 GCA_019695055.1 Candidatus Sumerlaeaceae bacterium | reverse complement strand
TGAATTCAGAGCCGGGACGGCTCTGCCACTTTAGCAGGGTTCCCGGATACTCCCAATCCCCTTCCCGATCGTCCCGGCGACCGACCCCGAGGGGGGGGGGAGGGGGAGGGGGGGCCACTTTTAAGCCATCTTCGCCTGTAAGTCTAATAATATCAGTGCGTGTTTTTTCAGGAAGTGCTGATTTGTCCTCAAATACTGCACATTTGAATCGCTCCAAATTTTCATTTAGAGCGGTCCAATTCGTCGCATTTGTTGCAAGATTGCGGTTCCGGGCTGGTAGGTAGAAATTGATCATCATGAAAGCAGGGTAACAGGGCTGGAACGGTTTGCCTATTCCCCCACGACCCCTTACAACCCCTTAGGGAACCATGAGAAGCCAACGCAATGACGCAAAGAGGCAAAGGCGCAAAGGAATCGCAAAGGGACGGCGGTAGCAGGGACGGCCAGCCGGTGAACAGGGGGCGGCGGGGGTTTGTAAATCTTAGGAAATCGCATCAAGATGGGGTAATCACCATGTCGGCAAAACGGATTCTGATGATCGTCGGGGACTTTGTGGAAGATTACGAGGTGATGGTCCCCTTCCAGGCGCTGCAGATGGTGGGGCACAAGGTGAAGGCGGTGTGCCCGGGGAAGAAAACGGGCGACAAGGTGCGGACGGCGGTCCACGATTTTGAGGGCGACCAGACCTACAGCGAGAAGCGGGGGCATGACTTTGCGCTGAACGGGGATTTTGACGCGGTGCATCCCGAGCAGTTTGATGCGCTGGTGATCCCGGGTGGGCGCGCGCCGGAATACCTGCGGCTGAACCCGAAGGTGCTGGAAATTGTGCGGCATTTCGCTGAGGCGAAGAAACCGATCGCGGCGATCTGCCACGGGGCGCAGTTGCTGACGGCGGCGGGGGTGGTGAAGGGGCGCGGCGTCAGCGCGTATCCGGCGGTGGGGCCGGAGGTTACGGGATGCGGCGGGACGTTCCATAATATCCCTGTGGATGACGCGTTTGTGGACGGGAACCTGGTGACGGCGCCAGCATGGCCGGCGCATCCGAAGTGGCTGGCGGATTTTCTGGGGGTGCTGGGGACGAAGATTGTGCCGTAGTGTACAACAAAAGCATTTGAACCGCCGAGGGCGCAGAGAACGCAGGGGGAAAATAGAATTTCACGCTGAAGCTGAAAGAGTGGAGCCGCAACCGGTCGCCACGCTTGACCTTTTGAGACGGAACTATTCGAGTTCTCCAATTATGAAAAAGATATCAGCTTCTTTTGCCACGGCCTTACTGGCAACACTGTTCCTGCTACTGCTCCCCCAAACTTTATCGGCCCAGAGCAAGGTTGGCTTTGTGGACATGGGGCGCATCACCTCAGAGACAAAAGTGGTTCGTCAGCTCGCCGCTGAGATGGAAAAGCACGTTGGCGAACTGAAGCGCCCAGTGGACGAGAAGGAGAAGCAAATCGAGGCGCTCGCCCAGGACGTCCAACGCACTGAAGGCGTCATTTCGAACGACGAGAGAATGAAAAAGGAAAAGGAGGTCCAGCGCCTGCTCAATGAGCGCGACGACCTGCTGGGGCGTGCCAGGAAGAAGGTCCGGGAGTACAACGATGAGTTGGTGGTTCCGATGTCGAACCGCATCAGGAAGGCCATTCATGAAACGGCCCGCAAGGGCGAGTTCGACCTTATCCAAACGGAGGAGAATGTCGTCTATGCATCGGCCCGGTCGGACATCACGGATCAGGTCATTGCGCTGCTGGACAAGGGCGAGGCAACCAGCAAACTGCCGGGTGATTCTGGAACGACTGCTACGAGAGCAGGCGGAACTCCGCAGCGTGAGGCACCGCTACTGGAGCAGCGGCTACTGCCCAGCACGGCTTTTGAAACAAAAGAGACCCCAAATCCCGTGCTGCGGGGGCTAAGGCCCGTGGATCGGCAGAAAGACTGAGGCCTTTGGGGATTCCCTTGCTTGGAACTTTCCGACCAAAGTTTGCTGTGTGGCGCGGTTCTTTGTGTTTGGCCGTCAGTTTCAGAAGCAGAATCGGGAATTGTGAATGAGAGGTCTTGTGATTTCGCTTTTCAGTTTGTTGCGGTATTTTCAATGCCCCATTCTTCGCAGCTTTGTGCGGAATGATGGCAACAATAGGGCGCGGAATCGATGCGTTCTGGCCGCGTTCTGTACGGCCCTCTTTTGCACTTCCGGAATGGCGGATAGTAACGGGGCGAAAGGGGACAAATCCAAAGTAGCCAATCCGCGAAAGTTCTACGGAACCCCCGAGCAGGTCGCGAGCTATACAGATGAGATAGTTTCGGCAAATAGCCTGTTGTTTCTAGTGCAGGACTCGGCAACAACACTCACGCTGCTTACCTCTGAGACGACAATCTCCCAGGCAAAAGGCAGCCCGAACAAGGCGGATACGGAGAGATTTGCGGTCACAGATGACCTTATGGGAAGATTATGCCCGAGGGTTGGCTTTTGGCCCCCGAGAATCTCACCAAGGGACAGCAAACAGACGGCAGACGCTTTCGCCCGAACCGCAGAAATCCTTGAGAAGTTCGTGAGTGACAAAACCACCGATTGGCAGGCGGCCTGGCGATACGGGGAGTGCATGCGATACGCGCACAATCTTGATATTCCGGAAAGTTTTGAGTCGGCTGAGCATTTCCTGTTGCGCGCGCTCGAAGTGAGACCCGATTTCGCCGAGGCCCAACTCTCGCTGGCAGATTTGTATGCCAATGCGGATTCCTTTGGTCAAAAGAAGGAGGCTGAGAGGCTGTATCGAGAAGTCTTAAAGTCCCCGCCGTCTGTCCGCCACGAAATCGCAGCCCGGTGCGGGCTAAGGTTGACACTGCTTCACCTTAGTAAGTTCTCCGAGAGCGAAGCAGAATCGAAAAAAATCAGCCGGCTGAAGGAGCGCATTCCGCTTAATCCCTTCACGAGCCGCCTGATTGCCGGAATTGAATCCTTGAGCAGCAGGAATTGGCCGAAGGACGGAACCCCCTTTACAACTGTCACCCCGAGTGGTGAAGATCAGAATACGAGCAAACCCCGATAAGGAAAACAGCGAGCACTCTGTGCCTCCCACCGTTTTCCCTTATCATGGAAGTCCCTGTTTGCTTTTGAAGCAATCAGAATGCGGTTGGCACAGCAGTCGCAGGGAGCCTTCGTCAAACACCATTTGTAGCAGTCGAAGTGAATCCGATTCGGAGGCAGCATGGACGAGGAAAAGTCGGGGGCAAAAACGGAGGCCGAATCCCGGGAACAGGTCGTTCGGAGATGGGCTTCTGGTGCAGTCATCGCTCTGACTTGCACATTCTTCCTTTTCCTATGGATTGTGTATCGCCAGAATCATGGCACGTATGCGAACCGGGTCCGGAATTCGCAGGAACTTCAGACCATGCTCACTTGGGGACGCCTCGCAAGTCTGCCACCCTCCACAGCGAACTACTCCATCATTACCACCGGTAATATCTTCACACGCGGGTACCAGTCGCTGTGGACCGCGACTCCCGCAGATATCGAGGATTGGCTGGCCAGGTCACCGGGAACGACCATCACCCTTTGCGAGCATATTTACTTTAAAGAGTTCCCCACATACAATGCCGAGGACGAACGGGTTGAATGTTACGAGATCGTCGAATTGGAGGGCGGCCCCACCGCCATGCAGGTTCCGCTGGGGCGGTCTGTCCAATGGAGGGCATTTTCCATGAATGGATCGGTCGATCAGGACCGTGATTCCACAGTTGTAAAGGCACTTCGTGGTACGGGTGAATCGTGGTATCCCGATAAGTCCCTGAGCAACTTGCGTCCCGGCCGCCGTTACCAGATTGACCCAGGTGGCGGTGCGGCGTTCGCAGTTCTGTATTTGGATGAATTGAGCAGCACGGTTTTGATTCGAACTGACTGGTCATAGGATCGCGGGTACGTGCCTCTTGCGTCTACTAATTCGCTGGCCCACTTCGGCCGGGTTTTCTAAAAACCGTTGAAACGGTTTGGTTGGTCTGGCCGGCATTAACCCCCGCGATGAATCGCGGGGTTAATGAGACGAGGCGAGCGAGCGGAGTGCAGGTATCCGGCCTTGGCGGGATTCCACATTTGGTGGCGGGGTGAAGGAGACGATGAGCAGTCGCTCATTGTGGACTGGCACAGATTTGGAGCGCAGGGCGATACTGTGGCGCTGGTTCGGTCCAACCCCATACGGGGTTGCGGGCTGTGGGGGGCGCCGGGTCCGTGGGTTTCACCCACGGCTATTGAAAAGTTCATCTCTTTCAGGTATTGGAAGCGTTCGGCATTTTGGGCTGGTGTACCCGGCGATGAATCGCGGGGTTAATGAGACAGAAATAGCGAGCAGGGTATCTGTGTCCGACCTTGGGGGCCGGGGTAAATGAGACAATGGGCAGTCGCTATTCTCTACTGATGCGAAATCAGGGCGCGGGGGTTATGGTTGGGTGGGCGTTGCGGTCGGCAGACTGGCCGGGGGAAAGGCGGCAGCGGGCTGCCGCAGTGGGAGAAGGGGAGAAATGCAGGTCGGGCAACGTCGCCCCCGGTGTGGAATGTTACGGTGACTATCACTCACTTACCACCGACGATGCTCATGGTGAACTGGGTTCTCACAACCGAAAAGGAGGCGGTTTGACATTCACGCTTCCTAAAACGCGACATCGGCCCTGTCGCCAGTTCCTGCGACATTGAGCACGGCGGCCTGGGAGAAGGGGGTGGTTTCCTTTTGGACGTTTTCCGCGTGGTAATTGGAACCACTGGTATTGTCGCAACGGATCCCGGCACCTGTGTTGTTCATGGTCGAATTCTTGACGATCACGTTTCCCGTGGAATCGGTAAACCCAGCAAGGATTCCATAGTTTTTGTTGGCGCTGGACCCGCCGTGCCCTGCAACGCTATTCCGCTCCACCCGCGTGTTCTTGTTCACTCTTATCCCCGCGCTAATTCCGGTGCCGATGATAGTGTTGCTTGTCACATTGTTTCCTGTTACCAGGCAATTACTATCCACCTTGATTCCGAGGCAGGTTCCCGCGCCTCCCGTCGAATTCTGATTGTTGGAGGACACACAGTTGATTACGTGGGAATCATTCCCCGCTGCGATCCCGTGACAGGGATTTGACCCGGAGCCCAACAACTTGTTATCCCTGGAGATACAACCCTCGATCAGACTTTGGTCACCTGTGACTATGCCTTCAACCTGTCCATTGGTTCCGGTGTAGGTGACGCCCGCGACGGTACAGTTATGAATCCTGGCGCCCGAGCCGCACAGGATTCCCTCCCCGGAATTGGATGGGGCAGCGGTATTGATATTGCTCACCACACAGTTCCGGATGTTTGCATTCTTTCCCCCCCTGATGCCCGTCAAACTGCCACTTGGAGCCGACATGTCATTTACCATGCACTCCTCGATGAGGCATCCATCGCCCGCCGCGATCCCAGAATTTCGGTTCCCAGAACAATTCATGTGGTGGACACGGACATTGCTACAGACAAACATCTCAACCCCGACGCCGCAGTTCGTCACACGGCCATTGCAGACCTCGAGGTTCTTCGCCGTGGGAAAGGGGCAGGAAACACCAATCGTGTTGCTCCCGCCTGTGCCAATGATGGAATATCCGTTGAGGTCGAGCTTGACGCCGCTGGTCGTGACGAAGACTCCCGAGTTGGGCCCCACACTGGTGAGATTCCCGGTCAGATAGTACTGGCCGGGCTGTGTCAGAATAATAGGGAACGAGTTCCCCGGCGGCTGGCCAATGGGGGTTCGTTTCTCCGCGCCGGTTGCAGGCGTAGCAGCGGACGCCAAACTTCCCAGGACACCGATGGCCAGAAGCGTCCCAAACACTACGAACCTCAATTTCGAGCCCTCCGATAACATGGTCATAACGAAACCCCGAGCAGGACTGCTGCCAGCACTGAAGATGGCCATCCCGCGCCTAAAACGCCACATCGGCCCGGTCGCCTGTTCCGGCTACATTGACCATGGAGGCCTGGGAGAATGGCGTGGTTTCCTTCTGGATGTTCTCCCCGTGGTAGTTTGCGCCACTGGTATTCTCGCACCGTATGCCGGCAGTAGTATGACCTATTGTGGTGTTCTTGACGATGACATTTCCTGACGAAGATGAAAAGCGCGCATAGATTCCATATCCGGTGCCCCCGGAGACTCCGATATTCCCCACAACGTTGTTGTTCTCAACCCGCGTGGTGCTGCTTATGGCAATCCCAACGCCGAAATTACTCGCTCCTACAGCGGTATTGCTTGTCACGTCGTTCCCCGAAACAAGCGAGCTGTTGCCCACACGGATCCCATTGGAGTCACTATCAGCTGCTGAGTTGTTCGTGGAAACGTTGTTAAGGATCAGGGAATCCGGCCCCGCGGCAATTCCAATGGTCACTCCCGACGACCCGGAATTGTAATTGCCCCGGGCGATGCAACCCTCCACCCGGGAATTATTGCTGACTGTTATTCCGGAAACGGAGGTATTTGTACCAATCGAACCAACGTTGCTTGCTGAGCAGTTTAGCACCGACGCGCCAATACCACCCGAGATACCGATTGCGTTGGAAGAGGCGGCAGCCGATTGAATATTGGCTACCTGGCATTGGCGGACGGTGGAATCACTGCTAACGAAAATACCGTAAACGTTGCTGGTCGGTGAGGACAGGTCATTGGCCACACAATCCTCAACGATTGCACCCGCGCCCACCCGGACGCCGACATTCTGGTTTCCCGACAAGTTCATGTCATGGACCCAGGCGTTCGAGACGTTATTGAAACTGATGCCGATATTGCAATTTGTGATGCGCCCGTTACAGACCTCGAGATTCTTGACCCCGGCAGTATTGCACGCAACTCCCAAGGTCCCCCCACCGCCGGTCCCAATTATTGAGTAGCCGTTGAGGTCCAGTTTGACGCCACTCGTGGTGATGGAAACCCCGGCTCCCGGCCCCACATCGGTGAGGTTTCCGGTCAAATAGTAGGATCCGGGCTGGCTGATGGTGATGGGGAAACTGCCCCCGCCCGGCTGGCTGATGGGGATCCTGGCTTCACCGTCGGCGGAGAGAATGGAAAACGGGACTGACTCGAGGCGGGTCCGGGGAAGGACAACATTGGACACGTCATCCACGGCAATCTGCAGGAAAATGTCGGAGGAAGTGTTCAGCATTGATGCCGTCAGTGCACCGGGGATTTGCCCGGTCCCAGTCCCGACGACATGGTTGGCAACGCCGTTGGTAAAGGTGGGAGTGGCGGTTTCCTGGTAGACCTGGGTCCCGGAATTGGCACTGCCGGCGGTCCCGCCCTGGTAAAGGCGGATCGTGAGAGTGTGGACTCCGTTAAGGGGCAGACCTCCCGAGTCGGTCAGCTTCGCCTGATAGTTGAAGCGCGCAGGCTGGGCCGCTTCCGATACCGAACTGGTAATTACGCCAAAGGCTAAAATGGCACAAATTAGAATGGTACGCAACACTGTTAGGCCTCCCGCAAATGGTCGGGAGTTGTCCGATACGGAAACGGTTAAAGTCAAGATGGAAAACCGACCGCGCAGTTTTGGAACCGTACCGGGGAAGATACTTCTCCCCTACTCTGTGCCCCAGTGGCTTAATGTGACGGGAGTGAGCAGGTTGCTGACGCCGGGGGTAGGGACGGAGAGGGCGCCCATGGTGCCGCCGTCGGTGGCGCGGCCTCGGGAGACGTTGTCGGTCTGGGCGGTGAACGTGACACTGTCGATGAGGGCGAAGGAATTGGTCGCCGTGTCGTAAAGGCCAATGGCTTCGCCGCTCTTGCTGAGGCCGAAATTGGTGTGGCGTGAACCCTGGGCGGGTGTGCTGTCGGCCCAGAACAACAGGAAACCCTTTGCCCCGATGACGACGCCGGAGGGAATCTGGAACTTGGTGGGGTTGGCCAGGGTGTCGGTGAGGTACATGCCGCTCATGTCCACCGGCACGGGCTCGTCGTTATAGATCTCAATCCAGTCGTCGTACTGGCCGAATTCGTCGGTGATGACGCTGAGGTTGCTGGCCATGAACTCATTGATGAAGAGGTTGGGGCTTTCGCCGGGGGCCGGGGCGGGGGTGTTGTCGTTGGGAGCGTTGGGGGTGACCACATAAAACGTGGTCAGGGTCGTGGCGGCGTCGGGATAGCGGCCATAGCTGCGATTGGGAAGCAGCGACGGGAAACCGTAGCCGTCGATGAGAACGTTGTTGTTTGCGTCGTTGTGGAACAGGGCGGCGGCCTCGCCGGAACCGGAGAGGGTGAAGCTGGCGTGGAGGGAGCCCTGGGTGGTCTGGTTGTCGCACCAGACGAGCAGCTTGCCGCCGGGGCCGATGTCGCTGACGCTGCCGGCGGGGAATTGCCACTTGGTGGGGCTGGTGAAGTCGTCGGTGAGGTACATGCCGGCGAGGGAGACGGTGGTGGCCTCGGCGTTGTGGAGTTCGATCCAGTCGTCATGCTCGCCGTACTCGTCGGTGTTCTGGATGGTGTTGTCGGCGAGGACCTCGTTGATGAAAACGTTGGGCAGGGCTGCGGGAGTGGAGACATTGGACGCGATGTAAGAGTTACGCGCGGCGATGTAGGGCTTGATTCCCCACTTTGCCGGAGTGGAAGCGCCCGAGTTGTAGCTGGAAGGCTGGGAGAAGCTGTTGTTAAAGGTCGTGGCGGAGAAGCTGTCGCGGGTGTCGGCCTGGCCGGCGGCGGAGACCAGCGTCTGGTGGGCATCCACTACGGGGTCGAGGGTGGCCGAGGAGAAGTAGCCCGTGCGCAGCTCGTGGAGGTAGCGGCGGTACTGGTAGCGATAGGCTTGGATGTTAAGGATACGATCGACGAGGGGGGAATTGCCGGTGCCGAATCCGCCGGATTTCCAGTTGGAATCGACGGGGCGCGTGGCCCAGTTGACGCCAAAGAAGTCCACGCCAAATGTATTGTCGAAATCGTAGGGGATCCATTGCCAGCGGGTGGAGTTGGCGGGTTTGAAGAGGCCGAAATTGTTGGAACCGTACCAATAATCATCCCACGAGCCGACGGACACGTTCACGGCGAGGAAGCGAAGAAAGCTGTCCACATCGAAGCGGGCTTCGATGCCGGCGGCGAACTGGGAATCTGAGGTGTTATTGATGAAATCGATGAAGCTGATGAGTTCGGTATAGTCGGCATTGATGTCGGCGCCTTTCCATTCGTAGCCCTGGCTGCCGTCGCCGAGGTTGGAGCTCCCGTCGTAGGAGTCGCGATTGGAGCCGCGCCAGGCAAGATCGGCCTGGGCGTAGACGCACTTGAAGCGGGGGCCGTTGCCGTCGCCGAACCAGGCCTTCATGAAACCCTTGTCACTGTTCTCGACACAGTTATGGAGTCCGTAAAATGAGCCGTTGATGGTAAGCGAGGTGGCGACGCAGCGGCTGGAGGGAACGCCCATCTGGTTAAAGAGTTTCCAGGAAAGCCAGGAGCGGGACGAGGAGGGGTCGTTGGGCTCGCCGTTGACGTTAAGGTTGTCGACACCGTGGAACTCGCGGTCTGGCACGAAAGCGTCGAAGCTGATGTCCCAGGAGCGGGTGTTGGCGCAGCGGCTGGTGTTGCCGCGATTGCGCACGCCGACGGTGGTGACGGTTTCGTTCATGACTGAGTTTTGGAAGGTGACGGTGGCGGTGAGCGGCGTGTCGGAATTGCAATCGACCACCGTGTTGGGATCGCCCGTGGGGCTATGTTCGAAGGTGATGGTGATGTTGAGGAGTTCGTCGGTGCGGAAGATGTTGTTTCCGGCGTCGATCCAATCGCCGTCGGTGGGTTGCGGGGCGAAGGCGGAGGAGAATCTGGGTGAGAGGAGGGTGGTGAGGAGAACTGCTGCGAAAGCGATGGTGCGAAACAGGCGGAAGAACAACATATACTTCATGTGGGCGATACAACTTTCCCGCCGCAAGGCAGTGACGGCTGGCGGGCCCCCTGACACGGCGATTACTGAGAAATGTCGATCCCTAAGGAGTCGAATTGGACCGATTTAAAAGCGCTGGTCGCGGGCAAGGCAAGGCTTAATTTTAGGGGGGAGCGAACGGGATGGGTCTGGCGGCCTTGGGTCTACGCCGAAGCGAATTCCCACTTAATGCCGGGAAAATGGCAAGGTGGCGGGTCAGAGTATCCCGATCTCATTCCAGTTCCTCCACATCCGCCTTATCCTGGGTGCGGCGCGTGGACTTCTTGTTCTTGATGAGGTCTTCGCGCCCAATAAATCGCGCCGGTGCGGCCCCATATGTGGCCGTGACCGCATTTGGAAAAGCCTGGTCAAAGGTTACGCCATCAATCTGATTCAGCAAATCGACCCTGAGGGGAGCCACTCCAAACACAGCAACGTTTCCCATCTGTAAAAAAGTCTCCGGAGGGATTTCGTCCTGGGAAAATCCAAAAGCGATGAGTGCGGCGCGCAGGCGGTCAATATTGGCCGGAGTGGTGGCGTAAAACAGGTCAATATCCTTGGTAAACCTCGCGTATCCATGAAACGCCACTGCATAACCACCAACGATCATGTACTCCACTTCATGGATTGCGAATAACCTTAACAACTCTTCGAAGTCGGGTTGGATATTCATTTGAAATTTTTCCGGACTCTCTTCTCAGTAACTCCACCAAATCGAGGCGTTGTTCAGGTGTGAGGCTTCGCTGATATTGGCGGTCCGCGGCCTTCAGCTCTGCCGGGGTTATGACAGTGATTTGTCGGTTCATTTTTTGCAGATGCCTATTCTTATGTTCTTAATAGTGTGCTTAACCTATGTGAAATCAACTGTATTCCACTTTGGACATGATTAGCCAGGAAGCAGGAAACGACGAAGGATTCTCTCCATCGATGTAGTGCTAAATTTGCCCGGGGGTGGGGGGTATTTGCTTGCCAAGGCTTGCGGCGCCGGGGTTTCCTGTGCGACGGCGGCGTGTATTCTGGCGCGGCAAGGGCTTTGCGATTAACCTGGAGTGGCGGATGCGGGTTTTACTGATTTCGTTGTTTGACGAGTGGTGCTTTGGATTGCGGCACATTTCGTCCACCCTGAAGGCGAAGGGCCATCACACGACGATGGCATACCTGCGCGCCATGCCGGAACTGCACGACAATGTGGGCGAGGGGGACCCCGACGGTTATCATTCGCCGCCGGCGAGCGTGCGGGGGGCGGATTTCCGGGCGCTAATGGAACTGACGAAGAAGGTGAATCCGGAGCTGATCGGGATCAGCCTGTCGTTCTCACATATTTACAGCCTGGCGACGGAAGTGGTGCGGCGGTTGCGGACGGTGTCGAATGCAAAGGTGATCGTGGGTGGCGCCGACCCGACGGCGAACCCGGATATGGCCATCGAGTGGGCGGACATCGTTTGCGTGGGCGAAGGCGAAGGGGCCATCGCGGACCTGGCGGACCGGATGTCGGCTAAGCAGGATTACACGGATGTGCCGAACCTGTGGGTGAAGAAGGACGGCCAGATTTTCAAGAATGCGTACCGGGCGCTGGACCAGGAACTGGACAGCGTGCCCTGGGCGGATTTTGACAAGGCGGACAAGTTCTGGATCAGCAACGGAAAGATCAATTTCCAAGCGTTGCCGGCGGGCAGCCACCTGCTGACAAATTTCCCGATCATGGCGTCGCGGGGGTGCCCTTATGCATGCACCTTCTGCTGCAACTCGCTGTATCGCGAAATGTACGGCAACAAGGACTATGTGCGGCTGCGCAGCGTGGAAAATGTGCTGGCGGAGATCGAGAATTACGTTCGACATAACAAGCACACGCATTCCATCGAATTTTTTGATGATGTGTTTGGTTCGCGGCAGGACTGGCTGGATGAGTTTGCGGAGAAGTACCCGAAGCGGATCGGGCGGCCATTCTTTTGCTACACTTACCCGGCCGTGGCAAAGCCGGCGTTTGTGGACGCGATCATCAAGGCGGGTGTGGGCGTGGTGGCCATGGGCCTGCAGACGGGGAGCCAGCGCATCCTGAAGGACGTGTACAAGCGCAACGCGCCGCGCGACAAGACGATCAACGCCATGAAGGTGTTTCAGGCGCGGGGCATCCCGGTGGTGATGGATCTGATTGGCAGCAATCCCTTCGAGACGGAGGAGGATTGCCTTGAAACGCTGGAGTTGTTGCTGGAATTTCCGGCGGGCTCGTACATCCTGCACGAGACGAACCGGCTGACCTTTTACAGGAATTATCCGATCACGCGCAAGGCGATGGATTCGGGGCACGTGGGGCCCTTCATTGACGGGCGCAATGTGTCACTGGCGGAGAACACGCCGGAGCGACGCTTCTGGAACGCGATCTGGCAGTTGCCGCAGTTCCCG
The DNA here is from genome assembly GCA_019695055.1 of Candidatus Sumerlaeaceae bacterium. Lineage (GTDB taxonomy): Bacteria > Sumerlaeota > Sumerlaeia > Sumerlaeales > Sumerlaeaceae > JAIBAT01. The sequence continues at coordinate 755 of JAIBAT010000036.1, read as the reverse complement.
GCCATGGACCGGGAGGCAATCCGGCAGATGACGAAGGTGCCGCACCTGAGGGAACATCCGGAGATCATCGAGTCGATGGTCAAGGCGTTGGTGGAGACGACGTACATCCCGGGGACACGCGTGCGGCGGCAATTGCACGAAGACCAGTTGGTGAGCGAGGTGGCGCGGCTCCAGGGCAGCCGCATGGTAAAATATTATTTTGGCCTAAAGAAACTGGTGAAGGAAACTCTGCCGAAGCGGATGGGGGTTTTCACGAACCTGAAAAGTGGAACGCCGCGCAAAGCCGTGGAGCTTGATATTCCCACCTGATCCGGGGTGCAGTGGGGTTCATGGACGAGCGGGACGGCGCGACGACTGAAACAATTGACGCAACGCCGATGGAACCAGCGGGTGGATTTATCGCGCGGTTCCGGCGTGCGCTGGGTGGGCTTCCCGAATCACCGCCCTCGGCGCGGTTTTCCATTTCCTGCTGGTTGTTTCTGCGCGGGCTTGGACTGACGTATCTTGCGGCGCTACTGTCGCTGTGGGTCCAGATTGACGGGCTGGTGGGAAGCCGGGGGATCCTGCCGGCGGCGGAGCTTTATGCCACGGTGAAGGAGCGATTCGGTGGTGGCGGCTTCCTGCTGGTGCCCGGGATTGCCTGGTTTTCCGCATCGGATAGCATGCTGCATGGAATTTGCGCGGCCGGGGTAGTGGCGGCAGTGCTGCTGATCCTTGATGTGCTGCCGGCACTGGCGGCGGGGGTGCTTTGGATT
>JAIBAT010000144.1 GCA_019695055.1 Candidatus Sumerlaeaceae bacterium | reverse complement strand
CACCTGGCGCACGTGCTTAAGCTCGCGCTTCAGGCGATCAATCTGGTTGCGCAGCAGACGGCGGTCCACTTCCAGCTGCGCTTCGCCGGCGCCTCCGCGGGCTCCGCCACCGCCGCGCTGGCGCTCAAGGTGCGTCCATGCGCGGGTCAGCCGCGGCAGCGAGTACTCGGCCCGGGCAAGCTGCACCTGGAGTCGCGCCTCGCTGGTGCGCGCGCGGTCGGCAAAAATCCCAAGGATCACCTCGCGCCTGTCAATCACCGCAAGCCCCGTGGTCTTTTCCCAGTTACGCTGCTGGGAAGGCGACAACTCGTCGTCGATAATGATGACCCCCGCGTCCAACGCGCGGCAGGCCACGGCCACCTGCTCCACCTTGCCGGATCCGACAAGGGTGGCGGCGTTGATTTCTCGCAGCGTGACCAGCTCGCGCCCGGCCACGGGAATACCGTAGGTCGCGGAAAGCTGTTCCAGTTCGTCGAGGTGCTCGGTGGCTTCGCGCGCCGTCATCGAATCGCGGCGGATGCCCACCAGATAGCCGGTGACCGGCTCAGGCTTTGTGTGAAAAATCTCGTGCAAAGAAAAGAATCTGACTCCGTTGCCTCAAGTTACGAGGCGCAGGGCCGGGAATTCAGACAAAACGAGGTGCGCGAAAAATGAAAAGCCCCGGCTGGCGCCAAGCCAACCGGGGCAAATATTACAGGAATCCTTACTACAAATTAGAGCTGACCGTAACCTGTGCGAACAACATCGCCGCCGGAAACAGTGCCATTGGTCGGATCGTAAAAGAATTCATATTGCGTCTTGTTGGTCATGGCATTGAAAGCCGCGAGGAAGCCCGAGGTCAGGGCGTAGTTGACACGGTCGGGGCCCACGCTCTGCAGGAACCAGCGATGGCCGGCAAAGATGTCACGGTCTCCTGCGGAAGTACTGCCAAGACCAGCGGCAGTAACCGTCAAGTTATCGCTGATGGATGCCTTCGCGTTTGCGTAACCAAAATAGGTGGTGTCGATGGCTCCGACTGCGAAAACGTCAATAAGAAGCGCCGTGGACATATAGGCAACCGGCGTGGACAGCAAGGGGAGCGTGGCGCGGGAATAGGCCAGACCCAGCTTGATCGGACCACCGATACCAGGTGTCACGATATCCGGGTACTTATTGTTATCCACCGCATAGGACTCGAGAGCGGTGGCGGTACTGCGCATGTCGGCCTTGGCGCGCGACACCTTGGAGCGAACTTGAGCTTCGAGGAAGTTGGGAACGGCAATGGCTGCAAGGATCGCGATGATGGCCACCACGATAAGCAGCTCGATGAGAGTGAAGCCCTTAAATGGTAGTTTCCTGCTTTTAAACATTGGAGACTCCTTTTCCAGTTTATGGAATGATGGGATTTAGGACAACAAAACCGCTCCAAATTGTGGCAAAGCGGTGAAATGTCAAGCCCGCCCTGACCAAAATGGTCAATACGAGCCATTTTGGGTGATTAATAGTGAGGCAACCAAAGCATCGAGCGTGAAGCACTTGGCCGAGCCCGGGTCCGTAATGATTTCCCAAGTCTCACCGCCAAGGCACCAGGAACACCGCGTTGCCTCAAAATGGCTCTTTGCCTCCGCCCCCCGCTCTTTGCCTCCACTATGTTGGAGGCAACCCCTGCCGCACTATGTTGCGGCATCCCAGCAACCCTCAGTCGGCTCCACACCCCTACGACTTAACCCTTGCCATTTTGCTCCAATCCCCCCACTTCAGTCGCCCACCATGCCCTATGAGATTTGGGAAGGCACCGCCTGTTTCACAACCCATGTGGTGCGTGCTCACACACCCGTTTTCACGGCTCCCCAATACATGGAAACCGTCTGTCAGGCGCTCAACCATGCCCGGGAAAAATCAGACCTGAAAATCTACGGCTACGTCATCATGCCAGACCACCTTCATTTGCTCACCAGCGTCGGGCAACCGGCCAAGCTGAACGCCACACTTGTTGCATTTCGTAGATTCACGGCTTTCAAGATCTTTGAGATGTTGGAAATGGACCGAAAGACTTGGGCCCTGAAACCGCTGCAACAGGCATCAGGTAACGGCCAGCTTTGGGCCGACGGCTTCACGCCCCGCGATGCGTCTCGGGGCGACATCTTCGACCAGAAGCTTGATTACATCCACATGAATCCCGTTCGGACGGGATTTGTCCGGTCCCCCGAGGATTGGCAGTACTTGAGCGCGCGGCACTACTATCTCCATGAAAAGGGACCGGTGGCAATTGACCATATCTGGGAAGGCCCCATGGACTGGCAAATAGAGAATCAAGCGGCCAATGAACATAAGGATACGGGCTGCAACAAAGTGCAGCCGGAACCGCCGCCAACGTAGTGGCGACGGAGAGCGGGAGGGGTTGGCTCCCTGCCTCCACCCTCCGCTCCCTGCCTCCACTTCACGCTCCCTGCCTCCACTTTACGCTCTCTGCCTCCACTACGTTGGAGGCAGCCCCCGCCGCACTATGTTGCGGCACCCACCAAACTCCCCCATTGACGCCGCCCCCCCGACGGGTCCAAGGTTCCCCTAATTCTGCCGGAGCGGGGTATCCCCGACCTTAGCCGCCCGGCCTGCGGGAGATGTATGAGGCCCCCCATCGACGACATTTTTGAAGATTTGAGCCCGGCCAAGCCGGAGACCCAAACCAAGCCCCGAGCGCCGCGCATTGACCGCTCGGGCAAGCTGCGCATCATCCCCCTCGGCGGCCTCGGCGAGGTCGGCATGAACATGATGATCTTCCACTATGGAGACGACATGTTCGCCGTGGACTGCGGCCAGATGATCCCCGACGACGACCTGCTGGGCATCGACATGGTCATCCCGGACATCAGCTACGTCCTCGAGCACCGCCGCCAGTTCAGGGCCATCATCCTGACCCACGCCCACGAGGATCACATCGGCGCTTTGCCGTTCCTGCTGCGGCAGATCAATGTCCCGATTTTCGGCAGCGAACTGACCTGCGAAATCGTCCGCGAACGCCTGCGGGAGTACAACCTCCACAACGAGGTCCAGCTCAACGCCGTGGAGCCCAGGGACGTCATCCGCATAGGCAAGGTGGCCGTCGAGTTCATCCACGTCACCCACAGCATACCCCAGACGCTGGCACTGGCCATCCGGCTGCCCTTTGGGAATATCATCTTTACGGGCGATTTCAAGATCGACGCCACGCCGATGGACAACCGTCCGTTCGACTACAACACCTTCGCCCGCTACGGCGACGAGGGAGTGCTGGCGCTGTTCTCGGACTCGACCAACATCTCCCGGCCCGGCTTCTCCACCAGCGAGCGCGAGGTCATCGAGCCCATCGAGAAACTCATGCTGAAATGCGAGCGGACGATCTTTTTCTCCTGCTTCGCTTCATCGCTCCACCGCGTGCAGGTGGTGCTGAACCTCGCCGAGAAGCTCAAGCGCAAGGTCTTCGTCACCGGTCTCAATATGACGCGCAACATCCGCATCGCCGAGTCCGTCGGTTGCCTGCGCGTGCCCCCCGGGCTGGTTTACGACATCAAGGAGATGCGAAAAACGCCGCCCGAGAAGCGCGTGATCCTGACCACTGGCAGCCAGGGTGAGCCCCTGAGCGCCCTGAGCCGCATGGCCCTCGACGAGCACAGCGAGGTCAAGATCAAGTCCGGCGACTACGTCATCCTCAGCTCGCGCCTCATCCCCGGCAACGAGAAGGCCATCTATCGGATGATCAACCACCTCTTCCGTCGCGGCGCCGACGTGTTTTATCAGGGCGTCGCAAAGATCCATAGCTCGGGCCACGCGCAACGTGAGGAGCTGAGGCTGATGATCTCCCTGTGCCGTCCCAAGTATTTCATGCCCATCCACGGTGAGTTCCGCCACCTCGTCGAGCACAAGGCCTTGGGCGTCGAAATGGGCATTGATCCCGAAAAGGTCTTTATCCTCCAGGACGGCGACGTGCTGGAGATGGACGCCGACGGCGCCGCCCGCGGTGGCAAGATCCCGCTGAGCCGCGTGCTCGTGGACGGCCGCGATGTGGGCGGAGTCGACGACGTCGTCCTCCGCGACCGAAAGCACCTCAGCGAGGACGGCATGGTCATCGTCATGCTCGTCATCGAGCAGGCCAGCGGCGAGTTGGTCGCCGGCCCCGACATCGTCAGCCGCGGTTTCCTCTACATGGACGAGCACGAGGATTTCTTCGAAGAGTGCAAGCGCGTCGTCCTGCACGCCTTCGAGCGGTGCGAACCCGAAAGCAAGGAAGACTGGGGCACAGTGAAAACCGAGGTCCGCCGCGCACTAAAGAAACACATCAAAGCCGAAACCGGGAGGTTCCCCGTGATCCTGCCCGTGGTGCTGGAGATTTAACGCACACCACTCTCCCAACTGTTGGTCTTTTTATGGTGGTGGAGCCGTCCCGGCTCCGACCGGACCCCAAAGGGGTCCAACATGAATAGCCGCGGGCGCAGCCCGCGGAACCCGGCCCCTCTAACCCACAACCGCAACGCGGTTGAACCACAGGACGTTTCCATCTCTAACCGACCAGAAGTAAGCGAAAGTTTTTATCGCTTGCCGAAGGCCAAAACGTAAACATTATATAAGGCCCCCGCAGTTTCTTGGCGCCGCAGGACTTGCAGGGGAGGAAGATCCGGTTCCTTTGCGCCGGGTAGCCGCTTGACGTTTCCAGACTGAATGTCTGCTCGTTACTCCGTATTCTTCGTTCGACGTGTCCAATAATCCGGCTTCCGTTTCAGGTGCATAATCGCAGCCACATAGACAGAATCCAAATCAACCCTGTAAATAATGCCGTAGGGGAATCCCGTAATGAGACACCGTCGAAACGGCCCTTTCAATCTGGGCCACAAGCGCGGTTTATGGCCCACCTTTTTAAACGCTTCTTCAATGGTGGCAAGAAACGTAACACCCAGACCAACCCGAGCCTCCTCGTAAAAGCACGCAGCGTCCATCATTTCAGCCATGGCTGCGGGGTCAAGAACGACCTTCACGGCTCAATGGCTTTCCTCGCCTTTCGCAACGCCGCAGCAACCGAAACCCCTTTCCTCCCGCCGCGCTTGTAGGCGCGGTACCGAGCCTCCGCCTCCCGGACCCACGCAGCATCCACCTCGGTTAAGGGCCCTTCCTCAAGACTTTCGAGCAGGCGCTGAGCAAGCGTCTGGCGGTCCTGGGCGGGAAGTCTAATCGCTTCCTTCTCAATCCGGGGAAGCTGGGAATTCATCGGTCGTAATCCTTTCGAAACAATACAATCATCATTAGGAAGACGTACTCCATTGCACGCAAAATCTGGTACAATCGCCGAACCGATGTTCGTTCAATAGCACCTGAACCGACCGGACCCCGAAGGGGTCCAACATGAATAGCCGCAGGCGCAGCCCGCGGAACCCGCCCCCCTTAACCTCCAACCGCAACGCGGTTGAACCACAGGACGTTTCGATGCCTGACCCACCAGAGGCGCACCAGGTGACCCCGGAGTTTCGTTGCGCCGCTCGTTGCGCCGCATTAAACAGTTGGCCTATCCCCCGACTCAACCGATTGTTTTGTTCGGTCGGGGAGAGCTTATGGGTCTGTAAGGGGCTGCAAGGGGTCGTGGGGGAATAGGCAAAGCCTTTCCATTATGCCATAGTCCAATCATCTTGATCAAACAAACCCCAAACGTGCCCCCCGCGCAAACAGCGTCAAGAACGTGCAATTCAGACGCTAACAACGCGCGCTTAGACCGATCGAAATTGCAAATGAATGCTAATAAAAGCAAATTAAACACCGATTTTTTCGAGTCGTACACCATTGCATTTACAGCGCTTAAACAAAATTGCCACGCAAAATGTGCAATTACCCCCCTCCCCCCCTCCCCCCCTCCCCCCCTGGGGGAGGGCGACAGATTCACTGGTTCAGAGTGCCCACTCGCCTCCATTGGCCACTTTCATTTGCCATTGCCCGGAACCCACGCCATGACCATCACGATTTTAATCCACTTACGGAGCGCCAAGTGTCTGATTTGACCGCCAAAGACCACGCGAAGTCTCCCGGGCTCTTCCAGCCCCTCGACTGGCTGCTGCTGGCCATCCCGGTGGCTTTTGCCGTCCGGTTTGTGCCCGCCTGGAAGAACGATACTTTGCTGTTCATCATTGCCGGCATCGCCATCATTCCCCTCGCTGGCTGGATGGGCCGCGCCACCGAGCACCTCGGCGAGCGGGCCGGCGCCGGCATCGGCGGACTTCTGAACGCCACCTTCGGCAACGCCGCGGAGCTGATCATCGCACTCATGGCGCTGTCCAAGGGGCTGACCGGCGTCGTGAAGGCGTCCATCACTGGTTCCATCATCGGCAACATTCTCCTCGTGCTCGGCGCAGCCATCGTGGCCGGCGGCGCGCGGTTTCCACACCAGCGGTTCAACACGACCGGAGCCCGTGTCAGCGCCACCTCCCTTTGCCTCGCGGCCATTGGGCTGGTCATCCCGACCATTTTCCACATGGCCGCCGATCGCTATCCCGGCGCCTGGACCCCGCAGGCCGAGCAAAAGCTGTCCCTGGCCATCGCCCTTGTGCTCTTCGCGACCTATGTGCTCTGGCTCATGTTCTCTCTGGTCACGCACAAGGGTCTGTTCGGCGGCCCGGCCGACGCCGCGCCCCATGACCACGCCCTCGGCGAAATCTGGCCCGTGGGCAAGGCCGTCGGCATTCTCGCTGGCGCCACTGTCCTCGTGGCAGTCATGAGCGAGTTCCTCGTCGGCAGCGTCGAGGCAGCCCGCGCCAGCCTCGGCCTCACCGAGATGTTCGTCGGTGTCATCATCGTCGCCACCGTCGGCAACGCCGCCGAGCATTCCACCGCCGTCCTCGTCGCCATGAAGAACAAGATGGACCTCAGTCTCGGCATCACCATCGGATCAAGCCTCCAGATCGCGCTCTTCGTAACGCCCGTTCTCGTGTTCGCCAGCTACCTCTTCGGGCGCCCCATGGACCTCGAATTCACCCTGCCCGAGGTCGCCGCCGTCGTCCTTGCCGTCTGGCTCGTCTGCCAGATCAGCGGCGACGGCGAATGCAACTGGATCGAGGGAGTGCAGCTACTCTCAGTCTATCTCATCATCGGCATCCTTTTCTTCTTCCTGCCCGAGGCCCCGCACGGTGCACCCGCCGTTGAGGGCACCCCGGCGCAGGCGGGAAGTGTTTCTCATCAACCGGCACCAGGGGCGCCTTAACCCCAGAATCTCCTTGCATCACAGGGGCACTGGTAGGACCCCATTGAATTGGGGGAGTGCCATACTGTGGCCGTTGGCAGGAAAACGACGGCCTCCGCCGTCGAGAGTGCTGTGGGCGCGCTCATTCTGGTCGCGCTGGTGGCTATCGCTTTTGCCGTCTACCAGAAGCAATTTCGCTACGATGCGGCGCTGTTTAGCCCACCGGCCGAAACCTCGGAACACGATGATGGCGGTTCGCCGGGCCAGGCCGAAGCAGGGTCTGGTTTTGCCGCGCTGCTTCCAGCATCTCTGAAAGTGATGGGTGCCGCGGAAACATTTGACCGCGAATCACTCTCGGACAAGATCGACGGCAAGGCCGAGCTTTACCTCGAATGCGGGTTCGAGAGCCTCACCTGCCAGCGCGTCGCAGACGCTGCGAAACCAGCCGCCTGGTTTGAGCTGTTCGTTTATGACATGGGTTCGCCGCTTAACGCCTTCGCGGTGTTCAGCAACCAGCGTCGCAGCGATGCGCAACCCGCCGACGTGGGGCCGTTTGCCTACACTGCCGGTGCATCGCTGTTTGTGAGCCATGGCCGCCACTATGTGGAAGCCATCGCCTCCGAAATCAGTCCGGAGTTGGCAGCCTCCATCATGGAGACCTGCCGCAATTTTGTGAGGGCAAACGCTGCTCCCAAGACCGAGCTTTCGGCCCTGGACCTGCTTCCACGGGAGAATCTGTTGCCGAACTCGGCGGCCCTTCTTCTGAAGGACGCATTTGGGTTTGATAAATGGGACAATGTGGTGACCGCCGATTACACCATCGGTGGTACCACAACGACCGCATTCCTCAGTCGGCGCCAGTCACCGGCCGAGGCGGCGGAACTCGCGGCCGCATATCACACCATGCTGACGCGCGACATGGGCGGCGAGAACATCGCCCCGCCGCCTTCAGCCGTTCCGGGCATTCGCGGTGCGAACATGCTGGGCGATACGGAATTGGTCTTTGCTGTTGGAAACTTCGTGGTTGGGGTTCATGCAGCCCGGACCGCGGAAGCCGCCAGTGCCCTGGCGGCAAAGCTGGACGCTGCAATCCGGGAGACCGGCAAATGAACGACCACGGCGATCTCTCGCGGCGGCGTTTCATGCTGCGCGTGGCCCAGGCGGGCGCCTCCCTGGCGGCCGTGGGTGCCGTGGGTTGGCTGGCCTATGACAAGGATGGACCATCGGGCAGGCAGGAACAGGCCGATGGATTTCAACTTCCGGGATTTGCCGTGGAGGATTCCGGGGCAAAGATGGCGATCTCCCACGGGAAGGATCGCGTGGCGACGCTGACGGCAGCGCTCGCGGCCATGGGTGGTATCGAGAGATTCATCCGAAAGGGTGATTGTGTACTGTTAAAGGTTAACGCCGCATTTGCGACACCGCCGATCTTGTCAGCGACGTCGAATCCGGAACTGGTGCGTGAGATCGCGGGGCTTTGCCTGAAAGCGGGCGCGCGGGAAGTGCGGATCTCGGACAACCCGATCAACGACCCGGACAGTTGCTTCCGGCTGACAGGAATTGAAGAGGCAGCCGCAGCGTGCGGTGCGCGCCTCATGCGTCCAAGGTCGTCGGCTTTCGCGCCGTTTACGTTGAAAGGCGGCGCACTGATTCGCGACTGGCCGCTCCTGCGCGAGCCGCTGGACGGTGTGAATCGCGTTATCGGTATTGCGCCGGTCAAGGACCATCACCGCAGCGGTGCGTCCATGACCATGAAGAACTGGTACGGATTGCTTGGCGGACGGAGAAACATTTTCCATCAGGATATCAACACCATCATCTCGGAACTGGCGACGATGATGCGTCCAACGCTTGTGGTGCTGGACGGAACCACGACGATGATGTCAAACGGGCCGACGGGCGGTTCGACGGCGGATCTTAAACAGACCGATACGCTCATCGTCAGCACGGATCAGGTTGCGGCCGATGCCTTTGGCGCGACGCTGCTGGGGCGCAGCGCCGCGGATCTGCCGTACATTGGCCGCGCTGCCGCAGCCGGCTGTGGCACGGCGGATTATAAGTCGCTGAATCCCGAGGAGGTGAACATATGAGCATTCTCCTCGTGCGTCGGATTTCGCAGGTGTTCTTTCTGTTGCTGTTCCTTTGGTTCTGCGTGGCAATGACTTTCGGCACGGAATGGTGGCAGCTTCGCGGCTGGCCGGTGAATCTCTTGCTGGACCTTGATCCATTGGTGGCAATTGGCACGCTGCTTACGACGCACAGGCTTTATGCCGGGCTATCGTGGGCGCTGCTGACGATCGCAGTCACCATCGTTTTTGGCCGGGTGTTTTGCGGTTGGGTCTGCCCGTTTGGAACATTGCACCAGGTCTTCGGATGGATCGCCACGCGGACTCTGAAGCCCCGGGGAAAGATGGACGCAAACCGGTATCGCAAGGGACAGGTCATCAAGTATTATGTCTTGATCGCGTTCCTTGCAATGGCTGCGTTTCCCTTTGGAAGCGGCTCGACGCTGGTCACAGGATTGCTTGATCCCATTCCGCTGGCGCATCGTTCCGTGAATCTGGCATTGCTGCCGATTGCCGGAAGCATGGGAAGCACAGTCGGCGGCGGCGCAAGGCACTATGAAGGTGCGTGGGTTGTCGGCGCGGTGTTCGTGGCCGCGCTGCTGATGAACTTCGTGATCCCGAGGTTCTTCTGCCGGTTCATTTGCCCCACAGGCGCCTTGCTCGGGCTACTGAGTCGGTTCGCGGTGTTCCGCATCGCCAAGGTCGGTCCGGGATGCACCCAGTGCGATCTCTGCGAGAGCCACTGCGAAGGCGCAGCGGACCCCGCAATGAAACTGAGGTTGAGCGAGTGCCTGATGTGCATGAACTGCATTAAGGGGTTTTGCTCGAAGAACCTGATAACCTACCGGGCAAAACCCTCGGTGGAGCCTGATTTGCCCGCGCCGGATTTGGGTCGGCGCGCCGTGCTGGCCTCATTTGCGACAGGCTTCCTTGCGGTTCCGGCGATCCGCACGGGCGCAACGCTGGGTGCCAATTATCACCCGCGAACAATACGGCCGCCCGGATCACTCGCGGAAGAGGAGTTCCTGCAGCGGTGCATCAAGTGCGGGCAATGTATGCGGGTCTGCCCGACGAACATCATCATGCCCGCAGGTATTGATGGCGGTATTGAGAACCTTTGGACTCCGGTCCTGAACTTTCGGATTGGGACCAGTGGCTGCCAGTTGAACTGTACGGCCTGCGGCCATGTCTGCCCAACGGCGGCCATTCGGCCCATATCGCTGGAGGAAAAGCAGGGCCGTGGGAAATACCATGACGCCGGGCCAATCCGCATGGGAACCGCCTTTGTGGATCGTGGGCGCTGCCTGCCATGGGCCATGGGCACGCCGTGCATCGTGTGCGAGGAGAATTGCCCGGTGACACCGAAGGCGATCTACGTTCGGGAGTCCTTTGAACCTGTGCGTGGCGCCTTACGGAAAGTGGTCGCCGCCGAGAATGCAGTGGTGACCCTGGGCGGGCACCGTATGCATCCGGGGCAATTCGCCTCGGGGGATTACCACCTCGCGTCCGCGGACAACGGAGGGCGACGGATACGGATTTCCGCGAACACGGAAAATACTGTGACCTTGGCGGGCGAGGGTGGCTTCAGTGCCGGTGAAATGGTCCGGGTGGAAGTGCGACTGCAGGCACCCTGCGTGGATGTGGATCACTGCATAGGGTGTGGTGTGTGCGAACACGAATGCCCGGTGAGCGGATTGCGGGCGATTCGCGTAAGCGCGGAGAACGAAACGAGGAACAAACGAAATTCCTTAAGACTGAAAAGGGGAGAATCATGACAAGTGAAGAGAAGGGCGTATCAAGACGTGGATTTATGGCCGGGGCGGGAATTGCGGCCCTCGGCACAATGATGGTTGCTGCGGGTTCAAGCGCAGCGGAGGAGACGACCGGCACGGCAGCGCCATCGCCGGCGATCCCGCAGGGCGCGAAAGTGGCGACCCGGCCGTTCGGCAGGACCGGCCGCAACGTCTCCATCCTGTCCATGGGTGGAATGTATGACATTCCCAATAACCAGATGATGCTGCGCAAGTGCCTGGACTGGGGGGTGACCTACTGGGACACGGCGAACGGCTACGGCGGCGGCAAGAGCGAAGAGGGCATCGGGATGTTCTTCGAGAAGTTCCCGCAGGAACGGAAAAATGTGTTCCTAGTCACAAAGACCGGCGCGCGGGACGCAAAAGGAATGACCGACCATCTTGAGCTTTCCTTGAAGCGGATGAAAACAGACTATGTGGACCTGATCTTCGCGCACGGAATCAACGGAATCAATGAGGTGGGCGGTCCGGAAATCAAGGCGTGGGCGGAGAAGGCGAAGAAGGATGGGAAGATAAAGTTCTTCGGGTTCAGCACCCACAAGAACATGGAGGACCTGCTGGCGGCGGCACCGGCCCTTGGTTATATCGACGGCATCATGCTGACCTACAATTATCGTATCATGCACGGTGATGCGATGAAGCGCGGCGTGGAAGCCTGCACCAAGGCGGGTATAGGGCTCACAGCGATGAAGACTCAGGGTGGTGGTCCGGTGAGCACGGCAAGCGAGGAAGAGATCAAACTGGCCGGGCGGTTTCTGCAAAAGGGGATGACGCCCCATCAGGCAAAGCTGAAGGCCATTTGGGAGAACGAGCAAATCGCAGCGGTATGCTCCCAAATGCCAAACTTGACCATCCTTACCGCGAATACGTCGGCCGCGTTGAGCAGCAATAAGCTTACTGCCGGGGATTGGCGGGCCTTGAAATCCTATGCCGAGGCAACTTCCTCGTCGTATTGCGCCGGATGTGCGAAGTTCTGCGAAGCCGGGGATGGGTGCGACGCACTCATCGCAGACGTGATGAGATTCATGATGTACCATACCAGCTATGGCGACACACACCATGCACGCCAATGCTTCGCGGAAATGCCGGAAATGGCACGCGAGTCACTGCGTCGACTGGACTGGGAGCGCATCGCCAGGGCGTGCCCGCGGGGATTGCCCATGGGCGATGTGGTGCGGGAAGCCTTGAAAGCACTGGCTTAAGGCCATGGTGGAGCTGGGGCACGGGCCTCTATAGTTGGGCTTGATTGCCGAAAACAGATTGTGGTGCCATACTTGGGTCTGGGGGAGGACCAGGAAGACTCAGGTAACTATTTTTGCCACGCTCCACCGGAACCACCACCCGCTTGAAGCGGCGCTTGACCGCCGAAGAACTTGCGCTATCGTGCGAGTCGGCGCCGGTCATGATGTGGATGACCAGCCCGGACAACCGCGCAGTCTATGTGAACCGGCTTTGGCGGGAATTTGCGGGCCGAGTTGCTCCCACTGAAATGGGAGAGAGCTGGGTGGAGTGCCTTCACCCGGATGATCGGGAATTTGCCCTGGCGGTTTACGAAAAGGCTTTTCACAGCCAGCGCAATCTTTCGATGGAATACCGGATGCGCCGGGCTGACGGACAATACCGGTGGATTCTGGATCTTGGCGCGCCGCGCTATGACGCGCAGGGAGTTTTCGCCGGATTCGTGGGCACGTGCCTCGATGTGACCGAACGCAAGACGGCCGAGCAGGAACGCGACCACCTGCTGGGGGTTTTGCGGCGCGAGCAACGAACTCTGAGACAGGTGATTTCCTGCGCTCCCGTGGCCATGGCCATGTTTGACCGCGACATGCGCTATTTGGCACATAGCCGCAAGTGGATGGCCGATTACGGCCTCGGGGATGAAGATCTCGTCGGATTGTTCCATCCAGAGATACTGCCTGGCCTGCCCACGCGCCTTGGCGAGATTTTTGCAAAGGCGCTGTTGGGCGAGCCGACTCACTGCCCCGAGGATGTTTTCGTCCGCCCTGACGGGCAGCAACTCTATATCCACTGGGCCATCGAGCCTTGGTACGACGTGGGGGGCGATCCCGGCGGCATCGTCATGGTGACGGACATTATCAACGAACTGGTACAGGCCCGTGAGCAGGCCTTGCAAGCCAGTCAGGCCAAGTCGGCATTTCTCGCGACCATGAGCCACGAGATTCGCACGCCACTCAACGCGATCATTGGCATGACGGGGTTGCTGCTCGACAGCCATCTCAACCCGGACCAGAAGGAATTCTCAGAAACCATCCGGACTTCCGGCGAGGCCCTGCTGGGAATCATCAATGATATCCTGGATTTCTCGAAGATCGAGGCCGGGAAGCTGGAAATGGAGAACGTCGACTTCGACCTCCGCGAGATTGTGGAGGAGGTCACGGACCTACTGGCTCCCAAGGCCTTCAAGAAGAGCCTGGAAATCGGATCGGTGATAGATGCCCATGTGGGTACCCACGTGAAGGGTGACCCGGGGCGCATCCGTCAGATTCTTACAAACTTTACCGACAATGCCATCAAGTTCACCCATCGCGGGCAGGTCGTGATCGAGGTTGGCGTTGTGCGGGAATCGCAGCGAGAGGCCGTGATGCGGTTTGCCGTGCGGGACACGGGTATCGGAATTGCCCCCGACGCCGCGAAGAAACTCTTTCATCCCTTCAGCCAGGTCGATGCGACACACTCGCGCCGTTACGGAGGCACGGGACTGGGGCTGGCCGTGTGCAAGCAACTCGCCGAGTTGATGGGCGGACAGGTGGGTGTGGACAGTAAACCGGGTGCGGGGTCGACTTTCTGGTTCACGGTTCTGCTGGAAAAGAGCAACGCATCGTCCTCGGGAAGCAGAGGGCGAAAACGCCGTCGGTTGGTGGAGCACCTCAAGATCCTTGTGGTGGATCCGTTCGAGGTCAATGCCCTCAGCATTCAGCAACTGTTGGCCACATGGAACATGGACTGTCAGATTGCGCGCTCCGGCCATACGGCGCTGGACGTCTTGCACCGCGCCGCCGACGTCGGGGAACCCTTTGATGTGGCCATTGTGGATTCGGACCTGCTCGACACGACCGGTGCAAATCTGCCGGAGCAGATCAAGGCCGATCCCACTTTGGCGGACACCATCCTTCTGCTGTTGACGCCATCCACCATCCGCATTGATGCGGGGGAGGTGGAGGGAATGAAATTTGCGCGCACGATCAGCAAGCCCGTTAAACAGTCCATGTTGTTCGACGTTCTGGCGGCCACCTGCACAGGAGACGGGGATGAGCCGGCACCGACGGCTGCTGCGGATAAGTACCGGAGCCTTGGACTGCGGGTTTTGCTGGTGGAGGACAATCCCACCAACCAGAAAGTCGCAGTGCGCATGTTGGCCCGCATGGGATGCCGCACGGATGTGGCTGGGAACGGGCTGGAGGGTGTGGCGGCGGCGAAGCGGATACATTATGACATTATATTAATGGACTGCCAGATGCCCGAAATGGACGGCTTTGAGGCAACCGCTGAAATCCGGCGCGCAGAACTGGGACGCCGACACACCATCATTATAGCCATGACAGCCAACGCCATGCAGGGCGACCGCGAGCGATGCCTTGTGGCGGGAATGGATGACTATCTTGGCAAGCCCGTCAGCATCGCTGCATTGGCCGCGACACTCGAAAAGTGGTTTCCCGTGCCGCCGGATTCTCCTGTTCCATTGACACGCCTCCAACCCGCAGTGCAAACCTTGCCGCAAGGCTTTTCCATGCTAAACCTCAAACGCCTCAATGATGTGACCGACAACGATGCGGCCTTTGCCGCGGAGCTGCTCAATGGATTTATGGATAACATGCGCCTGCAAATGGAAAGCCTCATGCTGGCCCTGAGCGAACGGGACATGAACCGGGCGCAGAAGGTTGCGCACAGCATACGTGGCGCGGCGGCCAATATCGGGGCGGATTCCCTGAGCCTTACGGCTGGCGCCATCGAGGAGATGGCCCTGGCCGGGCGCGACATTGAACCGTTGCTCCAGCAGGCGGAGGTTCTGGCGAGCCAGCAGCACGATACGAACGACGCCATAGAACGCTTTCTGGCAAGAAAACCTGAGTAGGTCGACGCGCCTTAAGGGTTGAGCGGTGTTCCTCGTAGTCCCAACCATTCGGTGCGCCAGCCCGCCACGGGTTCTGTCGAATAGGGTTTCAGGTCCACGGGGAGTTTGCGCTCGACGACAATCCTGTCGGGCGTATGACGCACCTCCAGGGCGGTGAACTTAACGCCAGCGGTTGCCGCTTCGCGGGCGGCGGCGGCGAAAGCCGGATCATGTACATCGCTGGGCCTTACGGCTTTCACACCTGGAATCTGGACAAAGAAGAGCACTTCGGCCGAGGCTCCTTTGGATAAGACCGCTGCCAGCTCCCGCAGATGGCCTGCTGCGCGCTCCGACACGCAATCAGGAAAATAAGCGCGTGCATCGGGATACACAAGGTGGCAATTCTTCACCTCGAGGTAGTGCTCGCGGCCTGCGATTCGCATCCAGAAATCAACCCGGCTGCGCTCACCGTAGACTTTCTCCGGGCGCAACTCCTGCCAACGTGTAAGACCGGAAAGTGCGCGCTCTTTCAGAAGTTCGCCAACCACGCGATTAGGCAGACTGGTGTTAACCCCGAGGATGCCACCCCAAACCTCGGCAAGTTCCCAGGTGAACTGCAATTTGCGGGCAGGGTTGTCGGCGCGGCTGAGCCAGACACGCGTGCCAGGGCGCGTAAGACCTTCCATGGCGCCTGTGTTTACGCAATGAGCGGTCACGGTTTCACCAGTGTCGAGCTTCACGTCGGCCATAAACCGCTTGTAGCGCTGAATCAGGGTGCCGCGAATCAATGGCGCAGGGCGCGGAATCTCAAAGGGGAGCATGAACGGGGTGATTTAGGTGCCGAGGCGGTCAATCTCTGCGCGAAACAGGCGAATGTGTTCCGGCGTGGTCCCGCAGCATCCGCCAATGATTCGTGCTCCCGCTGCGGCAATGGCGGGGATTCCCTTTGTCATCATCTCGGGCGTCTCGTGATAGACAACACCGTCGTCGGTGAGTTCAGGCATGCCGGCATTGGGTTGCGCCATTATCGGCAAGCTGGTGGCGCTGCGGAATTCGGCCACGATGGCAGCGTAGTCGCCGATTTCGAGCCCGGTTCCGCAATTGCAAGCAATGATGTCTGCGCCCTTATTGGTGAGGTGTGTTGCGGCCTGAGTCGGGGAGACTCCCATCATGGTGCGGAAGGTGCCCGTCTGGGTCTTATCAAAGGCAAGTGAAGCAACAATGGGTAGTTTGCTGTGACGGCGGATGGCTTGGATGGCGCACTCGATCTCGTCAAGGGCCGTCATGGTCTCAATAATGAACCCGTCGACGCCACCTTCGAGGAGACCGCGAGCCTGCTCGTCAAACCATTCAACAACCTGCCCACGACTGGCCTCGCCGAGAGGTTCGATGAATCCGCCGAAGGGACCAATGTCGCCAAGCACGTACCGATCGCTGCCCATGACTTGCCGGGCAACCGCTGCACCGGTCTTGTTGAGCTCAAAGGCCCGCTCCTCGTGCCCGTGGAGGCTGAGGCGCGACCGGTTGGCCCCAAAAGTATTCGTGATGATAATGTCGGAGCCCGCATCGGCGTAGCGCTGCTGGATGGCCTTCACCCGGTCAGGTTCGTCGGCATTCCAGACTTCGCCCGGTCCGCCGGGTTCCAAGCCTGCAAGCTGAAGTTGTGTGCCCATGGCCCCGTCGCCCACCAGAATACGGGTTTTCAATGCCTCCAGCAAAGATGGCTTCATTCCCCTGATCCCCCGCTACTTCTTCTTGTCGGTTTGCGCGTAGTAAGACTTGTACATTGGTTGCGCGCGCAGCACGGCGTCGCAAACCATCTTGCGCACGGTGGAAATATCCAACTGCCCCTTCTTCTTGCTCGCGTCGTCGGGATAGGTGCGGTTGGTCAAGAGAACCACATAGGTCTTGGAATTCTTGTCCAGCCACAGAAGCGTGCCGGTGTATCCGGTGTGTCCAACAACGGTGGTCTCGGGAGTCTTATTGAGGTCGGTGACGTAAGGCTTGGAGGTGTAGATGTCCCACCCCAGGCCACGCTTGTCCTTGATGGCGGCAGGCATCTGGTTTTGCGTCATCATGCGAACAGTTTCCGCCTTGATGATCTGTTTCTTTCCAAACTTGCCCCCGTTAATATACATCTCGCAAAGCTTAGCGAGATCGGGCGCCGTGGAGAACAGACCCGCATTTCCGGGGCAGTGATCCTCTACCCCGTGATAATTCGCCAGCGGGTCATGGATTTCACCCTGAAGCAGTGTACCATCCGGTTTCAGGACGGTCGGGGCGCAGCGTTTCTTCTGCTCGGGGGTCAGCACATAGCCCGTGTCTTTCATGCCCAGCGGACCATAAACACGTTGCTTGAGGAGCTTGTCCTGCCGGTCGGCGAGGATGGTCTCGTTGACCCGGGCCATCGTCTGCAGGTTCAGGCAACTGTATGTTGAACTCGTGCGCGGCTCGTAGGAAAGCTTGAGTTCGCTATAGTCGCGAATGAGCGCGTCCGAATGGGATTCGTTCGGCTGTCGCGACTTTTCGACTTTGTCCTTGTTCTCGTACGCCTTGAGGCCAGAGACATGTGTGAGGAGATCCTTCACCGTCACCTTGTCCTTGCCGTTGGCGCCAAATCCCGGAATCCGGCTCGTAACCAGATCGTCGATGGAGAGCTTCCTATCGTCAATGAGCAACATGGCCGCTGTGGCCGTGCCGGCAACCTTTGAAACAGAAGCCAGGTCAAACATCGTGTCCATTTGCATCGCGGGCGCGGTCGTATCATAGGTGAAGTGTCCAAAGGCTTTGGCGTACAACGTTTTGCCCGGCTGCCCCACAATGAGGACGGCTCCAGGGTATACTTTACTTTCGACGCCCGACGTCAGAATTTCGTCAAGCCTTGCGCCAAGGTCATACTTCGCGGTCTTTGGCGCGGCTTTGCTTGCGGTGGCCATCAGGGCCACTGCGGTGCAACACAGTAGAATTCGATAAATGGATGACATGTTTCAGGCATACCCCGCATAGTGAGTTTTCGGCAATCCCGAATGATTTAGCGCGAGTCCTGCTCCCCCATTTTTGAGACCTCAAAGGTTTTTCGCAGTCATTGACGAGCGCAACGGTGTGCGTTGGGCTCTATTAACGGGTGGTGGTTGTCGTGGAATCACCGGAAGCTTCGAAGCGCCTCAGTTCGGCATTCAGCCAGTCCCTCGCGGACACTTGTGTGCCGTCCGTGCGCTTGATGCTGTACTCTTTTCCGCTCATTGAGGACTTGGAAGCGATATTTTCGATGAAGTCCCGTGCAGTCTTGATGCGGTTCCCGGCCTGTCCAAGTTTGAGTTTCATATGCTCGGCAGCAGCCTTGCCATCGTACTCCTGACCGTTCCGGATGAATGTCACATCACTTCGTTCCATGAAGGCGACAAGGTGGCCAATAGAGGCCTTTTCATCGCGACCGGCAGATTTCGAGGTTACAGGGTCGTTTCCGGCAGACCTTTCCGCATTAGCAGTGGCCGGAATAGCGGAGGTGAAGGCAATGATTACCAGGAGGACAATGAGCGAATGAACAGAAACCGACTGGAATTTCATTATTTTGATCTCCTGTGACTGTCGTCAGCCTTCAACTACCCTGAAGAACACGCAATCGTCGCATGTCCGGGCGTTGTTGTTGCAGCAATCGTGAAAGATATGGAAGAGAGCCTGGTTCTGCTTTTCGAGGCGGAAGTTGAAAGCATCGTGTCCAGCCGGGCCAAACAGGCGGTGTCGCATGAACTTCGTGATCGCATTGTCCGGAAGCGCCGGAAAGTGGGCCACAAGCCGCCAGATAAAATCCTCCATGGTTTGGTTCTTCTCGCGTCGCGCATGGAGAAGCAACATCGGCAACAATGCGTTGAAGAGAATGGATTCCGCGCGGTCGGCGCCGATGAGTTGCATGGGGCGAGGGGCCGGCTTGCCGCCGAAGGTGTAGTGCTGTTTCCAGTAGGAAGCACCCTTGGCCTCGAACAGCGTGGCCAGTTGGGCGATTTCGCGTTTGAAGTCCTTCGACGTTTTCGGGTTACGGGCCATGGCCTGTTCCACGCGGCGGGCAAAGTTGCTTACCAATCCCCGGCGAAAATCGAGGTCAGTCAACAGGCGCGCGATTCCACCGAGCCGACGTGTTGGGAAGTTCGGCGGGCGAATGCCCGAGAACCAGCGACGCGTTGGTGGAATCAGGCGATCCGCGAAGTACCCGGATAGCTCGCTCCACCATCGATGAATGTGATTCAGGTAATCCTGGGTCTCCCCGTCAAATCCCGCTCCCACACACATTTCTGAATCGGGTTTGGCGTTGCCGGCCGGGACAAGATTCGCCACATGGAGAAGTACAGCCTCGATGGCGGCAGGGATGTCGCCGGGCGGCACATCGCGCAGGTAATCCTTTAACTCCTCGATGGGGGTGCGTTTGGCCAACAGGAAGAACAGTGTTTTCCCGCCCTTGTGGCCCATGGCTGTCATGATCGCCTGGTAAAGCACCTGGTCTGGTGTTTCGCCTTCCAGTTGAGCTGCAAATCGCGCCACCTTGGCCTCGACGCGCTCGCGGGCCGCGGCGTCAAAGAACTTGCGGAGGAAATCAGACCCCAGACGCGACACCGCGGTGTGACAGCGTCCCAGGTTCGAGGTGCCGTCAAATGGGCAATCCTCCGCGGACAAGGTGCGGCTCACAGTTTCAAGATCAGGGTGAATGAAGGATTCCAGTTCAATGCGCTCGATTTGTGTCCCGTTATGGAGTCCGTCAAAGTTCACCCGATCCGTGCGCCGGAGGAACGCGTGCAGCACAACGCCGTTGTACTCAAAATCCCGGTGGTGCTGGTGGCGTTCCCAATCGGCAGACTCCACATGGATTTCCACGTCACCGCGCAGGCGTCGTCCGCCGATTTCCAGCTCCGCCGTGCGAAAATCCGGCCCGGCCTCGCCGTTCCACTGCCCCGGTGAAATGACGCGCAATGGCTTTCCGGTGCACGTCACCAGTTCCGTTCCACGCATCAACTGCTCCGCCCAGATCATCTGGACGATTCGCTCGTCGGGCGTAGTGCGACCCGGCCACCGCGCGGCCCGTCCACCGCCGCCATCGGCGACACGGTCTCCCAGCAAATGGGATTGCAGCTCGTCGCGCAGGGCAATGTAGCGGGTGTGAGACATTCAGCCTGATACGCAATAGTACCAGCTTTCCAAACTCAAAGGAAAATAAGCAGAAATCGTTGCAATGTGCGGATGAGGGTGGCTAAACTCTCTCCACCACTGGAATCGGGTCAAAACCACCGGGCGCGCAGATCGCACCTTCGTGGGCCGGACCCACGAGCTTGGCGTATTTCGCCAGTGCGCCCGATCGGTAGCGCGGCTCGATGGGCTTCCAGTTTTTTCGACGTTCGGTAAGCTCCGCATCACTTACATTGAGCACTATGGTGCCCTTGTCCGCATCGATGGAGATGATGTCGCCTTCCTTCACAAGGGCGATGGCACCGCCGTCCATGGCCTCGGGCGTGACGTGGCCAATCATAAGCCCACGGGTCGCTCCGCTGAAGCGACCGTCGGTGATCATGGCACAGTCGTAACCAAGTCCCTGGCCTACCAGCGCGGCCGTGGGTGCGAGCATCTCTCGCATACCGGGGCCACCCTTCGGTCCTTCGTAGCGGATGATGACGACATCGCCCTTCTTGATCTCGCAGCGTGAGATGGCGGCGAACGCGTCGTCCTCGCAATTAAACACTTTGGCCGGGCCAGTGTGCTGGAGCACCTTGACGTGGGCCGTCTTGATGACGGCGCCGTCTGGCGCCAGGTTGCCGCGCAGGATCGCCATGCCCCCTGTGGGGCTAAGTGCCTTGGAAATCGGGACCACGACATCCTGGCCTTCCGGATGTTTCACACCGGCCAGGTTTTCCCGCATTGTTTTGCCCGTGCAGGTCATCACATCGCCGTGAAGGAGGCCGTTGTCGAGCAACTGCTTTAGGATCACCGGCACGCCCCCGATCTTGTGGACGTCGTAGGCCACGTAGCGGCCACCGGGTTTCAGGTCGGCAATGGTTGGCGTGCGCCGCGCCACGCGGTCCATGTCGTCAAACGTAAACTTGATGCCCACCTCGTTGGCCAAGGCCGGCAGGTGGAGACACGCATTGGTGGATCCACCCGTGGCGGCCACGACGGCCATGGCGTTCTCAAACGCCTCGAAGGTCATAATGTCGCGGGGACGGATGTTCTTTTCGAGGAGCTGCATCACGACCCGTCCACATTCGGCGGCGAACTCATCGCGCTTCAGGTCCTCTGCAGGGAAGGACGCGCTGAATGGCAGAGCAATGCCGATGGCCTCGCTCACGCAGGCCATGGTGTTGGCGGTAAACTGTCCGCCGCAACTTCCCGCACCAGGACAGGCCGCGCATTCGAGTTCGAGCAGGTCTTCGTCGCTGATTTTTCCGGCTGCATGGGCACCCACGGCCTCGTAAACTTCCTGGATCGTCACGTCCTTCCCGCGGAACTGCCCCGGCATGATTGTGCCACCATAAAGAAAGATTGAAGGCACATTGAGCCGCGCCATGACCATCATCATGCCAGGCAATGACTTGTCGCATCCTGCCAGCCCTACCAGCGCGTCATAGCAGTGCGCACGCATCATCAGCTCGACAGAATCCGCGATGACCTCGCGGCTGATGAGGGAGGCTTTCATTCCCTCGTGTCCCATGCCGATGCCGTCGCTGACGGCGATGGCCACAAACTCACGCGGCGTGCCACCGGCGTCCACGACGCCCTTTTTCACCGCCTTGGCCTGGCGGTCGAGGGTCAGGTTACAAGGTGTTGCCTCATTCCAAGTCGACGCGACGCCGACAAACGGCTGGTTCAGCTCCTTGTCCTTCAGGCCCATGGAACGCAGAAATGCCCGGTGAGGCGCTCGTGCCGGGCCCTTTGTCACTTGATGAGAGGGAAGCCACTTGCCGTTGTTCGATTTGCTCGTCATGCCATATCCAATCGTGTCGTAAGAGTTGCCAATGATGCGAGGGGT
Source organism: Candidatus Sumerlaeaceae bacterium (assembly GCA_019695055.1). Lineage (GTDB taxonomy): Bacteria > Sumerlaeota > Sumerlaeia > Sumerlaeales > Sumerlaeaceae > JAIBAT01. The sequence continues at coordinate 35,498 of JAIBAT010000144.1, read as the reverse complement.
CCGAAAGAGCCCAAATCAACTACACATTCAGGGGCACCTGGCATTCGGAGTGCTCCCCATCATCCGCCCATTGAATATTGCATTCGAGTACCGTTCATTGCTTCCCGATATGAACCTTGGCTTCTCCGGTAATCCGCGATGCAGCTGAACGCCGTGCGCGATCTGCTGCTAAGTCCGTGTTGCTGGGCGTCCCTTGAGCTGGAACAGGGGGAAGTGCGGAGTGGGGGAAGTGTTCTTTGGACCGGGACTTGGCGGTGTACTCGCTGCCGCAAGGAATTCCCCCAAGCCGAGGGGATGGCCTTCCTTGGCGTCATTGATCAGGACTGGACGGCAACTCTTGGCGAGTCCATCGCGCGCCGGAAAATTGTGCAAAAAGAAATCGACGAGCTTGGCTGGGAAACCGGGCGGCGGGAGCAGCTTGATCATCAGATTGCCCAGAACACCGAACTGATGGATGCGCTGTTTCGTGCAGCCCTCGATGAGGCGGCGCCGGGGCCGGGAATGCGTGTGCTGGATGTTGGCGCGGGGCTTTGCGCCACCTCCGCGGAGTTTGCACGCCGCGGCGCCGCGGTCGTCGCTTGCGAAACGGAAACGGCTCATTTGCTCTATACGAGTTTCGAGGAAACAGACCCGGGACCGCCGGAGTGTGTCACCAATTCCCAGCGAAGTTTCTATTGGAAGAACCCGCAGAAGCACGCCCACTACCTGTCACGTATCGTGGCCCCTGTTTATCGCCTTCCGTTTCAAAGCGGATCGTATGATGTAGTGTTCTGCCGATCTGTGCTCCATCACCTTGGCGATTTGACGCGTGCCGTGCGCGAAATGCTGCGAGTGCTGAAACCCGGAGGGGTGTTTGTGGCGTGCAGCGAACCCATGCGCAGCGTGCTGGACCGGGAGGATCACCACCTTCTTGGCATCATGGAAAAAGAGGAAGGGATGAACGAGTTGCGGCCGCGGCTGCCGGATTACCTGCGTGCATTGCGAGGTTGCGCGGCCCAACCGGTCGTGCAGTCCTGGCCCATGCCTCACCAGTTTGAGAGCAAGCGGTTCTTCGACCTGATTCCCTATAACTTTCACAAGCACCTGCCCCCGGGTGAACGCGTGAATGGAATGAAGCTTTTCAAGCTGTATCCCATCAGCGCCAGCATTAACATTTACGCGCGACGAAATGAGCAGTTCATTCCCACTCCGCCGGCCGGCCGCGACACAGTTGAGGGGTTCACCACGAGCACTCTGGCCCAAGTTCACTGCCTGCCCGGGCTTGTCGAGGCGCTTGAGCGCTGCCGCGAAGGAACAGAGATTATGTCCGCGGGTTGGCGGCAGTTGCTGGCGCTGGACGGGGGGCTGAAACCGGTGTTTGAACCAGGCGTGGCGGCCGAGCGCGAGCTTTACATTGGTTGGCGGCGCCGGTTGGTGCGTGACGGAGTTGCGTTTCGCCATGTGAACCGCCACGCCACGGTGGTTCTTTCCCGGCTGGCAGGTGCGAAATGCATCCACCTGGAGATTGCTGCTGCTTTACCAGCCGCCGGCAAGCCTCAGATCACATGTGCCGGAAAAGTGTTTGTAAACGGCCGGCCAGTCGGGGATTTTTCGATGCAGCCGCACGTTTGGGAGACTCGGGAATTTGCCCTGCCGCCTGACGACGGCTCCGGCGCGGTGGAAATCGAGTTGTTCCATGAGACCATGGTGTTTTCCGCCGACGAGGGCGGGGACCCGGCAGAACTCGGCCTCGCGGTGCGGCGAATTCGCTGCCTTTAGCGGTTAGGACCCCGCCGGCATTAAATCAGGCAAACACCGGCTCCGGCTCCAAATGCACGCCGAACGTTTTGGAAACACGGCTCTGCACCAAATTCATCAGCTCGCGCACCTCCGCGGCAGTGCCGTGGTCGCGGTTGATTATGGCAAGGATGTGTTTCTCCGACAGGCCGACGCCTCCGTGGGTGGCGCCGCGTTGGAGGCCAGAGTGTTCCATCAGCCACGCGGCGGAAAGTTTAACCATTCCTTCTCCAGCCTCGTAGTGAGGGAACTTCTCATCCGGTCCGAGGAGTCCCGTTGCGCGGGCGGAGGTTTCGATAATTTCGAATTCCTTACGGGACACAACCGGATTCATGAAGAATGAGCCGCAACTGCGCGAGTTGGGCTCCGCCGGATCCAACACCATGGCCTTGCGCTTGCGAATGGCGATCACCGCTTCCCGGACTTCGGCAAGGGTGGGTGTGGTGCCGTCAGGGAGATTTACAAAGTGTTTCTGCAAATCCGCATATTTTAGTTCCGGCGCGCCCCCGGGGACCAGGCGAAACGTCACACCTGTTACGACAAAACGTCCCCTGTCCGCCGCTTTGAAACGGCTGGCACGATAGCCAAAGCCACACTCAGCCGCGGAAAACGTCACCCGTTCCAGCGACTGCGTGTCCAGGGCTTCGACTATTTCGATCACATCCGCGACCTCCTGTCCGTAGGCACCGACGTTCTGAATTGGGGTGGCGCCCACAAATCCCGGGATGCCGGAAAGGCACTCGATTCCGGCCCAGTTCTGTGCGACGCAATGGGCGACAAAATCGTCCCAAGGCTCCCCAGCGGCTGCAGTCACTCGAACGGCCAGGCCAGCCGGCTGGGACTCCATGCCAAGCATGCCAATCTGGATTACCAAACCAGCGAAACCCTGGTCGGAGAAAATCGTATTACTGCCCCCGCCAAGGACGTAGAAGGGCAGGGAGCGTTCCCGTGCCCAGGTCAGCGCATCCCTCAGGTCTCCGATGCTACGCGCTGCCATGAACCAGTGTGCAGGTCCCCCCACCCCAAGCGTGGTGAGCGGAGCCAGTGGCACCTGCTGGCGAATGGATGCGAGATCAGGCAGTTGGCTTGCCTTTACAATCCACCCGTGGCAGAACCGTCGCTGCGTGAACTGCGGTTCAGGTCACGGAAGGGCAGCCGCGGGGGATTCGGGTTTGTCAGAACGGCATACTTCCCAGTGGCGTCGGCAATCTTGCTGTTCAGATCGTAGCTGGTGGGCGCGCCGAGGGAGGGATCAATTTGCAGGGCCTGCTTCCATGCCATGAGTGCGCGCTGAAGGTATTTGATGGCCTCGGTCTTTGGCGAGAAGACGCGCTTGGATGTGTCGCGGTCGGAACTGGTGTAGTAGGAGATGTACGACAACGCCTGATTGTAGTAGTCGTCGCCTCGCTGCGCCAGTGCGGTGGCCTGCTCCTGCTTATTCTTCGCGACCTTCTGCTGCTCCACCGAGGCTTTGGTTTGCAACTCGTCGGCCTGCTTCACGATTTCGGGAAACTGCGCGTAGTCGCGCGCGACTTCCTGTGCCTTGGAAATGGCAAGCAGATATTGCGTTTCGGTGAATAGTTGGACGGCTTCCTGCATTTCGGCGGTCGCGTAGCGCATGAGACCCGCCTTTGCGGCGGCGTTATTCGGGTAGGCCTGCAGGATCGTGGCGTATTCCTTCTTTGCGGTACTTACCAGGCCCCGCTCCTCCGCGTACTTTGCCAGGGCGGCGCGAGCGTCGGGGTTGGCCTGATCGGTTTTGGAGGCCTGGATCATGTACTCATAACGCGCAATCGGAGTGGGGTCTTCCTTCGGGGAATACTCCAGGAACTTCTGGTAGGTGGCGAGGGCCTTCTGGTAGTCCCCCTGCGTTGCGTACTGCCGGTGAAGCATGTCAAACATGAGGCGGATGCGATCCTGCGTGACCTGATTGGAATTGGCCGGATCAGTGGTCAATTCGAGGTAAATGGGAAGCGCGAGGTCGTAGTGCTTCAACTTGAATAGCGCCTCGGCCAGCTTCAAGCGATCCTCGGGTTTGGTGGCGTCCTTGTAGTAGTTGGCAATCTCATTGAGCTTGGTGGGATCGCCATCAAAGACCTTGGTTAGTTGTTCGCGGGCCACGTCATTGTCTGGGGCGAAACGCAGGGCAACTTGAAACTTCTCCACGGCGCCGGCGCTGTCCTGATGGTCAGCGCGATCTGTGCCCCACATGGTGTAGAACTCAGAGCAGAGGCGGCGATAGTCGTCCAGTTTGGGCGAGTTCGCGGCGGGTTCCAATTTTTTGAGGAGATCCGCGGCTTCGTCGAACTTCTTCTGCTGGGCAAGGGCCACGGCTTTCTTCATGCCCTCCTCGGTTTGGGAGGCGGCCTTCTGGGTCTGAAGTTCCTGCTGCTTGCCGAGGGCGGCCTCGGCTTGGCGCATCTTTCCGGCGATTTCAGCATTCTGCTTGTCCAGCGCGGCGGACTGTTTGTATTGCTCCATGGCTTCGGGGGCCTTGCCAGCGGCCATGAACTGGTCGCCGATTTCCATGAGGCTTCGGGCCTTTGGCTCCTGGTCAATGCGGGCAATCTTGCGTCTCGGGATGGCGATCTCGCCGCTGCTGCTGCGCAGCTTCACGGTGGGGGCGTCGGGCTGGTTCTCGGTAATCAGTCCCATTTGCTTCGAGCCGTCGCTCAGGGTAATCACGTCGGCCGTGGCAGGAACCACCAGCGCCAAACTCAACACTGCCAATGCGTAACCGGTTTTCATCGTTATCACTTTCCTTGACCAGACGTTGTCCATTTGCCGGACAATCCTGTCATTACAACTCGGTTTGGCAAACCATGGTTTGTGCATTCCAGCCGTGAACATGGCATCCGAAACACTTAATACGCAAATCCCGCACACAAAATCGCCGGGGCCTAGGGTGGCCACGGTCGGTGCGGTCCTGCTTGGCTTGCTCTTTGTGGTCATGCCACTTTCAGGGGGCTTGTCACCGTTTATTTTCGCGGGGATGGCTGTGGCCGGGCTTTGCCTCGTGTTCCATCCGCTGGTCCCGTTCGCGCTGTATTTTGCGGCGCTGTTCTTCAAGGAAACACCCATCCCCGGTGTGCCCGTCACGGCAAATCAGGTGTTGGCCATCCTGTTCTTTATCACTTGGGGCGCGACATGGCTCCGGGGGCGGACACAGAAACTGGAGTCCAGCTTCCTGCCCATTCTTGGGATTACGATTCTCTACTTTGCCGTGAGCGCGATTTCGGGCGAGAACCTTGAGCGTGGATTTCTCCACTTTAAGTACGTCCTTATCTACGGTGCCATGGCCGCCTGCCTTGCGGCGTCGCTTACCACGGAGGCAGCGATTCTTTCGTTGGCGTGGATTGTCACGCTGCTTTCGTTTGGCGCGGCGCTGGGCGGGTTGGTGGAGGCAATCCAGAACAACGTCCTGTCGGCCTTCACGGGGCGGTGGACCGGCTCTGTGCGTATACAAGGGACTGCGCCAAACTCGATCGTGTTTGCATGGAACCTTCTCTACTCATTCCCGTTCGCCTTCCTGCTCTACTCGGAGTTGCGGACGGGGAGCCTGCGAAAGGTGGCGCTGCTCATGGGGATGTTTGCCCTGTTCATCTCGCTGCTTACCTTCAATCGGCAGACCATTGTCATGGTGTTTGTGATGCTGGCGTTGTCGGCGATGGTTTTCGTCTACCGCAATCGCAACACGTTGCTGGCCATCGTTGCGGCGGCGGCTGTGGTTGGCGGGGCGACGGTGGCGCCCCTGGTGGCGAAGCGAATCTTCACGGTCACGACCCTGGAGCGCGACCCGTCGTTTCTGGAGCGCCGCGATTCCTATATCCTTGGGATGGAGATGTTCTCGCACCACCCGGTGTTTGGTGTCGGTTTCGGGTCCTTCCCGGCGGTTTACCGTAGCTACTTGCCAGAGGATTACACCACCTACTATGCCCAGTACCATGCCCCGAACCGGTTGAAGTTTCCCGATATGGGGTACCTCGCGCTGCTGGCGGAAACGGGAATCGTGGGGCTGGGGATATTCCTCGGGCTGATGAGTTTTCTTGTCCGGCGCGCGTGGACACTGCGCAAATGGGCGCTGGCGCGCGGCGACACTTTTGCCGCGAATTACTCGAGCCTGGTGCTCGCGCTTTTGGTATTTATCCTAATGACGAGCGGCATCCAGGACACGTTCCTGTATGTTCGCGTGTGGATTGTGCTGGGGCTGGCCTTGTTGCTGGACCGCCGCATGCTGGAGACAAAACCGGCATGATTCGCGTCGCGCTGCTGGCGCACCTTTCCGAGGTGTCTGGTGCGGGTGTGGCCCTTTTGGAAACAGCCCGCGGACTGGACCAGACTCGCTTCGTACCCATCCTGATTCTGCCGGGGGCCGGTCCCCTTGGAGAGCGCGCGCGAGCGGCCGGCGTAACCGTGGAGATTGTGGAGAATCCCCAAGTAAGCCTGCAAACCGCCACGGGCGCAGCGAAAGCGCGACTGACGGCACAGCGTGCGGCTTACGTGGCTCGTCTGACAGCCTTCCTGCGTCGGCAGAAGTTTGACGTGGCCTATGTGAACTCCACGGCAAGCATTTTTGCCGGGATGGCGGCCGCCGCGGCGCGGATTCCCATTGTGTGGCATGTCCACGAAACCATTGATCGTCCCACGGCTCCGTCGCGGCTGAAGCTGCGGACGATTGAAAGCCTTTCGTCTGCCATCCTTTATGCATCGCATTCCGCCCAGGCGATGTTTCCCGCGCAACGGGTGTCGCTGCGGCTGGTGGCGAGAAATTTCGTGGATGTGGAGGCGATTGCTGCGGCGTTGCCGACTGCGGAACTCGACGAATCGTTGGGTTTGCGCCCGGCGGAAATGCTTGTCACCATGAACGGAATATTTCCGCGCAAGGGCACGGACATTTTCCTGCGAGCTGCGTCACGGATGGCGATTGAGACCCAACCCCGACCAATCAAGTTTCTCGTGGTGGGCGCCACGACGGAGGAGCATGGGGCATTTCGCGCGGAACTGGACAAGTACGTGGCGGACCGCAGGCTTGAGAACATGGTGGCCATGCCCGGAGCGCGCGATGACATGCCTCAAATCCTCAAGCGAAGCACGATATTTGTTTCGCCGTCACGCAATGAGGCGCTGCCCATCTCCATGGTGGAGGCGCTGGCGGCGGGGGTGCCGGTCATTGCAACAGACGTGGGCGATTGCCGGCTCTTGCTGAAGGGCGGTGAATATGGTGCACTGGTGCCACCCGAGAACCCGGATGCGCTCGCTGCGGAAATTCAGCGCGTCCTGAACCATCCGGAGGAAGCTGCCCGCAAGGCGCGGGCCGGGCAGGAACAAATCCTGCGGGACTATGCCGCGGAAGGCTTCTTCGAGCCGGTGGAAAACCTGCTTGCCCGGGTGGTGCGCCGCTGATGCACTGCAAGAAATGCCGGTGCAAAATGGTGGAGCAACGGCGCAGTTTTCACAAGCAACGCAAGTGGGTTTGCCCACAATGCAGGCGGGCCCGGATGCAGCAGCCAAAGCCATCGGCCCGAAAGACGGGTTGACCCGGTGGGAACAAACCGGGCACGGATTGGCTTCGAAGTGGTATCACCAATCAAAATGAGAACAACAAACCCGGCAAAATGGAAGCGGCGCCGCGCCGCCGTGGTGGCAGTCCTTGCGCTTCAATACCTGTGCGCGCTGGCTGGTGCCGCGCCGGCGGATACCACGGCCACCGAATCGGTGCTGCCGTCCACGACGTCGAGCCTGGTGGCAGAGCCGAAATTCTTTCCAGTCTCGAGCAAGGACCGCTCAACAACGATGATGCTGGCGTCGGTGATCGAGGGGGAAACTTCCGCGACACAGGACATTGTGACGACAGGGGCGGCCATCTCCGACAAGGGAACCACAATGGCGCTCCCCACGGAAACCGTCACGACGATGCCGGAATCGCGCCGGGTGGACAACATCCCTCGCCTGCCGGTGAAGGTGGACAACTCCAGCACCGCGGCGCAGGCCCAGCAACTTCTGAAGTTCGAGCGGCAGAACCAAATCGGTGAGGCGTTCCTGCTGGCCTGCGAGATGGTGCGCGAAAACCCGGATTCGGAGTTTGCCTACGACGCGGCCATCCGCACGTCGCTGGTGCTGGGCCTGGAGGACGACACGGAGAATTTCTACCGCTCGGCCATCAAGAACTCGGCCCTGCCCGGAAAGTACTTTGTACAACTGGCCCATTTCTACTCGCGGCGCAATAAGGTGGACAAACTGCGCCGCCTGCTTTCGGACTACGAAAAGGGCGGCAAGGAAGATCCCGACTACTGGCTGACACTGGCGCGCCTGGCCCAGGTGGCCAACGAAACCTCGGCGACGCGACTGATCGCCGAGCGTGCCGTGGCCAGCGGCACAACGCTGTTTCCCCTCGTTATCATCCAGTCGCGGGCCTACTCGCGACTGGGTGAGCCGGAAAAGGCGCGAGAACTCATTCTGGCGGCTGGGGACCAGAACTTTGGCCCGCTGGAAAACGCGGCGCTCCTGAACGAGTTCATCAAACTGCCGGGCATCACGCCGGACGAAATGGCGAAGATGATCCGCGCGGCGCTGGTGAACGAGACCAGCTACCGCAAGGCGCGCACCGCAGCCAACGCCATCATCGAGCAGGCCGTGGCGAAGCGATTGTTCCACCCGCTGAAGGAACTGCTCATGGCCCGTACCAAAAATGGCGAGGCCGCCGACATTGAGGTCTGGCTCGCGGCGCTCATGGCGCGGCGCGAGGGTAACAACGATGCGGCGCTGGACCTGCTGACGAGCGGCAGCGAATCCGCGACACCCATCATTGCGTATGAACGTGCCCAGGCGTTGGCCGAAGCCGGGCGTCCTGCCGAAGCGCTGCCAATCCTTTCGGTGTTGCTGGCGGAGCAACCCACGGAAGTGGGATTGCGAATCCTGATGGCGGAACAGCAGCTTGCCACGGGCGATGCCGAGGGCGCGCTGCAGACCTTGTCGGCGATGCCGCGCACACGTTTGACCAGTGCCGAGCGGCTGCGACTTTGCGAATTGAGCCTGACGGCCGCCACGGGAGTCGGCGATGCCGCACGCGTGGCGGACAAGTGGACCGAGCTTGCCCAGACGGCGACATTTACCGACCTGCAGGCCATGGGCGACGTGGTGCTCAAGTCACTCACAAACCCCGCGCTACGCGACGAGATTACATCGGTGGTGAGCGAGCGCGTAAAGGACGACGACCAGTGGCCGTTGTTGCTGCTCAAGGCGCGGTTGTTTGCTGTGGCGCGTGATCATAAGGCCGAACTCCTTGCATACTCGCAGTATCTCGACCGCGACTGGAACAACGTGCAGATGCTGCGCTTTGTCGCGGAGTTGGCGACGCAGTACGCCAACCTTCCCATCAAGTTTGAAACCGGCGGCGAGGGCAAAGACAGTCCCCAATTGACCCTGCGCGCGACCGATTCCAGCGATACGGATCTCGCGACGGAGCTTTACCGCAGACTCATTCAAATCCAGCCCAAGGTGGCGGACAACTACTCGGCACTCATGCGCATCTACCAGATGCGCGGCGAGGTGGAGACGGCCAAGAAGGTGGCGCTGGAGCTGGCCGAATCGCGAAAGGACAGCGCCGAGACGCAGGCCATGGCCGCCACGATCATGGACGAGAACGGTTTCTCCGCCGAGTCGCTTCCCTTCTTCCGCTCGTCGCTGCGCAAGAACCCGGAGGATTTCTCCGTGTGGGTCAAGTACGCCGCGGCACTGGTGGCGGCAAAGCGCTACGACGATGCGCAGGCCATCTACCAGAAGATTCTGGAGGAGGGCTGGCACGGAAAACCGTTTAATCAGCCGCTGATGCTGTCGTCGCTGCTCAAGATCGCCACGGAGACCAAGCGGACCAAGGATCTCATCGCCTACCTCGGCGGCTTGCGATCAAAGGAAATCCCGGGAAAGCCGGAATTCCTGCTGAGCGTGTCGAAGCTGTTCATCCAGTTGCGTTCGGATGATGCCGCGGCGCAGGTGCTGAATGATTTCGTGAAGCAGTTCCCCGACCACAAGCTGCTGCCCGATGCCTACCTGTTGCTGGGGCAGCTTGCCTACACTCGGCAGGAATACGATGAGGCCATCAACTGGTTCAAGCGCGTGGTGGAGCGCTTCCCCGGCACCCCGGCGGCCATTACGGCGGTTTACAACATTGGAGAAGTGAAGCGCCAGACCGGCCAACCCAGGGAAGCCATTAACACATGGCTGGACCTGAAGTATCACTTCCCCAACGACGACCGCGCGATCTCGGGCGTTTATGAGGCGGCAAAGGTTGCCTACAATGACCTGAAGGACTTTGAGTATGCGGCCAAGCTGTTGAAGCAGTTCATTGATTCCGGCAGCCAGGACTTTACGTTGCTCGACAAGGCCCGCAAGAGCCTGAAGAAACTGGAGGCGGGTCAGCCTCCGTTTGAGGACGCGAAGTAGTTTCTGTCCTGTGGCAGGGGTGTCCCTCTGCTGATTCGGAGCCGGGACGGCTCCGCCACGTTTCTTCAACTTAGTTCCTGGATAAGGTCTTTGCCGAATGCACCTCCTTCCACTTTTGCCACGTCGGATTAGAGCTCTCCGTGGCCTTGTTTGGCGTGCGCGGAGCGCACGTTGACACGATTCTACCCGGAGGTCCAAGATCCCCCACCCTGCTTCCCAGAACTTCCCTCCTGGTTGCCTGAAAGGTGGGGGGGGGGAGGGGGGTATAATTTTTTTTCGCAGAATTTGGGGGATAAGCCCAATGAAATCAATGCGGATAATTCGTGTCAAAAATGGGTCCCTATTAGCGCATTTTTGACGATTAGAGAGCTTAAAGGGGACGGTGGGGGACGGCGGGCGCGAAATAAGTTGCTTCGCGAGGCACGCAAAAGGGGCAAAGATGGATGTGGGGGCGGCGTCGAGCCATGAGGTGGGTTTGGAGATGATGAAGTTCATTATGGATGAGACCATGGCATAACGAAGGGGCTTTGCCTATTCCCTCCTGACCCCTAAGAGACCCTTAGGGACCCATGTTTGGGGTGGATTGCGTTCACAGATTCGCACAGAGGGATTGGTGCGGTGGTCGAGTTGTGCTGAGGGCTTGCGTTCACAGGTCAGAACCAGGCTGCCTTGCGCGAAATCACGCGGCGCGGCGCAACTGAGGTCTGCCGGCCCGGAGAATAGGCGAGCGCGTGCTTGGTCAGTTAAACCATGAACACCAATGCGATCCGTATGCTTGAGCCTTTCCAGATGCCCGGTGGAATCTGGGTGTTTGATGACCCCGCCTTTGGCCTAAAACGCGAGCCATTTGTCGGAACGATCAATGACATGATTGACCATTTTCTTGCGCGGAAGGGCATCCCTGCGGAGCAGGGATTCGTGATGTATTTTTCCGATCGGCCCATTCCCAACCACGACACGCATCTTGTGTGGGAGCAATCCGACGGCCCCGAGTGCGGCGACTGGTACGTCTGCCCCGAACTCAACGTGAGTGGTTGGCTCTGCCCGGCACTCCTGCACTATTTCAAAACGCCGCCCAAGGACATCTATGTCCGGATTGAGGCGAGGCGGAAGCCGCTGACTGCCGGGGAGTTGGCGAAGCTTCAGACGGAGGGATAGGTGAATCAGCCGCATCAACCAACGTTTTGAAGTCTCGTGGTTTTTCTTCCAGCGGCTCTCCCATTGGTTTGCACTTGCAAAGACTTCCCCACACGCGCTGCCTTTGAAAAGTCAACCAAACGAATTGATTCGTCGGAGGTAGTCCGCATGCTCTGCCGTCCAGCAGCATCCTTATGGTTTCGGGCTCCGATTGTGGCAGGTCTGATTGCAGGCGGCTGGACACTCGAAACGGCGTACGGTGGTACACAAGAGGCAACAGTAACAAGCTCAACGCAACCTCGCCCGGAAACTGCGCGTTTGATTACTGCACTTGAGGCAATTAAGGAAAAGGAAGGGCGGGATAATGCCCTCATCCACTACGCGATTGCCGGAGACTTTTTTCCGGGAATGCCCGACGACAAGCTTGGTGCGCAAATCAAAGAAGTGCTGACAAAAGGTTGGGACAGCAAAGCGTCAGCGATTGACGATTACATTGCACGGTGCCAGCCGATGCTTCGCCAAATGCGAGCAGGGGCAGAACTGAACCATGCGAGCCCAATCCGCCCCCTGGCTTCGGACACTCCAATCGCCAATATGATGGCCATGGCAATGAGTGTTAAGTTGCTGTGTGTGGAGGGGCGCAAATTGGAATCAGACGGCCAGACCACTGAAGCGATAAGATGCTACTGCTCTGCGCTGCGCATTGGCAGAGATTTCACCGTACCAGGTCAGCCCAACATCGTCTGGCTTCTGGGGCTTTCATTTATCAACAGCGCGGTGCGACAAGCGGCTCGGTTGGTGGACAGCGGTTCCGTGACACCGGGTGAATTGGAAAATCTTCTTAAAGAACTCAAGCAGGTCGAGGGCACCATGGGGTCCGTGCTAGAGGCGTTCGTGGCCGAACGCGTGTGTTGGGACCGTAAAATTGCCGACCTGAACATAGCCCCGGAAGGAATCGTCGCATCTTCGGAGACCGGGCAGATTTCCGAGAGCGAATTGCGAGGAATGCTGGAGGGAGCAGTGGCAGGCGCCAAACCTCAATGGGATTTGGGGCTCGAATATCTGCAAAAACCTTATGCGACAGCGAACACGCTTAGCGTGACAAAGGAACTCGACACCGTGCGCAAGAAGATCCCGGAGAAGGACCGCTACCTCAGCAACTTCTTGTCTCCGATGGATTTTGCCGAGGAGCAGGCGCGATGGATGGCTGCGAAGTCGCGGTTATTGCAGTGCGAGATTCTCGTGGCCCTGCAGTTATACAGGGCAACAAGTGGCGAGTTTCCCAAGGATCTTGCCGATCTCTCCCCGAAATACTTTTCTGAGGTGCCCGTCGATCCATTCACTGGGCACCGTTTTCAGTATAGCCCAAGTCTCAATCCCGCCCAACGACGTGTGCGCGGGAGCGGTCCGTCTGTAAATCCAGGCTCTGGGACTGTGGATTTTGACCCAACAAATGGGGCGGTGAGCGAAGGGGAAGTGCGTATTCTTGAGTGAAATTAATGGGGCCAAGAATTTGGGCTGATCTCAAAGACTGCCCCGCCCTATTTACAGTTTCCCTAGGATCCTGTTTGCGGTATCATCCCGCCGTATCAGGGGGCAGTTTCCGGGGCTTTGACTGACGAACCACGAGTGCAATGCGGATCAGAGCCGCACCACGGATCAGGAAGGCGAGTGCCGCAAGGGTTGATACCAGAGCATACTGGGTGTCCCGCGCGAGGACGACCAAAGCGAGGAGACAGAACGCAAACGACGTGATGCCCATGACGAGATGCGGAACAAACAGAGACTTGGAGTCGCGAAAGCGGGAGGCTTCGCGGATGGCCAAGGCGCCGAGGACGCCAAAATAAACGGCGAGGACGGGAATGAAGGGCAAATCGAGGCCAAGGGGACTGGCCAGGATGACACCGGCTGCGATGAGGTGAGTCAGAAATTGCAGAATTCCGACCTCGGGATTCATGGTGCGCCCACCGCCCCAGAAAGTTCCCGCGACGACGACGGCGCTAAGCAAAATCATGACGCCGGTCAACATGCGAAGGGTGTCGGGGCGGAACACGGGAAAGAATATGCCGAGGCCTATGATGACGTTGAGGATTCCTCCCGCGAAGATCAATTTCCAGACCTTGTGATATTGCTCCTGAACCGTTAAAAGCATTTATCCTCCGGCGTGCCAGCCCAATGCACTGGCCGTTACTGGTGTGTGACCGCGAATTAACCTGTTTGCGAAGTCACACGGGGAATAATGGCCTGGCAAGGAGGAGTTTTGCGCCCGTAAGTTCTCTGGCACCCCTCCGGGGTGCGATGGGTGGGGTTTTCGGGTTCCGGGGGTGTCGCTTCGCTCAACCCCCGGCTACTGTCTGGCAACCCTTCGGGTTGCTCTGGCGCGATGCGGTTTTCTCGCTCTGGACCAGAGTGGTTGTGGTTTAAGCGTATATGTGTTTTCAAGCGTGGTTGTTTTCGTGCATGTCGGGGATAAAACAAAAGCCGATGCGGGGTTGGGGGCTTTCTCTTTTTCTGAAACGCTATTCTCCCGGTGGGTGCGCTCCGCGCACGGTCAAAGCGGCGGCATGGCCTCCGCACTCCAAGGGTTGCAGCAGCACGCTGGGGATTTTACACCCTGTTATTTCGCGGACTTCCGGCGCATCAGGGATTTCGCATCCAGCCGGTTCCGGGTCGTCGCGAGTTTGCGGCGCTTTTCGCAAACGGAATTCAGTTCACACACGTCGCAGGCGGCGAGGTTTGAGGTCGTGGGGCACTTCTGAAGAATCCCGAGACGGCAGAGGGGGAAATCAAACCGCACGGGGTCGGCGGAATCGCATAGGGCAAGCATGGCGGTGATCTCGCGGGCCGCGGCGAGGGATCCGGTTTTGCGGCGGAGTATGCCAAGGTTGCGCCCAATGCGGAGGATGTGGGTATCCACGGGCATGATGAGTTTCGAGGCTGGAATCGCGTGCCAAAGCCCGAGGTCAATGCCGTCGTCGGGGCGGATCATCCAGCGGAGGAACAGGTGGACGCGCTTGCAGGCGCTGCCCTTGTCGGCGCGGGGCATGAGGTGCTTAAAGGATGTTTTCCGGAGCATGCGGTCGCGGGAAAAGCGCGGCGCGAACTCGAGGGAGCAGAGATTCTCCATGAAGCGGGTGGCCGCGCCGACGAGATCGGGCTCCGCGGGGTCATAGCCCTGGAGGAAGAAGTTTTCCAAGGTGGCGCACTTCGCAAGGGCCTGCGCCAGCAGGTGGCAAAGGCACGCAATGTCCTCGGAATCGGTGAAACGATGTTTGAACCCTTTGAGCGCGGCGGGGTCGCGGGCGGGGTCGAAACCGGCAACGAATGGAGCAGGATGGCCGCGCATGGCATCGTAGAGTTTTCGCAGGCTGGCGTTGATCTGCTTTACGTTACCGTAGGCGAGTAGGGCCGCAAACAACGCGGCTATCTCGCGGTCTACGGGGGACTTGAAACGGCGCACCTCCACGAGCGGGTCGGAACCCAGATAATCGGGGTGATGGTAACGGGTGGAGAGCACCTGGAGAAACGGGGAAAGGCTGGCGGCGCGCTTTTTGGCTGCGGGGGGAGGCACGCTTTCTGTTTACAGCGGCGTTTCCGAACTCATGCTCGGGTCTCTTATGGTTGGTGAAGGTTTCGATAGAGTTTTGGCGGGCCATTCGGGACGGGCTTTCGCACTTTGGTCGCATTGTTTTCGACTCCAGGGGTGGGATGCGCCTGCCACTTTCGTTGCTCTTCCTACAAATTTCGGATTTCGGGTTTGCCTCACGGAAGAGCAGGTGTGCCGGTGAAAATCCTGGTCACTGGAGCCTCGGGTTTTATCGGGCGGAGATTCTGCGCCATGGCGCGGGCGAGCCGACACGAGGTGGTGGCGCTGATGCGCCCGCGGGCGTCGGGCGGGGCGGAGATTCGGGGGCGCGTGGTTTATGGGCAGCTTCCCTATCACATCCCGGCCGTGGCGTGGGAAGGCGTGACGGCGATCATGCACTGTGCCGGGACGACCACAGGACAGGACGACGCGGAGTCGGAGGCCATAAACGTCGAGGGGATGCGCCGACTCATCGAGCAGGCGCGCGGCTGCGACGGGTTTCGGCGGTTCGTGTTCCTGTCGAGCCAATCGGCCCATGAAGAAGCGGTGTCGGCCTACGGACGCACGAAATTGGACGCAGAGAAATTGCTGCGCGACAGTGGTTTGCCCCATGCGATCCTGCGACCGGGATTGGTGTTTGGTCCGGGAAGGCAGGGACTGTTTTACCGGATGCGGCAATCCGTGCGAAAGCTGCCGGTGTTGCCATTGATCGGGGGCGGGCACGCGCCCGTGCAGCCGATCGATGTCGGAGATCTTTGCGTGGCGATGCTAAAGTGCCTGGACCTGCCGGACGAGGAATCGGTGGAACTGAACCTGGGCGAGCCGAAGGCGATGGAGTTGCGGGATTTCCTGCAGGCCATCGCCGTGGCGGAATCGGGGCGGCGCAAGCCGCAGCTCGTGGTGCCATTGGGCCCCATCAAGCTGGTGGTTGGGATTGGAGAGGCGTTGCGGCTGCCGCTTCCCATCAGTTCGGACAACATCCGGGGGATGGAAATGGTCCGGACTATGGATACGGAAAAATCGCTCATCAAACTGAATCTGGACCTTCAACCTTTTGATCAAGCCATGAAAAAGGCGGTCGCGGATGAGGTCGCCCCTGCGGCGTCCGTTGAGGGGGAGCCGCGGTTTGCCACGGACCCGGTGCGGTTGGTGCTGATTGGCGCGGGCAAGGTCGGCATCGTGCATGCGCTGAATATCACCCAGCGGGAGGGGAGCGCCCTTGCGGCCATCGTGGATCCCAAGCCCGGGGCGTGGAAACTTTACCAGAGCATGGGGTTCCGGACCGAATTTCGCACGGATGCTGCGGCGGCTCTGGATGAGTTCAAGCCCGACGGGGCGATCATCGCCACGCCAGCGGGAACACACCTGCCGCTGGCGCGGATGTGCCTGCAGAAAGGGGTGGCGGTGCTGGTGGAAAAGCCCATGGCCATCACGCCGGCGCTGGCGGGCGAGTTTGAGAAGTTGGCCGCAGAATTCCCGGGCGGGATCTGCCATGTGGGATATATGGCTGCGCAGTATCCGCACCTGGATGTGGCGCGGGAGATCATCGCCGGGGGCGAAGCGGGGGCGGTGCGCGGGTTTCACGCGTACGCGCTGCAATCGCACATCATGGCGCCCAAGCCGGTGCGGTGGGAGATGGTCCGCGCGCAATCAGGGGGCGGCGCCATCATCAATTTTGCGGGACACGTGCTGACAATGCTGCTGCGGCTTTTCGGCGAGCCGGTGCGCGCCGAGGCGAGTCTGTGGCCTGTGCACTCGACAGAGGTTGAGGACGCAGCGGAGGTGCGGTTTGCCTATCCGGGTTTCGAAGGACGGCTTGCGGCGGGGTGGTCCATTCCCGGGTATGCGCGGCCGACGAACAGGATCGTTGTGGAACTGGAACGGGGGCGCATCGTGGTGGAGAACCAGTGCGCGAGTTTCGAGCGGGACGGCAAGACGGAGCGACTATGGACGCAGTTAGATTTTGACCTGGGCTATAATGCAGCGCCGGACTATACAGGGGCGGGATTCGCGGCGGAACACAGGAACTTTGCCTCGGCAATCCGGGCACGGCGCGCCGGGGAACACATCGGCGTGGATCAAAACGATTCCTTCCTCACGACAGCGGTCACGGTGGCCGAGGCGGCCCGAGCCGAGCGATTTATCTTTTCCCTGTATGAGAAAGCCGGGCAGAGGGCGCGGTATGATTCGCCGTGGGTTGCAGAATCCGGCGCGTCGCTGGGCGTGGAGCTGGATGACGCGATGGCAATGGCGTTGGGGAGGCTGCGCGCATGATACTGTATGAGGACGTGCGCGACCTTGACCCGGGGGCTTTCCTGGAAGCAGCGCGAAAGCGAACGGCAGCGGAGGCGGGGCTACTGATGACGGCGTGGCAGGCTGCGCGACTGCCGGCAGACCTGCAGTCGGCCCACGCAGCGAAGGCGGCCGTGACGGTTCCGGATTTTCTGACCTATGCGCGCCTTATCAACACGGGCCAGGCAAAGGCCATGCTGGCATTGTCGGGCTCTTTTCCAAAAACAATTCTCGCCGGGATTTCCGCGGGGATGGCGGTGGCGCGATCGCCGCTGCGCGCGGCGAAGCAGGATTTCTGGGTGGTGGCGGAAGCGCTGCTGCGGTATGACCTTGCGTTGCTGCCCGCTGCCTTTCGCGGACCGGTATTGATACACCCGTATCTCGCGGATTTTGCGTTCCAGTTCGAGAGGCGGGACTTCCTGACGCGGTTTTTCAAGGGGGCCTGGGGCCGGTTTGAACCCGGATTTCACACGCAGCAACTACCGCTGGCGTTGAGCTGCGCGGTTCGCTGGAACACGGTGCCCGTAATTTGTGCACATCCGTTCTCGTCCTCATCCGGTGCGGGGTCGGGGGTGTCGCCCGACTTACAAAAGTCGCCAAATTGGGCAGGATGCCGATTTATCGGCGATGCCTCCGGGTTTCCGGAGGACCTCCAGCACCGGGAAACACTGGGAGCTATGGCCGACGTGCTTTCAGGCTTTATCCAACGTTACAACGGGTAATTACAAATTTCCTTTGACATTTTTGGTTTGAGTCGCGCGGAATGGCAGGTTCGTAAGTCATTAAGGATTCTGCAGGTATTAGATTTTGGGCGTACCACTCTCATTATTGTTCGCTGGTGTTTTTGCCTCCCGCCGATTGGCATTCACTCCCCCCTGTTCCGGTCACCCGCACGAAATCGAGGCTTTCATTTCCGAGGAAAGAGAGGTGACACGGGAATCATGCCAGTCGGTAAAGTAAAATGGTTTAACGACAAGAAGGGCTTCGGATTCATCCAGCCAGACGGTGGTGGTGAGGACATTTTTGTCCATCACACTTCCATCCAAAGTGAGGGATTCCGGACACTTGCCGAGGGCCAGGACGTCCAGTTTGAGGTCGTCAAGGGACCCAAGGGAATGCAAGCAACCAACGTCATGAAGTTGGGATAGGTCCCAAGCCGCTTCAAACCTTCATCTTATAACCATACATTGAGGCTAAGCTTCCCGGGTCGCTGTACGAAAGCACGGTAGTCCAGAGGGAATTTGGGCAAAAAAACTGAAGTTGTGCGCCGCGAAAGCGGCGCATTCTTTTTGGGTGGTCAGGCGGAAAACGACGTGCCGCAGCCACAGGTCTTTGTGGCGTTGGGATTCACGAACTTGAAGCCGCCGTTGAGCATATCGGTGGAATAGTCGATGGTGAGGCCATTGAGGAAGAGGTAGCTTTTGGGGTCGCAGAACACCCTGACGCCATCGTACTCAAAAACCTGATCGCTTGGGGCGGGTTTTTCCTCGACGCCCATGGTGTAGGACAACCCGGAGCAGCCGCCGCCCTTGACCCCGACACGCAGGCCCCAATCGGGGTGGTTCTGGGATGCAAGCACACGCTTGACCTCGTTGACGGCAGTGGGGGTGACAATCAGTGGCATCTCAACGCTTCCTGTTTTCGAAAAAAGTGGCTTCGTGTGGTCAATACAGGCCGGGAGCCCGATTCATCATTTGGGAGAGAGGAGACGGATGGCAGGAATATTTTGCTTGCAAATCAGATATAGCAGGTCTCGATTGTCTTAAAACAATGGTAGGGGATCGGATTCCATGCTAACGCAAACCTCGGAAGCGGCGGTGCACGGGTTGATCTATATGGCTGTGCAATCGGACCCGGACGTGGCATTCAAACCACGGATTGTGGCGGAGGCCATCGGGGCCTCGGCGAGCTACATGGCGAAAATCTTTCATATGCTGGCGCGGGCGGGAATCCTAAAGTCGCGGCGCGGCGTGGCGGGTGGGGTGCAGCTTGGGAGGCCTGCGGCGTCGATTACCTTGCTGGAGATTGTGCAGGCCTGCCAGGGTTTGATGATTTCCAACTATTGCGATGCGCTGGGGTCGGAGACGTCGCCGGATGTCTGCGCGTTTCACCAGGCAATGTTTGAAGTGCAGGACACGACGAAGCGCGTGTTGATGCAGTGGACGCTCGCAGAGCTTGCGGCAAAGCCCGCCCCGACCGGAGAATTGGGCGGGAACTCGCGGTGCCGGATGTTGACGGGTTGCGCGGCGGATTGCTTTCGCGAAGCCGCGAAGAAGGCGCCGGCATTGCCCAGCCATGGGAACCCCTACCAGGGGAAGGCCAGCTGATGCCCGGTACGCATGTAGTCATCCATGACGGGAAGGGCAAACCGGTGGTGACGCTGGGGAGTATCGTGACCTCGCCGGTGGTGCAGGCGACAGGGCTGAAGGCCGTGCGATTTGTCTTTGACGCAGGGCAGGAGCTGTCGGAACACACGGCGGCGGTGCCGGCGGTAATGCACTTTCTCTCGGGGCGGGCCCGGGTGGGCCTGGGCGGGGAGACAGTGGAAGCGACGGCGGGAACCATGATTTATATGGAACCCAATCTTCCCCATTCGATATTTGCGGAAACACCCGTGCACATGGTACTGCTGATGCTGAAACAGTGGGGTGGGGACGGCGCGCAATGAAGCTGCGGATTCACGATGATTCAGTCCGGTATCGCATTACCCTGAGCGAACTGGAGAAGCTGGAACGCGAAGGGGAAATCGTCGGGTGCGCGAATGTGCCGGGGGTGTGTGGCGGGGTTTTCGTGTACAGCGTGCGGCTGGAGCCCGGGCAGGGGGAAAGCGCGGTGATCCTGGAGGAGTCGGGGATTTCCCTGCGGTTATGCCCGGTGGATTTTGCGGATTTGAAGAACCCTGCGAACGAGGGCGCGTACATTCGGCGCGAATGGACGGACGGGCAGGGAGAGACAAGGCGTTTCATGGCGTTCATTGAGAAGGATCGGCCGGCCTCGAAGTGCGACAAGCCCGAGGCCTGGATTTTTGAAGAGAACTGGTCGGGCCCATCGCCCGTCAGGCCCATTCCGCCCCCGGGGGGGCCGGATTAATCATGTACTCGGTCCTGGGGAGGAGGACACCGAGCAACCGGCCTGAAGCGACCAAGTGGTCGTGCTTTGCAAAACCGGTGGTGCAACTGTGGTGCCGGGGTTTGGAGGCAGGCTTCCTTGTCGGCGGTGGGAGCGAGCGGGGGACATCGTCTTAGCTGACAATCACAAAGGAGCCAACAATGGCAAGCATCAGCATTCCAAGGGGGGATGCAGAACCAAAGAGGGGCGCCACCATCCACGAGTGGAACCCGGAGGACAAACATTTCTGGGAAACCACGGGATCCCGGGTGGCATGGAGGAACCTGTACTGCTCAATGCCGGCCCTGCTTCTGGCCTTCGCGGTCTGGATGGTTTGGAGCACGGTTGTTGTAAAATTAAAAAGCGTCGGGTTTAATTTCAATGATGAGCAGCTTTTCTGGCTGGCGGCCCTGCCGGGACTTTCAGGGGCCACGCTGCGGATATTTTACTCGTTCCTGGTGCCAATCCTTGGCGGCCGCAATTTCACGGTGGCAAGCACGGCCTCGCTGCTGATCCCCGCCGTGGGAATGGGGCTGGCTGTACAAAACCCCGCGATGCCGTATTGGGTTTTTGTGGTGCTTGCGCTCCTGACCGGTTTTGGTGGTGGCAACTTCGCGTCCTCCATGTCAAACATCAGCTTCTTCTTTCCCAAGGCGCAGAAGGGGACGGCCCTTGGCCTGAACGCGGGGCTGGGGAACCTCGGCGTGAGCGTGGTGCAGTTGACCGCGGGTTTTGTGATCCCCGTGGCGATGTTCGGCGCCCTCGCGGGTGGGCCCCAGAGGACTGACAAGGGGGCCCTGATTTATCTCCAGAATATCGCCTTCATCTGGATTCCACTCATCGTGGCATCCTGCGTGGCATCATGGTTCCTGATGAACAACCTCGCGACGGCGAAAGCCTCCTTTCGCGACCAGAGTGTCATCTTCAGCCGCAAGCACAACTGGATCATGTGCTGGCTCTATGTGGGAACCTTCGGATCGTTTATTGGGTACTCGGCCGGCCTGACGATGCTCATCAAGACGCAGTTCCCCGCGGTGGACCCGCTGAAATACGCTTTCATGGGGCCGCTGGTGGGTGCGCTGATCCGGCCTGTGGGTGGCTGGCTTTCCGACAAGGTCGGCGGTGCGCGCGTGACATTTTGGAACTTCATTGTCATGACCGTCGCCGTGATTGGCGTCGTCTATTTTCTTCGAAACAAGGAGGCGGCGGGGGCCTTTCGGGGATTTCTTGCGATGTTCGTCCTGCTATTTGCCACCACCGGAATCGGCAACGGCTCGACATTCCGCATGGTGCCCATCATATTCCTGAACTGTCACGAGAAATGGCGACGCGATGACACGCCGGATGCGCGGGCGGAATCCGTGCGCAATTCCTCGAAGGAGGCCGCGGCGGTGCTTGGCTTCAGCAGTGCGATCGGCGCCTATGGTGCAGCGATCATTCCGCTTACGTTCGGATGGTCCATTAAATACACGGGCGCACCGTTTGTGGCGCTTTATGGATTTGTGGCATTCTACGTGACCTGCATTGCGATCACCTGGTGGTTCTACAGCCGCCGGGGGGCGGAAGCGCCATGCTGATCGACGGCAGACCCGAGGGGCGAGCATGGGTGGTGCTGGCGATGAACACGCTCGCCTTCACGTTTTGCTTTGCGTGCTGGACGATGAACGGCGTGCTGATCACATTCCTTATCAGTAACGGGATATTTGACTGGTCCAGGACCCAGATGGCGGTGTTGCTGGCCACGCCGGTGCTGACGGGGTCGGTCATGCGTCTGCCCGTGGGGCTTATGACGGATCGCTTTGGCGGGCGCATTGTCTATTTTGTCCTGATGCTGGTGGCGGCGGCATTTCTCGCGCTCAACTATTTTGCGAACAGTTTCGCGATGTTTGTGGTCTGCGCCCTTGGATTTGGGCTTTCCGGCGCGTCGTTTGCCGTGGGAATAGCGTATTCCAGTGTCTGGTTCCCAAAGAACATGCAGGGCACGGCCCTGGGAATCTTTGGCGCAGGCAATGCGGGGGCGGCCGTCACCACGCTGGCGGCACCTTCGATCTTGAAGGCGCTGACGCAGGGCGGCGCAAGCCCGGAGGGCTGGCGTATGCTGCCGGTCATCTATGCGGCGGCCCTGACCACGATGGCCATCCTGTTTTGGTTTGCCACAACGACGAGAGTGGTGGATGGTGGGCGGGACAAAACACTCGCGCGACAATTGGCGCCACTGGCGGATGTGCGGGTCTGGCGATTCGGGTTTTACTATTTTCTGGTTTTTGGATGTTTTGTGGCGTTGGCGCAATGGCTGGTTCCCTACTACGTGACCGCCTATGGCGTTTCGCTGGCTGTTGCGGGACTGTATGCCTCAATCTTTTCGTTCCCCAGCGGAGTGATCCGGGCGGTGTGCGGCTGGATCAGCGACAAGATCGGGGCACGGGCCTCGCTCTACTGGACGTTTGCGCTTTGCGGGCTCTTTTCGTTCCTGCTCATCTTTCCGGAGATGCTGGTGCGCACGCCGGGCGAAGGTATTATCGCGCGCGTGCCGGGTGTCGTGGAAAGCGTCAGCGACCAGCAGTTGCGGGTCAAAACGAAGTCTGGCGGGGTGGACGTTTACAATCTGAAGACGTCCGGCGGGAAACTGGATGCAGGCGAACTGCGCTCTCGCTTTCTCCCCCTTCCCGAGATCTCCTCCGAAATGCGCTGGAATGGCACCACTGGGAGCGACGGGACCGCGCAGCCGTTCAAGCCCGGGGACAAGATCGCGGGAAAGCAGCTGCTGGCGCGCGGAACGACGACGGTTTTCTTCCAGGCAAACATCCATATATTTACCCTGTTCGTTCTGCTGCTGGGTCTTGCCATGGGCCTCGGCAAGGCGGCCGTGTATAAGCATATTCCGGCGTATTTTCCGAACGATGTCGGCGCTGTGGGCGGAATCGTGGGCGTCATCGGTGGCCTTGGCGGGTTTGTTTGCCCGATCATTTTTGGAATACTGCTGGATTGGACGGGCATCTGGACCACCTGCTGGATCTTCATGTTTCTGCTCTCTGTTGCGTGTCTGGCATGGATGCACTTTGTGGTGCGCGCCATCATGAAGAAGGAGGCACCGACCCTGCTTTACCGGGTTGAACATCCCGAAGGCGCGGGAGCCCTGGATGCGTCCTGAGGTCGCGGTGATTCTCGCCGGCGGTGTGAGCCGTCGCATGGGGCGCGACAAGGCGGCTATTGCGTATGGCGGGACCACGCTGCTGGGGCACGTCTGCGGAGTGTGCCGTGAAGCCGGCCTGCCCGTGGTGGTGGCAGGACGCGCGGATTTTCCAGAATCGCTGGAGGAGGTGCTGTTCCTGCCCGATGAGGTGGCAGGCCTGGGACCGCTTGGCGGGCTTGTGACAGCGCTGGAATCCCTTAGAAAGCCAGTTGCCCTGCTGGCGTGCGATGCACCGGGAGTTTCCGCCTCGGCGTTGTGCTGGCTGGTGGAGACTGCTGCCGGGAGCACTGCGAGGCATGGCGTGGTGGTACGTCATGCGGGGCAGCTGGAACCGCTTTTCTCGGTGTATACGCCGGATTTTCTGGAAACAGCACGGCTGCACCTGGCGTCGCGGTTTCGTTCCATGAGAGCTGCCATCGGGGATGGGGATTTTGACTTCGCGGAAGTTCCGGCGAAGTTTGCGGATGCGCTGCTTAACATGAATTCTGCGGGGGACCTGGCGTTGTTCCTGGAGCAGAGCGCGCAGCAGCGGGGGGTGTAAGCAGCAGGCACAGCAGGGTGAGAATTGAGAGTGCTGGTAGCGCGATCAGGCCGCGCATGAGAAACGCCGAAGGGGCATTGCCGAGGGTTTGTTCGAGGAATGGCATGAGGGACGTCCAAGTGTCACCGCTGATGGCGAGCAAGAATAAGCTGGCCAAGGCAAGCGCCTGGCGCATACCGGTTTGTTTTCGGTTCGCGAGAACGATGGGAATCACCGGTATCAGCAAAACAATATAGTGGGTCCAGAAGAGGCCAAGGAGAGCCACGGGTAATATCCAAAGGGCGGCGAAGAGTGCGAGAGGAGGAAGGCCCGGGCTGTGGGCAGTACCGCGGGCACGTTTGGCCCACCACGCAAGCAAGGCAACGCCCGGGAGGCTGCTCAACCACCATGGTGCGGCGGGTTCGACGATGACCCAGTCCCGGGCAAGACCAATGGGATAGATGAATCGGTGAAGCGTTGCGGCGAGGGATTGATTCTCGGCCCAAACACGAATGGGCGCGGACATTTGCGATGCGGCGGCGGTCCATGAGATGAAGGCATTCCAACCAAGGGCGAAGCACCCGCACATGAAAACAATGATCGCGACGATACACCCCAGCCATTGCCTGCGTAAGAGAAGCCATAATATTAATAGAAGCGGGAAAACTTTCAACGAGGCGAGAAGGCCAATGATGGTGCCTGCGATGATTTCGCCGCGACGGTTTTGCGGCAGAAACGGCAGCAGCCAACCGAGCGCGAGAAGCGGCGTGACCTGGCCCAGGAAGAGTGAGAAGCGGAGAGGGTGAAATGCGATAGCAATCGCCAGTATGGCTGCGAACCAAAGGGCGGAGTTGGGGGTTTCGCCATGGACCCGTGCAAGCACAAGAGCAATCGCAATGCCGAGAAAAAGGAGGCCTATTGAATCCATAAAAATCGTGCTCAGAGGCCAGCCGAGTCGGGAAAGCAGTTTGCCCGCCAGCGCCGCGCCGGGAGGATAGACAAAAGCCGGGGGATTGGCGTCGGAGTAGCCGAGGCGTTGTGCGACCTCGGCGATGGCCGCACCTGGAAGAACTCGCGTCAGAGTCAGTTCCTTCGGCCCTGCAATTCTCCCGGGAGCCTGATCCACCTCGATGACAACTTGTTCGGTGCGAATAGCGTAGATGTCGGCAACGGGGCGTCCCTCGCGGAGCATGACGCCAGCGGCGATCCAAGAGATGGCGTCCATTTTGGGATTGGAGGGACCGCAGCGTGTGTACCAAGCCAGGCCTGCCGTCCAGATAACCAGCAAAAGGCTGACGGTGGTCCAGTAGATTGCGCGCTGGCTGATGGGCGTGAACTCCGGTGATTGATTGGAAAACGGGGGAATGCAAACAGAGGCGAGGCGATTTGGAAACGGAAAATAGAGGTTGGCGGTGGGAGTAGGATTCGAACCCACGAGAGACTTGCGCCCCTAACGGTTTTCAAGACCGCCGCCTTCAACCACTCGGCCATCCCACCGGCTCGGGAAAGGCCTACATTGGTGTGGGAAAGGGCTTCAGGAGCGTTTTGCGCGAATAATTAGCTAAGGTTAGCTTAGCTAATAGCGAGAAAACTGATATGGCCATTGTGAACATGCATGCGGCGAAGACCAATCTCTCGAAGCTGGTGGAACAGGCGCTTGCGGGGGAAGAAGTGATTATTGCCAGGGCGGGGAAGCCGGCGGTGAAGATGGTTCCATGTACCACTGCCGCAACTAAGCCCAATAGGGTCCCTGGGGCGCTCAAGGGAAAGATCTGGATGGCAGACGATTTTGACGAACTTCCAGAGGAGATTGCCGCGGCCTTTCGTGGTGAGCGCGATTGAGGCTACTGCTCGACACCCACGTTCTTCTTTGGTGGTTCAATGACTCCCCAAAACTTAAAGCAGAAGTGCGACAAGCAATTGCACACCCGGAATCGGAAGTCCTTGTGAGCGCCGCCTCCCTTTGGGAGATCGCCATCAAGCGGGCGAGCGGCAAGCTGAAAATACCGGAAGATTTTCTGGATTACATTCGCGCGGCAGGCTTCAAGGAATTGCCCATAACAACTGAACATGGCTGGGCTGCGGGGGGCCTTCCGCGATTTCATCAGGATCCGTTTGACCGCGTATTGATTGCCCAGGCGCTTTGCGAGGAAGTGTTATTTGCTACCTGTGATAGGCAAGCAGCGCAGTATGGCGTTGCTGTCCTGGAGGCTTAAAGGGCGAGCAGACACGGCTGTTCAGGTGCCAATTCGATAAATGCGCAATTCCTCTCCCGGCTCCATGTACCGGAATTCCGAATTGTCGTTTCGATGCACGAGCCATCGATCCTTCAGTTCGTCACCGAAATATTGAGCAACTATCAGCACCTCTCCCGAAATCAGGGCCGCAAGAAGTTCTTCCGGCCCAAACTCGGCGAAGGTGGAATCCCCGGTCTCCAACAGGAGAGTTCCATGCGTGTGCCAGGGAACATCGTTAAATCCCAGATATGTGTCTGTTCCGTTTTCCGTATTGGCGAAGACTAGTGGGGTGTCCGGTGCAATAAGCACTTCGATCTCATACTCGTCTACTCGGTTACAGGACAGTCCGAGCAGGAGACTAGTCTCCTCAATAGCGCAAAGATCATACATTTTCATAATGTTCCACGAAGCGATTCACACCGCGATATCCCGAAAGTCCCCTGCAACTTTGCAGAGACTGTTTTCACAAACAGCTACTTATATATCCTGTTGGCCCTCTCCAAGTTCAATGAACTGATGATAGCACTCGCTACAAATCCAATCTCGACCATCCGTATATCCAACAGAATGCTGCTCGCCCTCTTCCTCACATAAACGCCACCAACAGATCTCGCAGTGGTCGTGACTCCAGCCGCGGCGAACCAGTTTGAATTTTGTCGGATCATAGGCCTGGCCAATATACTCCCGGATTGTCCCTGATCGTTCAACAAGGGCATCACGGCGTGTCCAGGAAGCCTCGTGCCAAGTTTGGTGCCGACAATAGGTGACGGCCTCCTGTATGTCGGCCCTTTTCCACTCGTCGCCGTGGATAACCACTTTCGAGTCCCGTGGCACCAAATTCTCCTGGATGCCGGTGCCTAAATAATCCCCGCCGACAGCTCGCGGCTGCGGGCTGTGGCACGGGCTACGCATTCCTCTATGAGATCGGGGAATCCGCCTTCCTCAAGGGCGAGCAGGCCGGCTTCGGTGGTACCCTTCTTGGTGGTGACGGCGGTGCGGAGCTGGTCGAGGGATTTGTCGGATTCCGCGGCCATGCGTCCGGCACCGTAAACGAGTTGTTTCACCAGGAGCGTCGCATCGGCGCGGGCCATGCCCAGCTCTTCGGCGGCGCGGATTAGGGACTCGGCGAAATAAAACAGGTACGCGGGGCCGCTGCCGGTGAGACCGGTGACGAGATCGAGCTGGTCCTCGGGGAGTGGAATGGCGATGCCAACGGCGCGGAAGATGGCGAGGGACAACTCAACATCGGCGCCGCTGGCGCTGGCGCCACCGGCTACGGCGGTGCTGCCGCAGCCGATGAGGGCGGGCGTATTGGGCATGACGCGCACGACGCGGGCTTTCGGGCCAAGGCGCTCCTCGATGAACTGTGTCTTGATGCCCGCGCAGATGGAAATAAAGAGCTTCCCAGCGGCGCGGTCGGGGCCGATCTCCTTGCACACGTCGGCGACGTGAAAGGGTTTCGTGGCGATGATGATGACGTCTGATTTCTCGACCAGGCCGGCGTTGTCCGTCATGGTTTGCGCGCCGGTCTCAGCGGCGATGGTGGCAAGCTGGTCGGTGGAAACATCCGATACTGCGGCACGCGAGCCATCGGCCATGCCTGCCTTGATCATTCCGCCAAGAATGGCGCGGGCCATGTTGCCGCCGCCGATGAAGCCGATTCGTTGTTCGAGTTTGCCCATGTTTACCCTGCCCGATGAGATTGGGAAAATGAAGCCGATGGAATTGGGGCGCGCCAAGGAAATCTTGCGGGGTGAATTTCGGTTTCATGGACCCGTTATCACATAGTGGGCAAAAGAAACCATGACCTTGGCGCAAAACACAATGGAATCACGGCTGGCGGAGGTGCGGCGGCGCATAACGGCGGCGGCGGAACGCGCCGGGCGCGCAGTGGATTCCGTTACGCTTATCGCTGTTACAAAAACCCACCCCGCCGGGGTGATGCGTGAAATTGCAACCCTCGGGGTGGGGGATGTGGGCGAGAACAAGGTGCAGGAAGGAGTCCGTAAATTCGAGGAGCTGTATTCGGACGCTGCGGCCAATTCGCGACCGCGTTTTCACCTGATTGGGCATTTGCAGTCCAACAAAGCCCGCCAGGCCGTGCAATATTTTGACCTGATACACTCCGTGGATTCCGTCCGGCTTGCGCAGGAGTTAAATCGGCAGGCGGAGAAGCTGCAAAAGACCTGCGCCGTACTGCTCCAGGTCAATGTTTCCGGCGAAGAGACAAAGAGCGGTCTACATCCCGGGAACGTGGAAGCGGCCCTGGCGGAGATTCTGTCCACCTGTCCTGCGCTCAAGATTGAGGGATTCATGACGATGGCGCCTTTTGTGGATGATGCCGAAGAAGCACGGCCCTGTTTCCGCGCATTGCGGGAGTTGGCGGCGGGCTTGCGCGAGAAGGCGGCGGCCCGGGGGCAGCATGTGGGATCCCATCTTTCCATGGGGATGACGAATGATTTTGAGGTGGCCATCGAAGAGGGCGCCACTTTGGTTCGCGTGGGTACGGCCCTATTTGGCGAGCGGGATTACGGCGCGCCCGCCGTCTGAATGGACAGAGCCGCGGCGCGGCCCGCAAGGTAGCCGCTGGACCAGGCCCACTGGAAATTGAAACCACCGATGCGTCCGTCCACGTCGAGAATCTCGCCGCAGAGATATAAGCCTCGCACAGCCCGGGATTCCATGGTGCGGGGGTCCACTTCGGATAGGTCCACGCCTCCGGCTGTGGCCTCGGCAAAGGTGTATCCGCGGTCGCCAATCACCTTGATGGGCAGCGCCGCAATGCGACGGGCGAGTTCGTGGCGAAGTTCGCGAGGCAACTCGACAAGGCGACCGTATTCGCCGGCGAGAATCTCCGCCATGCGGTCTGGAAAAAGGCCAGTGATAGCTGACGCGGCAGTGCGACGCGGGTTGGACTTGGCTTGTTCAAGAAGCCACTTGTCGGCGTCGGCAATGTCGTGGAACTGCGGGTGCCCGATGGTGACCCGCGGGGGTTCGCCGCCGTGGTCAAGGCGATACCGCGCAATGTGGCGCGACACGTCCATGGCGGCGGGGCCGCTAAGACCGAAGTGGGTGAACACCGCGGGGCGGCAGACTTCGGCGATCTTTTTGCCCGAAGCCGAGGCGACAACCATACGCAAATCGAGGGTCACTCCGGCCAGTTCCTCGAAGCGTCCGCCGGGCGTGGGACCGGCCTTTAAGACGAGGGGAGCAAGGGCTGGGACGGTGGGAACAATGCCGTGGCCCAGTTCCTTCATCCAATGAAGCCCGGCACCGTCGCTGCCGGATTTTGGGAGAGCCATACCGCCGGTGGCCATAATTACGCGTGGCGCAACGAGCATTTCTCCGTTGTCCCGTGTGATGAAGAATTCGGCGTGCTGATGAATGAGATCCGCCACGCGCCATCCGGCGTGCAACTTGACACCAAGCTCACGAGCGCGGCCAAGAAGCGCGTCGAGTACCGTGCGGGCCTTGTTGGTTACCGGGAAATACTTGCCCGTGGGTTCAAGGACAAGGTCCACGCCCATGCTTTTCATCCATTCGATGGTGCGCTGCTCATCAAAGGCCCGCAGCACACGCGCAATGACGTTGCGCGAGCCGCCGCAATAGTCATCCGCTGTGACACGCTCATTGGTGACATTGCAACGACCACCTCCGGAGACGAGAATCTTTGCGCCGGGTTTTGCGGCACCATCGAGCAGTAGGCTGCGCACGCCAGGACGAGATTCCGCTGCAAATATGGCGGCAGCGAGCCCGGCGGCACCGGCGCCGATGATGGCTATGTCGACATCGCTGCTCAAACCGGCCGCTGCGGTGAATCCGGATTCTCCCCGGCGCGGAGCGAGATTTGGGCGCCCTCCTCGCCGAGTTCGAGGCACTCAAAGAGATTCCTGACGCACTGACCGAGTCGGTCGGCGCCGACGGACAGCTTTTCCATTTCATCCACCAGCTTGCGTCCCAGGGCGGCAGCCTCGTCGCGGATGCGATAGGCTTCGGAGTCCACGGGGTTCTCGCCTTCGAGTTTGAAAGGCAACAGGAGCTGCAGCAATTCCATAGCAACGGTCATCATGGGCTGGTCTCCGGCCGCAAGGCCGCGCTCCATGCGGTCGAGTTGGATGATGATGCGTTGGGCGCAGGTGCCCGCGTGGGGCAAGTCGAGGGGAAGCTGAAAGTGGGCCATTTCGCCTGAACTACTTTTTAAGGATAAGCATTTTGAGGGTCTCGGCCACGGTTTTCATGAGTGGCAGTTTGCTTCGGCCCTGTTTCTTGTCGTAACGCAGCACGAAGGGAACCTCGGTGATTTTCCTGGAGATGGTGCTGAGGCGGACGAGCAGTTCGTCGGTGCAGGCAAACCCCTGGCGTGTGATGAGTCCGTCGCCGTGGAGGCTAACCGCCTCACGCAGCAGCGACGCCCGATAGGCGCGGTAGCCACAGGTGTAGTCGCGCACCTCGGGAAGGCGCAAAAAGAGTTGAAAAAGCAGTCGCGCCCCGCGGCTCAGCATTAGCCGGAAGAAGGGAACACCAACCTCCTCGCTGCCCGCCTGGTAACGGGAGGCAATGACGCAGTCATAACCGCCCTTCCAAATCTTGTCTGCCATGGAGGGGATATACTTGGGATCATGGGTATTGTCTGCGTCCATGTTGACAATGATATCGTCGTCTGCCGGAGCAAGGGCCAAAGCGGCGACGATGGAAGTCTTGATGGCGGCGCCGAGTCCGCGGTTTTGCGGATGGTTCTCAATGTGGAGGTGAGGCCGGGATTCCGCCAAATGCTTCAGAACGTCGAGGGTGTTGTCCGAGGAGCCGTCGTTCACGACAACAATATCGAACGGATAATTGTTGGTCGCGAAAACCTGCTCGGCCGCAATGATCAGCGGCTCGAGGTTTGCCGACTCATTGTAGGCGGGCAACGCGAGGACGATTTTCTGCGTCATGGGTGAATCCACAGACACGACTGCCGGGGGACAAACAAGCGCTTTTCCGCGGGATGGGAAAATGTCCCGCGAGCGACTTACTCGCCGAAGGCCGCCTTGATGTCGCCAGCGTGCTTCTGGGTGACGGTGGCTGCTGCGCCGAGCACCTTGTACATATCGGTCTCGGAGATGGAGCCGCCAAAGGCGCGGTCAGACAGCGTACTCAGGTTTGGCGCCTCCCAAAGTTGCAGGGGCACGACCTTGATGCTGCTGAGGGAGCCATAAACGACGGAGGCGAATGTCTGGCCGCGGGCCGTAAGCGACGAGAAGGCCTGGTTGCCGTAGCTGAGGGCACCCATGTAGCCGTCCGGGTCGCCGACCTTACCGCGTCCGGGTGTCTTGCTGGCGGAATCGATGCTGATGACGACCAGCTTTTTGTGCTTCCCGCCGCGCTGGAGCTTGGCGAGGTACATTTCGACAAGGGCGTCGATGCCGAAGTTGTCGTTGATGCCGCCGTCCGCCAGGTGGACGTAGCCATTGGTCTTGTAGTCAATCAGCGTGGCGGGACCGGGCAGCACCGGCTGCGCGGAGGAGGCCGCGATGGCGCTGGAAATGTGGAAGCTGCAAATGTCGGAGTCGATCGAATCAAACCCAAAGGACGAGTAAATCTGCGATCCGGCAATTTGCGCCAGCATGGTCATGCCGGCCACGTCGCTTTCGGGAACACTGCCCGGCAACTCGCCAATGAGCTTGGATGGGTTGACGTTGAACTTATCACACACATTAAGATTCGTGAAAAGGAATTTCTTCCCGCTATCAAGGGAGGCGGAATAAAGAATGACCGCCGGGGATTCGCCGGCCGCCTCGCGCTGGGCGAGTTGGGCAAAGGTTGCGCCCTTGAACATGTGCTGGTCGTAAGTGTTTGCCAGCGACTGGACAAAGCGGTAACGCGAGTAGTAACGCCCGGCGCCCTCCCACGGGTGGCTGACGTAGTGAGCCCAGCCGCGCATGAAGATGTCGAGGGTCATGTTGCTCTTGAACTGTTGGAAGAATTGGGCGGTGGTCTGCGGGTTGGAGAAACTGTTTGGTTTGTACAGGCCGTAATAGGCCGCGGCGACACTGCCACCGGACACGGCGCAGATCGCGTCAACCCGTTCAAGGAGGCTGCGGCTGGGGTTACGGGGATCCTTCATACAGGCGAGCTGCTCGAGCACGCCGGAGGCGAACACGGAACTGCGCACGCCGCCACCGGAGATCGCGACCACGAGGTTGGTGTCGTCTTCCATGACGGGCGCCTGGGGCGGCTTCTTGTAGCCGGGAGCGTTGTCGAATACGAAGAACGGAACTGTCAGAAAGCGCGTGCGAAACTGGTCGAGCCGGTCGCCAATAATTACGCATCCCGCCAGCACGACGGCAGCCATGCCGCACAGCGCAAGGCGCAAATGTTTCCTCAAAACAGGTCTCCTTAACCTCGGTTCTTGATCCAGCAGGATGAAACGTTCAAACGGGAGAAATGTTCAAAAACCAAGGGTTAGGAAGCAATGGAATTTCGCAGGGTGTCAAGTGGGATGTAAGGAGTTTGGGAATATAAGCCCTGCCGCCCCCTGAATAAACAGCAACAATATTTGTTGTAACAGATAACTGCGCTGAAACAAGAATTTAGGTCGCGGAACCCAAAGGAGGGTTCCCCAAGGCGCGGGAAAGGATGTACCATCAATCATGATGAAGAAGAGAAAGGCCGAAGAGCGGGGGGTTACGGAATTGGGATGGCTGCATAGCCGCCATTCGTTTTCCTTTGGGGGATATCACGATCCGGAGCACATGGGCTTCCGGGCACTGCGAGTGTTGAATGACGATGTCGTGGAACCGGGTGGCGGGTTCGGAACCCATCCCCACCGCGACGCGGAGATCTTTAGCTACATCATCGACGGCCAGTTGGAACACCGGGACAGCATGGGAAATGGGTCCATCATCAAGGCGGGCAGCCTGCAATACATGAGCGCCGGGTCGGGCGTCATGCACAGCGAGTTCAACCCGTCCAAGACCGAACCAGTGCATTTCCTGCAGGTCTGGCTGCTGCCAAATGAGCAGGGTGGCAAGCCCCGGTACGGCGAACTGGACCTTCGGGAAGCCGGCACGCACGATAACGGCGGCCAGTCGCTTTTATCGGGCAGCGGGAAGGCCGGTGCATTGGCCATCCGCCAGGACGCAGAGGTTTCCTTCCACCGCCTGGCCGCGCAGGATACCGTCGGATTCAATCTCGCGAAGGGTCGCCACGGCTACCTGCATATGATCAAAGGGAAGCTCGATATCCAGGGAGCCGGTGAGTTGGCCGCCGGGGACGCCCTCGCGGTCAGCGAGGAGCGGTCTGTGGCTGTTCAGGTGGTAGAACCTGCGGAGTTCTTGTGGTTTGATTTGAGCTAAGAAACTCGCTACCGACACACCGGTAACAAGGCTAACCTACTGCTTGCCTAAAGGGTCCGGGGCGGTTAGCACCTCCGCCAATCATGTCACGGAAACGCAAATCGCCCCGGGCTTCCCAAAGCGAAATGGGGGACAACTACAGGGAGCTCTCACCGGTTGAGCCGGTACTGCGCAAACCCCTCTCCAAAGGCAAGATGGTGGTATTCACCCTGATTACGGTGCTCTTGCTACTGGGTTTTCTCGAAGCTTTTCTCCGAGTGGCAGGTTTTGGCGGGGTTCCGCGCTTGTTTGTTCCGGTTCTCGAAATGGGCCAGCAGAAGATTTACCGCTCCAGCAACGATGCGCTGTGGCTCTATTTTGGCAATAAGTTCAAGGGTGGCGCACAACTTGTGGGGTCTACCGTACCCGAACGCATCGCGATGCCCAAGCCACCCGGAGTCGTGCGGGTATTTCTGCTGGGGGAGTCCACCGTGCAGGGGTTCCCCTTTCCGCCAAACCTTGCGGCGGCGTCCTTTTTGCAGCGATTCCTTCAGCAACGAATGCCTGAAGGGCGAAACGTCGAAGTTATCAATGTTGGCATCACCGCTGTGGCCAGTTTCCCGTTGCGCTATGTGGCGGATGAAGTCCTGAAGTTCAGTCCCGATCTGTTGGTCCTCTACGCCGGCCACAATGAGTATTTCGGCGCATTTGGCGTGGCCTCGACCCAGGGCGTGGGGACGCGCCCATGGCAGATGGCGCTGGCGCTGGCTATTCGCACGACCGGGCTATACAACGCCATCCTTTCGGTGGTGCGGAAGCTGCCGGCGGCGGACCAGGCGAACGAGATGACCGGCCGCTCCGGTCTGATGGCGATGATGTCCGCAAAGGAGCTGATCGGGCCCAAGGATCCCCTCCGCAAGCTTGCTGAGGAATCGCTTTCCGCAAACATCGGTTACATTACCCAAGCCGCGAAGAGAGCAAGCGTGCGTATCATAATCTGCTCGCTCACCTCAAACTTGCGGGACTTGCCCCCCATTCGGAATATCGAGCCCAGCGACGCCAACAGCGATGAGTGGCGCGCCGAGTATGTCCAGGCTGAGGCCCTGGCCACAAGCGCCCCAGTGGAGGCCTTGGAGCGACTGCGAAAGGCCGCGCGACTGGAGCCCGATCACGCCGCCACGCGCTTCCTTCTGGCCCGGGTGCTCGAAGCGGCAGGCAAAACCACCGAGTCCCTCACCGAGTTCCAAGCCGCTCGGGATGCTGACGCCATGCCCTGGCGCGCCACGACCCAGTTTAACAAGGTCCTCCGCAATATCGCCAATTCAGAAAATGTCCCATTTTGCGACGTGGACGCTGCGTTTCTCACCGACTCGGGTGGGCCGCCCGGTTGGGGCTACTTCGTGGACCACCTGCACCCCAGCCTTCAAGGTCAGGCCGTCATGGCCTGGGCCATTTCAGAGTGCATCGGGCAATCCAAGTCCCTTGAGTTGAAGGATATTCCCAAGCCCAAATGGCAGGACACAGGCCGTAAACTTGGCGATAACCGTCTGACCGAATGGAACGTCGCGCGGCGCATGACCAGTTTGTTCGGTGGGCCGCCGCTAGACAGCGACAAGGCCTCTGCACGATTCTGGAGCGATCAAACCCGGCAACTTATGGAGGGCGCGGCACCCTTCGAGAAGCGTGCCATGGAATCCTACAACGCCGCCCTCGCCCAGGGCAGCGTGGGGCCCACCATCCCCTTCTTTGGCGGTCAGGAGGCCCTCAAAGACAGCCTCTTTCGCGAAGCCGCCGGTTATTTTCGCTGCGCCGAGTTCGAAGCAATGCCCTTCACACCCGAGCGGCTGATTTCGGGCTATTATTTCCGCTACTCCCGGTTCCGTGGCAGATC
>JAIBAT010000077.1 GCA_019695055.1 Candidatus Sumerlaeaceae bacterium | reverse complement strand
GCTGCCGATGTAGCCATAGTTAAACGTATTCCCGTCGCACAACTGCACCGCGTAGTAGCGCTCCTTCTCCACCGCGGGCACCGAGATCACCATGGGCTCCGCCCGCAGGTCCATCCACAGCATCGAATATGGCGTATCGCTGTTCGGCGTCACCACCGCCGTATCCTTGTACGTGAACACCCGCGCCTCGTTGTGGACCACGTTGAACGGCCCCTTGTACTGCCCCGACTTCGGGTCCACGCAGTACTCGTGCATGACGGCGTAGTTCATCACGATGGGCAGCCCGTAAATGAACGCCTCCTCCGCGATGGCTTTGGTTTCCTCGATGGTCGGCATCCGCGTCCCCGCCTTCTTCTCTTCCTTGAAGGCCGCCGAGATCACATCGGAATTCTTATCGCACCCTGCTAGCAGCGCCAGCGCCACGCCCCCCGCCAGTACCTGCCCTTTGATTCTCATTATTTGGTGTATCCTTAACATGGATTATGTGGTCTCACTTTATGACAGGCCAGAGAGAAAGCGGGCATAATCGCAAGTGTGACTTGCTTCCTCCTCTGTGCCAATCTTCGAAATCTGTGGATAGCTTCTCAACCCCCGCAGGTGCCAGTCACTTCAGCGCCGCACCGACTAAGTCCCCAGGTGGTCGAGGGCTGTCTTGATGGGCGTGTCGGACACCTTTATGACGCCGGTGAGGGGGTTGTTCATCTCGACGATGATGAAGATGGCCCCGGCCAGCGACACGGCGCAAAGCAGGAGTATGGCGAACACGGTTACGTTCCTGGGGGCGAAGAGCCCGATGGAGAGGAAGTTCAGGGACAGCCAGAACACCATGACCATGAGCAGGGGGAGCGAGACCGACGCCTTGCGTTGGACGACGATCTGCCAGCGGGTCGCCATGAAATCCTGCATGGCGGACACGGCCTGGCTCTGCATGTCCTTCTGCAGGTCCGTCTTGGGCGCCAGCAACTTCACGGCTTCCAGCAGCTTCTCCGAGCGCTGCGCCGACTCGGGCGTGTCGAGTTGGCCAATCTTCGCCTCGTCGCCGGACATGAGAAGCTGGCTTCCGGTGGTCATGGCGGACTTGAGTTGCAGGCGAATTGGCATGGTCTCGGGCCCGTAGCGCGCCAGCAGGCGGTCCGTCAGAATCATTTTCGTCGACAGGTTCGCCAGCGCGTCGCTGGTTTTATCAAAGCTCGCCTTGGACGACGAAACCAGCAGACCCAGCACCAGCGCAGCGAGGGTGGCGATGATGCCCGTGCCCACCTTGACCGTGTCCTTGGAGTCACCCTGCAGGTGGCTCTGCGGCAACATCATGTCGAGGAACAGCCCGGCGAGGGCGCTCCCAAAGACACAACCAAATGTTATCAGCGAAATCGTTACGGCGCTCATCCTGATGCCTCCCGGGCTTAGTGTTGGATGAGCGGCCTAAGGCGCGGAAATGCGCTTGTCACGCAACTTCCTCAGGGGCGGCGGGGGGCTTAGTCCTGGATGCTCCACCCCGGCCGGAGGGGTGAGATTTCCCGGATTCGGTCCGTGGGGAGCTCCTTGACCACGCTTTGAGTCGTCTCGGTGGGGTCGAACTTAACGTCGACTTTGAGCACCTCGCACCCCCGGTGAACATAGGTGCGCTGGCGGGCATTGCTGAGGCCACCCTCCTCCTGGAAGTACCGCAGCAGGTCGGCGCGGGTGCTGCCCGGGCTCAGCTTGCGGCGGTCGGCCTCGGCGGCGTCCTTCTGCGCGGTGGTGATCATGTCCTCCGGGCGCGGCGATGCGGACCCGTGCATGGCAGGTTGAAGCGCCGCCAGCAGAGGAGCGATGGCGGCGTTGGCCTTGGGGGTGCTGTAGCCATGGTTCTTCCACCCGGGGGAGGAGACGACGATATGGTTGCGCAAGACGGCGTAGGTCGTCGGAATGTCCCAGGAGTAGACCCGCTCCGCCTCGACAACGCGCTCAATTTCGCGCTGCTCATCGATGCTGTGGAAGTGGAGGCGCAGGCAGGGCGACAGCTGGCCTTTGCTGATGGCCCCGTGCTCCGCGGGAAACTTAACATCCCGATTCTCAAAGTCCAACCGAAACATGGGCTCGCCAAGACCATGGGGGTGGCCCATCCTGCCCGGCTCGGTCGTCACGGTGCACGTCCACCCTGGTGGGAGCTGCGAGCGCAGTGACCTGGCCATTGTCTCGGCCTGGGCACTGTATACGGGCCGGCTGACGGGGCTTATAGTGCGGGTGGTGGCAACGTCGCCGTCGGAGCGCGCGCCCTTTGACTGCAGGAACGCCACCAGTTGCGTGTGCCCGCCCGCGTAGGCAAGCGCCAGAGGCGTGTGGCCTTCCGTGTCCATGGCGTTCAGATCCGCGCCACGGTCGAGAAGCATCCGCGCGGTGGCCTCGTGCCCACCGGCGACTGCATAGTGGAGCGCCGTGCGGCCAAGGGTGTCGGTGGTGTTGATGCGCGCCCCATCATCCAGGAGCACCCCCAGCACCCCCTCAGCGCCGTCGCGCGCCGCGGACATGAGTTTCGCCTCCCTGCTCACCGCCACCACCCGCCCCATCACCGGCCCCGCCGCCAACATCACCGCCACGCACGCCATCCCAAACATTGCCCTCATCTCAATACCATCCTTTTCATGACCGACCTGAACTGTACCATAACCCTACCATGCCATCCGCCAGCCTGTGTCAGAATCCTGCAACAATGTTGTAAAAACCATGTGAGCCAGCGGGCATCACAGCCCGACGCGCTTTGGATACGACCATCTGGGGGCCCGGAAGGTTTGGTGCAAAAGCCGCCCAAAGCCGAGGATCAGTAAGATTTCCAGTCGGCCACGGCCGACGTGGCCGGGTAGAGCAGGTATTGGGAACGCAGCGCCCGGAATACGCCGAGGTTGGGTTGCCACTCGGCGATCAGCGCGTCCACGGCCTCCGTCTTGATACGATTGTGCAGGTTGGGCACGCCCATCAGCGTGGAGGCGTAGCTGTTGATAGTGAACTGCGCCGGGTAGGCGACGTAGGCCTCCTTCATCATATACATGCCTGTGCGGATGGGCTGGAAGACATCACGGTCGGTGACGACGACAACTACGCCTTTGCACACCTGGCCGCTGTAGACGGACGAGGTGGGCGTGAAGGTTGAAGGAAGGAACTGAACGCCGGGCAGGCTGAGCGACGTCAGCCGGTCGGCGAAGGTTGTGGCGTTTACATACGGCGCGCCGAGCATTTCAAACGGCGCCGTTGTCCCGCGCCCGACGCTGAAGTTGCTGCTCTCGAAGATGCAGGTGCCCGGATAAACACTTGCGGCGGCGTAGGAGCGCATGTTGGGCGACGGTGGCACAAACACCCGTCCAAGCTGATCCCACTGCTGGTCGCGGGTCCACCCAAGGCATTTAATGACGTGGAGATCCACCTTTGGGGCCATGGAGGTCTCGTTCCACAGGTACGCAATCTCTCCCGCCGTCATGCCGTGGCGCGTGGAGACACCAAGGCCTGTGCCGCTAATGAGCCGACCGACGAGCCCGCTTTCCGACGGATTGGGCGCCCCGCCGACGCTGAGGCCCCCGATGGGGTTGGGGCGGTCAACCACATAAAAGGGTTTCCCGTTGCGCGCGGCGGACTCCATGCAGTACGTCATGGTCCAGACGAACGTGTAAAAGCGAGCACCCACATCCTGCATGTCAAAGACAAGGAGGTCCACGTTGGCGAGTTGGGCATCGGTGGGGGCGTTGCGGGTGCCGTAGACCGCGTAAACGGGAATGCTGGTGTCCGGGTCAATGTAGTCGCCGCTGCTCACGCCCGGTGGCAGCGTTCCCCGGATGCCGTGCTCGGGGGCGAAGAAGGCCGTGATGGTGGTCCCCGGCGCCTGGAGCAGAAAGTCCAGGTCGGGCGTGCCGTTCTCGTAGCACCCGGAGGGATTGGTGATCAGGCCAATACGCTTTCCCTGCGCGGCGGTGACCAGCTCATCGAGCTGGGACTGGACATTGGCGGGGGCCGAGCGAACCTGAAGCAATACGGCGAGCATCATCACCGCAAGCGCGACAAAACCACGTTCCCCAAATGCAGTGCACCACTTCATGAGCTGTGGTCTCCACCCGGTAAGTTGTTGAATCCAGCGAATTCATCAGCCCCGTTTCCCCTTGAACTGCGCATCGCACGGGCGCCAACCCTTGGAGACATGAATGCGAGGCGATTGGGTATCCTGCTCGCGGTGCTGTTTGTGGGTGGGGGAGAGGGGCTGGTGATGGGCGCGTCTGCGGCGCGACCGCTCGACTTTCTGTATAATGCGCGTGTGGCGAAGTGGGAATACTCCCGCGACATTACTCCCGCTCAGGCGGCGGACTACGCCACCTCCGTGGCGCAATCGGGCATCAACCTGCTCCTGACCGAGGGGCACCGCTCCCTGGTGAACGACTGGCCCAGCACGGCGGGGGAGATCGCCCGCATCGCCCGCGATGGCGGCGCCGAGGCCAGCGTCCGCGCGACGCGCATTGTCGTGCACGCCTGCCACGCCCGCGGCATCCGGGTGATGCACCATGTGACCTCCACGTTTTGCACGAAGCCGTACCTTGACGCGCACCCCGACTGGGCGCAGCGCGACGCGCGCACGGGCGAGCCGGTGTTCTTCAACCTTTATGGTGGCCTGTGGATGCTTTGCCCGAACAACCCCGATTTCCGCGCCGATTACTTTCGGTGCGTGGCCGATTTCACCCGCCGCACCGGGGTGGACGGCTGGATGGTGGACGAGGTGGAGCTGCTTCCCAACTGGTACTCCTGCGGCTGCGGTCATTGCCGCGCCAGGTTCAAGGCCGAGACCGGCTTTGCGCTGCCGGTCGGCAGGGATTCGCCCGTGTGGGAGAACTTCGACGATCCCACCTGGCGCGCGTGGCTGCGATTCCGCACGAAGACCTGCGGAAACTTCTTCACCGACCTGAAAGCCGCCATCGATGCCGCCGCGCCAAATCAGGTTTTCACCGGCTGCGTCGCGGGTGCCAGCGAGATTTTCCTGCCGCAATACTGGGGAATGGACGCCGCGCAGCTGGGCCGCGCCGCCAACTTTCCCTTTTACGAGGCGTGGTGCCCCAAGGGATCGCCCTACTACAGCTGGCGGCGGTTCATGGCGGAGATGCTGCTGTACGGCGCCATCGCTCGGCCCCACGGCACACCGGCGCTGACATTATACTATCCGGCCGCCGTTGCCGAAATGCCCATCTGCTGGGCGCTGTGCAACGTCGCGGGCAGCCGCTACTGGACCCACAACCGAGGGGAACCCGGTTTCGCGCCCTACGAGAGCGACGGCAGGCCCGCCGGATTCTTTGCCTGGGAGCGCGACCAGCACGGGGTCTTCGGGCCGCAACACGAGCTGGCAAGCATCGCATTGCTGTTCTCTGCCCAGACGCGCGACGCCACATTCGCGGCGGACAGTAAAACCTTGGACCACTACTCCAACACACCCCGCAACCAGGTCGGCGGGCGGGACATGAGCCCCTACGTCAACGAGTGGGCCGGATGGGCAGAGACGCTCGTCGAGGCCAACGCCGCCTTTGCCATCATCCGCGACGAGGAGCTAACCCCCGACGGACTTCACGGTTACAACACACTGATTATTCCAGACGCGCGCTGCCTCTCCGACCGGCAGGCGCAGACCGTGTTATCCTTTGCCAAAGGAGGGGGCAGACTGATTACGTCTGGTGCCCCAGCCTCGCAAACCGAGACCGGCGCCCCGCGCCCGTCCGGAGAGCTGTCCAACCAAATCAGGACAGCCGGCACACACCTCAATGGCCTGCCCGGCCAGAGCAGCCTCCTCGGCTATGTGTTCGGCGGCGTGCAGTACCGCGATGACCGCGACACCGCCGCCCTTGCTGCCATTCGCGCTGCGGTTCCGCCCGAACCGAGCTCGCCGTGGGCCATCGACGCACCCACCGGTGTCGTGGGCCGCGCCTACAAGCTCAACGATGGGGGAGCGGTGAACTTCCATTTGCTCAACCTCACGGGCGGACGCGACGATGCCGGCACCACCCTTCCCGAGGCCCGCGCCATCCAGCCCAGCTTCCCGCCGCTCAGTGGCATCCAGGTTCGCCTTCGCGCCGACCTTGCGCCGCCCCATCCCGTGGCCCACTGGATTTCGCCCGACGGCGCCACCATTCCCGTGAAGCTACAACATCAGGAAGTGTGCTGGGCCGCCACCCTCCCCGAACTGCGCCACTACGGCATCCTCCACATTACCAGCGCGAACCTTGACGACCTGAAGCCACCCAGGGGCCGCGAGCCCCGAAAGTCCATCCTGTGGGAGGCCTTCTAGCCAGCGCACACCCTCGGCAATTCCCGGGAATGGACTGCCCCGCGGAATGTTTAAACCGCAGAACCCAAACATACGATTCATTTATCCCGGAGGCTCCATGTTCCCGTTGCGCCGCATCGCTCCCGTTGCTCCCCGTCATCCCTTTTGGTGGGGGTGTCTGCTTCTAATCTGCCTCGCATTCCTGCCCACATCCGCTCCCGCCGCGCGCAGCGGCGACCTGCCGGACGCCGAACTGGAGCGAATCGGCCGCCGCATCTGGCAGAACGAATGCAACGGCAGCGTGGACGGCCTCACCAGTTGGAACACCGGCGAGGACTTCGCCTCCCTCGGCATCGGCCACTTCATCTGGTATCCCGCCGGCCCCAAGGGTCCCTTCGAGGAAAGCTTCCCCATGTTCGTCAGCTACATGCAGAAGAACGGCGGGAAGGTGCCTGCGTGGATATCAGCCGCGCCCCACTGCCCCTGGCCCACGAAGGCAGCCTTCCAAAAGGATCGCAACTCCGACCGCGCCAAAGAACTCCGCATTTGGCTCGCGGCCACCGTGAAGGAGCAAACGCGTTTCATCATCCAGCGACTCGATCAGTCCACCGCCCGAATGGAAGCCGCCGCCGGCAAGGATGCCGCAAAGGTTCGCGGCAACATCGCCCTTCTTCGCCTCACCGCCGCCGGCAACTTCGCCATGATAGACTACGTCAACTTCAAAGGCGACGGACTCAACGAGAGTGAGAGATACAAGGGAGAAGGGTGGGGGCTGCTTCAGGTGTTGATCACTATGCGCGAAAATGCGAGTTCTGCCCAACAGGCCCCACGCGCGTTTGCCGATGCGGCGAAGATCGTCCTAACCCGCCGCGTCAAGAACAGCCCCCCCGAACGCAAGGAACAGCGCTGGCTGCAGGGTTGGTTGAACCGGTGTGAGACGTACGCCCGGTAAAATATCCCCCTTTCTGCTGCTTTAAAACTGACGTAAAGCGGGAGGGAATTTGGCGTTCCTTTCGGGCTGATTCTGTTGGGTTTGCGAAGCGATTTTTCGAAGAAATTGTTTGCGCAATTTGGAGCCTTTAGATCGCTGGTGATGCTTGGGTTGGAAGGCACTTTCGATTGAAAATTCTAAACTGGTGTGCGAAAAGCGCTTACAGGCCTTGCGGCGGGTTGTCGTTAAGACTTTATGAGCAACCGCGGTGCTGCCGCCGTCATGGCTGTCAAAGGTTTTCGGCCACGGGAACTTTTTTGTGGGTGATTTTTTAAGGTTAGTGATTTCAAAGAACAAGGCCCGATTAAATGAGTTTTATTTATTCCATTAAACCGGGCACCGGGCGAAAGCATCGTCCGATTGGGTACGCGCCATTTTGATTACCTTGGGGAAAGGCTTAGCACAGGAGATTAGGGTTTGCATATTCCCTTACAGACCCTTACAACCCCTTGGTGACCCATAAAGTG
This sequence comes from Candidatus Sumerlaeaceae bacterium, assembly GCA_019695055.1. Classification (GTDB taxonomy): domain Bacteria; phylum Sumerlaeota; class Sumerlaeia; order Sumerlaeales; family Sumerlaeaceae; genus JAIBAT01. The sequence goes on along the minus strand of JAIBAT010000077.1, from coordinate 5,534 downwards.
CGACCGCCATGACGCGCCGGGGCGGGTTAAAGTTATCGGACGGATTGGACATATCGGACATATCGGACAGGGGGGCGGGCTGATGGGGTGCCGTAACGTAGCACGGCGGGGGCTGTGGCCAACTTAGTGGCCACAGAGAGCTATACGCGAAAACTCTGACCTCGGCGAAAATCGAATCACGGAAAGCAGTTGAACTAATCCATTTCGGGTTGGAGTAACTCCCGATGACCGCTGACGAACTCATCGCCGAGATTGAGGAGCATTTCGCGGATGTGACGCGGGGTGAGGGAATGACGCTGGCCCAAGGCGCAGTTGTTGCTGACTACGGAGCCCAAGCGGACTGGGATTTGGCAAGTCAGGTGCCTTGCGATGCTCGCTGGCAGGATATTCCTGATTCCGTGTTGGATGTCCACGCACATACCCTCAACTTCCTCGATCAGAAAGGATTCCGTTTTTACCTGCCCGCTTTCATGCGCCGTAGCCTGCGACTGCTTGGAGAGATCGTGAATGAGCCATGGGCGAACACCGTTGGCAATCTCACCTTTTGGCCCCAAGATTCTGAGGAGCCCAACAATCCAAGCGTCGATTGGATGCGCGAGTGCTGGGATGGGTTCACGCCCGAGCAGGGAAGAGTCATTCTGTCGTTTCTCGATTTTACCGTCGCCAGCCCGCTCGACTCGGCCGATCAGGAAATGGCAGCCAAAGCGATTGAGGACTACTGGAAGAAGTTTCGCAAGTAAACGTCGAACAAACCCATTGCCATTTCCCACAAAACCCGCTCCGTATTGGCCATGCAAACAATTCCAATATTGCGCCACCGAGCAGCAGCATTTCGGGTTCTCTGTACAGCAATCTGCTGCCTGGCCCCGTGGATATCTCATACCGCGACCAATGAAGTCATTGGTGACTTGGAACAAGATACCGCAATCCATGACTCGGACTGGGCCCGAGCGGAGGGGATGGACGTTTGGAAGTTCAAGTATAGCTTGAAGCCGGGCAATTACGACACCGACGTGTGGCTGGAGCAGTGGGATAAGGATTCCACAGCGCCGAGGCGTCTGACTTTTGGAAAGACTTCCAGCAAGAAGGTGATCGATGGAGGAAACCTTATCGTGTCGGTGATGGATCCGGCCACCACCCAGGACGAGCGAAACAAGACATGGCGGGTGACGATGTCGCGGCACGAGGATTCGAAGAAGCTGGCATGGTCCAAGAGTTCCGATCTGATTACGGATCCGTTTGCGCTCATCGTAGGGGCACGGACCATGGCTGCGATTGACCAGGAGAAGGTGAAACTCAACAAGGAGATCACGCTGGTGACGTGGGCGGGTGGGAATCCATGCACCACCAGTGATCACGCAACCAATATTCGCCTTAACGCGCGCACGGTCTACTTGAAGATGCGCGTGATGCCCGAAGGAGAATTGATGAAGGCTGAGCAATCATCCCAACAGGGGAAGTTGCGTCAGTGGGATGCCTACTGGGAATAGTGCGAATCTAGAATGGAACGCACCCCGGTTAAGCCCTTGAAACAAGCAGCTGAATTCCTGCTTACGAATCGCGTATGGCTGAAGATTCTTGGCGCCGCGATGCTTGCCTTGGCTCTCCTTGACGCCAACCGCTATTACTTCCTCGTCGAGAAATACCAGGCAAAGTGGGAATCGTGGAGCAGACCTTATATCTACACGATCTGGGACAGTATGCTGATTAGAGTTATATGGTTCAGCGGATTGGTATCTGTCGTCTGTCTGCTATTGCGATCAAAGGCATCTCGCACAGCCCTGGCTTACGGATTTATTACCGCAGCGGTCGTAGCCTTTTGGATATTCTATATCATGAAAGGCGACATAGGTATTAAGTGGCCTTCCCGATGAACGCAATTATGAGACATTTCCTGTCTGCCGTTGTCTACATCGTCTTCATCTTGGCCCTCAACTTCTGTTGCCTGTTGTCGAGAACCTGGCCCCTTTACTGTTTCATGCCAATCCTGCCGTTTCTGGCGGAGCCTCTGGCGGGAATCGTCGATACACGCCGGGGCACGGCCTTGTCTTACAAGGTGGGCCTGTTCCGCATGGTGTTACCTGCCATTGCTTACTTTCCGGTGATTGGGATCTTGAACACGTTTGCGCCTGTTCCGGATTACGACAATGAGACGATCCTGCTACGCCAAGTCTTAGCAGGCGTTCAGTCTGTAACTGCGGGGCTTGCCTTCATATGGCATCATCGACTTGTGCCCTACTTTCGGGCAAAAGGGTTCTCCTAAAGTCTGCCCGAAGTCTCTTTGAAGTATCAAAGCCTTGTCCACAGTCTACACGGATTACCGCAGAAATTCACAAATGGGCCCGATTTTGAAATTCAATTCTTGTTGATGTTGACCAATTACCAACCATAGCATCTCACAAAATGCGGAAGGAGTAGTCTCACATCATGAAGAATGGTCACATGCTGCATTTGCCAATGATTGGACCTTTCTGTAGTAAAGTGAGTAGAGGCGTTTTGATCTTGATTGGCACGACTACTTTGGGAATCCTTTTGGGGTGCGATAGTCAGACTGCGACGCCGAAGAAGCCTGAAAACCAGTCTCCTGTGGTAACTGAGACTTCAGGCGGTCAGCCAAGAGGAGGAAGCTCGACGACAAAACAGTTTGATTGGACAACTGCGTCGTTAGAGCAGGTTCGTCAGGAAAATGTGGCTGCATCACAACGGAATGCCAAAGAGGCAAGAGACCGCTTCCATGAGCAACACAGGGTGCGCTAATTGCTAGATTGAGCCCTGCGTCAATGTATTATGTCGCCGCAACCAAAGCGACGGAAAAGTGCGCCACTTGCTAAGTCAGAAACTCATGGCTGCAGCCGAGCGGGGGTAAATCGGGACGGGGTAAATCGGGACGGGTAAATCGGGACGGGTAACATTTAATATACGGGCCGGGGCCGCGAGAAAACTTACACGGCCCTAATATTCCTCACCCAATCCCTAACTGGCATGCGCGGTGGAAAAACACTTGTCTTTCGGAGCGTAGGGCTGCTAAGGTTTGGGCAAAGAGGTTGAAGAGTGGGATAGGAAAACCTCGTCAATCACCGGAGAAATGCTATGAGTCCATGGCGCAAACGAGTCACCTATGGGGTAATAACATGCGCCGTGCTTTTATCTTTTTGGGGCTTCGCAGTAAACAATCCTTGGTGTCAAATGAACTACGTGCTGTTCATCGCGCGCTTTTCGGCCGGGTCAGACCAAAGTGCCTTCTTTGACCTCTCGCGACGTAATGAAATGGTATTGAGGCAATTGGCCGCTGAACCAACGGGAAGACAGTTGTTGGTGGGCAAACTCCAGACATTCCCTAGCGACCGGTCCGAAATAAAGGTTTGGGGCGCCATCTTGACATTCGTGGCCATCGAGGCGCCCGGCCCCGACTTGGGGAGATTCTTCGTTCAATCTATCCAATCAACGGAACTGGTACTTTTGGTTGGAGGTGCTGTGCGATTAAATGAGCGGTTGGTGTCTCTCTTTAAAGACGAGGAACTTCGGGTACTGCAGAAAGACCTGTCATTGCACAGGCGGGATATCATGAGCAGCGGTAGCATGTTTCGCCATCCGGACCTGACTGAATCCTTCGCAATCATGACATTGGACGACGCAATTCAAGTTGTTACGTCTGAATTGGCAAGACGCCAAGGTCCCCTCAAGATGCAAGGGACACCTTTAGCAGGCACTACCACTGGTACACTTTGAGACTTTGGTCACGTTAGTTGAGTCGGGGCGGGGGTAAACTGGGACAGGTAACATTCCATATACGAGCCCGGGTCGCGAGAAAATTTACCTGTCTCCATTACTAGGATTTGGGGTAGCTTAAAATGAAACTTTACGCGTCCCGGTTTTCCCGCCGCCGAAGGCGGGGCATTGAAGCTGGAGGCCTCTAAAATGTTATCAGCACCATGAAACGAAGCTTCCGCATAGCGTTCGTCCTTACTTTGGGCCTGGCTGCCATTATTCTGCCAATTGTGGGTTATGGCATTTGGTTGGGAAACGGCATGCTCAAGACCATGAGGGCACAATATAAAGAAAAGTACCCGAACCGGAGGATCGTGGATATCCATCCAGTCGAAGGTGCCTCTGACGCGGCTTGGTATTATATATCCTATGTTGATTCCGCAAATGGTCAGCAAGGTGAAGAAACGTGGTTGCTGGAAGGAAAAGTCGCACGACAGGTCGAGATAGGCAAGAATCTATCCCCCTAACAGATTGTCGCAGAAGCCCTCGCTTGTTGTTAGCTACACAGGGGCTGATGCTAAACCGCGATGGAGTTTGATAATCCCGGCTGGGTGTGGGGCAAAGTCGGGTATTGATTGCCTCTCGCTACCCATCCGGCCAGCTATAGTCGGGGGCGGTAGATGTTTCATTCGTGTTCAAGGGGACCTTGTGGAGTTTTTTAACAGTTTTGATTCGAACTTCGGGTATATAGGAAGTCGGTATGGATTTCTGGCAGCAGTGGGTAAAGTTCTGGATGGACAATTCCGTCCTAAATGTCGTCGCGCGATGGGCACTGCTATTAGGGGGGATACTGCTGATTACGTGGCTTCAATCTCGAAAGAAAAAGTAGCTCGAAAGACAAAAATGGAAATAATTTCAGGGACGGTTGACCCTTTCCCCAATTCTTTTCCCAGCACTTACTAAACCCCACCAAACCCCACAACAAACGTCAACAAAAACCCACACCCACACCCCTCAAACCACACACCAACCACCCCACCGTCGGACGTCCGACGCCCCCCGGCGCCTCGGCCTTTCACGCCATCGCCTTTCAACTCAGAACCCAGAACTCAGAATTGCCTCTCCCGCCGTCCTCCGCATCTCCGCGCCTCCGTGTCAAAGCAGTCGCCTTTCGCCTCTAACTCAGAATTGAGAATTCAGAATTCAGAATTGCCTCTCCCGCCGTCCTCCGCATCTCCGCGCATCCGTGTCAAAGCAGTCGCCTTTCGCCTCTAACTCAGAATTCAGAATTGAGAATTCAGAATTTGCCTTCGCATTTTCTCAATGGTTGCCCGCATCTCCCTCCCCTCAGGCCCACCCAATCGCACCGGCTCCAACAAATTCCCCGACGGCCACGCCCCCGGCACCCCCGTCCGGATCGTCCCATCCCGCACCAACTGCTCCCAGAACACCCGCCGATAAACCAACACCATCTCCCGCCACGTCACCCCCTGCTCACCCCCGCGCCCCAGCGCCACCCCCGCCGCTTTCTTCCATTTCTTCCGCAGCTCCAGGCTTAAACCCTCCCAAATCCCATCCGCCAAACCCGCAAACCCACGCGGATACTTCCACGCCAGCCGCACCATAAACACATTGCCCCGCCACCTCTGCGCCACCAGCCCCTGCTCCCGAAACCTCTCCTGCCACCCAACCGGCGCATTATCCTCCACAAACACCTTCACGCCCCACCTCCGCCACCAAATCCCACACCCAATCCGCAAAACCCCACGAAACGCAACAAAAAAGGCCCAAACCCACCCCAAAACCCACAAAAAAGAGAAATGCCC
>JAIBAT010000154.1 GCA_019695055.1 Candidatus Sumerlaeaceae bacterium | reverse complement strand
AGCGTTGGAATAGACATGACCCAGAGGCCCATCCCTGTGGTTCCCGCAGCCCACTATTCCTGTGGTGGTGTCGCTGTGGACCTCCAGGGGCGTTCCTCCATCCAGCGCCTGCGCGCCGCAGGCGAAGTCAGTTGCACGGGAGTCCATGGTGCCAATCGCCTCGCCAGCACATCCCTGCTCGAGGGATTGGTTTGGGGAATCGAAGCGGCCCGTTCCATCGCCGCCGAGATTAGAAACAGTGTTGCGGACGAATACTATTTTCCCGAAATCTCACCATGGAAGTACGAATCGGAGGAAGTGGACCCGGCCCTCACCATCCAGGACTGGCTCACGATCAAGTACACGATGTGGAATTATGTCGGTCTGGTTCGGTCCACGAAACGCATGAAGCGCGCCCGCGCCATTCTTCGGGAGTTGCAGACGGAGATCGAGTACTTTTACGAGCGCGCGCGTCTGTCCGACGACGTCATCGGGTTGCGCAATGGATGCCAGGCTTCACTGGCGGTGCTGTTTGCAGCGCTGGAAAACAAGCGGTCCTCCGGAGCCCATTACCGGGTGGATTAGGCACCGGCCAGGGGATTAGCCGGGCATCTCCCGCGGGCGATCAAGGATCGACTTGCCAAACAGTTTGCCTTCCTTGCGCTTGCGCTCCTCCGGCTGCTCCTGCTGCGGCTCGGGAGCCGGCGGTGGCGGTGCGGTCGGACGCTCGGGCAGAGATTCGCCACGCATCAGCATGTCGAGTTCGGCGCCATCAATCGTTTCGCGTTCAATCAGGGCCTCGGCGACCTTGATCAGGATTTCCTTGTGTTCCGTGAGAATCTGCACGGCCCGGGTGTGCGCCTCATCCACGATCTGCTTGATTTCGGCGTCGATCACCGAGGCCGTGGAATCGCTATAGTCGCGATCCGCCGGACCAAACTCGCGTCCCATCTGCGGGCTCAGCGAGCTGTTATTGTCCCCGTAAGTGCGCGTACCCAGCTTGTCACTCATGCCGAACTCGCAAACCATGCGGCGGGCCATCTGCGTAGAGCGCGCCAAATCGTTCGCAGCACCGGTCGTGAAATCACCAAAGATGATTTCCTCCGCGGCGCGTCCACCCAGCATATAGACCAGGCGATCCTTCAGCTTGGTCTTGAATTGCGTGTAGCGCTCCTCGCCGGGCAGATAGCTCGTGATGCCGAGCGCATGGCCGCGCGGGATGATGGTCACCTTGTGCACTTCCTCGTCGGAATGCACATGCTTGGCCGTCAGCGCGTGCCCGGCCTCGTGGTAGGCCACAAGCAGCTTTTCCTTGTCCGTCAGTGCCATGCTGCGGCGCTCGGGGCCCATCATGACGCGATCGCGCGCCTCTTCCAGCTCCGCCAGGCCAATCTCTTCCTTGTTGCGTCGCGCAGCCAGCAGTGCCGCCTCGTTGATCACATTGGCCAAGTCGGCGCCGGAAAATCCGGACGTCCCCTTGGCAATGCTTTTCATGTCCACATTCTTGGCAAGTTTCACCTTGCGCGAATGCACGGAAAGAATCTTCTCGCGGCCCCCGAGGTCAGGGTAATCCACCGCGACCTGTCGGTCAAAGCGACCGGGCCGCAGCAGGGCGTTGTCCAGCATGTCCGGACGGTTCGTAGCGGCAATCAGGATGACGCCCTCGTTGGAATTAAATCCATCCATCTCCACGAGCAACTGATTCAGCGTCTGCTCGCGTTCATCGTGCCCGCCGCCCACACCCGACCACCGGTGGCGCCCGACGGCGTCAATTTCGTCCATGAAGATGAGGCAGGGCTTGTGCTTCTTTGCCTGTTCAAACAGGTCGCGCACGCGGCTGGCACCCACGCCGACAAACATTTCCACGAAATCCGAGCCGCTGATGGAAAAGAACGGCACGTTGGCCTCGCCCGCCACGGCTTTTGCCAGCAGCGTCTTGCCGGTGCCTGGAGGGCCAAACAGCAGCACGCCCTTCGGGATCTTGCCGCCAAGCCGCGAAAACTTCTGGGGATCCTTCAGGAACTCCACCACTTCCTGCAGTTCCACCTTGGCCTCGTCCACGCCGGCCACGTCGTCAAATGTTACCTTGGTTTGTCCCTGGTTCACCAGCTTTGCGCGGCTCTTCCCAAAGCTCATGGCTTTATTGCCGCCGTTCTGGATCTGGCGCATGAAAAGGAAATAGAGGCCGAAGATGATAAGAACCGGCAGCGCGAACGTCATCAAAAGGTTGGTAAGGACGGCATTGGACTCGCGGGGATCATAATCCAAATTGTACTTGGTCATGATATCCAGGATCTTGTCTTCCTGGCCCTGCTTGTACTTCGTGACGAAGCGCTTTTCCTTGTCCTTGTCGCTCTTGTCCGTGAACGTTCCCTCGATGACCCCGGACCGATCAATAACCTTGCCCTTGATCGCGCCGGAGCTGGCCAGTTCGATGAACTGGTTGATGTTCTTGGTCTCGGTCTGATCCTTGTCGTTGAACTTGATGAACATCAGCACAAAGACGAGGAAGATCACGATCCAGAGCGTTGCCGACTTCAAACCATTCATTTTATCGGTACTTAACTCCCATTACGGCCGACTTCCCGGTGGGACCGCCAGCCCGGCTGTTCCTGCGATACTTTGCATACCTGAGCAAAAACTATTCTCAATTGTTACCCGCGGGCCCGAAAGTGATAAAATAGGGCGGTTTTCAGAAACTGCCCTTCCGTCCGATTTTGGGCGAATTTTGTGTCCTCCTCCCTCCTACATTAGGGCGAAGGTTCCTTAAATGTGGCATACTGCAAATACGGTGCATTTTTTTGTTGACGGACAGGGCCCGCATTGGGCCAATCGCCACTCCAAAAGTCATGGTACGTTTTTGTTGACGCCTACACACCACGATATAAACTTCCCTTCAGACACTGCTAGCCGGAGGTCGTAAACTCTCTCAACCCTATTTGTTTTGCAGTAAGCCCCGAGGGCCTAAAAGCCTCCCGGGGCGCCCATAAGTTAAATTGAAGGGAGGGTAGATTTTATGACTAAACGGCTCTTAGTGAGCCTTTTTGCTGTGGCAACAACTTTGTCCAGCATGAGTGCTTTTGCAGTGGCTCCAACCATTTTCGATCTTCCGTCGGTACAGATCGGCGACGCAGAGGACAACGTGGGAACGGATAACAACCTGTTCCAGTTCACGAATGCCTTCAAGTTCGACGATTACGTATCTGACTCAGATTCGACCATTTCCCAGCTTAAGTGGAGCTTCGACGAACCCGATCAGACGGCGCCTTTGTCCGGCACGGTAGCTTGGTTTACCGTGAACGGCATGGCTGCTGAACTTGTTGGGACGACGAACATTGCAAACGAGGCAACGGCAGGTGGTGTAAACCACATCAACCCGATTCGCGAACTGCGGTCGGTCAGCCAGTATGCTTCGTTCCGCGACATCGTGTTCTCCTTCGGTCCTCCAAATACGCTTCCGTATGCGAGCCCGACGGGTAACCCGCAGATTGCTCATGCTGCTGGTAAGGTTGTTCGCTTCTATGTTTCCGATGGTACGAATGTCTCTTCGAAGGACACCCTGGTAACCACTGTCGACAATGCGTTCGACGCGATTTCCGGCGGATTCACCTTCAAGATCTCCTCAGATGACGGCTTTACCACCAATATCACGAACACCAACTCGGCTGGTCCGGGCTGGTTCTATTCGAGCAGTGGTGGTACAAACGCCGGCGCCTACGACGCTGCTAACACAGCCCTGCGCATCAATCAGACGGCAACGGGTAACGCCAACCAGTTCAACGTGTCTGGCTGGACCACGACCCTCTCCGATTGGCTGCCGTATGGAATGGTAGGCTCGACGAATGTCGTCCGTGGTAAGTTCTGGGTATTTGCCTCTGGCCAGTCCCCGAACACCGCGAATATCGTCCCTGACCTGCGCCTGAAACTCCAGAATGCGTCCGCTGTTGCATGCGAGCTTGAAGTTCTCGCACGTAACGCCAACGCGACTGAAGACACGCGCGGTGCCGAACTGCAGCCCTCGAGCAATGCATCGCTCCCGTCGCTGTATCGCCTCGACTATGACCCGGTTGACGTGCCTTACCTGGCATCCAATGGGGCTTCTCAGGGCTTCGGTGGTATTACGAGGACGTTCGAGGCTTACAACATCGGGTTCCCCGCAGTTAACGGTAACCTGAGCCTTGCTCAGAGTGTGATCGGCGTCTATCCGGCGGCTTACATTGCCGATGGCGCTGCCTTGACCGATCAGCCTTACAGGACCTATATCACTGGTCCGACCGGGCTGCAGAACTTCAATGGCACCGATTACAATGCTTACAAGGTCAGCGGTGGTTCCGGCAACACGCTTGGTTCGGTGTTGACGACGCCTCCGATTCCGACTGTCACCTATAACGGTAGCACGGGTGTCACGCTTGATTCGTCCGCTTTGGCCGACAGCACTGACATCTACGTCGCTTCCGCAGACTTCAGCCCGATTCCGAAGGCTGGGGCCAACTGGGTAACTTCGGATTATCAGGGTGCTGTTAAGGTTGATGTGAATCAGCAGTACAAGATTCGCTTCCACCTTGTCTCGTCGCGCAACTCGAACCTGCAGTCGCAGATTCGCGTCCGTGCACGTTCCGACCGCTTCGCCTGGGCAGTTAAGCAGGAGTTCGGTGGTGCGTATCCGACGAACAGCTCGATCAATACGTCGATCGCCGCGCAGACTCTGCCTGGCATCAACTGCTTGAACCCCGATACTGGTACGCTGCCTGGTGGAACAGATGGTGGTTGGTACACTGTGATCCTCCATACGCCTCTGAGTGCGGATATCCGCCCGGATGTGGCTGGTCCGATCACGACCAAGATGCCATTCTTGTCCAGCTGCCCAGGACCTGGCGTTGGCAACACGGCCGGAACGGCCAATGAGAACATCCGCAGAATGATATTCTTCGGTATGGACATCGTTGACTCGTTCAGCAGTGGCGCTAACAAGAACCTGGAAGGTGGCAACGTGACCTGCGATCAGGTGGAGATTCGCACCTACAATCTCCTCCCCGATTAATACCTGAAAAGGTTAATCTCCCCGCGGGGGGCCGAAAGGCCCTCCGCGGTTTTTTTTTGCCCTGCCCCATCCCCCCGATTTTTCCCATTTCAAAAACCGTCCCGAAAAATTATGGGTCTGTAAGGGTCTGCAAGGGGTCGTGGGGGAATAGGCAAAGCACTGGCACCTGTGCCATGCTGTTTTCATTCGATGCACAAATCGGGCGCCGGAATTCCGGCGCTCCTCGAAGGAAACAAACATGGACATTCCAAAAGTACTTGGCAGGACCCTTGCCCCCGGAGTTTCGCCGCGACCAGCAGATGGACCGGCCCTTCCGGCCTCGGAACGGAGCGGCTGGGGCGACCTTTACCCCCTGTTTGCCCGCATGGAGGATTCGGATCCCCACCTCTGCTCGCTCCTCCAGACCCGCCGCAACGCCCTGCTGGCCTGTGACTGGCGACTCGTCGCCGCCGGTGATTCCTCCCGGGATCGCGTCGTGGCAGGTACCGTCTCTCACATCATCGCACGCATACCGGACTTCCGTGCGGCCCTTTGCCACCTTCTCGATGCCTTCGGCAAGGGCCAGGCGGTTATCGAAATTCTTTGGCATCGCTCCCGCACCAATGGTCCGGTGGAAATTGCCTCCCTGGCGCCCCGGGACGCCTCCTTCTTTGCCACGGACACCGACGGCAATCTGCATCTGTTGGATTTCGAGGGCGCCTCTCGCCCGTCACTCCAAGCCCGCACCGAGCTCCTTCCCAGGCCCGGCGAAACCGCAATCTGGCACCGCGGATCACGCCTGCTGCCCGAGCGGAAGTTCATCCGGTTTCTCTTTCAGCCGGGCCCCGATCGACCCTATGGCTCCCCGCTCTGTGCCAGGGCCTACTGGTACTACTGGTTCAAGAAGAACAACCTCCGGTTCTGGGCCATCCACAACGAGAAGTACGGCACGCCCACGGTCATGGCCCGTTACGGCGCCAGCGCCACAGCCCAGGAAATCCGCGACATCGAGGGAGTGTTGCAGCGGCTCCAGACCGATTCGGGTCTCGTACTGCCCGAGGGCATTGCCATCGAACTCCTCGAAGCCAAACGGGGCGGCATTGGTCCAAATAGTTTTCGGGAATTGGCCGATTGGTGCAACGAGGAAATGTCGAAGCTGGTGCTCGGCCAGACCCTCAGCTCCGCCGAGGGGCGCCGCACGGGAAGTCTGGCCCTTGGCGAGGTTCATGAGCGCGTGCGAAAGGATTACACTTTGGCGGATGCGCGGGCCCTCGGCACCGCCCTTACGTCCCAACTCGTGCGCTGGATCGTGGACTTCAATTTTGGCCCGGACGTTCCCGCCCCCGAGCTCGTGTTCGATGTGGTTGATCCCGCGGAAATGCGCGACAACCTTGCCCTCGACCAGGAACTGATTCGCATGGGTGTGGCGCTGCCGGCGGCCTACTTCTACCAGCGCTACCAGCGCCCGGCTCCCACGGCTTCGCAGCGCTCCCTGCGCTACGACGACGCGAACCTATACCAGTATCACCTGCAATATGGTGTGCTGACCATCAATGAGGTGCGCGCCACCCTCGGCCTTGAGGCGGTCCCCTGGGGCAACCGCCCGCCCCGGCGACAGGGAAACGCCGCGGCACAGGAAATGGATCGCGATTCCCTCCGCGAAATGGTCGCCGACAGCGCCGCCACCGAGGAAGCAGCCGACCGCCGCAAACACTGAAAAAAATTTTAGCACCATTTAGAACAAACGTTCTTTTGAAAGGAGAACAGTTATGCAACCAGAAGCACCCAACATCGAAATGGAGGTCTTTCGATGCGGGAACTACGGCGACAAGGGCAGTTACGGGGAATCCGAGCTGGATTCCCTGGCGCGCGACTACAACCCGGAGCTGCAGGAGGCGCCACTTACCGTGGACCATGCGCGTAGTGGGCCTGCCCTCGGGTGGGTGTCGGGGCTCCGGCGTGCCGGCGACCGCCTTGTGGCTACCATCCGCCACATCCCGGAAACCGCGCGAAAGCTGCTGCGCGAAGGAGCCTTCAAGAAGCGCAGCATTGAACTTGTGAAGCGCCATCCCGACACGGGGCGTCCCTATCTTCGGGCCGTCTCCCTTCTCGGGGCCGCCAGTCCGGAGGTGCGCGGCCTTCGCGAGGTGGCCTTCCAGGCCGACGAAGCCGCGGAGCGGATTGACTTCGAGAATGACCAACAGACGGCGACTCATGCCTGCGCGCCCATGCTCGACAGCATTCTGTCCGGCCTTGCCTCGGAGGGCTACTGCGTTCCGGCGGCCCACGCTGCGGCTCTGGCTGATGTCTTTGCGGCGGTCCCCACGGACACCACCGTGCGATTTGCCGAGCAGGAAACCCCCGTGGCTCATTGGCTGCGCGAGTTCCTTCGGCTGGTGGCGCTCCGTATTCCCATGGGGGAGGAGGCCGCCACGGCGCGCCAGCAGTCCCTGGCGGCGCCATTGCGGTTCGACGATGCCCCGCCCGAGTCGCCCGACGACCTCCACCGCCGCACCCTGGCCCGCATGGGCGCCGATCCCGGGCTCACCTATGCCCAGGCCCTCGCGGCCGTGGCGCGCGAAACCGCTGCCCCGCGCGCCTGACACAACCCTGACAGCAATCAAATGAATTCATGAAAGGAAGAATCAACATGCCAGTTTACCTGATGGACAAGAGTTACAAGGTCACCACTTCCGGCGGTGTTTCCGCCAACCGCGTGCTGGTCCAGGGCCCCTCGCCCGGCGAGTGCGCCATGCCTGCAACGGCCAATGCCGCCAAGATTCTCGGCGTCACCGTTCACAACCAGCCCACACTGGGACGTAGCGTCAGTGTGCGCAAAGCCGGGATCGCCGAGGTCATGGCCGCCAGTTCCATTGCCGTGGGCGCTCCGGTCAACATTCACGGCACCAGTGGCAAGGTGAAGACCGTGAACGAGACTGCCGGCACCAAGGTCCAGTGCCTTGGGTTTGCCGAAACCGCCGCGGCCGCCGACGGCGATATCATCGAAGTCTTCATCAGCATCCACGAACGCACGGCCTGATGGCCGGCGTTCCCATCCAAACACTTAACCAATAAAACACGGAGGAACTTAACATGCCTGAAGTATCCCAGGTTCACATCGACACCGCGCTGACGAACGTCAGCGTGCAGTACCGCAACAACGATTTCCTTGCCGACCGCATCGCACCGCCGGTGCCTGTGCGCAAGCAAAGCGATCGTTACTACGTCTACGACGCGGAGCGCGAATGGCTGCGTGCCACCGCGGACGACCGCGCCCCGGGCGCCGAGGCCAACGAGGTCAACTTCTCGCTCAGCAGCGACAGCTACTTCTGTGCCGATCACGCCCTCGAAGCCGCAATCCCCGACGAGGAACGCGACAACGCAGACCCCGCCATCCAACCCGAGATTGACCGCACTGAGTTTCTCACGGAGAAGATCGGGCTCAACCGGGAGATCGCACTGGAGACGGTGTTCCGCACCGACTCGGGCATCACGGAGGTGGATGTCTCCGCCGATCCCTGGACAGATCCGGCCAGCGATCCGCTGGCGGTGTTCAGCACGGCGCGGCAGGCCATTTTTCAAAAATGTCACCGCCGTCCGAACACGATCGTGTTGCCCTACGCCGTGTTCGACACGATGCGCAACCATCCCGCCATCGTCGATCGCGTCAAGTACTCAGCCCTTGGCGTGGTGGGGGAGGAACTCCTCGCCCAGGTCCTTGAGGTGGATCGCATTCTTGTTTCGCGTGCCTTCAAGAACACCGCCACCAAGGGCCAGACCGCGTCCGTCACCCCCATCTGGGGAAGCAACGCCTACATGCTCTACGTGGCGCCGCGTCCGTCGCTGAAGCAGGTCTCCGCGGCCTACTCGTTCGTGTGGACCGGTGCCGGTGGCAGTGTCGAAGGAGGCATCGTCGAGCGGTGGCGCGAGCCGCGCCGCAAGGCGGACATGATCCGCGTCCAGAAGTATTATGACCACAAGGTCATCGCTCCGGGCGCCTCCTACCGCATCCTCGGCTGCCTCGGGTAGCCTGAACAAAAACCACAGGGGCGGAACGCCACGCGGCTTTCCGCCCCATGAAAGGAAACTAACATGTACTCCACAGTCTCTGAGCTTCAAAAACGTTTTTCACCCGGTTTCCTCAAGCTGGTCGCCGATGACAACGGCGACAATTCGCCCGACACCGCTGTCATGGAGCAGGCCATTGCCGATGCCGACGGGCGCATCGATGCCTCCCTTGCGGCCCGCTACTTCACGCCCTTCGGGGATCCGCCGCCGCCTCTGATCAATGAATTATCCAGCGCCTTGGCCGGCCAGAACTTGCGCCGTCGCCTGCCACAGGCCACAGCCGAATGGTACCATGCCGACTTCTGGCGCGCCGAGAACACCCTGCAGCGTCTCGCCGATGGCACAATCCAATTGCCCGGAATTTCGCCCTTGGGGCGTCCCATCACCAACCTCTCGGAAAACGAATCGCCGGTGTTCGCAGGGGAGGCCCTCGATGAATTCTAAATCACCCATCCCCATCCCGGAAACCGCGCCCATGATGGATTCCGATTCCCCGATACAGCGAGCCGGCGCCATGCTGGATTTCGCGCTCACCGGGTTTCATGGCCCCGTTCCCCACAAGGAAGGTTCACGCCCGCTGACAAGGGCATTTGCGGCGCTCTTTCGCGCCGCCCTGCCGAAGGCCTCGGACGAAGTCCTTGGCGCGCTCGTGGAGCTTTGCATCATTGAGTCTGCCCGCGCCCGCGCCCAGGCCCGCCAGGGCAATGGCGCGCGGGTTCTGGACATACTCCCGTCCGAATGACCCGCACACCGCGGAATAGTCACACCTTGGGCCCACAGTCCGTTCCGTGGCACCCAAACCCACGCTGGAACAGGACTTCCCCATGACAAAGAGAGCCGCGCAGAATACCATGAATCGCATCACGACTTTCCTCGTTCCCCTTGCTGCCTGCGCGGTGTTCACCGCATGCTCCAGGGAGGAACCCGCCGCCTTCTCGCGCATGGAAGACGCATCCAGCGCCCCCGCAAAGGATCCGCACAGTGTCCCCGCACCCACAAAATCACCCATGGCCGCAAAACCCTTGGATTCCAAGGCAGCGCCGGCCATGGGCGCGGGCGCACCGTTTGCCGGCGTTCCGGCTCCGCCGCCCATCAAGGTTGAAATGACCTCCACCTCGCTCGTTGCCGCGGGACTCAACATTGTAATTCCCGAAACATGGAGCCCTGCAAAACCCGAGAACTCCATGCGCCTTGCCCAGTACTCCATACCCGGCGAGGCCGGCCCTGCCGAACTCGTCGTGTTTTACTTCGGTCCCGGTCAGGGCGGCAGCATCGAGTCCAACGTTCAGCGCTGGGCCGGTCAGTTTTCCGCCGACAAGGATACCACCGGCCCGATAACGCCCGAAGTGGCCTCACTGGAGCACGATGGCCTGCGCGTGGCGCTCGTTCGAACGAAAGGGACTTACACAGCCAGTTCCATGATGCCCGGCGCGCCAAAGGCCGAACCCAAACCCGGCTATGCCCTCTTCGGGGTCGTTGTCGAAGGCGGTCCCGAGGGAAGCGTCTTTCTCAAGGCCACCGGTCCGGCGAAAACCCTCGATGCCCAGGCGGCCAACTTCGAATTCCTCGCCAAGAGCGTGAAGCCGACCGGAAAGTAACTCCCGGCGGCGTCACATCACTTTGTTTCTATTCTTGCGCGTCACGCAAACGTGCCCGCGCGCCAACATCATATTGAAATGGTATGCCCATGAACCAACCCAGAAAGCCCGAAGATTACTGGCGCGGGGAAATCACCAATGAACTTCGCCACATCGCGGAAACCGTCCGCGAGATCACCCGCCAGATTGCCGCACTGCGCGCCACCGTCGAGGAGCGTTTCGCGGCCCACGATGTCTACCACTCCGCCAACGAACACCGCTGGGGACCCGTTCGGTGGTGCCACCTGCATCCTGTGCGGTTCGGCCTGATCTGTGCGGCATTGGTCGCGCTTATATTGGGCGTTCGCGACTTCCCCCTGACACCCCTCCTGCGTTCGCTGGCCGAGCTCCTGAAATAGCCGCCGCTCGCTGAGAGTTCCCATTGACGCCGCGCCCCCGCCCGGTCTGCAATCGAGAAACCTTACAGCAATCCAGAATATGCCGAACATCCTGACATCCATGGTCCGCGATTTTATCGAGTACGAGTTCTGGCGCAACGCCGTGCTTGGCGGCCTCATTGTGTCCGTCGTCTGTTCGCTACTTTCGGTTTATGTGGTGCTGCGCAAGATGGCCTTCATCGGCCAGGGTATCTCCCACAGCGCTTTCGGCGGCGTGGCCCTCGGCGCGCTTCTCTTTGCAGGCACCGCCGCCGCCGACGCGAAAATATTTGCCACCGCACTGGTCTTCTGCCTCGCCGTCGCGTTTCTCATCGCCGCCACCACCCAGCATTCCCGCGTCTCCGAGGACAGCGCCATTGGCATCTTCTTTGTCGTTTCCATGGCCCTCGGCGTCATCTTTTTCAAGATGGCGAAGGGCTACAACCAGGACGTCTTCAGTTTTCTCTTCGGCAGCATCGTCGCCCTTACCCGCGGCGAGCTTGTTGCCATGGCCATCATGGCGCTGTGCATTTGCGTCCCACTCCTGTTGCTCCAGAAGGAGTTGCTCTACTACACCTTCGACGAGGACATGGCTGGCGTCTCTGGCATCCCTGTCCGATTTCTGCACTACTTCCTGCTCGGCGTCCTTTCGGTCACCATTGTGCTTTCGGTGAGGATGGTGGGGATCGTGCTCATCAGCGCATTCCTCATTCTGCCCGGTGCCACGGCCAACCTGTTGGCCACACGTTTCAACCGCATGGTGGTCCTTTCTGTGCTGTGCGGTGTGGTTACCACCATGGGAGGCCTCGCCCTCTCCTGGACCACGGACTGGCCCACCGGCGCGGCCATCGTCATTGTCCAGTTTGCCCTCTTCCTCGTTGTTTTCGCAATTCGAAAGATTCAGGGCAACTTGGCGGTATGAAGTTTGCATAATACTAACTCAGTCAGACCAAATGGCAGGAGAAACATGGTTTCACGGTTCATTGGCTTAATCACGACGGCGATGCTGGCGCTTTGCGCTCCCGCATTGGCGGACACCACAGACACCGCAAAAGGCGAGGCGGAATCCACCCCCACGGCCTCCAAATTCGACGTCAGCGGCATGAAACCCCTCGAGGAGGGCGTCTACTACCGCGACATCAAGGTTGGCGACGGCGCCGAGGTCAGCACCGCCACCACCACCCGCGCCCACTATATCGGCACCCTCAATAACGGCAAGGTTTTCGAGAATTCGCGCATACGCGCCCTCCCCACCCCCCTCGACTTCAAGCTCGGCACCGGCCAGGTCGTCAAGGGCCTCGAAATCGGCGTCCAGGGCATGAAAAAGGGCGGCGTACGCTTCATCCACATACCCTTTGAGCAGGCCTACGGCAAGGCCGGCCGCCCCCCGACGATTCCCCCCAGCTCCGACATCAATTTCGAGATCGAAATCGTGGACGTCCTGTAGGCGGGGACCGGCGCCACCCCCTCCCCAACTTTTTTCATTGAAGATTTCCCCAACGCTGTATTGATAGACGTGTTCACTGTTCCCGTTGCTGTGGTATCGAGGATACGTTCCATGCGGATGAAGTCGGTTATCTTTTCCCTGCTTTTGGCTGCGCTATGCTTGCACACCGTGCACGCAGCCGAATCCTCCACCCTTCGCCGTGCCCGCGGCGCCGTTGTCATGGTGCGTTCCCAGGCCGGCCGCTATGTCGGAATTGCCCAAGCCATGGGCAGCGGATTCTTCATTGCCCCCGACCTCGTCCTCACCTGCGCCCACATGACCCAGATTCCCACCGCATTTGGCAAAATGCCCGTCAGCAGCATGACCATTTATCCCGGCGGATCCGACGCCATGCGCGCCGCCATCGTCGCCCGCGACCCCCAGCATGACCTTGTGCTGCTTCGCGTCGCCGATAAATGCGAAGCCCAGCCCTACACCCTGAAGCCCTACGACCTTGGCCCCGGCGACGATGTTTCCATCGTCGGAAACTTCACCAAGGGTCTCCGCGTCAGCAACGGCGAATTGCTAGACAGTGAAGTCCTTGACGGATTCGCCATGGCCTCCGCCAAGGTTTACAGCGGTTATTCCGGCGGTCCCGTCCTCGACAAGGACGGCTACGTCCAGGGCGTGCTCAGCCAGCGCGACGACTCCGGCAACTCCGTCTTCGTCCGTTCTGACGTGATTCTCCGCATGCTGCGGCGCTACGAGCGCAACAACGGCGAAGACCTCAACCTGCCCAAGCCGGGCGCCACGATTGCGTCCGCGGCTCCCGCTGACCGCGCCGGCGCCGAACCTGTCCTCGATGGCCCCGCCGACATCAAACCCGAACCCGCCGCTGCCACGGCCGCCAAAACCCAATCAGCACCACCCACCGCGAACCCCATGGCCCGCGCCCCCGGAACCCCCACGCGCCCGTACCGCCCCGGCCCCCGCGACAAGACCGGCGAGGACGCCGAGATCGTCGACGCGCTCCCCCGGCCCCGCCGCCCGCCCCCCCGCCCGCCCCCC
>JAIBAT010000133.1 GCA_019695055.1 Candidatus Sumerlaeaceae bacterium | reverse complement strand
GCTGTTTACGGACCATAAGGGCCGTGCGTGGTCATTCTATGCACTTACGGGCCGCTGGGCCACGGTAATGCGAAAGGCACGGGCTGCAAAGCCCTGGCTCGATGGCTTCATGGCGCGTGAACTGCGTGCCGTGTTTGCAACCGTTGCGACTGACGGTGGCGCCGATGATAGGCTCTTGCAACGCTACCTCGGGCATACTCCGGCAACGATCCTGGCCCGACATTACCAACGCAAAAGGGATGGGGAACTCGGCAAAGTGGTTGCCAGTTTCAGCGCCGAATGGGCGCTGTCCAGTGGAACCATTCTGGAAACACAATCTAACGGATAACTGATAATAAAGGGTTTAAGCCCTATTTGCAACAGACTTAAAATCCCTCGGGGTTACCCCCCGTCCGGGTTCGATTCCCGGCCCCGGCATCCCCATCTGCTCGTAGTTCCGCCATAATGCGGCTTTTCCCGACTTTCTGCCCAGCTCACGACGTCGCCGTCGACCCTCTCCGGTTCAATGCCATTCTTCGCACCCCTGGTACGGTCGAGACTTCGGGTCGAGATTTGGTCTTTACCCCGCTGTGCCAATCCATTGATAGGCTGATTGTCAGGTTGTGGTGTCTGCGACCTTGTCGGGCTGATTGCGGATATACCGCCAGTATTCTTCCCGTGCATCCTCGTCGATTTCCACGTGCGCACCTGTGCCGTAAAGTCGGTCGCCCCCCCTGCGTTTCGGACCGGAAATCCAGTAGTCGTCGCCCGTGGCCTCGTCGCGGTAGTTGGCCTTAAACGCTCCGCCAACGATGCGGCGAAAAACCTGGTCCCGTTAGAAAATCGTGCGGCTCGTCTTGTTAAACGTTACACGCCCGATCCGGGCATCGCCTTCCAGTTGGCCAGCCTTGCGTTCAATGTACATGATTCGGGGTTTCATAAATGCCTCAATCCAAATACCACTCCCAATAACGACCTGGATCAAAGTAAAGCATTGCAACGAAGCAGGCCAAACTAAAGCCGGCAAGAAAAAGGGAGCGCACCCAACAGAAAATCGGGTCTGCCTTGCGGCGATGGACGGTCAGCAGAACAGCGACAATTGCGAAAGCGGGCGTAAGGGCGAGGCCTGCTGCAATGGACAGGTGGTGGAAGTACAATCCTGCATCCTTGGGATCGGGGTGGGAGGGGAGAGGCCAGAAACCGAGTATTAAGCTTTGGCGCCAGACATAGAGGTAGAACCATGCGACCCAAATAACTGGGGAAACGCCGAGCGCGTAGATAAAGCGGCTGGCAACCGGTTTCATTTCGATACGAATTATCGGCACTGCATTACTGGGGCGCAAGTCGAAAAAACGGTGGCGGTGGCAATGTTGGAAAACGCATCACCAGGCAGCGTCGAAATAGCTTGATAAAAACGGTGATGGTTGGTGTTTTCACTAATTAATTCGACAACGCACCAACACGCCCATTCAAGCCCCCCCCATCGCTCGCCAACCGCTCAATTTTGCCCACCTCGATTTCAAGCATTTCATTATATGGGTCTGTAAGAGGTTCTAAGCGGTCGTAAGGGAATAGGCAAACCCTATTCCCCTGTGCTACACCCATCTGCAGTTAAATCGCCCGAGCTCCCAGTCCCGCTACCACCGCCTGAAACACATAGGGAAGGGGAGTAGACCCCGTGGGTCGGGCATTGTTCTTTGACATGACAAACAGACTAGAAGCCCAACCCGAACCACCCATGGGGCCGAGGTGAGTGCCAGGTACCCGAAATCCGCCATCGTGATTGTTTTTACCGAAACCACATCCAGGGGCAGGCACAACTCCCTTTGCCCTTGCCCAACCACACACGATACTTTTTCGCCCCTTTCGCGTGTTTCGCGGGCTAAATGAACGCACTTTCACGCACATTTGGATCGGTTTAGCTATGCACTTTGTAAGCAATTTAAATCGGTTTGAATGCACTCTTAAAACATAAGAAGCATTGACAATAAAGGACTTGTGCAAAAATGCATCACCCCCCCTCCCCCCCGAGCCGGAAGCCTGCAAATCCGTTGCGTCCCAAATGCACCAGCCCCCATGCAGTAACCAAGACTCAGACTCGAAATGAATCGCATTCCAATGAGGAAACCAGCCCCATGCAGGATGCCACGGCCTTACCACCACCCACCATTCGGCAGGTCGTTGCCCACCCGCCGACTTCGCTCCTGTCCTGGGTCAGGAAGATCCTGACAATGGCCCTCGCCGTGCTCGTCGGCCTCTTCGCAGTCTGTGGTACATTTCTGCTCTTCGCCCAGAACGGCATGATTTACCACCCCATGAAATACGAACCCGTTCTCCTCCGCGGATTGCCACCCAACTGCCACCGTATCGAGTTCCAGACCTCCCAGGGCCGCCAGGTTGCCTACTACATGGCACCCCGAAAGGCTGCACCCAACACCAAACCCTCGCGCCTCTGGGTGATGTTCCACGGCAACGCGTCCCTCGCCCTGGACTGGCTCGACGTCGTGGAGAATCTCGACACCACCGCCACAGCCTTCCTGCTGGTGGACTATCCGGGGTACGGGGAATGCCAGGGCAAACCGGGCCGTAAAAGGATTATCGAGTCCAGCGAATCTGCCATAGCGGCCTTGGCCACATACCTGTCCGTGACAGTCGGGGAATTGGAACGCGACTTGAACGTTGTGGGATTCTCCATCGGCGGAGCAGTCGGACTGGAATTCGCCGTCCGCCACCCGCTCCGCCAGGTCGTTCTCATCTCGCCATTCACGACCCTAAAGGATGTGGCCAAGCTTGTCGTCGGCCGCCCTCTTTCCATCTTTCTCCTGGAAAACTACGACAACATCTCGCGGATGAAGGAACTCATGGCAGCCCCCAGCCCGCCGCAATTCACCATCTACCACGGCACGGCCGACACCCTGATTCCGCCGTCCATGGGCCAACAACTGGCGGATCTGGCCGGCACCCACGCCACCTTCAAACCAGCCCCCGGCGCCGACCATGTCACGGTCCTACCTGCTGTTGAGGGAGACCTGAAGACCTCGCTGCGCAACTGACAGATAGCGCAAGCGAGTCACCTCGCTGCCCTCTGCGTTCTCTGCGAACTCTGCGGCAAAACACAAAATCTTTACGACCCCACCCTGTAGCCGATTCCTGAGATGCTGACACTGGGACGGGAAATCAAAAAGGGCTCGCGCATCCTTGTCGCCATGAGCGGCGGGGTCGACAGCGCGCTTGCCGCCGTGCTTCTCTCACGCGCGGGTTATGAGTGCGTCGGAATTAATATGCGCACCTACCACCCCAACGAGGAGGATCTCAAATCCGGCCGCAGATTCCAGACCTGCTGCTCGCCCGAGGACGCCGCCGATGCCCGCGCCGTGGCCCAACAGGAGAACTTTCCCTACTATGTGATGGACCTTGAAAAGGAGTTTCACGCCTCGGTCGTCCAGCCGTTTATCAACGATTATCTGTCCGGCCGCACACCGAATCCGTGCGTGCTTTGTAACAATCACCTGAAGCTCGGTGTGCTTCTCGACAAGGCCAACATCTGGGGCTGCGACTATGTGGCCACCGGCCACTACGCCCGTGTGGAAGAGAACACGACCACCGGTCGTTTCGAGTTACAGCGGGCTGCCGATGCCTCGAAGGACCAGACGTACTACCTCTTCGGCTTGTCCCAGACCCAGCTTAGCCGATTCATTTGTCCCCTCGGTGGAATGACCAAAACCACCGTTCGCCAGCTCGCCCGCGAGCATGGCCTCGCCGTTCACGACAAACCGGATTCCATGGAAATCTGTTTCGTGCCCCAAAACGATTACCGGGCATTCCTGCGAAAGCAGGTCGAGGCCAGCGCCATCCAGCCTGGCGACATCGTGCGCCCCGACGGCACCGTCGTCGGACATCACGAGGGAGTTGCGTACTACACCATCGGCCAGCGGCGCGGCATTGGTATCGCCCACGCCGAACCGCTTTATGTGGTGGACCTGCTTCCCGAGCAGAACCTGGTGGTCGTGGGGGAGCAGCAGGACACCTTGTCGAGCGGGCTGGTCTGCTCACGCATGAATTGGATCGCGATTCCCGAGCCCGACGGTCCGATAAAATGTGGCGGTCAGATTCGCTATCGCAGCCAGCCCGCCGAGGCTACTTTAAACCCTGGTGAAAACGGGCAATGGTCGGTAACTTTTGACGCCCCCCAGCGCGCCGTTACGCCGGGTCAGGCCGTCGTGCTTTATCGCGGCGACACCGTCCTCGGCGGCGGTTGGATCGAGCGGGCTGTCCGCTAACCTTCCGGCATCTGCCGGACGGCTCGCCGACGCGGTTTGTCTGCGATCTCCTTCAGCACGTCCCAACGGATATTGGGCGAGCCCTTTCGAACGTAGAACGACAGGGAATGGATTTTGTACTCGTCATAATAAGGTGTAAAATTAGCCGCTCTCTCCTCGGGGGTCAGCGCCCAGTAGTTGATCGCGACGTCTGGTTTCAGTTCACCAATGGACCACGAGTAATCCCATTTCATGTGTCCGGGGTAAAACTGCTCGGCGAGCGACCTCGTCGGATCCGTCCGCATGGGCATATGGGCAATCTTGCGGTCGCATTTCCCAAGCACATCAATGCACTCGCGATCCGCGAAATAGGGCAGCGCACCTGCCCAAATGACAGCAATCTTTGCCTTCGGCTCAGTAAAAGCCTTGAGGTCCAGGGCGGCCTGCACCGAGGGCTGGTTGCCGTCCGTATGCTGCGGCCGATACCACAGCAGCCAGTCCAGCGGCGCATCATGGATGTGAACCCTGTTCGAAGTCCCAAACGTGAGGGCCAGAATCAATGTCCCGAGGACTTGGCGGCCACGCTGTTGCCCAGGCTGCGCCATCCACCGGGCCATGGTGCCTGTCCACAGCACAAATGCCAACGGCATCACTATGGTGATGAACCGGTTTGTGCCGCCGGCCTTGTCCCATGCGTCGCCGCCCACATAAACACTGTAACTGCACTGGGCCCAGAAAACGGCCAGCAGCAGCGCAACGCGCGAATCCCGCCACCACAGCGCCGCAAAGGCGGGGATGAGCAGCGGAAACCACAGCATCTCGGTGGCAAAACGTGCAAAGACCATCGCCCCATGGGCGATCCTGTAAACGGGCGGGAAGCCCGTCATCTTCAGGTAGTAAGTATTGGGGAGTAAATCCCCATAGTACATCCACCGGAAAAGAGTTTGGGAACCCAGCGCAAGAATCAGCATCGCCAGTCCCCACACAACAGTTCGGAGCCTGAACTCTCGCATCTGTATGAGCAAAACCATCCACATGGCCAGAAACACAACAGTGACATCCAGCCGCACCAGGATTCCAACGCCGAGCAGAACGTAGGGCCACGGAGAGAACCGTTGCTCAGTCAGGCCCCGCACCGCAAGAAGCATGGATCCCGTGACAATCCACGCAAGGGGTCCCACTTCCATCCCGGTCATGCTCCACTTGTTTAGCGGATAAAAGAATGCCACAAACAACAGCGTCGATAGCTCGGCAACGGGGTAAGCCGGAAACACAGCCCGCGACAATCGCCCGGCAGTCCACAGATTTCCCAGTAGGCACAGGGCGCACGTCACCTGAATGACAAGCGACACCTTTTCGAGTGAAACCGGCAAGAGGTGGGCACCGGCCATATATAGTGTCCAAAGAAGGTTGGTGTACCCCTCAATCCGTTCGCCCCCGGGATTCCAAACCAGCCCGTAGCCCGAGGCCAGATTGCGCGCGAATCGCATCGAGATCATCGCGTCGTCAAACAGGACGAAATAGCGGACCTCTTCGATGACAAAACTGGACAGGTAGATCAGCCGGGCCGCATAGAGCAGAAATGCCCCGAATATCAGCCCCCTTATCAGGCGCGCCGCACCGGGGGCCGAATTGGCAGCCTCCGATGAAACTGGTGGAATTGGTTGCACAGAACGCATTCAGGAATGTAGGAAACCCTGCAATCAACCCATTGTTTCCGAGGGCCTTAAGTCGTATGCACAGTTGCCATTGTGAAGACCAGCCGAAATGCACCTGCGAACATCCCATCGTTTATATGAAGGATGTCTCTTTTGCCCGCGGCGATCGCACCATCCTCGAGGACATCACCTTCTGCATAGATGAGGGAGTCTTCCTCGGTGTGATCGGCCCCAATGGTGGGGGCAAGACCACGCTGTTGAAGTTGATCCTCGGACTGCTTCAACCCCATTCCGGTCGAATCGAACTCTTTCGCCGTCCCCAGGCGGAACTGGGTGCAGATCGTTCCCTCATCGGCTACGTTCCCCAAAAGCACGAAATTGACCGAAACTTTCCGGCCACGGCTCTTGACGTTGTAATGATGGGCGCCACAAGCCGCGTGGGATTACTGCGCCGTTTTCCATCCGACGTCCGCGACCGCGCCGCCCTGTTGCTGGACCGGGTGGGTGTGGGCGAGCTTCGCGATCGACCCATCGGTCGCATGTCCGGCGGACAGCAGCAGCGCACGTTTCTCGCCCGGGCGCTCATTTGCCAGCCGAAGCTGGTCATCCTGGACGAGCCCACAGTCGGCCTCGATTCGGCGGGCCAGCAGCGCTTCCTCCATTTCCTGAGGGACCTCCAAAAGGAATTTCACCTGACCATCATAATGGTTTCGCACGATGTGGGCCAGTTGGCCCACTACGCCGACGAAATCGCCTGCATCAATCGCCGCCTTCACTGGCACGACAAATCGGCCCTGCTGAGCGACCAGGTGCTCCACGATGTTTACGCCACCTGTGAACTTGACGCCTACCGGGAGCGCATCCATGAGATCGCGCCGACCGCCGGCTAGACCCCGCAATTCATGCTGATTCAGTCAGGCAAGCCATCACGAATATCCCTGTTGATTTCCCCGGAACACCCGCCCCGAAATGTGTCCATGGTACGTACATTTACGAAATGCCTGCTTCTGGCAATGGTGCTGGTCGTTGCAGCTAACGCCTACTCGCGCCTGCCCGAAGAAGCCCTCCGCGAGGCGCAGCAGGCCGAGAAATACCTGAAGGCCAACAAGCCGCAGGAAGCCATTCTGCTATTTGACAAGCTCGACAAGAAATACCCCAACGAGCCAGCCATCAAGCTTCGCCTGGCCCAGATTTACGACACCCTGAATTCGTTGGGCCCGGCCCTCTTTTACTACCGAAAGTATGCCGAAATCACCGGAGAGAAGGCAAACGAGGAGGCCAAGATGCGCCTCTACGTGCTTGAACTCAGCGTCAATGTTCCAAAGGAAGCGGAGGAATTCGCGAAGAAACTCGGGACAACGAGCGGCAAGGCGATGGTTCCAACACCCGAAGTGCAACTGGAGAAGGTTGCGCTTAACCCGGACGGCACCACCAGCAGCCTCTCCGTTACAAAGGAAACACCCGGGCCAGTTCCCAAGGATGAAATGACTGTCACCGAAGAAGAGCCCGCCCGAAAAGTTGCCGGCACCAATCAGATTGAAAAGAAGACCCGATTCCAGGCTGCATCAACTCCTGCACTGGGCGAATCCACCGTTTCGAACCGAAAAGAGGAGACTCGCCAGCCATCTGCGCCGCCAGCGGAAACCAGGCCAATGGTAACACCTGTACCTACTGTGCGAAGGCTAACCCCAACCCCTCCACCCGAGGTGATGGACAACATGCCCTCGACAAAGCCTGAAACCTCGGCGGACTCTCCCGCGTCGGCCTCGTCCCAATTTACGCCACCACCTTTTGCAAAGGACGATGACCCGGCGGAGGCAAAGGTCACCATTTCTGATGAAAGCGGTGCAGAGCCTACGGCAAAGGGACCGCGCCCTGTCATCTCCCTGGACAAGCTGAGAGTTAAGCCTGTCACGCCAGAGCCAACTCCCGCGCCATCTGCCACCATCGCTGCAAAAGACGGCGACGAATCAGATCAGGCCCCTGCGTCCAGCAAGATACAGATCTCCGTCAGGCCTGCGCCCAAGGAGCCGACTGCTCCGGCGCCATCGGATCCGGCCGAATTTGCCCAGATTGCCGGAAAGCAAAGTTTGCCTGCGGCTGCGTCACCAACGTCGTCGCCCCAGCCAAAAGGCACACCGGCCAACCAGCCAGCAGTCTTCAAGGTCCAGGAATCTGGTGACGGAAAGGTCACTATTGCCATCAGCAACGGGAATCCCGAATCAATACTTACCTTTGGAGCCCTTCCCGAGGGGAAGGGGCGCCCGCTTAACGCCATCCTGAATCCCCGCGAAGCCAAGGAATTTAAGGACGTGGAGCCTGGAACCTATGAGATCCTTCTCAACATCACATCGACGGATTATCCGCCAAGGCCTCTTGTGGATAAGAAGTTCAACTATGAGTTTGTTGCCGGTCACCGTTATCGCAGCACGTTGATGGTCAGCATGTTCAGCTTGATTCAGTGACTCATACACCCCGGTCGTCAGGGTGTGTGCGTCAATACGGGGTGCATTATGGGTTCCAAATCATACGCCGGGGACTTTGCATGAACTTTGGAATGCGGCTGGTTACTGCTGCAATGGTCACCTTTGGTTTACTTGCGGATTCAGACGTCGCACAGGGCGCAACCAATTCCGCGGATTTGGATGCCACCGCGCCTTTGAACTTTCCGGGATACTTCGGCATCAATGGCGTCGGATACTTCCATCGTTCCAACAAACCGGAGGCGCTTTCCCGCCGATTCGAACTCATGCGCGAACTGGGCGTGAAATGGGATCGCTCCGACCTGCCTTGGGATGACATGCAGAAGAAACCCGGTGAATGGGACTTCAGCCGCTCCGATGAAGCCATGAAGCTCTATCGAAGCCATGGCATCCAGATTTATCCCATTCTGGATTATGGGGCCAACTGGCGGCATGGAAACGGCCCTGCGGATGACGAACAGCGCGAGGAGTTCGCCAACTACGTTCGCACCGCGGTGACACGGTACAAAGGTTATGCTGACACTTGGGAGGTTTGGAACGAACCCAACATCCTTCCTTTCTGGCGGCCGAAACCTAATGCCGAGGACTATGGCAAGTTACTGAGAGTTGCCGGTGATGCTGTTCATTCCGCCGACCCGTCGGCGAAGGTCGTCGGTTTCTGCATGGCGGACCTCCAGTTGGATTTCCTCGAGCGCGCGCTCCAGGTTGCTGGTACGGAATGCTTTGATGCAGTTTCGTATCACTTCTACCGCACCGGACGACCTGAGTTCCGCACAGAGGAGGAAGTGCGGGAGTTTCGCCTTGTCCTCGGCCACTATGGCAAGCGGTGTCCGATCTACGTCACTGAAATGGGCATCACGTCCTACTTCAAGGACGGCACCAGCGAGGAAACGCAGGCCCTTCGCTGGATGCGCCAGATTATGCTTTTGATCGGTGCGGGCGTCGAGCGTGTGTTCCCTTTCACCCTGGTGGATAATCCCACGGATCCGGGCGGTGAGTGGGGCCAACAGCTTGGCATGACCACCTGGCCGCCGGAATATCGTAAGAAACCATCCTTTGAGGCTTACCGAACAATGGTCGCCGAGTTGAACGACAATGAGTTGCTCGGACCGGTTTCCCTTGGGCCGGACATCCGCGCGCAACTCTTTGCCCGCAGAGGTCGCAGTGCAGATGACCGATTCCGAAAGCTAGTGGCCTGGACGGTCGGTGATGCGGTGGATATCAAGTTCCGCACCGATGAAGCCATTACCACCGGCCCGCGAACTACGTGGCCGGACCTCATCAACTACACAACCCTTGCTGGCGAAAAGCGCCCCATGGAGTTCGAAGGAAACCAGGCCCGTATTCCGCTGAGCCCGTCCCTCGTCTATGTTCCGCTGGAGAGTAAATCCCTCGATCAGAACGCTGCCATCCGCTGGGAACCGCGAGAGCTCATGGTGGCGCCGGGTTCGACCAGCGCCAGCACTGTCACGCTTGGAATCGCCTCACCAGTCGTTCGCGGCATCAGTGTGACGGTTCCCAAGGGTTGGCAAACCATCAATCCGTCTGCCATGACCTTTGCAGTTCCGGGCGATGCAATGCCCGGTTGGTATTCCGTGCGTGCTGAGGTCTTTACCGACGATGGCACCATCATCAAGGAATTGCTCGTTTGGGTTCGGGAACCCATCCGCGTCCAGTTCAGGCCGTTCTCAACGCCCGATTCCGACGTTGTCAGCTGCGGCATCACCTTGAACAACCAATGCCTTACCAAGCCAGTGGCATGGCACCTCGAGGCGAATCCGCCGGTTCCCCGCGTGAAGTGGCCGTCCGGCGTCATGGGAAATCCAACATCGGACACTGAAACCTACCGCCACGCTGCCATTATCGAGGCGAAGAGAACTGATTTCACCGGCCTGGACAATGGGTGCACCATTTCGCTGGTCACCACACCTCAGGACGGAACCGGCAAGGCCATATCAAGCCCGATATACCGATTCGCCGCTACTCCGTGTTCTGCCAATCCGTTGGAGACTGACGGCAACCTTGGCAAATACCGCGCCGCGCCACCCATCTCGCTTGGAGAGCCTGGTCAACTTGAGCGCGGTGTGATTGAATCACCCGCGGATGGCCGGGCCGTCGTCCGTGCGGTTTGGACCAATGATGGCCTGCACATCGGCGCCGATATCACCGATGACGTGCCGATGAAGAACAAGTACGGCGCTGGCGGCGATATCTACAAGGGCGACGGTATCGAAATCTACGTGGCTCCCGCCGGCTTTCATGGACAGCACTACTCCAAACCCGAGGAAGGCGGCTATCACTTCGCCCTTTCGCCGGGTAATGACGGCCTTGACCCGGTGGTGAGCGATTTTGCCGGTGTGGTGAAAGACAGTAAAATCGTTGTGAAGCCCCGGGCCGGTGGCTATGTCCTGGATGCGTTCATTCCCGTTGCCGCCATGGGGGGCCGTGCGCCGCAGCCGGGTGAGCTTATTGGCTGGGATGTGCAGCTCAACGACCGGGACGACTACTCGTCCGATGAGGACGGCACGTCGTTCCTGTGGAACGGCGACAAGATGAACTGGTTGCGGGCTGAAAAATGGGGCATGGCGATTGTCAGGTAATGCTTTGATCCTCCTTACAGAAAGGGCAATATGTTGCGAATTGGAGCAATTCCGGGTTTTGTGCTGTTGGCGGTCATGGGCACCGTTTATCCCATGAAGGCCAAAGCCGCCACGTCGGACACGAAAGCCTTCAAGATCGTGAACGACAAGAAGCTCGATGCCGCTGTTGCCGAGGCACGGGCGGAGTTCATGAAGGGCAAACCCTTCGATCGTCTTGATGCCACCATCCTGCTGCCCGGCAAGAATGGCGCCTGGCGTCGGGGTTCCTACAATCCCGATGCGCTTGCCTATCCGGCGAGTTGCATCAAGCTCGCCTACCTTGCGGCGGCCATGAACTGGTGCCGCGAGAATGGCCATCCCTACGATTTCCTGGATCACTGCGTCGGACCCATGATCCGCAAGTCAGACAATGTGCAAACCGGCGTGGTGGTGGACGCCATTACGAGCAGCACCAACATCGCCGACCTGACCACGTCCACGGATTCACGGTTTGAATCGTGGATCAAGGTCCGCCAACTGCCGGCCAACTACCTGCGCGATCGGGGGCTTCTGGGCCATCAGACGATCCTTCACAAAACCTACCCGACCAATTCGGGCGACAGCCCGAACGGCGCCGAGAAGGTGGCTCGTGAAGTTTACGGCATGAACAAACTGTGCCCCAGGCTGGCGGCTTCGCTGATGCTTGAGATCGCGAAGGGCGCCCTGGAACCGGGTGCCCGGGACTATATGTTCGGCCTGCTGACCCACGACAAGTGGGGCACAGGCAGCGTCTTCGGCTACGGTTTTCCTCCCGGTACAAAATATTACAACAAACCCGGCCTCGCCTACGACACGCTGGAGGACATCTGCTATGCAGTGCTGCCCAATGGCCGGGAATTTGTCCTGGCCGGGTTTTCCAACTCCTTCCGCAAGCCCTACTCCTCCGATCCGGGCGGTTACAATAGTTCCCAGCTTGGCCGCTTTGCCGAGTTGCTGATTGATAACCTCGGGCTGACGGATGGCTGCCCGCCGAAGCGCGTCATCCCGCCGACGAGCAAATCCTTTCAGCGGACCGGTGCGTGGTCCCGCGAAACGACCGGGACCGACAAGTTCGCCAGACACTACTTCAAGGCGTCGCCGACAAGCGGCCCTGTGGAAGCGCGCTGGAACCTGAAAGCCCCGGAAACAGGCAAGTACGAGGTCTGCGTGTGGTACACGCAATTGCCAGAGAACTCGAAGACAGCGCCCTTCAAGGTCCTCCATGCCGATGGTGAAAGCACCTTCTCCGTCAACCAGCAGAAGGTCGGCGGGCGGTGGTTCCGGCTTGGTGACTTCCCATTGAAGAAGGGCTCGGGAGCCGTCGTGCTGTCCGCAGCAGAATCCGACACCACAGGCACGCTGGTGGCCGATACCGTGAAGATCACGAAATGGCCGGAGAACTGATTCCATGAAACGTTACCCAATCCTTTGCTCACTGACTGCTGTTCTGGTGTTCGTTGCTACTCTCGCAGCTCGCGCCGAAACGGTTTTCCGGTTCGATGCCTCGTCCACCTCCGGCCCCATGGTCTCGCGCATGCTCTATGGCATGAACGTGGCCCGCTGGGATCACGATTTCTTCTCCTCCTCCACCGCCGAGATGCTGCTATCCGCCGACCGCGATGCCATCGCCAAACTGAAGGCGCTGAATCCGGGTTTTCTGAAATACCCCGGCGGCAACGATGCCGATTCCTATGTCTGGAACGATGCTGCCAATCCCACGGCCGACATGGACACCGAAGAATTCCTCGGCCTTGCCCGCGCCTGCAACGCGCCGGGGTTCTTCACCGTCAACTTCACGAAGCCGCCGGCCCTTGCCGCGGAGTGGGTGCGGTTTACGAACACCCTGGGTGGCCGGCGCGGCACCGTGCCCTACTGGGAGGTGGGCGACGAGGTCTGGGGCCACTGGGCGAAGAGCCACGTGGATGGCGCGACCTACGGGAAGAAGTTCCGCAGCTTTGCCAGGGCCATGCGCGCCGTGGACCCAAACTTGCAACTGGCCGCCAACCTTTCGCTCAACAACAGCGACACCACCTGGACCCGGGAAGCCCTGAAGTCGTTGGGTGACTCCTTTAATGTCATTACGCTGACCTACTTTCCCCAGAGTCCGCCCACCGAGAATGACAAAGCCCTGCTGGTGACCGCCGACAAGTATCGCCAGCTCTTTCGGCGCCTCGACCAATTTGTGGCCGATGCCCGCCCCGGCAAGGCGCGGCCGAAGTATTGCCTGGTTGGGTTCAACAGCACCTCCACGAAGCCGGGCCCGCAGACCGTGGAGATGGTCACGGCGGTGTTCATGGCGCAAATGTATGGCGCCATGGCCGAGGTGGGGACCGATATGGCCTGCTGGTGGGCGTTTCGCAATGCCTACCCGCCGCGCGGCGGCGACTATGGCATCCTGGCCAGCGACGGCAGGAACACGCCGCACTATACGTACTGGGTCTTGAAGCTCCTTTCCAACCATTTTCACGGGCGCCTGATCGCGACGGGCAGGAGCAACGGGCTGGAGTTCTACGCCGTTGCCACCGAACCCGGCAAGGTTTCGGTCCTTCTGATCAACACGGTT
The DNA here is from genome assembly GCA_019695055.1 of Candidatus Sumerlaeaceae bacterium. GTDB lineage: Bacteria > Sumerlaeota > Sumerlaeia > Sumerlaeales > Sumerlaeaceae > JAIBAT01. Next base: position 274 of record JAIBAT010000133.1, on the reverse strand, counting down.
CCGGATCCTGTGAAGGATGTGCGGGTGGAGTGGGCGGGTTTCTCCAAACCCACGAGCCTCTCGAAATGCGACTTTGTGACCTCGGCCACCACAGGGCAAAACCCCGACACCGGCGCCCAAGCCCCCAAGGGCGCGCCGACGGGGTCCGGGTATGAGTGGCCGGAAATCCCGGGATACGGCGTTGGCCTGGCGGTGATCGGGGAAGAGGGCAAATTGTAGCCCAGTTCCTCCGCCAGGGGGGGGAGGGGGAAAGCCTCAGTGGGGATTCATGAAT
>JAIBAT010000148.1 GCA_019695055.1 Candidatus Sumerlaeaceae bacterium | reverse complement strand
CTGCGGGAACCACAGGGATGGGCCTCTGGGTCATGTCTATTCCAACGCTCAGGCATTTCGCATAAATATTGGGAAAGCGTGACTTGATGAATTCCGCCCCCTTGGCGGTGATGTCGAGGTACATGCAGGGCTCGCGCGATTCCAACATTTCCATGTGTATGGCACGCGCCACGACGTCGCGCGGCGCCAATGAGCCCATCTCGTGGTATTTCTGCATGAACTGGTTGCCGTGCCGGTCCACCAGCACTCCCCCTTCGCCGCGAACCGCCTCGCTGATGAGGAAGCGATCCGCATCGGGCTGGTAAAGGGCCGTCGGGTGAAACTGGATGTACTCCAGGTTCAAGAGGCGGGCACCTGCGCGATAGGCCATGGCGATCCCGTCGCCACGGGCACCATTGGGGTTGGTCGTGTGCAGGTAAAGCTGACCGAGCCCCCCGGTCGCGAGCAGTGTTTCCTTTGCCAGCACGGATTCCACTTTTCCGGATTCCCGTACATACACATAAGCGCCGACGCAGGCCGGGGAACGATACACGTCTGAGGGAACCACCGAATGATGGCTCAAGGTGAGCAGGTCGATCGCCGTGGCACCGGTCATCACGTGAATGTTGGGATACTTCTGCAGTTCGGCCACGATCTGATCCTCGATCGCCTTGCCGGTGATATCGGCCACATGAATGATGCGCCGGATGGAGTGAGCACCCTCCTCGGTGATGTCGAGCATGTTGTCGGGCGTGCGGTCAAAGGGCACGCCAAGGCGCTCAATGAGGAACTCCTCAACGTAGCGTGGGCCCAAATCAACGAGTTGGGAAATGGCCGGTTCGTTGCCGAGGTTGGCCCCAGCCCTCAGGATATCCGCGGCCAGCAAATCGGGAGAATCGCCCTCGCCGCGATAGATGATGCCGCCCTGCGCCCAGCCCGTGGATGTCATGCGGCGTGGGTCGGCGCTCTTGGTGACGACAATAACGTCGAGGCCTGCCTCGCCTGCAATGATGGCCGCGGCACATCCGGCGATGCCTGAACCAATGATAAGCAGATCGGTTTTCAGCTTATCCCCCTCCGTGGCCACTGGCCCGGGAGATCCATGGCCGCGCGGTTTCGGCTACTTAAGGTCCGAAGAATAGGACTTGGGCGACCGAAGATAGGGGCCACCCGGAGGCAACTCAAACTGCGGATCTTCGCGAGGGACCACGGTCATGCGGCAATCAGGCTTATTGAAGCAGTGCTCGTAAACCACGTTTTCGCGCACGCATCCACGGCAACCCATGGAAACGACCGCAACGGTGCCCAGCAGCAATGCAAGACGAACAGCCCTGCCAATCATGATCAAAAGTGCCTCCAAAACCCAGATAATGACATACGAGTTCCCACGGCCAGAACAGGGGGTCAACCGGAAAAACAGTCCAGATCAATTGCGCCCCATGTTCTCAACCGCAAACGGCTGATTAGACTGTGCTTAGACTACTTTACCGTGATGGTCCCGAAATCAGTCTGCTTGCGAAGCTGGTTCACCCGCGCGACGATTTCCTGGGGCTTCAGATTACCGATGCGCTTGAGGGAGAATTCCTCGACAGTGAAACTGGCCATGGCGGTACCCACCATGACGGCCTTGCGGAAGGTCGTATCGCTCAAAGAAGCCGCTCCGGCGAGGTAGCCGATGAAGCCTCCGGCAAAGGTGTCGCCCGCACCGGTGGGGTCCTTGATGAACTCCAGCGGAAATGCCGGCGCGGTGAAGTAATCCTTGCCGCTGAACATCAGGCAGCCGTGCTCGCCCTTCTTGATGATCACGCGGGAAAGGCCCAGCTTGAGGAGACGGCGGGCCGCCTTTTGGAGGTTTGTGGTGTCGCAAAGCTGGCGCGCCTCGGCATCGTTCAGCAGCACAATGTCGCACTTCTTGAGGACCTTAAGCAGTTCTTCCTGCTTGCCCTCGATCCAGTAGTTCATGGTGTCCACCAAGGCCAGTTTGGGACCGCGAATCTGTTTGAGGACTTCGAGCTGGAGTTCGGGGTTGATGTTTCCCAAAAGGACGAACTGACTGCGGCGGAGATTCTCCGGGATGACCGGCTGAAAGTCGGCGAAGACGTTAAGGCGGGTTTCCAACGTGTGGGCCTGACCCATGTCGTATTCGTAGTAACCGCGCCAGCGGAAAGTCTTGCCACCGGGGACAACCTGGAGGCCTGTGGTATCGATTTTCTTGTCTGCGAAGAATTTGAGGTGTGGCTTGGGGAAATCGCCTCCAACCACCGCCACAATGGACGTGGGACAAAAATAGGAGGCCGAGGTGCTGGCATAGGCGCAGCTCCCGCCCAAGACCTCGTTATGCTCGCCAAAGGGGGTGCGGACGTTGTCGAGCGCGACGCTGCCGACGATGAGCACATTGCTGCCATTGCGGGCTTTTCCCTGAGTGGACTTGGCGGCAGCTTTCTTCGTAACCATTGATTCCTCGTTATTTTTTCGATAGTTTGTGGCTCCCGGGATGCGGAAGCGGAACGGAATCCCTACGGGAGGGATGGGGTTTGTCAACCGGCAAGCGGGGGTTACAGGGAAGAAGTATTGGCATTCGCAATTTCCGGTTTGCGTAGCTTCCCATGGCAATCTATCGAAGGGGCATGAAACCTGACGAACCAACCAATTCACGCACCATCCGCGAGGTGGCCGAGGTCTTCCTAAAACTCGGTGCGACGGGCTTCGGCGGGCCCGTGGCGGCCATTGCGATGATGGATGAGGAAGTCGTTCATCGGCGCAAGTGGCTGTCGCGGGAACGATTCATG
>JAIBAT010000150.1 GCA_019695055.1 Candidatus Sumerlaeaceae bacterium | reverse complement strand
CAACGACCGGCCAGTGTCGCTGGAGGACTTGCAGTTTATCCGTCTGCAGGAGTGCTTTAATGCGCAGAAGAATAATTCCTGTCGAAGCGAGCCGCTTGCGATACACCAGCTCGCAGAAGTCTTTGTCTTTCGTGACAAGAATTCGGTTTTCAGCATTTGCCTTGGCAAGAAGTTCATCGTCGGGGGCGGAAATGGCGTCTTCCGCTGCCCAAGAAACATCATGACCGGATACTCGCAACCAGTCGACAATTAGGCGGTCGAGATTCTCATCCGCCAAAAATCGCACTTATGCGGTTTCGGCCGCAAAGATCGTTTCCTCGGAACCGATGGAGGCGGCCGCGAAAGCCATGGCAGCGCGCAGGTGCTCGGGCCGGAGTTTCGGGTGCGCATCGAGAAGATCGGCTTCGGGGCGTCCATTGCCAAGGTCCTCAAGGATCGTCTCGACGGTCAGCCGGGTACCCTTAAACACAGGTTTACCGACCATGACATCCGGTCGTTGCTCAATGTAATCCTGCCATCTCATGATGGACAAATTTACCGTTGGGGGTCTGTCGTAATCAATGGAAAAGCGTGAGGGTATGGGGGCAAACCTGAAGAACCGACCTGAAATGGGGGGGCGACTTAGTGCGGTTGCGGGGTTGCGCGGGGGCGGGCCCACCTGGCGTAGGCGGTCATGACGATGATCGCGGCGACGGCGTAGCTGGCGATGGCGGGCAGGGACGTTTTACTTTGCACATATTGCCCCGACAGCAGCAGCGCGAGGCCGACGTGGCGGTTGCAGTTGCTGAAGGCGAGGGTCTGGGCACCGGGAACGCCGTGGCTGAGGAATGCGAGTCCGACGCCCAAGCACCCGGCCGCCAGGGCGAAGGCGGAGAGAATCACGACGGGGCTGGTTTCGTGCAGCTTCATTCCCATTTTCCATAAAAGGACGAGAATCACGGCGGTCAGGATTGCATTCCCGAGCATGTTCAGGAGCTGCTGGGCTTTTTGCGAAAAGGCGGGCAGGAAATACATGAGCGCCATTCCCCCGATGAGGGGAAGGAATTGCTGGCGGGCGATAATCTCGATGAGCTGGAGCGGGGGGATCCAGATATCGCGATCATAAAGCCGGCCCACGGCAAAGACCATCAGGGGAATCATGATGGGGATCATGAGGGCGCCCCAGAACTGGTAGCTGGCGGCCATCTGCATATCGAACCCTTTTTTGGCGGCGCCGCGGGTCATGAGGGGCGCGCCCGGTGCCACGCCGATGAGGAACAGCCCGGCGGTGTCGCCGGGGCCGAGGTGGAGCGACCAACTCAGCGCCAGCGCCATGGCGGGCGGCAGGATGAACGTGGCCAGCAGGAGGCGCGTCCAAGCCTGCAATGTGAGCCGGCGCCAGTTTACCATGATGCGTGAGACGCTGAGGCTCATGCCGACGGAAACCATGAGCATGAACACGGCGGTGGGAAGAAGAAGGTTCATCCGGCATCAACGCCGGGGAAACCTGTGCCCTTGTGGTGACGGGGAACTATTTTACGGGCTTGGTTTTCCACGCGGCGTTCATTTCCTCGGCATTGAATGGACCCGGAGGAATTCCATCGGCGGCGTAGAGGTAGAGGGCTGCCTTGTAAACGTCGCCGGCCACGTTGAGGAAGATGGACATCGCGATGGCCCCAAGAATGGCGAGGAGAATACCCGCGCCAGCAACAACCGGGCTGCCGAGGGCGATGGCAAGCGCGATGCTGGCGCCACCGACCACAAAGATTTCGAGGAACACCAGCAGGCCCGCGATGGACAGGCCGACATAGCCGATGAGGGTTTCGCCCCAGGTCTTGCGAACCAGTGACGCGGAGGATTTCAGCACGTTGATTGGGTTGCCGCTGCTTTCCTCGCGGACAAGGACAGGGATGGCAAAGACAGACGCGACGGCCCAGGCGAGACCGATGAGTTTGACGACGAGTTTACCGACAAGGCCGACGCGCTCTTCGATGGACTTGATGATTGCGCCGATGAGCCCGGTGAAGAGCGACCATGCGGCAATGGCTTTCACCCGCGACATGGCGAATTTCAGGCCGCCGCGGATGGAGACCGGCTGCCCCTGCAGGGCCTTCAGTATCTCATTGTAAAATGCCACGTTGAAGAACGTGGCAAAAAACATGGACACGAAGTAGAGGACGGCAAACAGCGCCACTCCGGAACGCCTGACGGCAAAGGAATGGTCCTGGTCGTTGATGTCGAACCAGGTGGACCCGACCGCCTTCCAGTGGGCCGGGTCGGTGAGCGGGTGGCCCGTGCTGACGAGGGTGAGCGGCGCGATGATCAGCACCGTGAGGATGCACAGAAAGAAAGTGGTCACAATGGGGAACAGGAGCAGTTTCTTGTTTCCTCCGATGACCTCGAATGAACGACCCAGAATCGAAAAACTTCGCGAGAAACGTCCCATTGGTGCCTGATCCTTTCCGGTGTGAGCGGTGTGTGCGCAGAAGCCGCTGCCATGAAACTGGAAAACAGGCGGGGCGAAAATCTCGGAATTATCAATGAAAATTGAGACCGACCGGGGCGGCTGGTGGCGGCCCCGGCCGATCGTAAGTTACTTCACCACAAGGCGGGATTTCATGGCGATGGCGTTCGCCAGGTTAAAGTAGTTCGGCGACGTGGCCATTACGGTTTCGTGGACCTTCTGGAATTCCTCCGGGGTGGCCTTGCCCTTGATGTGGACGGTGTAGCGCAGGCTGTCGTAGCCGACGGGCACCTTGTCGGAAAGCTGGAACATTCCGCGGAGGTCGATGTTGCCCTCGGTCTCGATGCGAAGTTCCTCGAGCTCGATGCCGTTCATCGCGCAGGTCATGACGTAGCCAACGGTCATGCAGGCGTTCAGGCCGGCCATGAGGAATTCCTGCGGGTTGGCGAACTGGTTCGTGCCGCAGAGTTCGATGGGTTCGTCGGCGCGAAGGGTGAAGTCCTTCGCGATGCGCTGGCCGCCGATCTCGCAATAGGTGGCGCGGGCATCCGAGCGTGTGCCGCCTTTCCACTCGGTGGTGACGGCCCATTTGGTCTGGCCCTTCTCGGGGTGCGCGGCGACGTCCTCGATGGTGGCGCGAATGGCGGCCGTGTCGAGGCCGTTTACGATCTGCTGCTGTGTTGCTGTGGTCATGGGGGACCCTCCTGTCTTTGTATGGCGGTTTCCGGTGACGGTGATTCTGTCGTCCATGTGCCGCCGATGACAGGGGGGTAAATCAATCCGCGTGCCACAGGCGTGGATCTTTGTTGAGTATTGATTTTATTGGTTTTGCTGGTCGGTTCTGGAATGGGAGAGGCTCGCGAATTCTCGCGACTCGCGAGATTTCGTGAGTGCTCAGGCGCGGGAATCCGTGAGCGGGTTCAGCCGCGTTTGACGCCGAGGGCTTTCATGCGGGAGGTAAAGGTGGAAGGCGGGACGCCAAGAAGGGCGGCGGCTCCGGTTTCGCCGGCGATCCTGCCGTTGCAGGCGGCGAGGGCGCGCTCGATGTTCTCGCGTTCCAACGCGCGGAGAGCGGCATCGGTGAGGATGTGAGACTCGGCAGCGTTTCCGTTGAGTTGGACGGCGGCGGCGGACTGGGGCATGGCGGCAGGCAGGTTCAGCTTGCCGCGACCGCCGAGGATGAGGGCGCGCTCGATGACGTTTTGCAATTCACGGATGTTGCCGGGCCAGTCGTGGGAACAAAGAAGAGTTTTATCCTCTTCTGTGAGCGGATGGACAAGGTTCCCAAGCTTGGCGGCGAAGCGCGCCGCAAAAAGGGTGGCCAGGGCAATGATGTCCTCGCCGCGCTCGCGCAGGGGCGGGGTTTGGAGCGGGAAGACGTTCAGGCGGTAGAAGAGGTCCTCGCGAAACTGGCCGTCGCGGACCATGGCGGCGAGGTCGCGGTTGGTGGCGGCGACGACGCGCACGTCCACGCGGCGGGTTTTCGCGGAGCCGACGAGTTCGTACTCGCCCTCCTGAAGCACGCGGAGCAGCTTCGACTGGAGATCGAGGGGCATTTCGCCGATTTCGTCGAGGAAGATGGTGCCGGTGTCGGCCAGGGCGAAGCGGCCTTCGCGGCGCGCCACGGCACCGGTGAAGGCGCCGCGCTCGTGGCCGAAGAATTCGCTTTCGATAAGGTTGGCGGGGACGGCGGCACAATTGACTTTGACGAGGGGGCCGCGGGCTCGACGGCTGGCGCGGTGAATGGCGCGGGCGACGAGTTCCTTGCCGGTGCCGGTCTCGCCGAGGACGAGCACGGTGGCGTCGGTCGGGGCCACGCGGGCGATGGCTTCGCGCAACTGGCGCACGGCCTGGCTGTCGCCAATGATGGAGCCGGGGTCGGGAAGTTCGTGGACGGCGTCGCGCAGGAGATCCGCTTCCTCCGCAAGCTGGCGCTCGCGCATTTCGGATCGCATGCGTTGAAGCTCAGCGGATGCGCGGAGGGCGAACAGCTCAAATACGGCCACCATGCGCGGGTTGTGGGGCATGGGTCGCGAATCCAGAACGGCCAAGTGGCCGATGACATCGCCGCCGGGATCCCGTAGTGGCACGCCAAGGTAGCTCTCGGCGCCGAAAGGATCGAGGTCGCGATCCTCGGGGAAGATTTGGCGGAGCTTGTCCCCGAAGTAGGTGGTCTCGCCCTTTCGTAGCGGTGGCTCGCAGGGGGTGCCGGCCGTGTTGTATTCGTAATTGTCGATAAAGCGGCCCTTGTGCCAAAACGCGAGCGAGCGCAGGGTCTGGCGCTCCGGCAGGTACTCGGTCACCCAGGCTGCGTCGGTGTCAAAGACCTCCGCTGCACCCTTGACGAGTGCGCGCAGGAATGCGTCGCCGGTTTCGCCCATGGTGCCGTAAAGGAGCAATTGCAGGGCCTGGTCTTCATCAAACTTTTCGCCGGCATTGGGGGACATGCTGGTGGTCTTTCGTAATCGGATAGTCCAGGGCAAGCTGGACGGATAATATCGGGCTCAATAATTCGGAGCCCTGTGCGGCTTGTCAAAGTTGAAAAGAGTGCCTGTCGCTCCTGAGCATTGAAGATTCTCGATGCTTTCCGCTGTTGCTTTGCGCGTCCCGAATGGCTCCCATGTCGCGCATGCCATTTCCATCTCCCATCACCGCGGGACTGGCCCGCGCATGGTGCCCTTGCGGAGAGAATCTGATCTATCGCGGGCTGGTTCGGACCTCGCGCAGCCATTTTCATGGGCTGCGGGACACGACGCTGGGATTCATGTGCGCGCTGTCGGTGGTATCGGCGGTGTTGCTGCACCGGCAGACATTTTCGTTTTCCATCTGGTTCCTGATCTTCTTTGCGTACCTGCTGGCGCCGGCGGCGTTGTTCACGCAGAACTTGCACAAGTCGGGGCGAGCGGCGGAGGTGCTGATGTCGCCGATACCGAGCGCGGAATACGGGGACGCGTTTGTGCGCTTCTTCGGGCTGGTGGCGAGCTTTTGTGTGATCCCGTATCTTTTGTTCTGGGTAACGTTTGCTCTGTGCCGCCCGACGCTTTACCCGTGCTGGTATCGCGACGTGCCGCAGTTGGCCGTGGCGGTGTATGCGGTGGGGCTTTTTGCGGGCATGGCGCTCCTGCTGTGCGGGTTAATGTTTGTGGCCGCAACAGGAGAGGCGTGGCCGCTGTTTTTCGCCGCGGGCTTGGTGGCATTGCCTGTGGGGCGGTTTGATGAAACGTTCATTGGCCTGTCGCGTTTACCCGATGCGCCGGTGTGGAGGTGGGCAATAGTATGGGTCGGCCTCGCTGCGTTTGCACTGGTGTCCGCGCGAATCGCGCGGTTACGCTTCGCGGATCTGGCGCGCAGGCAGTTGTTCGTTTAAGCTGCCAATCGGAATTTCCCCAAACTCCCGCCTGTAATGTGGTCATCATGACCAGTACTGAGCGGATCATTCGGGATGTGTCTGCCCTACCTGTGGAAGAACGGTTGGTTGTCGTGGAATCGCTTTTGCGGTCCCTGAATACACCAGATCAGGCTATTGATCAAGACTGGGCTGTGGTGGCACAGCGGCGGCTCGCCGAGTTGCGCTCCGGACAGGTTGTTCCAGTGCCCGGGGAGCAGGTCTTCGAAAAGATCCGGGACCGTTTTGCCCGTTGAGGTTTGATTTTCATCCGGAAGCAGAGACTGAGCTTCTGGAGACAATTTCCTACTATGAAAACCGCCGGCCAAGTTTGGGTGAGGATTTCTCAATTGAAGTGCAATTGGCGGTTCAAAATATACTTTCCTATCCATGGGGCTGGCCGGTGATTGCCCAGGGAGTTCATCGCTGCCAGACAAACCGCTTTCCTTACGGAATCCTTTACAGCATTGAGCCGGATCGGATTTTTATTTTGGCGGTGATGCATCTCCATCGGCAGCCCGGCTATTGGACGGATAGACGCTGATTAGCCCGTGGATGGCTGTTATTTTGGTTCCGGTTTCACGTCCGTGGGCCGACCGGCGGGAACCTTGTTTTCGGGTTCGCCAAGGAGCTTGAGGGCTTCGGTTGCGATGGCCTTGAAGACGGGCGCGGCGGTGGTGCCGCCATAGTATTGTTCTCCGCCACCGGGTTCATCAATCCAAACGCAGACCGCTATGCGCGGGTTGGGTATGGGTGCGAGACCGCAGAAGGTGCCGACGTATTTTGCGGCCTTATCTGTTCCAGAATCGCTCTTGCGCGAGGTGCCGGTCTTGCCGCCGGCCGTCCAGTCGGTCAGTGTGGCGGGTTTGCCTGTGCCTTTCTCGACGGCGTATTGGAGCATGTCCAGCATACGGGCAGCGGTTTCCTCGGAAACGATGCGGTCGGTGGCGGTGGGACTGACAGCTGGCGGCATGTCGAGGACAGGCTTTACGGCACGTCCGCCGTTTCCATAGCAGGCCATGGCTGTGGCCATTTGCAGGGCGGTGGCCCTGAGTTCGTAACCGATCGCAAGGGACAAGGCTGTTTGGGCGCTCCAGCGCTCCAATGGAAGCAATTGCCCCGGATCTTCCTGGGGAATCCCATTGCCGACCTTGGTGCCGAAGCCAAATTTCGTGAATTGTTGATGGAGCGTTGCCGAGGAGATAAGCTGGGCCATCTTGGCGGCGCCAATATTGGATGACTCTGCGAATGCGTCACGGGCGGAAAGTTTCCCATTGGAATGGGCATCCACAATGGTCCTGCCGTTGATTTCGTATTTGCCCCGTTCGCAGTCCACAGTAGAATCAGGGGTGGCGGCGCCGGCCTCGAATACCGCGGCGTAGGAGAACGCCTTGGCCACGGAGCCGGGCTCGATGGCTTCGCTGACGGCGAGGTCATGCGGGTCGCGCCTTGAGTCGGTGGTGTCGGTGCCGGCCATGGCGAGGACCGCGCCGCTACGGGCATCCAGCACCACCAGTGCGCCGCGTTTGGCTTTTACGGCTTTCACCTGGGAAGTGAGCTGGTCCTGCGCGAAGGACTGGAGCGCGGGGAGGAGGGTGGAGGTTGTCTGGGCGCCGATCCGCAATGGAGCGGTCGTGGCGAACAGGATGGTGGCAGCGGCAGCCGCCAACCGGAAGGGAACAGGAACAGTAATCATCGGGAGTACCTTCTGGGAATTTTGGTGCAGCGGTGGGTTGAGACAACGGTCCCCGCAAAAAGTTCGAAGAATCTTTGAAAAAGATTGGGATGGATGCCGGGGATCAGATTGACGGGACTGCGGCACGGCGTAGACGGACGGCTTCAAAGCCGTCGAGGTGAGGTTGGGCGGGCCAGGTTTCGAGGTAGCCGTCGGGTGTCATTAAGGGTTTGAGGGCGGTTGGGTCTGGCGGGGTCACATCGATGGAGAATTCGGAGTGGACCGCCAGAAAGTCCTCCACGACGGCGCGGTTTTCCTCCGGTGCGACCGAGCAGGTGCTATAGACCATCCTGCCGCCGGGGCGGACGAGCCGGGCAGCAAGAGACAAAATTTCGCATTGGCGGGCGGCGCAGGCGCGCACGGACTCGAGGCTGGAACGGAAGCGGATCTCGGGATTGCGGCGGATGGTGCCGAGGCCGGAGCAGGGGACATCTACGAGGATGGCATCGAACGAGGCGATGTCGGAATCGGCAATCCGGGCGACTTCCTCGTAGGGACTAATCTTTACGGCGGGCGTGCCGAGGCGCTGGAGGTTCTCGTCGATGAGCTTCAGGCGGGCTGTGCTGAGGTCGGTGGCTGTGATTTCCGCCTTTCCCCCGCAAAGTTCTGCGAGATGGGTGGTTTTCCCGCCGGGGGCGGCGCAAAGGTCGAGAATGCGCTCGCCGGGCTTGGGATTCACCAAGAGCGCCACGACCTGGCTGGCTTCGTCCTGAATGTAGAACTTGCCATCAGCGAAAAGGGGCGAGGAGAGCAGACTCGAAAGCTGACCCTGGTTGGTTAGGGTGAGGGCTTCGGGGACAAATTGTCCGGGCCGGGTCTCGATTCCCATGGAGGCCAATTCGGTGGCGAGGGCTTCCGGCGAAGTGCGCAGCGTGTTCGCACGCAGGGCGATTTCGGGTTCCTCGTTGAGTGAGGCAAGCAAAGGTTCCACGGCTCCCACGCCGTACTTCTTGCGGAGCATGCGCACGAGCCATTGCGGCTGGGAGTACTGGATCGACAGGCGGCGAACTTCGTCGCCCACAGGCATGGGGCGAAGGGGGAGATCGGGCGCCGCAAGCAGGCGGGCCACGGCGTTGATGAATCCGGCCTCGTGGCCGGGTAGGCGGAGTTCATGGCGGGCCAGATTCACGGCCTCATTGGCCATGGCGTGGCCCGGCAGGCGCTGGAAGAAGAGGAGTTGGGCTGCGGAGAGGCGCAGGAGATTATTAACGGCGGGTTTGAGTCCGGAAACAGGGCGGCGGAGCAGCGATTCCAGCTGCCAGTCTAAATAGAGGCGGTTCCGGAGGGTGACATAGACCAAAGCGGCGGCCAGACGGGCATCGCGAGGATCAAGGGCCGCTTCGCGGATGGCCTCGTCCAGCGCCTCGGTGGCGCCCTGTTCCCGCTGCTCATCCAGGCGATTCAGGGTTCTCAGGGCGGTGGATCGGGCCCCGTCCGGGCGCTCAATGACCTTCTTTTTTAGTCGGTTTGGGCGGCTCATAAGCCAAATTATTCCAAAGATTTTCCTTGAGGCTGGCCAGAACGAAAGTTAAGCCAATTAAATTCGTATCATAGGTATCGGCTTATATTTTGCTAAGATCTCAGAGGGTTAGCGCGTCATAGGTTCGATAATCATGCGTTTTGTTCGAAATCCGGTCCTCATAACGAGAGTGTTTTTCGTCCTGATCACTACGCTGATCGGGTATTGGGTCGGTCGTGACCAGGTGCCGTCCTATGGGCTGGAGTATTCCACGGTCGCCTTCCTGTTGGCGCTGGCTTTTGTCCTGTTTGAGTTCTCAACGGACATTGTTTCCTCGAAGAAGATCCTCCTGGCTGCGGCCGGGCTGATGTGCGGGCTTGTGATTGCTTGGTTTGTATATCCGACCATCCCCCCCGGGGTTTTTGGCGACGTTAAGGATTTTGAGAAGGGCCAGATGAAGGCGCGGATCATCTGTAACCTGTTGTTCGGTTATTTTGGCGTCATCCTCGCGATCAAGCACGCTAACCGGTTCAGCTTCTCGCGGTTGAACTTCATCATGGCGTCGCCTGGCGACACGGCGAAGATTTTAGACACAAGCGTCATCGTGGACGGGCGGATCAAAGAGCTCATGGCCGGCAATTTCATGACGGGGAATTTCGTGGTGCCGGAGTTTGTGCTGGATGAACTGCAGAAGATCGCCGATTCCTCGGATTCCAAGAAGCGGGCGCGCGGGCGGCGCGGGTTGGACGTTTTGGACTCCATCAAGGACACGAGCGCGCGGCTGGCCATCTGGGAAAAGGATTTTCCGGAAATCAAGGATGTGGATCACAAGCTGATCGCCCTGGCAAAGGAAACGGGTGGCGAGATCGTGACCAACGATTTCAACCTGCAAAAGGTGGCGCAGCTTCACAAGGTTCGCGTCATCAATATCAACGAGATGGCGAACCTGCTGCGGCCGAGCGTATTTGTGGGGGAATCCCTTGCGCTGATTGTTTCCCGCGAGGGGAAGGAGCCCCAGCAGGGCGTGGGTTACCTCGAGGATGGGACCATGGTGGTGGTTGAGGAAGCCAGGCCCCACATTGGTGGCGAGGTGGAGGTCCAGGTGACCAGCATACTGCAGACGCCGGCGGGACGCATGATATTTGCGCGCATGACCGAGGCGCCGCTGAACCACGATTCCGCCAGCCAGCGCAATGCCGGCAATGGAGGCGACACGCCGCTGCCGAGGCGGGCTCGCGAGCGGGTCTGATTTCTCTCCGCGTGCTGGCACAGAGTTTGCCCGCGGATGTTGTAATGCCAAATTGAAACACATCCAGGTCTCGAAAGGACTTCATCATGGATAGCCGCAAACCCTCACGCCGACAGTTTCTGACAACCCTTGCCGCCGCCGTTCCAGCGGCCACAGCGCTTGCCTCCATGGCTGGCGCTGCCGAGACAACAAAGCCCGCCGAGACGAAATCCGCCGAGCCAGCCGCAGGGCCCTTTTCCGTGCCCGCGCTTGCCTACGCATTCGGCGCTCTGGAGCCTCACATTGATGCCAAAACCATGGAGATTCACCACGACAAGCACCATGCAGCGTACGTGAAGAACCTGAATGATGCAGTGGCGGGCAAACCGGATCTTGCGGGGAAAACCGTGGAAGAACTGGTAAAGGGTCTCGCGTCGATAGGCGACGAGAAGACCCGCACGGCCATCCGGAACAATGGTGGTGGCCATTTGAATCACACCTGGTTCTGGGAGAGCATGACACCGGGGGGCGTGGAGATGAGTGACGACCTTTCGGATGCGCTGAATTCGGCTTTCGGCAGTGTTGAGGACTTCAAGAAACAGTTCAATGACGCCGGGCTGAAACGTTTTGGTTCCGGGTGGGTTTGGTTGGTGAAGGGGAAGGATGGCAAGCTGGGGATCGTCTCGACCGCGAATCAGGATAATCCGTTGACTGATGGTGCGACTCCGCTGCTTGGCAATGACGTTTGGGAGCACGCCTACTACCTGAAGTACCAGAACAAGCGGGCGGATTACCTTGCGGCGTGGTGGAACGTCGTGAACTGGTCCAAGGTTGCGGAGCGTTTCAAAGCGGCCAAGTAGTTCTGCCGCAAGCAGTGATGATTCAAAAACACGGGTTGAAATGCCCCGTTGCTGCGTCTCACGTTTTCTGCAGCGATGACTGAAAACCCCAATTATCACAACGGCAGCGCGGAAGCCGGGTACCGGATAGGCCAAAACATCGCGCTGGCCAGTGTGGCGATTTCCGCAGCCCTGGCGGCGTTGAAGATTGGCGCCGGTTTTGCCTTGGGGTCAACGGCTCTCCTGGCGGATGGCTTTGAGTCGGCGTCTGACATCTTTGCGTCGCTCATTGTGCTGGGAGGGATGATTTTGGCGCGTCGCCCGGCAGATTCCAAGCACGCATACGGTTATGGCAGGGCAGAGAGCCTGGCTGGGCAGACCGTTGCAACGATCCTGTTGATGTTTGCGGTCTACATTGGCGCTAAATCTGTGGTGACGCTTTTCTCCGACAAGGCGGCGCCTCCTGTCACGGCGCTGTTGCCGCTGGGGGTTTCGTTTGCGGCGAAGGGCGCGCTGAGCGTGTATAAGCGGCGTGTTGGACTTCGCCTTAACAGCAGTGCGCTGCTGGCGGATGCGGCCAACGACGCGATGGATATGCTGTCGGCGATTGTCGCCGCGGCGGCCATTGGCCTGGCTGTGTGGCAACCCGACCGCCTCGCGTGGGCCGACCCGGTGGGCGGCATCGGGATTGCCGGGATCATTTTCTGGATAGGCCTCAAAGTCTTTCGCCAGACATCGAGCGAACTGCTGGATGCCATGCCGGATGAGCATGTGACGGACATCGTTCGCCAGGCTGCGGGACGCGTTGAAGGGGTTCGCGCCGTAGAGAAGGTTCTTGGCCGCAAATCTGGAATGCAGTATTTCTTCGATCTCCATATCGAAGTGGACCCGCAGATGACGGTTCAAGACGGGCACCACCTCGGCCATCTGGTGGAGGAGCGAATCATCGCGGAATGCCAAAACGTGAAGAGTGTGCTGGTTCACGTGGAGCCGTTTGGCCAGGTACGTCGCCACCCCGCTGGGTAGGTTTCCGGTGCGCGAGAGCCCACGACATCGCTATTGCATTCGATTTTGTGAGTGTGCTTACTGGGCAGCTTGCTTTTTGAGACAACCCCCTGAAGGATACAGAAAAATCACATGGCAAAGCAGACCCTAGCCGGCCGCTTCGCGGACTACGCGACGCAACTTTCTTTCGAAAAACTGACTCCCGAGGCGATCCACGAGGTGAAACGCCGGGTCATAGACTCCATAGGATGCGCCATGGGCGCGTGGGACAGTGAGCCCGCCACCTTTGCGCGGGCCCACGCCGGGACAGCCACGAGCGCTGCGCCGTCCACGGTGGTCGGCACGCGTCATCGCTCGACGCCAGAGCTGGCGGCCTTTGCGAACGGCGTCATGTTCCGGTATCTTGACTATAACGATACATACCTCTCGAAGGAACCGGCCCACCCAAGCGACAACCTTGCGGCGGTGCTGGCCATCGCAGAAGTGGCTGGGTCGAGCGGCAAAGACATCATCAATGCAGCGGTGCTGGCCTACGAAATCCAGTGCCGGCTTTGCGATGCGTGCAGCATTCGCGCGCGCGGGTGGGACCATGTGACGTACGGCTCCTTCTCCACCAGCGTGGCCTGCGGGAAGCTGCTGGGTCTCTCGGCCGAGCAACTGGTTCATGCGCAGGGGCTGGCCGGCGTGCCGAACAACGCCATGCGCCAAACCCGGGTGGGCATGTTGTCCCACTGGAAGGGTTGTGCTTTTGCCAACGCCAGCCGCAACGGCGTTTTCGCGGCGCAACTTGCGAAGCTGGGCATGACCGGCGCCAGCGAAGTGTTTGAAGGCGAAATGGGGTTTTTCAAGGAAGTCTCCGGCCCATTCGAGGTGGCGCCCATGGGCGGCGACGGGCGGTCCTACATGATCAACGACACGTACATCAAGTTCTGGCCGGCCGAGTACCACTCGCAAAGCGCCATTGATGCGGCCCTGCAATTGCGGCCAGAAATCGGCGGCGTGGACAACATTGAATCGATCCTCGTGGAGTCATTCAATGCCGCGGTGGAGATCATCGGCGGTGAGCCGGAGAAGTGGCGCCCGACGACTCGCGAGACCGCCGACCACAGCCTGCCCTATTGCGTGGCGGCGGCGCTGACGGATGGCAATGTGACGCTGGATTCCTTCGACGATGCGCGGCTCAAGGACGAGAAGCTGCTGGCGCTGGTGCAGAAAATCAAAGTCCAGGCGGATGCCGAGCTGAACAAGCGCTACCCGGAGGGCATCCCGAATCGCATCACGGTGACGACAAAGGACGGTGCGAAGCACGCGAAGGAAGTTATCTTTCCGCGAGGCCATGCGCGCAATCCGATGACGGACTCCGAGGTGGAGAGCAAATTCCGCAGCATGGCCGATGTGCGACTGGGTGCGGATCGTGCCGGCAAGGTGCTTGAGCAGTGCTGGCAGCTGGATCGGCTGAAGGATCTGGCGCCGCTCATGGAACTTGTGGTGGTGGGGAAGTAGGGGATGGCGCTGGAAAATCCGGGAAGGGCGTTTCGCGAGGCGCTGGGGCGCGGCATACTGCCGATGCCGGGCGTTTTCAACGCCATCACAGCGCAACTCGCGCGCCAGGCCGGGTTCGAGGCGCTCTATCTTTCCGGCGCAGGAGTGACAAACAGCCTGACGGGTTTTCCGGATATTGCCTTGATCACTCTTGACGAAATGGCGGGCGCGGCGCGCTACGTTTGCCGTGCGTCGGGATTGCCGGTCATTGCCGATGCTGACACGGGTTATGGCGAGGTTCTCAATGTGGCAAGGGCGGTGGAGGAGTTCGAGCACTCGGGTTTGGCGGGGATTCACCTTGAGGATCAGGTGTCGCCGAAAAGATGCGGGCACCTCGACGGCAAGGGAGTCATCTCCACGTCGGACATGACGGCGAAGATTAGGGCCTCGGTGAAGGCACGGCGCAATCCGGATTTCTTCCTGATCGCCCGGACGGATGCCCGGGGCGTGAATGGATTTGAGGACGCCGTGGACCGGGCGAAGCGCTACATGGCTGCGGGCGCCGATGGCATTTTCCCTGAGAGCCTCCAGAGCAAGGAGGAGTTTGCCGAGTTTGCCCGGCAGGTCAAGGCACCGCTGCTGGCCAACATGACCGAATTTGGCAAGACCCCCATGACGACCCTCGATGAGTTCCAGAAAATGGGTTATGCCATGGTCATTTTCCCCATGACTGCGTTTCGGGTCATGATGAAGGCAGCCTCGGACCTGTTCGCCGAGCTTCGCAAGACCGGCACTCAGGCCGCGTTTCTCGACAGGATGCAGACACGCAAGGAGCTTTACGAGCTTATCGGCTACGCCGATTATGACCGCTTTGACCAGGAAGTCGCACGCGACAACGAGAAGTAGAAACGACGCAAAAGGAGCTTATCTCCCCCATGAGCACGCCAACATTCAGCCCCGGCCTGGCCGGGGTAACCGCAGGTGTAACCGCCATTTCGGAGGTGGACGCGGATCGCAACAAGCTGACCTATCGCGGTTATGATGTCCATGACCTGGTCGAACATACGAAATTCGACGAGGTGGCCCACCTGATGCTCCTGGGCAAGTTGCCTACGAAGGCCGAGTTGGATGCGTTTATTGCGCGCACGGCAGCGCAACGAGAGGTATCGCCGGCCGTTTATGAACTGTTCCGAAAATTCCCTGCGGATGCGAACTGCATGGATGTGCTACGGGCGGGTGTGGCCATCGAGGCGCTTTTTGATCCCGACGCCCATAAGGATACACCCGAAGCACATCTCCAAAAATCGCTGCGCCTCTATGCAAAGATTCCGACGCTGGTGGTGAACGGCTACCGAATCCTGAAGGGGATGGAGCCTGTCAAACCCAGCCCGACATTACCGCACAGTGAGAACTTCTGGCACATGCTTGCCGGTGGCGCGCCCAATGAGTTTTTTGTCACGACCGTGGATGCCACGCAGATTCTGTATGCAGAGCACGGGTTCAATGCCTCGACGTTTGCCTCGCGTGTCACGGTGTCCACGTTGTCGGATATTTACTCGGGCACGGTTTCGGCTATTGGCACGCTGAAGGGAAACCTGCACGGGGGCGCCAACGAAGCGGCCATGGAAATGCTGCTGGAGATCGGGGAAGCCACCAAGGCTGACGCCTACATTCGCGATGCCCTCGCGAAGAAAAAGAAAATCATGGGTTTTGGGCACCGCGAGTACAAGCATGGGGACGAACGGGCCAAGATCGTGAAGACGTTTGTGGTGGAATTGAGCAAGCGACTCAATGAACCCAAATGGCTGGAGATTTCCAACATCGTCGAGGGGGTGATGCTGAAGGAGAAAAACCTTTACCCCAACCTCGACTTCCCGGTGGCGAGCTCGTACTACATGATGAAGCTGCCCGTGGAACTTTACACGCCGATCTTCGTGATGAGCCGCATCACGGGGTGGTGCGCCCACATGATGGAGCAGCTCGCCAATAATCGTATCATCCGGCCGCACAATGAGTACAACGGACCGAAGGGGCTGACCGTGCCGCCGATTTCAGCACGAAAGTAGTGTGCCCGTTTCTGCGTAGCGGTCTTTACAGGAGAGTCGCGAAACCAGGCAATAAATCCCTAATTGTTTTCATCTTTGTCGAGCCGCTTTCTCCAATAGTTGGGTCGTCGCTTCAAATGCATGACCGCGATGACGATGATCTTTTCAGCTTCGACGGAGTAAATTATCCCAAACGGAAATCGCGGCAAAATGGTCCGTCGGATGGTTCCGTGGATGGACGGGTACCGCAAAGGATTCTCCACCACGCGAAGCATTTGCCGATTTGCCAAGTCCAGGAATTCAAGTGCGAGGTGGGGTTCCCGGGCTTGGTAATACAGAACAGCCGCAGTCAGTTCCGCCTCGGCCTCTGAAAGAATCTCTACGGTAATCACTTCAGCAGCGAACGAAGCGAATCCATTACCTCGTCCAAACTGCGTGCTTGCGTCTTGTCTGCGCGATAGTCTTCGAGGCGTCTTTGTGATTCTGCAACCCACAAGGCTTCGACATTTTCCTCTGCGTCGTCGTCAAGGCTTGCGATCAATCGGGACGCCAGCTCGGCCCGAACCTGTGCGGGCAGGCTTAAGAGCTGTAAGGAAATTTGATCCATTTGTTTGCTCATGAGAGGTGTCTATGGCAGAAATGTGGATGCTCTGCAATCTAATTTGGAAAGTCGACTGCAACGAAACGGTTTGCGTTCACCCTTCGTATCAATAAACAACGTGCCTTGAAGAGTTTCGGCGGCCGCAGTAGATACAAATGAGGCGCGTGGAGTTGACGTTTTTACCGCAACCCTCACATTGGATGACTTCGGCGCCGATCTTGCCGTCCAGGTTACCGTCGCGCACGTCAATTTCCTCCATGCGGCGGAAGACTTCGTCCTCACTGATACCGCCGCGGTCGCGCAGGATCTCCCACAGGGCCTGGCAAGCCAATGCCATGCGGTTCATTCGGATCTCCAGGTCTGTCAGTCGGCTTTCGAACCGTTCGGCATTACTGCGGGCCCGTTCCGCCGCGTTTTCGGCCTCGATAATTCGCCGGTTCTGGTATGCATCAATAAACAGATCCATGAATCCCTCCGTAAGAATCGCGATTCCGAATTTCGGGCCAGCCTATTTGGGCGGCTCGATTGAATCAAAATAGCCTTTTACAAATTCCTTGTAGCCCGTGGGGATATCCTCCTTGTTGATGGCATCCTTCTGGGCTTCGCGATAATCCATGAAAGTTTTGGCTGCCTCAGTTTTGGCGCGTTCGCCCGTGGGCTGGCCCTGCACGTCCATCGAGTAGCTGAATTGCCCCTCCCCGATCCTGCCCTTGGCCTGTGTACTGAAATCCTTTGTGGCGGTCTGGCGGGCGTCGTAGAGTTTTACGAAATCCTCCTTCCAGTCGCTGCTTCGGTTGGATTGCCGGTTTGAGCCGGCCTTGGCCACTGCGTCGTACTTCCCGCTGCCTTCGAGGTTGGTGGAGCCAATACCCCAATCGGGACTGCCGCTGCCCTGGCCCTGGCCACCGGGTTGGCCGCCGGCGGAGCCGGATGAACCGCCGGACGCGGATGAACTCGAAGAGGAACTGCCACCGGCCTGCTGAGTGCCGCCGGACCCCTGACCTTGCTGGCTGCCCTGGCCCGAGGATCCGCCCTGGCCGCCGGATTGCCCACCGGAGGAACCCTGCCCGCCGGACGAGGATTGCTGATTTCCGCCGGAACTCTTACCGCCGGAACCGATTTCTATCTTTCCTTCACCCTCGCCTTGTCCCCCGTCCTGCTGATTTTGGCTCAGGCCACTTTGCTGGCTTTGGCTGCCAGACGTTTCATTGCTGTCTCCACCGGCCTGTTGGTTGCCTTTACTCTCCGATGATTCGGACTTTTCGCCGTCGCCGCCGCGTTCCTTGTCACTTCCCTCGCCGCCGGGGGATTGTTTTCCCCCTTTGCAGTTTTCGCAGGCTTTGGCAGCGTCGGCCATTTGTTGCCGCGATTTCTCCAGGGCCGAGAGGGCCTCGTCGAGTTTCTGCATTTCGGATTGCGCGGCAGCCACTTTATCCATGGCCTTCTTGGCCTCGTCGAAGCCTTCCTTTGATTCCGCCGAGTCGCCCTTTTGCAGGCCTTCCCCGGCCTTGTTCATGGCCGCGCTCAGTTCCGGCTGCCCGGCCAGCGCCTTCCCGAGATTGGAGAGGGCCTTGCCCAACTTTTGGTTATCCTCGGGGGTGCGACCTTCGCCTGCGGCTTGTTGTTCAAGGCGGCCCAATTCGCCCTGCGCTGCTTCCATGTCGCCGCGGCGCAGGGCCTTTTCGAGGCGCTCGGTCTGCTGGCGGATTTCAGGGGTTTTGTCCATCTTGCCCACTTCAGCGCGGGACTGTTCCTTGAGCTTTTCCTTTTCCTGAGCCAACTTATCCGACAGGGAGGACAGCTTGGCCACCGCGTCCCGGGCGTCCGGGGTTTTCTGATCGGCAAACTGCTTTTTCAGAGCGGCGATGTCGGAGATGGCCTTTTTTGAGGGGTCAAGGGCTGGTGCCGTGCCGGGAGGTTTCGCCAGCTTCTGCTCCAGCTCCTCCAATTTCCTGGTTTCCGCTGCAATGGCCTGCTTGACGACTGCTTGGGCGCGAACCTCCTGTTTGACACCAAAAAGGTCGCGTTCGGGGACAAACCGGTTAATGGCTCCGGCCGCTGCAAGCAGCAGGACGGCAGATACAAATGGCCGTAGGGCTGTACATTGGGCTGCCTTGATGGGAATAATCCGGGGCGCGATGCGCTCGGCATCCGCCAGGATGGCGTCGCGGAAAGGGTGGTCCAAATTCTGGGTGTGCAGCGCCGTGACAAGGCGCTCCTTCGTTGAATGGACAGCGTCCAGCACAAGTGCGGCCTGGGTGGCCTTCGGGGTCCGGCGGGCCATGGTCACCAGAGCCGTGGCGGCGACGATGCCTGCGCCAAACTGGCCCACCAGCCGCCAGTTTGTATGCGCCAGGACAAGCTTGTCCGCCACGACGACCAGGAAAACCAGTCCGGCGGCCCACGCTGCGCCCCAGCACAGCCCATCCACCAGGGCTGCAGTCCCCATCCACCATTGGGCGCTGCGGATTTTCTGGCGGAACGTCATAAGGCAATCTAAACACTCCGGGACGGCGGATTCACCCCCAAACTGGGGGCAAAACGGAGAAAAGTTTCCGGCTGGAACGGAAAATGCTCTGTGGCGGAGCGGGGTAGGGGTGCATTCTTTAGCTCTTGCAGGTTAAAACCCGACTCCGCTGAATTCGGGAACCTTTTCTCAGAAAGCACAATATGGCAACCGCAGTTCGAAACATGCCCCGCCGTGGTGTTGGCCACCGCCGGGACCAGGTGGGCGAAACCGAGGATTTCTTTACCCTCGATTGGTTGATACTTGGCGTGACCTTCGTGGTCATGACGATGATATTCTTCCTCTTCACCCCCTACACCCACCAGCTTGATGAGATTAAGAACGTCTTCCTCATGACGTTGCCACCGCTCATCCTTTTCGCGGCGGCCTATCACGTGGATTTTCGGCGCATGTCATGGAAGACCCATGCATCGACCTATTTGTTTGGCCTCTACACCCTCGTCATCCTGATTTCCTATCTTCTGAACCCCTTCAAGATCACGACGGAGCGGGTTGTCTGGTTTCAGATCGGGTGCAGCACGTTCACGGTTGTGTTTGCCTGGTACATGACTTCCGAGAGCAAGATGCGCAAGGTCATGATGTTCTATGTGCTTACGGCACTCGGGTCGGTCCTCATAGGTCTGTTTCTGCGTTCGGGCTTGGATTTCACAAACGACATTTACCGCTTCCTGGCCAGTTCCCCCTTCGGCGCCAGAAACCCGGAGTGGGTGACTCTTTTTTACACGCTCAAGGAAGCCAAGGAAATGTATTCTACCATCCTCAACGCTGACTTCTATGCGGCGTATCTGGTGATGGCGATCCCGATTTCCCTTTCGATGTTCTTTGTCGAGGAGCATCTGCTCTTCAAGGTTATTGCCGTGGTGACCTTCCTGCTTATGAATGTCTGCCTGGCGCTGACCAACTCGAATGACTCGTTCCTTGCCATGGTTATCCTTTATGGAATCTACTTTGCGGTCGGGCTCATTTATATCAAGGAGTGGGGGCTGACCAAGAAGTTCATCCTCACCTTTCTGACTTGTGGAGTTCTGTTGGTAATTTTGACTGGAACCCTGATGATTCCGCAGTTGGCTGCGGCATGGGAGTTCAAGAAAAATGCCATTTCTGGCCGCGAGATTCTTTGGGGCGGTGCATTCTGGCCGTGGCTTTACCGGGATGATTTCACAAAAGCACACTTTGACTGGACCTCCGTATTCTTTGGCACCGGACCGGGGGGGTATCGGTTCTACTTTCCGGTGTTTCGTGGAAACAATTACTTCGATAATCAGATTAACAACGTCACCACCTTTGGTCACAGCACTTATCTCGACATCCTGTGCGAGTTTGGTGCCTTTGGCCTGCTGCTGTTCCTTGCCTTTCACATCCGAGTTCTTTGGGATGGATTCAGGCAAATCAGGACCTCGACCAACCGCGCCCATCAGTTTTACCAGCTTGCCTGCTTTGCGGGGCTCTCTGGCGTGGCCGTTCAAAACATCTTTAGTCCAAATAACCGCTGGGCTGTTTGCGGCATGATCTGGTGGTCTCTCTTTGGGCTAAGCATGGGGCTTTACAATCTCGACAACCCCGGCGTGGACCCAGAAGCCCCGGAGAACCGGAATCGCAAAGGGCCAATGCTCGCGCATTGGGCCCTAATGACGCTTGCTGCCTTGTTTGCCGTCCGCAGCATTCCACAGGGGTTCACCTACTGGCGGGCTGCAAAACTTAACGGGGCAGGCCTACAAAGGATGGACAAGGCGGAGCGTTTCAGGGGAAGCGAGAAAGTCGCTTTGCTCGAGGAAAGCCGCCAGCTGTTTGCATCCGCGATTCGGTACAACCCGACGTTCGCAACCGCTTATTACAAGATGGCCCACGTGCTGAATCAACTGGGCCAGACCGAGGAAGCCATCAAGGCCTACGAGGACCTGGATAAGGTTTTCAAGGATTACTCGGAACTTCGCCTGAACCTTGGGATCATGTATTCGTCCAAGGCATTGAGTTTTACCGGTGCGGAGAAACTTGCCTGGATGGAAAAGGCCTGGAAGGAAATCCAGGAGGCTGCGCGCCAGGCCATCAAGCCCACGGCCCAGCGCATCGCCGGTCACATCGGGGAGGAACTCGCCAAGGCCTACGACGAAGCTGGCAAGCAGGCGGAGGCCCTTGCGGTTCGCAATAAGATCAAAGAGTATTATTGGAACGTCATAAATTACAATCCCGTTCTTTCCGAGTTCCAGCAGGACAAGAAGGAATGGTATCCGGTCGCCCAGCAGCGCCTGATAGACCTCGCGAACCAGACTGGGAATCCCCGCGAGGCGGAACCCGTTTACAAGCTCATGTACGAGGAAGATCCGGACAACCAGACGGTGCTTGGCCTGTTGCTTGCCTTCTACGATTCCCAGAAGATGGCGAAGGAGAAGAATGAGTTCCTGAAGAATGCGGCGTCGCTCGCCATTACAAACCTGAATGTACGCAAGGAGCTGGCTCAGTCCTACCTGGATCTCGGGGATTGGGACAATTTCCGTCGGGAATTACGCAAGATTGAGGCGGTTGATCCGAAGAACCTGTCGGCGCTGGCGGGGCTCTATGTATACGCCGCCGCGAAGGGCACACCCGAGGAAGCAAAGTCCCTGAAGGATAAACTGCGGGAACAAGGTGTTGATGCGGACAAGCTGACTACGGGGGGACTGGGTGACAGCGCGTCAACTTCATCGCTTACGCTGCGGAAGATCGAGGAAGAAGTGGTGAAGCTGAGAGCCACCGGTGCCGCGGCCCCTGCGCCGCCGCAGCCAGCCCCGGCCAACGCCCCAACAACCGCGCCGCCCCCGGCGGGCAATGTGCAAACGCTGCCGGCGGGAAGTTCGGGTACTGTGACGGGTGTGGTCTTTCCAACGACGGGGAGCGGCGAACCCGCGGAAAACCACTAAGCCTCAAGCCTAGCGTTCCCTGTCGGAATCCAAGCCATATTCGGCGATCTTGTTTCGGAGAGTATTGCGATGGATACCAAGGGCTTCCGCGGCTTTTACCTGGTTCCAGTTGTACTCACGCAGCGCGGCCTCAATGTAACTGCGCTCAATTTCCTCAAGGCGCCGAACTCCTGTGCTGGACTTCGAGTCGTCGCCGATTTGGCGCCGCCCCCGAAATTCGATGCGTGAGAAGTCCGATACGGCAAGGATTCTGTTGCGTGACAGCAGGACTGCGCGCTCAACCGCATTGTCCAGTTCGCGAATATTGCCCGGCCAATCCGCATTCTGGAGCATGGAGATCGCAGCATCATTTGCCCCCAGGATCTTCTTGCCCATTCTTTGTGAATGCTTTTGGATGAAGGCGTCTGTGAGGGCCGCGACATCCTCCCTGCGTTCCCTTAGGGGCGGCAGTTGAAATGTCACTGCCCCCAGTCGGGCCAGAAGGTCCTCGCGAAACTTGCCCTCTGCCACTGCCGCCGGCAGATCCACGCTGGACGCGGCCACTATTCGGGCGTTCGCGTTAATGGCCCGCAATCCCCCGACCCGATAAAAGACCCGCTCCTGGATGAAACGCAGAAGCTTGGCCTGCACGGCAAACTCCATCTCGGATATATCGTCGAGGAACAGCGTCCCCGCCTCGGCCCTCTCAATGCGCCCGAGGGTTGTCTTGGTTGCACCGCTAAAAGCGCCTCTTTCGTACCCAAATAATTCTATGTCCATCAGCGCAGGCAGGACCGCGGCGCAATTTACCGTGATGAACGGCCCGTTGCCCCGTCCACTGGACTCATGGATGTGACGCGCGAGCACCTCCTTGCCCGTTCCCCCCTCGCCCAAAATCAACATGGGGGAATCCCCCAGGGCCGCGCGCGCAGCTGCCACAAAGATCTCCTGAACCCGTGTATTGCGCGACGGAATGATCTTTTCTTCGACGGTTGCCGTTTCGGCACCGGACAGGCGGTCCAGCACCTGCGCGGCCTGCAGTGTGCCAGTCGCCATTCGCGCCACGGCCTGCAGCAGGCCCAAATCGCGCAGTGAAAAGAAATCCTTGGACTTCTTCTCGACGAGCATGATCCCAATGGTTTGGTCATCCTGGACCAGGGGGGCGCACAAAGTGGAGTGGTAGGCCGGATTTGCCACGTATTCGTCCAAAACCGGACTGTCCGGTTGGGCCGAACCAGTTGTCTCATTCCATGCGGGATTGGTTTCATCGGCCAGCGTCCCAACCGGCTCCCCCTGCTTGGGGGAGACTTGCGGTTGGCCCATGTTAACGGGCTCGGCAGTCGCCAGATCGGGGGTCCGCTCGGAAAGGAGCAAAGCGTTCCTGTCCTCGGCCACGGTGGCAAGCAGCTGGCGGTTAATGCGTGCAGGCACATCGGGCGGAAGAGCCACAATCGGCAACATTTCCCCGCTGATTGAATCCCGTAGTAGCAGCAGGGCACCATCGGCAAGGAGCAATTCCATCACCTGCGACATCAGGCGATTGGCTGTTTGCGAAAGGGGTGCGGGTTCCCCTGCGAAAAGCTCTGAAAACCGCAGTAGAAAGTCAACGGATTGTCTGTCTGGACCCGTCAGCGTTGACAGTTGGCTTTGCTTGCGGGCAATCTCGACCGTGGCATTTTCTGCAGGGTACAAGTAGACACTATTGTTCGAAAAGCGTGCGTTGCGAATGTTCAGGTCGGAGTTGAACAGGAATACCGTGTTCCCAATCTGAATTTCGTCGTTGCGCAGAAGGAGCTTTTCCTTCGTCCACTCGCCGTTAACCTGCACCCCGTTCTTTGACCCGGTATCGATGATGGTGTAGGCCATACGGTTTCGGACAATTTCCGCATGGTGCCTTGAGACGTTTGGGTCGGCAACCTGGATGTCAGTGTCCTCGCCCCGGCCAATCCGGGCCCTGTCGCCGATCTCGTAGCGAACCCCTAAATTGGGTCCTTTTATGACAAGTAATGATGACATTTTTCCAAAGGTGATCTGATGGCTAACCGGGGAAAATCCCACCTTGCAAGGATTGCCTTCATTGCGGCGTGCTTCTGAACCGGTGTCACCTGTTGACACGCAAATGTTGCGCGGTGTTCCATTTGCCGACTTTGGAAAGGAATGAGAAACATGACCGTACAAACCAACGTATTTAGCCGGGCCTTCTGTGCTTTCGGGGCATTTGCCTCGCTGGCGGGCATCTCGCAGGCCCAGGAGAAAGCTGCGCCCAAGGGCGACCCCATCGTGATTGGGATTGCGGCCCCCATGACAGGTAACAGCGCCGAATTCGGGACCCAAATTGGGTTGGGTGTGGCGCTTGCCAAGGCCGAGATCAACGCCGCCGGCGGCATCAATGGCCGCCCGCTCGAGCTGAAGGTCGAGGACGATGCCGGGAACCCTGCCGACGCTCAGACGGTTTCCACGCGTCTTGCGAGCAATCCGAAGGTTCTCGCGGTTGTCGGCCATTTTAACAGCTCCTGCTCGCTGGCTGGCAAGGGTGCCTACAGCGAGGCAAAGATGGTCATGTTTTCCCCGGCGTCCACAAACGTCACGGTCACCAAGGACAGCGATTACGCCTTCCGGAACATTTTCACCGATGATTTTCAGGGGCAGTCGCTTGCCACCTACACCGGAAAGGTCCTGGGGCTCAAGAAGGTCGCGATTCTTTACGACAACGATGACTACGGTACTGGCCTGAAGGAGAGCTACAAGAAGAAGGCTGCCGAGCTGAAACTCGACATCGTGAGCGAGACCGCCTACTCGAAGGACAACAATGACTTTCGCTCGCAGCTCGAGACCGTGCGTGCCTCAAATCCTGAAATTATCCTGATTGCCGGTCTTTACAACCAGGCTGCGGTCATTGCCAAGCAGGCCAGGGAACTGGGCATCAAGACGCAGCTTATCGGCGGCGATGGTGTTTTCTCGCCCGCCTACATGGAGCTGGGCGGCAAGGCCGCCGAAGGCACCTTTGTGACGAGCCCCTACCTGTTTGACCAGAAGAACGAGCGCTCGAAGAAGTTCTACGACGACTTCAAGAAGATGCACAACAAGGAGCCCGATGCCTGGGCCGCCCAGAGCTACGACGCCCTCATGCTTATTGTGAAGGCCATCAAGGAGAAAGGCGCCTCCCGCGAAGCCATACACAATTACATGAAGTCGGTCAATTCCGTGGCATCAGCGTATGATGGCCTGACGGGCAAGACCTACTTTGACAGCGAAGGAGACTGCAGGAAGCCGGTCCAGGTCGCCGTGGTGAAGGATGGCAAGTTCGTTCTCGCCGACAAGCAGCTTTCCGCAGAGTAAGGAGCATGGTGCGGACACTCCTGTCCGTGCTTCTTTCTGCATTCAATCACCATCGGTTGTGCCTGGAGGCGTGAATTGCACGGACAAGAGTGTCTGTGCCACTATTGAAAGGATATTGTCTTGGGATTCATAAATGGGTCGGTGACCTACAAACTGTTCCGCGTGGATGGAACGCTGCCGAAGAACTTTCAGGAAACCCTGGCGCAGAGGTTGCCCAAGTTCGCGTTTCGGGAAATCAATCCGAAGGTCAATCCCGAGGAATCTGTGGGATGGGTGAACATCCTCAATCCGCTGGATGCGCACATGACCCTCGAGAAGATGCTCTACGGAAAGCACATCCTTCTCGGCCTGCGCCGCGATCGGAAGAATTTGTCGAGTGCCATTTTCAAGGCCCGCCTCAGCGAGGCCATGAAGGCTGCGCTTCGGGAACGCCGCGGAAAGAAAATGTCGCGGGAAGAATCCTTCAAGGTGAAGGAAATGGTGAAGGAGCAGATGCTGGCGTCGGTCAGCGCCCAGACGGCCCTGTTCGAAATGGCATGGAACTACGAATCCCGGGAGGTCTACTTCTCCTCCCATACCCAGAAGGCCGCCGTCCTGTTTGCCGATTTGTTTCAGGAAACATTTGAGCTGACGCTGTTTGAGGCCAACGTCGCGACGCGGGCCGAGCACTTCATCGAGCGGGAGAAGCTGGACGCAGACCTTTCCACCCTAGAAGCCACGGCATTTGTCGCCTGATCTGAGGTCCTCCTGAAGGCCCCATGTCCCCGTTGGGTTCCCTGAGGCGCGCAATAAAGCGGGCAGGCTGGATACTCTTCATGTTCGCACTGGAGATTTACGGTCGCGCACGGGGTGTATATCGGGGGGCGAAACTTGAGGAGCCGACGGATTACCCGGTGGTTAATGCCGATGCGGCCAAATCCGGCCGCGCCGTTGTTGCCTTCGGCGACAGCCTGACCCAGGGCGTCGGCGCCCCGGAGGGGTTGGGATATCCCGGGCAGTTGGCGCAAATCATTGGGCGCGAGGTCATCAATCGTGGAGTCCGCGGCGAAACGACCCGCGATGGTCTGGCGCGCCTTGAAAGGGACATTCTGCCACTGAATCCGGGAATCGTCCTCCTGTGCTTCGGGGGCAATGATTTGATACGCGGCCGGTCCATCGCCGAAACCATCGGCGATATTGAGGAGCTCATCGGGCAATTGCAGCGGGCGGGCGCGATGGTCGTTCTACTCGGTCTGCGGGGTTCCTGGCTCTACAAATTGGACCTTGATGCTCCCACACGGTCCCTGGCGAGGCGGACAGGTTGCCCCTGTGTGCCGCTGCTATTGGACGGGGTCTGGGGATTCCCATGGCTGATGGCCGACCATGCCCACCCCAATCAGCGGGGATATAAGCATATCGCCGTCAGGGTGGCCAAGTGTTTGAAGCCCTACCTATAATGACTTGCCATTGATGGTTCTGGCACGGCAAGTGTACCTTACGGGCTGCACATACAGTGTGTTTCCACTTTAAGGGAGATTTACGCGGGAATGAGAAAAGGCGCAATGTTGT
The DNA here is from genome assembly GCA_019695055.1 of Candidatus Sumerlaeaceae bacterium. Classification (GTDB taxonomy): domain Bacteria; phylum Sumerlaeota; class Sumerlaeia; order Sumerlaeales; family Sumerlaeaceae; genus JAIBAT01. Next base: position 159,308 of record JAIBAT010000150.1, on the reverse strand, counting down.
TCATGACAACACTGATTGCATTGACCGGGCTTTGCCTGCCGGGATGCAGTTCCTCCAACAGTGGCGTGAAGGGGCAGATTCGCCAGTATGATTACCGCACCCTAAACCAGGAACAGCGCCGACAGAACATCCCCCCAAGCGTGACCGGCGATATTCCCCAGTCCGGCACGTAGTGTGCTAATTAGAAATCGCAGTAAATCCCCCCGCTCATTCTCTTGCCGGTAGTCAGTTCGGCAGATTCAGGACATATTCGTGACCACACAGTGGAGTTTTCCGGCCTCCTGGTGCCGGTTGGGCGGCGCGCTACTCATGCTTCTGGCCGCGACGTGCGGCCGGGCGGCAGGGCCTCTCAATCACATCATGATTATCTGGGGGGAGAACAAGGCGGTCGATAAGACGCTTGCGCAACCCTACCTCGGAGCCTTGGCCACCTCCTACACGCAGTTCACCAATTATCACGGGCTGATTCATCCCTCGCAACCCAACTACATTGCCTTTGCGTGCGGGGAGTTGGCGATTCTCGGCAATTCCGGGTGCGGCAATTTGCCCAACAAGAACCTGGTGGATCTGCTGGAGGCAAAAGGCGTGGATTGGCGCGAGTACGAGGAGGGAATGACCACCGCCTGCCTGGACAACGAGGTTTACAAATCAAAGCACGACTTCGTTGCCGGCTTCACCAGCGTTTCCGGAGACCCGAAGCGCCTTGCAAAAATTCGCGGCTTTAGCGGAGCCAAGCCGGAAACCTATGCCGAACTTATGGGGCCGAATCCGCCCCCGGTGGTCCTTGTGACCCCAAACATGTGCAACGACGGCCATGATTGCGGTGGCGGGCAGTTCGACGCATGGCTTCGCCCGGGCAGCGGATTTACCTTCTTTCAGGACATGCTGAAATCCAAGTATTTTACAGACGGCGCGATTTTCATCACGTTCGACGAAAACGAGGGCCCAGGCGAGAACATTGTCTATTGCGTGGGCGTTTCCTCGCTCAGCAAACCCGGCCAGATCATTAAGAAGAAGTTTAATCACTACAGCCTCTTGCGCACCGTGGAGGACAATTTCGACCTGGGCACCCTGACGGAAAATGATGCCGCGGCCACAAACATGCTCGGGGCCTTCAGGCCACCTGCCATGAAGCACTAAGTGGATAGGCTGCCAATGGCAGTTTGCCCAACCCCCATGACGCCGCGCGCAAAAAGACCCATACTATAAGGGAGCAAATGAGAACCGTATTAATGCGGCGCGTGATATTGCCACTCCTCCTCCTTTGCGCAAGCCTTCGTAATTCCGGGGCTGCGCCCCTCAATCACATCATGATAGTGTGGGGAGAGAACAAAGGGCTGACGGCGACCCTTGCCCAGCCCTATCTGGCCGCCCTGGCAGCCTCGTATTCGCAATTCTCAAACTACCACGGCCTTACCCACCCGTCCCAGCCTAATTACGTCGGCTTTGCCTGTGGCACACTCGCCGTCACTGCCAACGTGGGTTGCGTCAGCCTGACCAACACGAACCTCGTGGACCTGCTGGAAGCCAAGGGTGTGGACTGGCGGGAGTACGAGGAGAGCATGACCACCGCCTGCGTGGACACCGCATTGTATATGGCCAAACATGATTTTTTTGCCGGATTTACGAGCATCTCAGGCGATCCGCCCCGCATGGCCAAGATTCGCAGTTTCAACGGTGCCACCCCGGCGACTTATTCGGAGCTCATGGGCACCAATCCGCCGCCGCTGGTCATGGTCACACCGAATATGTGCAATGACGGCCACGACTGCGGGGTTGCCCAGTTTAACTCCTGGCTAAAGCCCGGCGGTGGATTTACGTTCTTTCAGGACATGCTAAGCTCCAAGTATTATACGGATGGCGCGATCATTGTCACATTTGATGAGGATGATGGCACCGGCGGGAATGTCATCTATTGCGTCGCCGTTTCGGCCCTTGCCAAGCCGGGCCACACCATATCGAACAACTACAACCATTACAACCTGCTCCGGACGGTGGAGGATAACTTTGCGCTGGGAACCCTGACCGCCAACGACGCCGGCGCCGCAAACATGCTTGCGGCATTTAATCCCGCCGCGGTGGAGGATTGGGAGCTTTACAGGGACTAGTTAGCTCCAACCGGGTTTGCGTCCGTCTTCCTGCGGCGCAGCAGAAGGACAATTCCCCAGAACCATGCCACCGCCGATAGACACGCACCCACCGCAAGACCCGGGGTTGCGAAAACCATTCGGATCTCGTGTTCCCCTGCGGGAACAGCCATGGCCAACTGGAGTCCGTTGGCCCAGTAGACAGGTTTCGGGGTGCCATCCACAAACCCCATCCATCCGGGATAGTGGGTGAGTGAGACGACCAGCCATCCAGGTTGATTGGATTTGGTCCGAATGGAAACATCCCCGTTCTCCACGGTGCGTGTCTGGACACTTCCCTCGAACCTTGCGGGGTCGGCCGCATTAAACTCCGAGAGTTTTCCCCGCAGCTTTTCCGTTTCCTTCAAGATGACTGTGCGGGATGCCTCGAAGTCTTCCGCCAGTAGTTGTCTTCGAACTTCAGCCGATTTCTGATAATCGGAGATGAGTGCTGTCGGAACCAACCGCGCGTATGCGGGCGTATACGGCCGTTTCATCACACGCCATCCTTCGTAGCCGGATTTGGTTTGCGTATATCCCAGGCCCTGGATTCCTGATAAACTCTTTCTCCCTTGCGAAGATTCCACGAGGATGTGGGTCAGGCCCAGCCGGAGGCCGGGAGCTCCGGTTGCCTCGACGGCGATTCGTGCCACGCTGGCCGACGACGGGAAGTCAAATGTTCCCATGTATACTTCCGGGTTCGGTGGTTCAAACACTCCGGTTACGGGTTTGATATCCGGGCGGAACGCGGCGGGCAACTTGCGATGGCCGGCCCCCTTGGCGCGCAATGGGTCACCATAGCCTCCCTCGGCGGTTTCCAGGCCAAGCCGCAGCGGCTGGCTCGACACCACATCGCCCGCCGGGCCGTAGGCCACAACGCTGGCCATGGGATACCCGTCCGGCAGCGCCAGGGCACCGGTGGCAAATGTGAAAGTGCGGATTCGTTTCGCCTCCAAGGACGGTTGCAGTGGCCATTCGGCCTTCTCCGGCAGGAAATGGTCGCCACTCCCCAGTTCTATCCATTGATAATCCGGCAGGTGGGTGACCTGCCCATCCAGCGGGATGGACTTTCGGTTGGAGCGGAAGACGACATGGGAGACATTCCACAGGTCGAGCAGTTTTTCCTGGCGTCCGTTTCCAAAGTGCATGGTCTCCGGCAGGAGTTCCTCCATCCACGGGAAGTGGATGGACCCATAACCTCCCGCAAAACTGTATGGCGTGGCGAGAGCCGTGTTGATTTCCCACGGGCCCGCCTCGGCGTAGAGAACCCGGCCGCCCACTTCCGTTCCATTCAACGCGCGAAGGAAGGGAGCCACAACGCTCCGATTCGCCGGGTCAATGGGGGCAATGTTCTTGTGAAAACCATGCAGGCAAAGTTCCCCGAAGAGCAGCAGGCCGGCCATGGCCCCAATCCACCGGGCCGGCCCGAGACGACTGGCGCAGACAAGCAACCCAATGCAAAGCAGTGCGATGAGGTGGGCCAGCGCGATCTGCTGGCCGATGTCCGCCACAAGCTCATTGATTCCGCGCGTCACACCGGGCTGGAAGAAAGGGTCGGATACAAATAATTTATGGAACGCGCGATACCAGTCGCCATAATAGGCGTGGGCGAAGCCGATAACCACGTCGCCCATCAGCAGGATACCGGCGATGGCCGTCGCTGTCCATAATGCTGCGCGGCGCGCCCGTGCAGGGTCACCCCGGCCGCATAGAGAATCCATGCCAAGGCCAGCCAGCAATCCCCACGCCGTAATGGCAAGCCACAGCAGGCGTGCGGGAATCCGCATCTGCCGGATAAAATCAAACCGATCATAGAGGATCGGGTAGATCAGACCCCGCTCACCCAGCGCCAGTAGCACGACAACCAACGAACCCGCCGCCAACCAGCGCACAAGACCGCTTCGCCAGTTGGCCAGCGCGCCAACCGCGGCCAGAGCGAAAGTCATCAGTCCAACTGGGTACATATACTCCCATGCGCCAATGAAGCACCAGTTCGGACTGGCAAAGGACCACCAATGCCCGTCGGGAAGTCGCCAGGGAAGCGGCTCGAACAGACCCGGAAAGACCAGCCCCGGCAATGCGCGCAATGGGAGCGGGAAACTCAGTGCTTGGCTCAACGGGAGTGCTCGTCGGGTGCTGAGGTCAAGGAATTGGATGGTGGGGATGAGTTGAATGGCCGCGCCTGCGCCGGCAAGGAACGCAATCAGCAGCCCGATTCCAGCGAGCTTCCACAACAATGCCCAGGACCGCTGTGAACGGGCCGATTGAATCGCCATGGCTGCGCCGCCTGCTGCCGCGGCCAGGCAGAGCATGAACCCGGCCTGTGGGTGCCCGCCCAGCAGCGCGCATGCGAACAATAATCCGGATCCAGCCGCCCAGCGAATGTCTGTGTGCCTCACGGCCCGCGCCATTGCCCCCAATGCCCACAATCCCATTGTAAGCGGCTCGAAGATTCCTATATGCCCAAGGTGTCGCACCATGAAGCCGTTAAACGCGGCCACCATGGCAAAAGTGACGGCACCCGCCTCCCCCAATCCCAGTGATCGCCCGAGAAAAGTGGCGCCCAGCGCCAGGAGAAACAGGTGGGCCATAACCAGTGCATCCATGGCCCCGCGATCCGACGTCTCCCTGCTGATCCACGCAAACAGGAGGTGTGGCGGATAGAACACAGCCGTCTCTGGGTCTGACAGGAACGGCATGCCGCCGTAAAGTGCATTAGTGAATTCTGGCAGCCGACCTTCCTGAAGCGCCTTGTTCGCGTGGTAACGAACCGGCATGTAATAATCGAAGTAGTCGCCCATCAGGAATGAGTTCCCGGGCTTGAAAAGTGGCGCGTAAAAGAGAGCCGTCAGAAGGATCGAAATGAGATAGGGGCGGATGCGCGACAATGCCTTCACCCGGAAACGCGTGAGAATCGCTGGCCCATCACTTCGGGGCTAACCCCGTTCTTTCTCATAGGGAATGCCGTCGGCCGCCGGCGGCGTCGAGCGCCCGATGAGCCCCGCGATCACGATGATTGTGACAATATAGGGGAACGCCTGGATGAGTTGCGTCGGCGTTTCCGCCGCAATTCGATCGAGCCACGGCAGGTTTGCAAGGTCGCCTCCGGAAAGCGTCTGGCGAAAAATCTGCATCCGGTTCTGCACTGCGTCCGCAAAGCCAAAAATCAAGCAAGCCACCGCGGCACCCCAGGGTTTCCATTTCCCGATGATCATGGCCGCCAGCGCAATATAGCCGCGACCATTGGTCATGTTGCTGGAAAAAAGCCCCTGGTCCGACGCCAGCCACACGCCTCCCACGCTGGCGCACGCGCCGCCCAGCAGCACGCCCATGTAGCGGTAAAACGACACATTCACACCCAGCGAATCCGCAGCCTGGGGATTCTCGCCCACGCTGCGCAGGCGCAGGCCAAAGCGCGTGCGAAACAACAAAATATTGGACGCAACAAACATCACCAGCGTCAGCAGGATTAGCGGATGACAAATCTGGTTGAGGGCCAGCCAGGGGCTTTTGGGATCCGGCGATGAGAAAACCGTCCAGTTGCTGAAGCTGGGGCAGCGCTCTGAATTGCTCGATGAATTGAAAAACCATTTCAGCAGAAAATTGGTGGCCCCGAGACTGAAGATATTAATGGCCAGGCCGGAAATAATATTGTCCGCCTTGAATGTCACGGTGGCCAGCGCGTGAAGCAATGATAGCAACACGCCAACGCTGACAGCCGCCAAAAGGCCAAGAGTTGGCGCGTAGGCAACCCAGTCCGCGCCCCAGTGTTTCTGGATCCACCAGCTCGTCGTGGCAAACGTGAACGCCCCGGACAGCATCAATCCCTCGAGCGCAATGTTCACCACGCCGCCCCGCTCGCTCAGTGTCCCGCCGAGCGCACCCGCAGCATAGGGCATGCTGATGCGCACAGTGCTGGTACCCAGGGCCAGAAGGTTGATCATGCCCGCATGGTTGGTGCGGGAATGCCAAAGGCAACTGCGGATTTACGTGTCGGTTGCTCAGGTCGCCTGATCGGCGGTCAATGGCAGCCGGATTTCCACGTCCGTTCCACGCCCCGGCGTGCTGGTGATCTCAATGGTGCCGCCCATGTTCTCCACAATCCCGCGGCTGATGGCCAGGCCGAGGCCTGTGCCGGCGGACTTGGTGGTGAAGAAGGGCTCGAAAGCCCGCGCCAGTGCCTTGGGGCTGATGCCATGTCCATTGTCCACCACATGGATTTCGGCCATGCCGCGCCGCTCCCGCAGAGTTACGCGGACTTCCCCCCGCCCGTTCTTTAGCGCGTCGCGGGCATTGATGAGCAGGTTGATCAGCACTTGGCGGAGCGCCCGCTCGTCGGCCTGCAGGTACAGTTGTTCCAGGGGCAATTCATCCACAAATGAGACTCCGTCCGGCGCGCCCTTGCGCATGAGGGCCACGACTCTTGCGATGGAGTCGTTGACGCTCACCTCGTCAATCCGGGCGCCCTCCGCCGGGCGCGAGAGCGACAGGAATTGCGTCACCATTTCGTTGAGGCGCTCGATCTCCCCAATAATCTCATTGGCGTTTCTTGCCGATTGCGAATCGGGCCTTTGCTCGGATGCGATTTCCTCTGAAAGCGCGCGGATGATCATGAGCGGGTTACGCAGCTCGTGGGCCACCCCGCCTGCCAGCGCGCCCATGGCCTCCACCCGGGCGCCCTGCAGCGCCGAGCGCTCCGCCTGGATCATGTGCTGGAACATTCGCCAGATGGAAACCCCGATCAGCACCAGCAGCGCTGAAACCAGCAGGGAGTTAAACAGCACGCGCCTTCGCATCTCCGTGATGGCTCCGATGTAGTCCGGGCTCACGGAAACCTGCAGTATGCCGGCAATCTCGTTTTCCTTGTAGAGGGGCAGGTACACGCGCTTGTAGGGTTCGTCGTAGATGTAATAGAGTCGCGATTCGCCTGTTAAGTTGGCTCGTGCCTTCGCGATACAGTCGGCATCAATGTCCCTGTACACATAGGGATCGCCCGGTGGGGTGGTGAAACTTCCGTCGGCGACCACCAGGGAATTCGTGGTCAAAACCGCCACCTGCGCCAGCTTGAAATCCCGCTGGCGGCGGTTCAGCAGACTGGCCAACTGGTCATAGGTGGAAGTGTCCGCAAAGGCCTGAAGACGCTGCGTCATTTCCTCGGCGCTTAGATCTTTCAGCGCGACGAGGATGAACGTGGGCCCGCCCTGCAGGAGGTCCTTGGAAATCATCCTTGCCACAAGTTCCAGCCGCTCCGAGACGTCCCGCTCCTTGGAGGTCTCAAACTGGCGCAGCAGCACCCAAACCGACAGGTAAAGAACCAGCAGGACTATCACGACAAACATCAGGGCCGCCAGCGATGGCACCCGCCTCAGCAGCGGCCCCCGGTTGCGTTGCCTCGGCGACTTGGGTGGCTTGGCCCGCGTTGTCATCGTGAGCCCGCCAGCCGCTTGATGGCCCACGCAGCGTCTGGAGGAGGGGAGACCTGCCCATGGAATTTCGGGTAGACCACTGTGTCGTACCCCAGGCCGGCAAGTTCCTCGCCGCTCCACTCGGACAGATGGCGCTGCATCTCGTTGCCGTCGTACTCATCCTGCTCAAAATGTCCAATGGGCAGAAAGATCACAATTCCTTTTGACACAACCTTCCCAAGTCGCGCGAGAATCTGCAGCGCAGCCGGTTTCGAAAAATGCTCAATGACGTCGATCAGCAGGGCAACATCGGCCACAGGTGCGCTTTGGTCCGCAATGTAATCTTCAATTCTGGAATGAACAATCTCATGGGAGGCCGCCCGGCAGGGTTGCACAGCCAGTTTTTCGATATAGGGCTCAAACGCCTCGACGGAAATCAGGCGCTTCCAGGGCAGGCTGAGCGTTTGCCTCCCCATGTAGCTTTCGCCCCAGCCAGCTCCAAGGTTCAGGGCTGTGAGCTGCGACAGTTCCCCGAAGGCCGCGGTCAGGCGCTCAGGCATTTCAGAACCCTGCTCGAACGTAAACGTGCCCGGCTCAAGGATGGTCAATCGGCTGGCAGGCCGCGTACCGCGCAACCAATCAAAAATCTTCATCGCGGCGCATCCAATGCACGGCATGGCAAATCGAAGGGCATTATGAGTTGTCCTATCGGCCGACTGCGTCTTGCGGGCAACAAGTTTCGTTGCCTGCGATTGCTGCATGCGGTAGCCAGTTTTCTAAACCAGTTTCCCTTCGCAAACCCTGGTCGGCACACCATACTCGTCAGCCCAGATCAATCCAGTACCGCCGAATGACCTCGTTATGGAGTTCGCACCACGCCTTGTTTTCCAAAGTTCCCCCCAACCGCTCGATGATTCGCCATGACGGTTCATTGGCGTCGGTGCAAGTCACGAGAATGCGTTCAAGACCAAGGTTCCGGCAAATGGGAATGGCCAGCCTGGCCATCTCGAAGGCGTAACCCTGTCGCCTGAATCGTGGCGCCACCGCATAGCCCATGTGGCCGCCTCGCTGGAGGAGCGTCTCAGTCAGGCGATGCCGTATGCTCACGCGCCCCACAATCGCGCCGTCTACAAAACCGTAAAGCATGGTGGATGCGACGTGATCCTCCGGCAGATCAATCCCCAACGAGTTCTTCCGCAGCCGTTCCAGGTATTCGGCAAAGGGCATGCCCGGTTTCCAATCGAAGGCGTACCAGGTCAGATCCTCGCCCTCCCATTCCCGCCAACCTTCAAGGAAGGCCGCTTCGTCCCCTGCGTTCAATTCCCGAAGGATGAGCCCCGGCTGTGTCATGGAAAAACATAGCCGGGGCCCAGGAATCTATGCGATAAACCTATTCCGCGTCAAACGCGCTGACGGAAACGGGCACGGGCCCAAGATTCTGGTCTCCCGCCGCAAACGGGGAAAATGTGCTGACGCCGTTGCGCGTCACAGTGGTGAAAGTCGAGGAGGTGCGGCCATAGTCCCATGTGCCCGAGCCGGTATTGTAGTGGCACACATAGGGGTTGGAACCAAATCCAAGATGTGTCGTTGGGAGGGTGATATTTGCCGTGCAGGCTCCCGAGGTTACGATGTTCCACCATTTGCCCGTTTGGATTCCTGCGGGGGCGCCCGGATAGCTGACGGGGTTCATTCCCACCGACACTCCGCAACCTCCCGGCGGAATCGCGGTGAAGTTCATCGTAACATTGGTATGGGGAAAGCTGTAGCTTCCGAGACCATTGATCAGCAGGCCGTAGGTCACATAGGGTGGCAATTGGTAACCACCAAAAAAGCCGGTGATGATGTTCCCGCCGGGGGCTACCTCCAGCAACTCATTGATGTAAAGATACCCCTCGTCGATGTTAAGCGTGGAACTGGAATCAATGTACAGGCGATCGCAAACCAGTGTGGGATCGCTGTAAGTGGTCAGCGAACTGCTGGTGAAGCGCACCTCCGTCGGGGCCCCGAGCGATGTGGTGGGGCGATCCGTTGCCCAATCCGACCCGTGATCATTGCCCGTGAAATTCTCAAACGTCAGCTTGGCTCCCGGTTGATAGTACGCTGGCGTGTCGCACTGCAGGAAACCATCGGGGTTCTTGACGGTGGCACTGTGCACAATGGTCAGAGTGCCAAAGCTTCGCGCCAGATTGCCGTCCACGACAAGGTCATAGACTATAACGTCACCGTCCATCTGCCCCTGCGCCCAGCTGTTGTCCTGAAACAGCACAGTTCCCGTGCCATAATTGTAGGTGCCGTAATTGTTCAGGTTACCCGTATCGTGGATGCGCACGCGCCGAGCCCCCTGATTGAAGGTACCGTAATTCACCAAACCGAAAAACATGGCATCCAGGTCACTCGATCCCAGGGAAAGCGTTGACCCAGCATAGATGATGACCCCGTAACAATCGTAAACGCCGTCCGGCACACTGAAAGCCACACTGGTGTTGTTGTCGATATACGTCAGTGGCGGATCCACCATACCGGGTGTCCACTCGGCGCCCACGATGTAGTTGCCGCCGGCCACGTAGTCCAATTCCCCAACCGCGCCGTAGCGGGGGGATTTGCCAAGGATCGCGCCAGCCGGGTAAAGATAACTCTCGATGACCCAGTCAATGGTGCTGACGGTGAGCGTGCTGCCTGTGTCTACGTACATGTTTTCAATGGAAAGCGACGGGCTGGCGGGGCCGCTCATGGTGCAGGAACCGCTGGCAAACCGAAGCGAGCCGTAGGAAGCATCGAAATCAGCGGGGGAGCTGACAATCAGGTCCGCGCCGTTGACGAAGGAGATTTCGTTACCAATGACATACATATCACCATTTACGGTCAGGTTGCCGCCATTGATGACGAGGTCACCGGACATGACGAACAGACCAGCCGGATTCACCGTCAAGTTCTGCACCGTCGTGGGATCCTCAATGTGGACTTCGCTGTTGATGATCGCCGTGTCATTGGGACCGGGGTACGATGCCGCGCCCCAGGTGGCCGGATTGTCCCAAACCCCGTATTGAACTGACGTGTAGGTGGCGGCCTGCGCTACGCCTGTCATCACCCCACAAGTAACCATTAGCGCGCACGCGCGCATTCCCCACTGTTTCATGCCCATCATGTCACCTTCAATAATTGAAATGGTGTCTCACGCAGGCATGAGGTGGCGGGCCCGCATGTTCAAACCACCATTGGCAGGCGTGGGGCGGGCACATGCAACTCCAAACGGTCATCAAATGCATTTGTCATTGAGCAATATCCGGCAGCTGCTCGCCTTCTCCAGCACACCGTCGCCCTGGGGCTCCAACTTCACATGCGGAAAATCCCATGGACAGTGTCCGGGCAACGGGGGCAAATCGTTATCTGCTTCAATGTTGTTGGCGTAGAATCGTCCGCTTCGGCGGGCAATAAATCAAAAGGATACAAGGATGAAACGCTTCACGCAGTCGCTCTTGGTCGCAATGAGTTTGGGGCTTGCGGCCTGCTCCCTGACCCCCAAAACCGCTTCACAGAATGACCAGCAAAGGGTATACGTTCGCCAGGTCACGAACCAGACCCTTGAGCATCTCTACAAGGCAAACCCGAGTGCCAGGGCGGCCGTTGCCAAGTCGGCGGGCTACGCCGTGTTTAGCGATATTGGCTTCAAGTTCGGCGTACTGGGCGGAGCCAAGGGCGAAGGCCTCGCGGTCAACAATGCCACGGGCGAGCAAACTTTCATGAGGATGGTTGAGTTGCAGCCTGGCCTTGGTATCGGTGCGAACAGTTTCCGCACGGTTTTCGTTTTTGAGCGCCCCGCGTCCTTGAGCGAATTTGTAAACTCGGGCTGGGCCATCGGTGCCAACGTCATGGCGGCCGCGAAATCCAAGAAGGAAGGGGGCGCCTACAGCGGGGCGATTCAGGTTGCACCCGGCGTTCACCTCTACCAGTTCACGCAGGAGGGACTCATTGTTGGCGTTAGTGTTACCGGTGCCAAGTATTACAAGGACCCAGACCTGAACTGATCGCTTTTCGGTTCAATCATTCAGTGCAGGGATAAAATGAAAAATCCCCCGCCGGTAACTGATGACCGGCGGGGGATTATTGTTTTGGCGTGGTGGTTTCAGTAGTTACTCAATTTGCCGATCCTTGAAGGGGTAGTTTTCCGTCGGCCACTTGCGCACGATCTTCCCTGACCCAACGCTGCCGAATTGGTAACCTTTGCTGCGCAACGCTCCCAACTGTGTGGCCGCGGCTGCCTCAGTGGCAAAGTTGCACACAATGACACTGACCTGGCCGTTGTCTTCGTCGATGCTCCAGACGTACAAATAACCATCATCCACCAACTGTCGGGTCACGCTGGCGGCTTCGGCTTTTGAAACGCTGCTGGCTACAAGGACGAAGTAGGGGCCGCCATACTGTCGCTTTCCCTCGGCGGCGGCTGCCGCTTGGCGGGCGCGGACCATTCTATCGGCTGCTCCTTCCTGATTGACCGTTTCAAGGTCGGGATTCCAGCGAACCTCCAGACGGACTGTGCCTTCCGACGCCGGTTGTCCCGGCGAGACTTCGATGATGTTAATCTCGTAATCCCCGATGGTCTCGCTGCGAAACTCGGAAATGATTTGTTCTTCGCTTGTCGTGGGAGTGCGGACAATTAATGTAACTGCGTCATCGTTTTTGTTCTTGGGATCGTTTCCATCGATTTTAACCACGCGAATTCGCAAGTCTCGGAAGGAGAGCACACCTTCTACTTTCAGGGTCTTGGTGATTGATGCCGGGACCGGTTGGCTGGCATCTGATTCGAGATCGGTGTTGTCCGTCCCTCGCGTCCCCATCCCTGTTGTACTGGGCATCGAAGCATTAGTGCTCCCTCCAGTTTCGGAGTCCTTTTGCTGAACCGCATCATTGCTCGGAAGATGCCTAATTGTGAATCTTGCAATCTTCAATGGGGCTTTGGCGGTTTGGGCGTCCCGGACATCCAGCAGGGTCATCTTGTATCCTGCGAAATCAGTGGATTCTCCCACAGAGAGTCGAATGTCGTGTTCCCCAGCTTTTGAAACGATGTAAAAGCTTGCCGCGCGTGGTGTGGAAGCTTTCCTGGGTAATTCAAGACCGACAAGTTGCACCTTCAAATCCCAGAATTGGGATTGTTGCATTAGAGACAACATGCTGGTAACGGATTGCCTGCCAATGTCAGTGTGTGTATCCTCTGATGGGTTGTAACGAACCTCGAGCTGAACCATTGCTTTGTTTTCGGCGGTCTGTGGCGTGACTGCGATAACATTGATTTGGTAATCCCCGACAAACTCACTCCGAAACTCCGATATTGTGCGATCTTTGCTAATGTTTGGAGCGCGAACAACCATTTCCACGGAGTCGTCGTTCTTGTCCTTCGGATCGTTCTCATTGATCCTGGTGATTCGGATGCGGAGGTCGCGGAATGTCAGTTCGCCATCGACATTGAGGGTCTTAACAACGGCCATCGAGGACTTTGGCGTGGTCAGCGGCTCAAGCTTGGTTGGTGGCTGAAGCTCGCTAAGGTTGACGGGGGCTTCCAGTGTAATGTCATTGGTCAGCCCTTGGGCAGTCTTGGCATTCGCGTAGCCTGCGGCCATAATTTCCTCGAGAGCGGCGGTTGCGGTTTGTTCCTCCTGGAATGGGCCGAGCGCTATTCCTCCACTTTTCATCCGGTGCAGGGGAGTATAGCCGTCCCTGCGAAGGGAGGCGCGGAGTTCTTCGTTATCGTGGGGTTCAAGGGGGTCGTCGAGGACGACGAAATAGTCAGAGTCGGAGAGCGGCGCGGTGGGCTTGGTGGCGGTTCTGGGCAGCCGGGGAAGGGTTTTGCCGACAGGGCCCGAGGGCGGTTTGACTGGGGGGCTGATGAACGGATTGCTGCTCGTGTCTCCGCCGGGGTTTTCACTCTTCTGGAAGAGCTCGTTTGCCTTCCTTGCGCGCTGGATGATCCGGGAGGTATTGTCAAAGGGTTGGGGGGATTCCAATCCATTGCTCCCTTTAAAGCCAAGTGGGGGAAGAGCCTTGAACAGTCGTGTGGCATTGTCGTCTTGGCTAATAGTTGCGCCCCCATCTTTGTCTTTGGTAGTAATTCGTCCATCCTTGGGGGTGATTGTAATGCTGTCGCCCTGGACAATACCTTTGGTGGATGACAGAACGACATCCCCGGTGGCGGTGACAGAAACAACCTCTTTTGCGTCGTCGAACTTATACCGGATTTCTCCGCCTGGGCCCGTCGTCATTATAAACGACGGGTCAATGCGGATCGTTTGAGCCGCGGTGATGGCGAACGGCTCGCCCGGGGGGATTGGGCGTACTCGAGTTCTCTTGTAGCCTTGCTTGCGCACGTTATCATGGACGGCCGCAGCCTGATGGATATCCTTGTAGGGGCCAAGGCCAATCGCTCCGCCGGGCAGGCGATGAATGGGCTCGAACCCTTCGGCCTGAAGGGAAGCGGAGGTCTCCTCGAATTCGGCGGGGCTGTCAAATTCGTCGAAAGTTATTAAGTATTCTGAGCCGACGGGGCCTTTTTCAATAAAGTCTTGAGCAACGGCCGGTCTCAGTTCGCGCTGGAGCTCAGAGGATTGGGTCGACAGTTTTTCCGATTGGAAGACCACTAGGGCCGGAATGCTGGTGGTTCCATGAACCGCAGCCATGGTCCGACCGTTCCTTCCGTTGCTGATCACTATTTTCTCCCCATAGGTTATGCCTTTAGGACTGGAAAGAACGGCGTCGCCACTTGCGGTCACGGACACCAAATTGTTGTTGTCGTCAAAACTGTATTCCATTCTTCCTTTGGGGTCGGTCGACAGGCTGTATCCAGCCGGGAGCACACCGTTGCCATTGGTGGCTTGCGCTGTTGTTTCGTCGGGAACTTGATGATGTTCCATTGAATCAGGTGAGTTTTGTTGGTCACCTGCCGACACTCCGGGTTTATTGCTCTCGTCCTGCGCATGGCCGGTTAGGCTGCCCATGACAATCACGCCAATGATCACGAGCGGGGCGATCAGGCCGGCCGCCCATTTCAAAGATGAGCGCTCCGGTTGGTGCTGATAACCGGCGAGGCGCTGGATGCGATGGAGTAGGCTGCCGCCGCGTGCGGAGATGGCGAAGACACCGCCAGTGGGCCGGGATTCCTCCAGCCGGACCAGGGCGCGCGCGAGGGAGACACTGTCGCCTGAACAAACCGTGACGGCAATGTCGTCACAGCAGTGTTCGCGCTCCATGCGCATGACGTGGGACACATACCAGATTGCCGGATGGTAGAACAGAACAGTCTCGACCAGCGACTGGAGAAGGTTGGCGAGATAATCGTGCCGCCGGATGTGGGCGAGTTCATGGGCAAGGATAAGCTCGATTTCCCGGGGAGACAAACCGGTGAGCGCGCTGGCCGGCAGCAGGATCACGGGCTTGAGTGCGCCAATGGTAACAGGTACCCGCGCCAGCCCGGACACCATAAGCTGAACGGGGCGCGAAACGGCCATGAGTTTCGCAAGGCGGGAAACAAGTTCCAGCAATTCCCTGTTTGCGGGTTGCACCCCATGGGCGCGAACGCGCCGGATGCCGGCAAGCCCGAAAACGAGACGGCAGGAGAGAACAAGTATCCCTGCCATCCACAAGATCACCAATGCAGGGAGGAGTTTCTCCATTGTCCACGCGGGCTCAGCGACCGTGGGAAGCGGAACGGGCGAGTTCGGTTGGCTGACGGCCGGTGCGGCGGCGTCGGTGAAAAGCGGAGCCGGTTGCGACGGGGCATCAAGGTTCAAGTGCTCTTCCGTTGGGATGGCAGCGGCAGTTTGGGAACTCATGTAAATGGCAGTGATGGGCGGGCAAAGCGCCATCACGGCCAGGGCCGCGCAGGCGATCAGGTAGCGGAGATTCGCAGAGCCCCGGGCCGCCACCCAAAGCAATCCGGACGCGACCGCAGCCACGGCGACTCCCTGCCAGAGGAAATGCACCAGGGTCCAGCCAACGAGTAGTATCATCTCCTGTGAGAACACGGAATTCATTTGGACTCTCCTTCGAGGCGGTCGAGGATTTCACGGATTTCCTGAAGTTCCTGTTGGGTGGCCTTCTTGGCGGAAAGCGCATGCATCACGAGGTTGGCCGCCGAGCCCGCAAAGGCCTTGTCCAGCAAATCGCGCATAAGCTGCCGCTGGACACTCTGTTCGCCCGCCGCCGCGGTATATATGTGCTGACGCCGCGAGTCGTCCCGGCTCACCAGCCCCTTCTCCATCATGATCTGGAGCATCTTCAGCACGGTCGTGTATCCCATGTCCCGCTTCGCCGCCAGGACCTCGTGCACCTGCCCCACCGTGCTCGCCCCCCTATCCCATAGCACTCGCAGTATCTCCAGTTCGCTGTTGGTAGGTTTGACCTTGGGTGTGGGTGTCACGGGCGGAGGTCCTTTCGAGACAGTTTAGTGGGACATGTAGTACGATGTCTTTCGTAATTGCAAGCGCAAAAATACGAATTGTTTCGTAATTTGCAATGTTTCCTGATGGGCAAGGTCGTTCCAAAGGGCTAAGTTGGAATCAGACTACGAAAGCATTCCATTTGTGACCCCAGGCTCACTTCAGCGGGATGTGTATTAGTAGCTCTCCCGCACTAACCGTGCCGTTCGTTGGATCGTACTCAACTTTCGGACGGTAGTTGGGTTCACCCGGAAGCGAATCGCCTTGTCCGCAGTTCAGACAGCAGATTGGACCTTGGCTGTAAATGATGATCGGGAGAGAACTCGTCACGCTTAGGCTGCGATCTTTGGCGGCGAAAATGTCTGGCGGTAACCCGTTCGGGAACTGTTTGCGTACGTCCTCCGCCGTTGAGGCGCGAACGCCGGACCGGGGAAACGGATATTTGCGCTCGCGGGGAATGGTCGTCATAATGTCGCCGTCGCTCACGGTGCCATTTGTCGGATCATAGCAGATTTGCGCACAGCCATCGCGTCCGTCAGGGCCAACGCTGTAGCAGACAAATGAGTCGGCCACAGCCCGAAACCGCAAAGTGTTGGAAGAGAATGGGTCGCGCGGCGGTCCATCGAGGAGAAGTGGTGCGAATTCCTTTTCTGAGTCTGGCCAATTGCCGGTCGTGACGACGTGGTCCCTCGCGGCCGTAACCATGCGTACCAATTGGAATCTTGCTACGGCAATGTCTCTCCGAAAATCGTACTCCGAGATAAAACCAGTCTGCCGCAGACATTGAAGCTTCGTCATCTCAAAGTCTGGGGAATCTTCCGTTTGCTGTTTCAGGTCAACCCGGTTGAGATTCTCGAGCCGGCTCCACAGTGTTGCAAAATCCTCGTGGCTGTCACAGCCATTAAGCACAAACAGAATCAGCCCGTCGCTGGCCATGTCACGCAGGGAGATGCCAATAAGGCGCGCAAGCACGCTATAGTCGCCCGAATACCACTGCCCGATCCGGTAATTGGCGGCAAAGATTCTCCCCGCTTCGTCACGCCGATCATCAAACAGTAGAAGATTCGCAATGGTTCGCGAAACCTTGGCCAGGTTTAGCACATCGAGGTAACTGGGTGCCTCGTCCCAGGGTTCGGTCACAGTCGGGGCCAATTCAGCGGACGGTAGCTGAAGCGCCCTGGTCAGGTTGAGGATTCGTTGGACAAGCGTGGCGGAAGATTCCCAATAGTTGTCGAGCAGGGCGTAACCATTCTGTCCATTTAATGAAAGTTCATGGGCCCTCGCGGCCCGCCGGGCTTTTGCAAATGAGGCAAGCAGTAGCGAATCGCCGCACCTTTGAAAGTCAGCCCCCCACTCTGACAGCTTGTCCTTGAGCAAAGCCCGATTGCTTCGGGCCGCTGCATCCAGAAAAAGGACCCGGGCCCAAAGATCTTTCGGGTGAGCGGCCAGTATCTGCGAAGCAATTTCAACGAGTGGGGCTGTTGTCGTATTGTCGTTCCACAAATGGCGCGAAGGAGTTGCGCGGTAGTTCTGGTGGTCCGGCCGCGGGACGTTCTCCAGCACCTCGAAATAGCGTACAATGTTGTTATCGTCCAATCGGTGAAGGTAGCGCACCGGCGGAGAAAGCTCCCGCCAGTTGTACTTTCTGATATTGTATGCGGGTGGGCAGTCCTCAATTTTGGCAATGAACCAGTCCTGTTCACCGGATGGCAGAACCAAACTTTCGACAAGTTTGAACCCTCCGGGCATTCCAAGTGTCAGGTGGAGGAGTTTCTGGGTTCCGGTGACGCTTACCGTGTAGTACTTTGTTGTCTGCGAGTCAGTTCCGCCCTTGGCGAGGGTGTAAGCCCCTTGGGTATCGCGATCCAGGACCAGAAAATAGGCGCCCCCCTCGGTTAGGTAGATTTCCCGCCCGGTGGTACCCGATTCCACAGCCGCAAATGCAATGGTGGCCAACAGGCAAATCGGGAAAATGCCTATGAAACGACGGTGCTTTACCTTCATGAGTTCAGGTGCGCGGTGTATGGAACATTTGTCAAAGTGAAATGCGCCTGAAGGTGCAGCCCAGTGGGCCATCAAACCTGCATGAATCTCCCTTTGGGTGCTTTAGCCGGAATAGCCCCTAACCAAATGGATCGAGCCCGCCATACTGAATAATGGTGCACTCTGAGTTCACTCGTTGCGATGATTCCCCAAGGGGTTCTAAGCGGCTGTAAGGGAATAGGCAAACCACTTTTGGTGTGCCAGTCTCGCTTTGTCATGAACGCTCTATACCCAAGCCAAACGAACAGCCCCGTACCGGTTCCCACAACCAGCATTTTCGGAGCATATTTCTGCAATTTAGACCGCTCTAAACACGCATTTGCAGCAATTAAAACAGCGTTTTTCAATCTTCAAAATATTGGTATTATTGACTTTAACTCAAATGGACTCGATATTGCTCCCCCTCCCCCCTCCCTCCCCCCCCCAATCAGGGCCGTCGGGACGGTCGGCAGGGACCAATTTCACGACACCGAAAACTCCCGTTTTTCGCGGCTTTCACACCCGAAAAAAGTCCTTGTTTCGCCCGATTCACAGACTACCAAATGATGTTAATAACGTGTTTGTTCCGGACCTTCGGAACCACGGCCCCATTGGCGGGGCCAACTTCCCGTTGAACTGATAGAGATAGAGAGAAACAATGCCCGATCCCCGCGAACAGGTCATACCCAGGAACATCGACGATGAGATGAAGAGCTCGTATATCGATTACGCCATGAGCGTAATCGTGGGCCGAGCTCTCCCCGATGTGCGCGACGGCCTCAAGCCCGTCCACCGCCGCATCATCTACGCGATGCACGACCTTGGTTTCGGGCCGACCCACAAAACCGAAAAAAGTGCCAAGAGCGTCGGTGCCGTCATGGGTAACTACCACCCCCACGGCGACGCGGCCATTTACGACACCCTTGTCCGCATGGCCCAGGATTTCTCGCTCCGCTACCCGCTCATTGATGGCCAGGGTAACTTTGGTTCCGTGGACGGCGACCCGCCCGCGGCCATGCGATACACAGAATCGCGTCTTTCCCGCATGGCGGAGCTGCTGCTTCAGGATCTCGACAAGAACACCGTCGACTTCCAGCCAAACTACGATGGTTCGCTCAATGAGCCCTGCGTTTTACCCAGTGCATTCCCGAACCTGCTGGTCAACGGCAGTGGCGGTATTGCCGTCGGTATGGCAACCAATATTCCTCCGCATAACCTGCGCGAGACAATAGATGCCTGCATTGCGATGATCGACAAGCCCGATGTCACCGTGGCGGACCTGATGAAGCACATCAAGGGTCCGGATTTCCCCACCGGCGCCTATATCTACGGCCGAAAGGGCATTCTCGACGCCTACTCCACGGGCCGCGGCCGCGTCGTCATGCGCGCCCGCATGCGCACCGAGCAGCTCAAGGGTGGCCGCGACGCCATCATTGTCAGCGAGATTCCCTATCAGGTCAACAAGTCACGCCTCATCGAGGAAATCGCGTACCTCGTCCGCGACAAGAAGATCACCGGCATCAGCGACCTGCGCGACGAGAGCGATCGCGACGGCATGCGCATCGTCATCGAGTTGAAGAAGGGCGAAGTTCCCGAGATCATCATCAACAACCTCTACAAGCACACGCAGATGCAGAATACGTTCGGCATCATCATGCTCGCGCTCGTGGATGGTCGGCCGCGCTACCTGAGCCTGCCGAAGATGATCCAGCTTTACCTGAACCACCGCCGCGATGTCGTGGTGCGCCGCACACGCTACGAACTCGACCGCGCCGAGAAGCGCCTGCACATCGTCCACGGCCTCTGCGTCGTTCAGGACAACATCGACGCCGTCATCAAGATCATCCGCAACGCCGCCAGCCCCGACGACGCCAAGGCCCAGCTTATGGCGAAGTTCAAGGTGCCGGTGGAAATGCTCAAGGAGATCGACCCGGACATCAAGGCCGCCGTGCCGCTGTCCGCCGAGCAGGCCCAGGCCATCCTGGACATGCGCCTTGCCCGCCTCACCCAGCTCGAGAAGGACAAGCTTCTCGAGGAGCGCGCCGAACTGCGCTCCGCCATTGCGCGCTACCGCGCCGTGCTGGGCGACATCAAGGAAGTCTGGAAGATCGTCCGCAAGGAACTCAAGGAAGTACGCGACAAGTACGGCGATGAGCGCCGCACCGAGATCACCGATGAAACCGGCGAGCTCGGCATTGAGGACCTCATCGCCGATGAGAACATGATCATCACGATGAGCCACCTCGGCTACATCAAGCGCACGCCCACGGACCAGTACCGCAAGCAAAAGCGCGGCGGCAAGGGCATCACCGGCGCCGAGACCAAGGAAGAGGACTGGGTGGAGCACCTGTTCGTCGGCACGACGCACAATTACCTCATGTTCTTTACCGACCGTGGTCAGGCCCACTGGCTTAAGGTATACGAGCTGCCCCAGGGCGGCCGCGCCACCAAGGGGCGCCCCGTCGTCAACATGCTCCAGCTCGAGCCGAACGAGAAGATCTGTGCCGTGCTGCCCGTCAAGGAGTTCACGGAAAACCAGTTCCTCATCTTCGCGACGGCCCAAGGGCAGGTCTGCAAGCAATCCCTGTCACTGTACGACAATCCGCGCAAGGCCGGCATCAAGGCCATCAAGATCGAGGACGGCGACGAGCTGGTGGACGTGAAGCTGACCAACGGCCAGAGCGAAATCGTGCTCGCCACCCGCGAGGGCATGGCCGTCCGGTTCCACGAGACCGATGCGCGCCCCATGGGCCGCTTCACCGGTGGCGTCCGCGGCATCACGCTCAGCGGCAAGGACTACGTCATCGGCCTCGAAACGCCCCGCCCCGGCGCCACACTGCTCACCGTGTGCGACAAGGGTTTCGGCAAGCGCAGCGATATCGATGATTACCGCCTCATCAGCCGCGGTGGCAAGGGCGTCATCAACATCAAGGCCACCGACCGCAACGGCCTTGTGGTCGCCGTCAAGGAAGTCATCGAGGACGACGAGCTCATCATGATCACCAAGAACGGCATGAGCATCCGCACCAGCGTCAAGGCCATGCGCACCATTTCGCGCAACACCCAGGGCGTTAAGCTCATCAACCTCGGAGAAGGTGACTCCGTCATCGGCGTGGCCCGTCTCGCCGAAAAGAGCGACGAGGAAGGCGAAGGCGAGTCGGAAACGGATAACGGCGGAGAGGCGTAGGTCCGACCTCTAATCTCCGGAGTTTTGGGTAGTCCCGGAGGTCAATTCTCTCATGCGCCGGGTAAGCCGCTTGGTGGTTCGGTGCTGTGAAAAAGCAATTGCGACTGCCGGAATAAGCACAAACAGGAAAGGAAGCACTTGGGGCAGGAATCCCCGAATGCTGTGAGGTTCCGGTGTGGCTTGTGTGTACTGCCGCCACCGAAGAAAGGTGAACCCCACGGTGGCTAGAGGAAGGATCCACGACATTCCCCGAAGGTTGTCCTGGGCCTTCTTGAGTTTCTCGCAAATCAGAGCAATTTCTAACTCGACCGTATCAGGAGTTTCTTTTTTGTTCAGTGGGACTGCGAAATCCTTGGTCAGGTCGATTATCTTCGCATTGGATGATACTCGGGCAATCAAGGCCAACAAGAGGTCGAAGTCATCAATTTCGGTCGCGAGGTAGAGTGGCTTCTGGTCGCGGCACCGTAGGGAATGGATTGTTCCGGTTCGGATCCCATGCTGGGAAATGGCCTCGATTCGGAGGCTTTCAAGTTCAGCCAGCGAGATTTGCCAATTTCCGGCCATACCCTTTTGCTGAACGGATGTACCCGACCAAGCAATGCGGCCGACGGGAATCGAGGCAATCCGTGTCTTAAAAACCGCAGTTCCACATGAAAGGAGGGCATTAAGCTTGGTCGCACGCAACTTGGAGGTTCTTTGAACTAGTTCCTCCTGCAGGGGGCAGTCAAAAGGCAGGCAATCGGTATAGACTCGCACCTGCTTGCTTGTGGATTGTAGTCTGTACGTCGTAGAGCCCAAAACCTTGTAATCTATCAAGTCGCCCCACGGGAAGTGAATCCGTTTGATGGGCCCTACGATTTCAATTCCCGCATCGTCCCACTCGTACCGCACCAGGAGGCGGTTCAGCAAAACAGCCATGCCCAAACCCGCCAGTATTGCGAACGTAGCCAAGCAATACAAAAAAGTATTATTTCTTCCGTCGGACGGGGCGGTCAGGATAAGTCCGATTCCCGTGCTCCAGAAAAGCAAAAATCCAGTGGCGACCATGATATTTAGGATAGAGCGGGGTTTGGCGGATTGCATTTCCCAGATTGAGTATTAAATGTATGTAGTTTTTCAACTATAATTGCTTGCGACGGGGCTTGGTGGGCGATTGTCCGTTTGTCTACTTGAGACCAATCACCTCGTACTGATTCCCGCCACTGCGGGTCTCAAACGGGTTCTTGCTGGTCAGTAATGCTCCAACAAGCCCGCTCCATCCTGTGTGGAGAAACTTGTTTCCGGATTCGCGGAAGGTTTCGCGCGACATGCCGTCGCCCGACATTTTGACGCGGCTCATCTCCGGGTGAAGGAGCACGACGTCGCCCTTTGAGACCTGGCTTTTAGTGGCGGGTTGGAGTTCGAGCACCTCATTGGTTTGCCCATCGATGAAGTGGAGGCGCCAGCCGATTTCGTAGAAGATTTGGTCGCCTGGCAGAATCGCCACAAACAGGCGATTGCCGGGTTTCAATTGATCCCGCGCAGTTTCGTACGCGCGCACTCGCAAGGCTTCATTCGCCTGGTAAAGCAGGCGAAAATTATGGAACGAAAGGAGGGAGTTCACCAGAAATACCACGGAGCATACCACTGTCAATGCCAGCACCGTACCTGCAGAACGTCGCCATCCCACATTAAAAACTTGGACTATTCGCCAAAGGGAGAGCGCCAGTATTCCCGCCAGCAGTAGCGATTGCGGCAAGAGCAGCCGCGGTTGGAAATTTGGCCAGAGCGCATACTGGACCAAAGTCGGCAACGCGAAAGCCCACGCCACGAGTTCGAGATCAAAGTGGAAATTCGTGGATACTCCCCGACGCCGCGCCGCGACAGCAAACCCCCAGGAAACCGGGATCAGTATCATTAGCAGCCCATAGTTGTCGAAAAGCAGCGAAGCGATTCGTGTGGACCGCGTCGCGGCCGAACCATCAGTCGGCAGTCCGGACGGCACGGCCTGTCCAAACCCGACGACATGAGAATAGCACATTAGAAAAGTTGCCACCGCGATAGCGTAGGCCGCCACACCCGCACCACAAACCAGGGGATCGCGTCCGCGTCGCCAGGCGACAACGGCAAGCACCCCAACGCCGGGCAGGTACGCCGCCGAAGTCTCCTTTGTAAATGCAATGATCAGGGCCAGCAGGAAGAGTCCTGCGACCACGCCTGCTTTGCATGCCTTGGAAGCGGCTTTGTCCGCGCCCACGACGAGCAAGGTGCACCATGTGCCCAACAGCACCATCATCAGCGGCTCATTGGTCATCAGCGTGTACCAGTTGTACGCCGTTGAGTTCCAGTCGTCCGGGATGAAGAAGAGATAGTAAAACGCCGCGGGAACAGCCCACCATCCGTTGCCCAGAAGTCGCTGGAAGGCCCAAACAAGAAGCAGCAGGTGCATCAAGAGAATGGCAATCTGCACCGCATGCCGCGGCGGCGCAGTTTTTCCCAGGAGTGATGTCAGGCTGTAATGGTAAAGATAGAAAACCGGGAACAGGCGGTTTGGGTCCTTGGCCGCCCGTAGATTCGCGAGTGAGGGTTCCGCCACAAAGCGCTCCACCATTTGATGAGCATGAAAGAGATTTCCCGGCTCATCCAGCAGGGCTCCGTGCAATGTGAGGGTGTTACCATAGAGGGCCAGCGCCACAATGGCAAGCAGCGCAAAAGGAGCCCAGAAATTTGCGCGCGAGAGTGCGAGTGCTGTTGAGTCGCTGGTCACATCGCCAAGGAAACATGGATTCACTGCCGGTCGTCAAGCCACACGGGCGAAAAAGCCCGGCCGTTCATCCGCCGCACTTAACGCCGTTTGCGAGCCGCCCTGGCTTTGGTTTTTGATGTCCCGCTGGCACTGGGGGACACACTCCCGATCTTGCCCGTCAGGATTTCATCGTGTGCCACCCGCGTGCCGGCCACAACCTCCACCGGTGCCACGAGCTTCGTGTTGGTCCCGAGGAACACATCGTCCCCGATTTTCGTGGGCAGTTTGCGCTTTCCGTCGTAATTCACCGTCACGCTGCCCGTGCCAAGCGAGGCGCGGTTCCCGATTTCAGCATCACCAATGTAGCTCAGGTGTAAAATGTCCGTGCTGTCGCCCACCGAACTGCGCGTGACCTCGACGAAGGTGCCGATCCGCGCATCGGACCCTACTCTTGTTCCGGGGCGGATGTTTGCATATGGGCCAACGCTTACGTTGTCGCCGACCTCCGCTTCCTCGATGGTACAATAGCGGAAATTGCTGCCTGATCCGATGACGCTGTCACGCACATGGGCATGCGGGCCGATCTCGCAGGCTTCGCCGATTTTGCAGCGTCCCTGCAGAATCGTAAACGGCTGGATCACCGAGTCGCGTCCGATCTGAACCTGCTTGTCGATGTAGGTTGTCGCCGGATCAATCACGGTGACGCCCTGCTCCATGACGGCTGCCGCGATACGCCGCCGCAGGAATGCCTCGGCCCGCGCCAGATCACCACGCGAGTTCACGCCGATGATTTCCGTCGGGTCGTCCGCCACCATCGCCTCGACTTCATCGTTCAGGCGCCCGAGGATCTCAATTGTATCTGTCAGATAATATTCCTTCTGGGCGTTCTTGTTGCCCACGCGTCGCAGCGCCTCCAGCATCTTCTGGCAATCGAACACATAGATACCCGTGTTGATCTCTTTGATCGCCGCCTCGTAGACGTTGGTGTCCTTCTCTTCCACGATCTTGCGCACGGTTCCGTCGCGATTGCGCACCACGCGGCCGTACCCGGTCGGGTTGTCCAACTCTGTAGTCAGCACCGTCGCGGCCACCTGGTGGGCGCGGCGTCGCTTGATTAGTTCCTTAAGCGTTTCTGTTTGGATTAGGGGGGTGTCGCCCACTGTCACGAGCACGTCGCCCTTGAATTTATTGAGGTGCGGAATGGCCTGCCGCACGGCGTGGGCTGTGCCCAGGCGCCGATCCTGGTTTACGCAGACAGCTCGCTTGCCACAGTGTTCGCGCACCTTCTCGCTCATGAAACCAGTCACGACGATGATACGCTCAGGCTCCAGCGCCTCAATGGATTCCAGCACATGGTCCAGCATGGGCTGGCCCGCCACACTGTGCAGCACCTTCGGCAGCCCGGAGTACATTCGCGAGCCCTGGCCTGCGGCCAGGATTACGGCAACAAGATCCTTCATCCAGTGCTCCTGTCAGGTTTCCATTCCAAATCTGTTCTCCACCAACGCTGCCAGCTCGGCCAGCGCTTCCTCGGCACCCTCGCCTGCACACTCAATCATGATGACGGTATCTTTCGCCGCGGCCAGCATCACCAGACCCATGA
Source organism: Candidatus Sumerlaeaceae bacterium (assembly GCA_019695055.1). Lineage (GTDB taxonomy): Bacteria > Sumerlaeota > Sumerlaeia > Sumerlaeales > Sumerlaeaceae > JAIBAT01. Next base: position 133,814 of record JAIBAT010000150.1, on the reverse strand, counting down.
TGCTCTTGCCGTTCACGCGCGTGCTGTCACGCGTCACGAATACGTCGCAGCTCTTGTGTTTGTTGGCGGTTTGCACAAACACGGCTGCCGGTCTCAGGTGGAGACCCGAGCCGTTGATGATGGTGACTTCTTTTTTTGCGACTGTCATGGGTGTCTTGTGTTGGCAGCTTTCACGCGGAGCAAACGCCATACCGATTTGCAATGCTACTCAAAAATCAGGTGATTCGCGCTTACTATCCCGCACGAAAAAAAAATTCGCAGGCATGTCGTCTTTTATTTGACAACGAGGGTGCGGGAACGTTGAATTCGCGTGTTGTAAAGATTCAATGCCACATAAGAAAGCAGAGGTGATTGAGAATGGCAACAGCCAAGAAGGCCGCTAAGAAGCCCGCAGCCAAGAAGAAGGCCGCTCCTAAGAAGGGCGCAAAGAAGAAGTAGTAACTGCCGGGTATCTGAGCCCCGGGTGCCAATAAATTGTTTTACGCTTCACGTTTCAATCGTTCTCTGAGAGTCCAAATGAAGTTCCTCCCCATCGCGGGAATCCTCGCGATCCTCATCATGGCCACGGCCTGTGGGCGCAAAGCCCCTGAACCCCAAGTGCCTGCAGCTGAAGGCGCTGGGCGTACCATCAATCTTCAAGTCAAGCCGGCGGTCGACGCCGTGTCCACGTCATCTGCAGACGCCGAAACCACACACTAATCCCCTAATCCGCCTATTCCCCCTACCTCAGGGAGGGAAGCTGCCAGTAAAGAGTCGCCTGCGGTGCGGCTGGGTCGTGGAAATCCGACAATTTCCATTTCATCAGGATGGGTACAAGCCTGCGTACCATGTCGGGCTTTGGATTCAAGCGGTGCATATAGTAATAATCGCACTGGGTGTGCATCTCGCCCCGCATGTACTCAGCCGCTTCATGGTGCTTCAGCATTTGTTCGCGAAACCCCACCACCTCGTCCCCGGACCAGACATTAAGGAAGATGATGGAACCGGCGATGGCCGCCGTCAGGGTTCCCAGTATAAACAATCGCATGCCCCGCTCAAAACCGCGCGGTGTCCCCGCGCGAAGACTTGCCATGGTAAACCACAGGACGCAGGCGACCGAAACCCACAACGGCGAAGCGAAGATGACATACCGGGATGACATTGCCTGTGCGGCACTGAAACGAAACCTTCCCACCGCGACAAACCCCGTCATCAATGCCGCATCAATGGCGAGCACCCAGTAGGGGAGCAGTTGCGGCCCGGTCATGGCGCCCGACCTCACCAGGTACCAACTGAGCCCGATGAGCACATAGATGGCCAGCACCCCGGCCCACATGGCCCCGTTCGTGCTGGCGCTGCTTACCGGCCCGCCAAGGCATGCACAGAAATAATTGGCAAACAGGCCCCACGTCTCCAGAAAGCCTGTTTCCCGATACCGCGCAGGATTGTGGTTGTACCCCTGAAAATACAGTCCCACACAGATGGCCCCCGCCAAAAACCAGAAGGCAAAAAGTCGCCATCGCCGCTGCTGAGTCACCGGCAATCCCAGCAGACACAAAGCCCCTGCGGGCCACACTGCGAGACCGGTGCCAAAGGAAAATGACGCGCATACTGCGAGCGCCAGAGACCCCAGGACCCACCCCGTTCTCCCATGGCTGTTCGCCAGCAGCAGGGTCGAGGAAACGACAAAGAACACGCTCATAGTGTTGGTGACCGTGATTCCCCAGACCCACATCTCCAACTGGCTGAGCGAGAAGAAGACGAGCGAGACCAACGGAAGCAACCACCAGGCCAGCCGACCTGGCAATCGGCGCGAGGTACTGACTATTTGCCAGGCGGTTATGCCGAACACCGCCGCCACGATGGCCACATTCGCCCACAGTTCCCAACGTAAATCCCAGTGACTAAGACGGCCAAGTCCCAGCAACAACAGCAGTGGAAAGAATATCCGGTGTTCGTTTCGCATCAGCCAAAGGTAATCCCAGGTCAGAGTACCTGAGTAGCTTCGGTCAAACATGTCGACGAGATGCCACTCGTCGTGAACCGGCACATTGACGCCACAAAAACCCACCATCTGGATGAGAAGTGCCAGCGGCACCGCTGTCAGCAGACAAATAATTATTAGCCGGGCTGGGCCAGGCGGCTGGTGCAACGGATGGGTCATGGGAGGTGAAATCCTAATAATCCGGGGATAAGGCGGACCCCGGCGCGCGCTGTCAAGCCTCCACCCCGGCATTGCCGGCCTGGTGCGCACCCGCCCCGTGAAAATACCCGGCTATTATCGCGCCAACCCGTGTCTTCATAAGGATTCGGTGTGACCGCGCGATGACAATGATCAGCGTGGTAGCCGTCACGAGCATTGATACAAACAATCCGAACCGGAATGAGAAAGGTTCATACCGAAGCGTTACGGTGGAGGCTTCACCAGGCAGCACGACGGCGCGCATGCCGTAATTCACAGGCAGTTGGGCCAGAGTTCTCCCATCATCGGTGACTGCGTTCCACCCCGGTGCAATGGGTTCGGCCAGAGGTAACAGTGATGGAGCAGACCCGTCTGTTTTCAGCCGCACGTAGCCTGGCCGCCATTCCTGCAGTTCCGCAGAGTTCCTCTGGGGCCCGCTCTTCACGCCGGCTTTTTCGAGATCACTTTTCACTGCGGCAAATTCTCCCGTCGGGACCGAAGCACGCCCCAGTGCATTCAGCACATCCTCTTCGCTCCCCACCCCGCGAATGGTGGCCCGTGGCTTTGCGTAAAGACGGGGCGACCCATTCCACTGATATATGGATTCATTCGTGGTTTGCCGCAAGAGCTTCCACACTCCAACTGGTGGTTGGTTGGAATAACGATGGGCAAACCCAATTGCCACCATGTCCCCAAAAAGTTCCGTTTCGAACCCCACCGCCGATAACATCTTCCGGTAGCGTTCCAGCAGCACGGGATGGTACCCCGTCGGGGTCCCGATGCCGTGCAGCACACAGTCGTTCTTCAGGTCCTTCTGCTCAAGCAGCCGTACCGGTTTTGTTCCCAATCCTTGCAGGGTTGCGTAAACCGGCTGGAACCGCAGATAATCCGAGAATCTCTCCAGCGAATCAAAACTCACGAAGTGATAATTTCGGATGAGCGGGAGACCCAGAGCCAGAAACACCAAAGCCGTCAGGGACCATCGCGGCAGTTTGGCCGGCCATCCTTCGATGGAGACAAATCGCACAATTCCCACGCGAAGCAATCCCGCTGCGAGCGCCAGTTCCACGCCTCCGCCCATCAGGCTGGAGAAAATGTGATAGCGCTGCTTCTCCGCCGCCGTCGCAATGGCAAGGCGAACGCCCCAGTTGCGGTAGATGCCCACGCAAATCATGGCAAGCCCTGCTCCAAGCAGGACCATGGCAGTCATGCCGACGACAGTTCCAAACCGCTTGCTTCTCGTGTTCGGACTTCCCTCGGCCCTTGCCCCCATTGAGTCCTGGATTGCTTCAAGCCCCATGGCTGCCAACGCCAACAAACCGAAATTCGCGAGAAACATGAATGTTCCCGGGGAGCGGAAACTGCGGAACCCGGGCAGCGACGCATAAAGCATCTTATAAAGTGGCGTGTAAAATCCAAGACCCACCACAATCGAGGCCAGCACCAGCCCTCCAAGAAACCACCGATAACGGCGGCGGGAGATCGCAAGTCCCACAAGGGCCAGTACCAGCAGGGGAGCACCGAGGTAATCGCTGACGATGCGCTCACCCCAGGACCCGAAATAGGGTGTCGGTGTATCCCGTACCGAATCCCCAAACACGCGGGAGATCCCGTACTCGAGTATCTCCGCAGGTGGATAGGATGTCTCGGTGGCCTCCTCAAATGACACACCATGGGCGCGATTGGAGACTCCCGCCATCTCCCATCCGGGAAACATTTGGACTGCACTCAGGCCAATTCCGAGGAACAGGACCAATCCGTACCGTAACACCAGCCAGGCCACAGCCCGCGCGGGAGGCGTGCGCAACGGGGCCAGCAATCCATGGTCTGGCGCGACCCATGCCTTCACCAGCAGAGGGACCGCCACAATGAGCGCCTGCGCCCCGCATACTGAAAGAGTCGCGTAAAAAATCTGTGAATGGCTGGCGAGGAGTTGCATTCCCAACGCCAAGGCAAACAGCAGCACAGGCCGTTGCGCACTACCAACCGACAAACCAGGGTGTTCTCCCCGTTGCCGCGCCATTCGGCACAATTGCAGCGCCGCCCCAAACGCGAGTGGCGCCCACGCGATGGCGATCATCTTCTGCAAATGCCCGGCATAGGTTAGTGTCAGGAAATGCCCGGAGAACATCGCCGCAATTCCACCCCACAATGCCACTCCGCGCCGAAGTGGAATCTGCCTGAGCCACCAGGTCGTCAAAATCCCTGCCAACGCCACAGCCAGCACATATTGCAGGGTGAAAGCCGTATTGAACGGCACCAACAGGTAGAGCCACTGCGATGGATAAAACGGGCAGAGGGCAAAACTTGCCAGAAACGGAAAGCCGCAAAACAGATACGGACACCACAAAGGCAGCAGGCCGCTCCCCGTGATCGATTGCCACCCATACATGTGCATGATGTAATCATGGGCAATGGTATCAGTGCCAAACAGGAAGTACTTGTTTCCTAGTGCAGGCAGGTGAATACCCAGGGACAATAGCAGGCACATCAGCACCACAAGCAGGCGGTAGCGTTTCTCCACCTCGGGGCGCAGCAATTCCATGCGCTCTCGCCAACTCGGCTTCGTCGCGGCGGGCATTGCGGCCGGCGATGGTGTCTCGGGTGCGTCCATTCCCGCCGTCAGCCTAACATTTTCAGGAACTCTTCTTCGCCCACAACCCGCACGCCAAGTTCCCGCGCCTTGTCCAGCTTCGAGCCCGCTTCCTCACCGGCAATCAGCATGTCGGTCTTTCTCGAAACACTGCCCGTGCACTTTCCGCCCAGCGCCTCAATACGCTCCTTCGCCATATCCCGCGCCATGGCCGCCAATGTCCCTGTCAGGACTATCGTCTTACCGGCAAACGGGCTGTTGGCTGGCGCCAACGCTGACCCCGCCGGGCGATAGACCGTATTCGGCATCCGAAGCCCCGACGTCCTGAGGTCCTCAATCAGTGCGCGGTTGCTTTCGTTGGCAAAAAAATCGTGCAGGCTTTCCGCCATGATTTCCCCGAAACCTTCGATCTGGGACAACTCCTCTCGTGGTGCGCCAATGATTGCATCGAGATTCTCGAATCTTTGCGCCAGCAATTTCGCCGCGCTCGCGCCGATATGCCGCACACCCAGTGCGAACAGAAAGTGATGCAGCGGACGCTGTTTGCTCTTCTCCAGTGCTTCCACCACGTTCTGGGCGCTCTTGCGCCCCATCCGCTCCAAGCCGGCTAACTGATCAACCGTCAGGCGGTACAACTCCGCAATGGTATGGACCAACCCGGCCTCCATGACCTGTGCCACCAGCACATCACCCATGCCCTCGATGTCCATGGCGTTGCGCGACGCGAAATGCAGCAACCGCTCGCGCACCTGACCGGGGCAGGAAATGTTCTCGCAACGGACCGCCACCTCAAACTCGCTGCGCACCAGCGGTGAATCACAAACCGGGCACTTATCCGGAAAAACATACGGCCGTTCTTTTCCTGTTCGTGCCGATTCGAGCGGGCGCACCACCTTGGGAATGACGTCGCCCCCCTTCTCGATGATCACCTGATCGCCAATCAGGATTCCCAGCCGTTTGATTTCGTCCTCATTGTGCAGTGTCGCGCGCGAGATTGTCGAGCCCGCCAGGAACACCGGCGTCAGGTGCGCCACCGGAGTGATGGTACCCGTCCGTCCCACCTGGCACTGGATGTCCTCCAGCTTCGTCTGGGCTTGCTCTGCGGAAAACTTGTACGCCACCACCCACCGCGGGCTCTTCGACGTCACGCCAAGCTGCGGCCAAAAGTCGCGCCGATTCACTTTAATGACCAGCCCGTCCGTGTTATAGGGCAGATTCTTGCGCCGCGGCTCCCAGTAATGCGTCTGCGCGACAACCTCCTCGATGGAGGCGCATACATGCCGTTCGCGATTGACCGGAAATCCAAGGCCGTCGATGAACTTCAGGAACTCATCGTGCGTCCCTGGCAGAGCAAAATCCGTGCTCCCCGCGGCATAGAGGAAAACCCTCAGAGGTCGCCTGGCCGTTTCTGCACTGTCCTTTTGCTTCAGCGAACCCGCCGCAAAGTTTCTGGGATTGGCGATCTTCTTTCCGCCGGCTGCCTCGATCTCGTCGCGCACTCGCTCGAAATCCGCCCACTCCATGTAAACCTCGCCGCGCACTTCGAGGTGTGTGCCCAGTTTCCGCGCCTTTTCCGGTAACTCAGCCGGCACACCCTTCACGGTCAGGATGTTCGACGTGATGACCTCTCCCCGGACTCCATCGCCACGAGTAGCCCCATAACTTAGCTTGCCACCGTCGTAGCGTAAAGCCACGGCCACGCCGTCGATTTTCAGCTCCACCACGTACTCGATATTTCCCGTCACATCCAGCAGCTTGCGGGTACGTGCATCCCACTCGCGCAGCTCCTCAGCCGAATAGGTGTTGGAAATGGAGAGCATCGGGACTTCATGGGTAACCTGCTCAAAATCTCCCGCCACCGTCGCCCCGATTCGCTGCGTTGGCGAGTCCGCCGTGGCGAGATCCGGGAAACGCTTCTCCAGCCCGGACAATTCAGCGATTAGCAGGTCGTACTCGCGGTCGGAAATTTCCGGTTCGGCGTCATCATAGTAGAGGCGGTTGTGGCGCTCAATCTCCGCGCGCAATTCCTCCACCCGCGCCACTGCCTGTTCCTGCGCCTCAATGTCGCCCAGCAAATCGTCCGTCATGGGCTCCTAAATCGCCGCGCCGAATGGGGCTTGTCAATGCCCGGAGCCTGCTACTCCCACTCAATGGTGCCTGGTGGTTTGGAGCTGACGTCATAAACCACCCGATTCACTCCGGGCACTTCATTGATGATCCGCGTGGAAATCCGTCCCAGCACGTCCCACGGCAGGTGCGCGAAATCCGCGGTCATGGCGTCTACACTCTCCACCGCGCGCACGGCCACCACGTCGGCATAGGTTCGCGCGTCCCCCATGACCCCCACAGCCTTCACTGGAAGGAGCACGGCGAAGCTCTGCCACAGTTTGTCGTAAAGCCCCGCGGCCTTGATCTCATCCAGCACAATCTTGTCCGCCTTGCGCAGTGTCTCCAATCGCTCTCGCGTGATTTTCCCGAGCAATCTAACCGCCAGCCCCGGCCCCGGAAAAGGCTGTCGCCAGAGCATGTCCCGCGGAATGCCCAATTTCAGGCCCAACTCGCGCACCTCATCCTTAAACAGCTCCCGCAGCGGCTCCACAACCCGGTTTTGTTTCATCAGTTCCAGGATCTCCGGCACCCTGTTGTGATGTGTCTTGATCACCGCACTGGGGCCACGCACATTGACGCTTTCAATCACGTCCGGATACAGGGTTCCCTGGGCCAGGAAATCCTTGGGTTTCAGGTGTCGAAAGAAGATGTTCACAAACTCCCGCCCGATGATCTTGCGCTTTTGCTCGGGATCCGATACCCCTTCCAGCGCATCAATGAAATGCTTCCGTGCATTGATGGCCTTCAGGTTGATCCCCAGCTTATCGCGAAAATTCCTCTCCACAATCTCCGCCTCGCCGGCTCGCAACACCCCGTTATCGACAAACACCGGCAGTACCCGCTCCGGCGCGGCGCGATTCAGCAACGCGGCCAGCACCGTCGAGTCTACCCCTCCACTGACTGCGCAGACGATTCGTGAGCCAGGTGCCCGCGCCAACAGCTCGCGAATCTCGCGCAAAGTATGCTCGATGTAGTCTGTAATCTTCCAATCAGCCTTGGCGCCGCACACCTTCAGTACAAAGTTCTTCAGCAGTTGCGTGCCGTGGGTCGTGTGATGCACCTCGGGGTGAAACTGCAATCCATAGAATGGCCGCTGTTTGTGTCGAACCACCACCTGACCGCACCCATCCGTTGCAGCCAGCGTCTTCCATTCCCCCGGCAATTTCACCGCCGCATCGTTGTGGCTCATCCACACCGTGTCTTTCCCGGGAATCCTTGCCAGCAGCGGATCTTTTGAGTGATGTTTCAGCGTCGCGCGGCCGAACTCGCTGTGAGCCTGCGGCCGGACTTCCCCGCCGAGCAGTTTCACCAGCAGCTGCATGCCGTAGCAGATCCCCAGCACTGGCACCCCCAGTTCCAGCACCTGCGCTTTGACCCTTGGCGACCCCTTCGCCGCCACCGACGCCGGTCCGCCTGATAGAATAATGCCAGACGGCCTGAGCTTCCGAATCTCTGCCAGCGGCGTGTTGAACGGCACAATCTGCGAGTAAACCGAAAACCCGCGAATCCGCCGCGCAATCAACTGCGTCGTCTGGGAACCAAAGTCGAGGATGAGGATCATAAATTTTCAAGCCCTTGTCCAAGGCAAATTTGACACAGAGGCACGGAGCCCTGGAGCAATCGAGCGGCAATTCAAAGAGGGGTCGTTTAAATCCGGTTTGTTTATAAATGCACCGCCATTCCTAAAATCCATTGCTGACTCGATGAATGCCTTCGCGGAGAGTGCTCTTGCCAAAATTAAGCACAAGCCCCACTTTCAGCCCTGTCAGACGTAAATATGTAAGTAACTGGGCTTCGAAAATTGGATTGTGATCTACAACCGCTTTGCATTCCACTATGACCTGACCCTCGACAATCAAATCCACGCGCAAAGCAGACGAGAGGGCATGTCCCTTGTAATTTATGGGGAGGGGCTTTTGTTGTTCGACTCTTAGTCCAGCTCTTGTTAATTCCCAAACAAGTGCTTCTTCATAAACGCTCTCAAGGAGTCCCGGGCCGCCCAAAGTTCTGTGGACCTCAATTGCGCAATTAATGATTCGTTGAGTCAGGGGATCATCTACCATGTTGATTTCTCTCCGTGCTTCTCTTTGCCTCTGAGTCTCCGTGTCGTGTTTGGCCATGAAGCCAACAATCTCAAGCGCTACTTGTCCTTTCCCATCCCGATCCGCTGAGCCTTCTGGAATATTTTGCCCTCTGTCTTGATCGCCGGCGCGATGCAAAGCTCCACTCTCTGAAGCTCCCGGATGTTCATGGCACCAACGCTTCCCATGCAGGTTCTCAACGCGCCCACCAAATTTTGCGACCCGTCGTCCAGCCGCGCTGGCCCATACAGAATCTCTTCCAGCGTGCCGCTTGTTCCCACATGCACTCTGGTTCCGCGCGGCAGGTTTGCGTGGGGTGTCGCCATTCCCCAATGGAAACCTCCGCCTGGTGCCTCCTCCGCCTTGGCAAATGCGCTTCCCACGATCACCGCGTCTGCCCCTGACGCAAACGCCTTGCAGATATCGCCACCCACATTCATGCCGCCGTCCGTGATGATTGGGACATAGCGCCCGGTGCGCATGTAGTGCTTGTCGCGCGCGGCCGCGCCATCCACCGTTGCCGTCACCTGCGGTACACCAATGCCCAGTACGCCCCGGCTCGTGCATGCCGCCCCCGGGCCAATTCCTATGATGACCGCCGCCGGCTTACACTCCATGATCTCCAGCGCAGTCTCGTACGTCACGCAGTTGCCCACCATGACGCGCATCTTTGTCTTACCGATAAACTTCTCCAGATCGAGCGTCTTGTATTCCGTGGAAACGTGGCGCACCGTGCTGACGGTGGACTGGACCACAAAAATGTCACCGCCAGCCTCTTCGCTCAGCGCGCCATAGCGCTCCGCCTTTTGCGGGATGGACGAAACAATGACCGGCACGCCCGCTGCCTTGATCTGCTCCACCCGCCTTGATATCAGATCTTCCCGCACCGGCGGCTGGTAAAGCTGCTGCACCAGTTCCGTCGCGCGATCCACGTCGGCCTCGGCGATTTCCCTTAGAATCCCTGAAGGGTCATCGTACCGCGTCCATACACCCTCCAGGTTCAGAATCCCAAGGCCCCCCAGTTTTCCCATAGTGATGGAAAATGCAGGGTCAACCACCCCGTCCATTGCCGCCGCTATGATGGGAATTTCGATCCGGTGCCCATCCAACTCCCACGACACATCCACTTCCGCGGGGTTAATTGTTACCGTTCCAGGAACGATGGCGATTTCATCAAAGCCGTAAGCCCTGCGAGCCTTGCGCCCGCGGCCAATCCATTCACCCATGCCAATCAGAACTCCTTCAGAATGACCGGCGGCGCCCAAAACCACAAAAATTGCCAGATATGACCATCCGTCCGATTGACCCTACAACACATGGTTGCGGAATGGCTAAGTCAAGAGGGTGAACCTGAAGTCACGGAAATGCCACAATGGTGGCCGGGTGCGGTTTGAAATGGGTGCTGGGTGGAGTGGAAAGAAATCCCTACTCGCCGAAGTTATTGATGTCGTCAGCGCCCGTGCCATAGTTCGGATCTGCTAGTGTGACGCCATCGGGACCACGCGATACGATCTGGAAGGTCGAGGGATTGTAATAAGTCTCTGTCGTGGCGTAAGGATGTGAACTCGGCAGGACCGTGCCATAGAGGTTATAGTTTGATTCCAGCACGTACCGGTAAGCGTTATTCCATGGGTCAAGAATCTGGACGTTGCCAGCCGTCAGTCCCGTAATGACATTATTGCCATTCAGATCGCCCAGCAGCTCCTGCTTTACCGTCAGGTAGGGGCCCTTCCACATGGCGCTGGAAGGAATGTTCGAGTTGCCACTCGTGCTGTGGATCAGGACCAGTTCCAACATTCCGCAGCCGTCGGGGCTGGCGGCGCTCAGGCTGGGCGGATACACGCAGGTATCCACTTGATAACGTGTGATGGCCACCTCCATCTCGGCGATCGTTGCCTTGGCGGCTGCCTTGCGGGCGCGCTCCACCTGATTGAAATACGATCCCATGACAAGCAACGCCAGCATACTCAGAATGATCACCACCACCATCAGCTCGATGAGCGTGAAGGCGGCGGGTTTCACCTGCCGGGAGGTGCGCTTATCCAACATTTTTCGCACGATCTGGGATGCCTGTTCCGTCCGCACTGATTTGCGGGCCTATAGTCCGAAATTCGTTACGTCGTCGCCCTCGCCGAGGTTGTTCGGAAAGGTGCCCAAGCCGGCATTGCCGGGCAGGCCATCGGCGCCATAGGAGACAACCTGCACCGTCTGGGGGTTATACCACGTTTCGCCAATGTAGGGACTGCCCGATGGCAGGGGAGTTCCCGACGCCGCGTAGTCATTCTTGCGCACAAAGCGATAGGGCGTGCGCCATGGGTCCAGAATCTGCACGTTGCCGTCGCCGCCACTCTGGTCGAGATTCACATTCTCCACAGAGATGTAGGGCCCCGTCCAGCGCGAGTCCGACGGATTCTGGCTCGTGCCGCCGACGCTATGGACCAACGCCTCGTAAACAAAGCCGCAACCACCGCCCGACACAATCGCCGGATTCAGGCTCAGGCTTGGGGGGAAGACACCCAAGTCCAGTTGATACCGCAGCGCGCCATGCTCAATCTCGCGGATGGTGCCCTGGGCAACCGCGATGCGCGCCTTGTTCATCTGGTTGAGATACATGCCGACCACCATGGTCGCCAGCAGGCTGAGAATCAACACCACCACAAGCAGCTCCAGCAGCGTGAAACCCTTCTGATTCCTCATTTTCCCTATGTCTCCCGTTCGTCCGTAAACCATTATATGTCAATTATGCCCTGTCAGGGGTTTGCAAATGTCGATTCCACACCCGCCATGCCAAACTGGTAGATGATGTCGTCCGTGTCACTTGGCGTCAAAGTGTTGGGTTGGGTGTTGCGTCCCCAACTCGTGACGGCGTAGCGATCAAACGGCTCCTGGATGTTGTTGGTCAGGATGCCGTTGCTGAAAGCCACTCCAAGATTCGTATAGTCCTGCGTGGTGGCATTGGAACCAATGATTCCAAGGGGTGAGTAGAACCGGTAGGGTGTGCCCCAGGGATCCAGGGGAAAATCCAAGTGGATCTCTGTAGAGTTGATGAAGTTCGGATTTGTGGGGTCTGCGTTGCCAGTATAAACCCGCTGCGTGGTCAGGAACGGCCCCTGCCAGTTGTCCACCAAGTCTTGGATCCGCTGGTTGGTATTGTTCATATTCAACTGGTTTCCCTGCTGCGTGACCGGTGGAACAAGGGGGTTTATAACAAACAGGCTGTTCAGAAGATCAAGGTCAATGGCATCGCCCGTGGAGGTGATGTTGTTCAGATCCGGTTTGTCGTCCAACACCTGAAGCGGCACATAATAACCATGAATCAGGGCGCACTGCTCCTCGGCCTCGGCCAATTCCCGGCATTCGCCTCTCGCGATCGAGATGCGCGCCTCTTCCATGCGGTTGATATAGGCAATCACTGCGATCGTGGAAAACAGCGTCACGATCACCATGACCACCAGCAACTCTGTCAGCGTCACACCGCGGACCTTATGGTTCGTATAACGTCTCATGAGACGCAGGTCATCCTTTCCTAAAACTGCCTGTAAATATCATCACCCTGGCCAAACACCGAACCGGGTACGGCCCCGTCACCAACGGCCCCATCACGGCCCAGTGACAGAATGGTTGGTCGGTCAAACGGAATCTGGGCACTTGTCACGGCCACACCACTGACCGTCAGCGATGTCACCAGCGACAGTGTGATGGGATCCACATATCCCTTCTTCGTAAAGAACAGATAGGGGCGTCCCCACGGGTCGATGGGGAAACCCGCCGGCACTTGAACCGAGGCCGTTGGCCCTGTAAATTCGTTAATTTGGGACTTCTTGCTAATGTTGCAGTAGGGCCCGCGCCAGTTGAAGCGCGTTTCGCTCGCCAGCAAGCCGTTGAAAATTCCTGTGTAACCCGCCGGCACATCGCCATCCTTCGTGTCGATGAAGATGCGCTTGGGGTCGCTCGAAACGTCGGTACGAATGGCCTCATCCGTCAGACCGTCGGCCCGGTCCGTGGCCGTGTTCGCTGGGGCAACGCCGTCGCCCTGATATACGTCGTCCAGGCAATAAAGCTGGTAAAAGTATGCCGTGTCGATGCCTGCGTGTTCCTGCGCCGTGCAGATTGCCTCAAGGTCGGCCCGCACCGCTGCCTGCCGTGCGTCTTCCGCGCGTGACGTGTAGACGTTGATAACGATGGCGACAAGAATGCCGATGATGATCACCGCGATCAAAAGCTCGATGATCGTGAAACCGGCCCGGCGTCCCGCCGCGCTATAGCGCCCTGTTCTCATCATTAGAAACGCACCTCAAGATCGTCAATGTCCGTACCGACCGTTCCCAACCCGTTTGTTGCACCGGGCAGGAAATCCGCTGGCGTGGTGCCCGTCAACCGCCCTGGCAAACCGTCCCTGCCCAGAGAGTATATGGCATTGAAAGCCGTTTCCGCCGTCGACGGATAAAACAGATAGGGATTGCCCCACGGATCCAAGGGGATCCGGTTCACCGTTGCATCGGGGAACGAACCGCCAGTTACGTCGTAAATCGGGCTGGCCACATTACCCGTCCGGCTCACCAGCAAGACGTTGGCCAGCGATGCGTAGCTCGCCAGTGTCGTCAGGTCCCCATAAGTGATCGACTTCTGGAAGGCTATGTAGGGTCCGCGGAATTTCTTGGCGAGGTCATCGCGCTGCGTCGAATTGAGAACCACGCGCGATCCGGTGTAAAGCGCCGCGCGGGGTACGTAATAAAATCCCGGAGTGGAGAGGTAAATGGCCGGGGCCACACCCGTCGCGTCCGCAGCCAATCCCTCAACGTTGTCCAAATCCTCCAGGCGAATCAGGAAGCCCGTATCTGCCAACACCAGTTCCTCGGCCTTCATCAGGCTCGTCAGGTCCGCCTTGGCCGCCGCCACCTTGGCCTCTTCCACGCGGTTGCGGAACAACGGCAGCACCAGCAGCGCAAAGATCGCGATGACTGTTGCCACCATGGCGATTTCAATGGCCGTGAAGCCGCGATTGCGCCCATGCCGCCGCGCCACAAGGCTGCGCCGTGCCCACCGGCCTTGCCGCCGGCTCATATCTTTAGACTCAGGTTTCATGGTCCTCGAAATGGTCCTCGCCTTGTCAGAATTCAAAAACACGATCGTCAGAATTGTTGTCGCGAATGCGCGGCGTCAGCGGAGTCGGATTCGGCGGCGACGTGAAGATCATGGCCGCCTTCGCCGCATCGTATTCCGTTTCCGTCAGCGCAATGTAAGTATTGAAAGCGGCACCATCCTTATACAGCCGCAGAGCGTTGCGCGCATTGATATCCGCTCCCGTCGGCTCATCCGTCAACCCCGGCACACGGTTGCGGCCATAGCTGACAACACCCGCAAAGAAATTGCCCGTTTCCCCAGCCGACTTGATGAACCGGTTCTCCACGGTATTGCCGTTTTGCACGGCCTGCACGATGTAAGCCACATACGGATTATTCCACGGATCCGCAGGCCACTCAAACGGGTCGCGACTCGAACCGGGAATCTGCATCAAAGCCAGCTTCTTGAAGTTGAAAGCCGCATAAGCACCAGCCTTGCTCCATTGGTTCTGCAGCCGCGAAGTAATCCCGCCCACCGTCAGCCCGTGGTACTCGAACTGGTTCAGCGGAAGCGTCGAGATTTCCTGTGTTAGCGTCAGATAATTGAATCGCAGGAAGCAGATTTTGGGGTAAAAACCGAGGTCATTGAGCGCAAAACTCATCGCCGTGCCAATTTCGCGGCACTCGGCCGTGGCAGCCTTCTGCTTGTTCAGTTCAAACTGCTGCTGGATATTGATCACGGCAAGACCCGCAAACAGCGCGATTAGCGCAGCAACAATCAGCATTTCCACGAGCGTGAAGCCCTTGGAACGCATTGATTTTACGATATTTAGACGGCCCTGAACCATACCATTATCCGCAGAAAGCTTATATGCCTTCCCTCAAAATCTGTCAACCCGGGAACCCTAAAAACTCCACTAACATCAATGGTCAAACCCAGCTTGTCCATTGCTTTTACTAATGATCCGTACTGAAACCAATAAGGCTCAAAGGCTGGCGGTCAAGCGCCACCATCCAGTTCATTCTCACCAAAGACGGCCTGACCCCGTTGCCACCACCCGGTTGGCTGTCGGCTCGGTTCTCCGCCGTGATGTTGAAAGAGCTGGAACTCACCGTTACCTGGTCCAATAGCTTCGCAGCAGCCGCAAACTGGCTGTCCGACAGCTTGTCCGGGAACACTTTCAGCAAAAAGTCGCTCGTATTGAGGAAAGGCACGGTTTTCTGCCCCTCGCTCTTCTGGCGGAAGTTCTCCAGCCCGTCCACCACGCTCGCCGTGATGAAATCGGTTCCATCCACCAGACCATCCAGGCTGAAATAAGCCACCTTGGCACAGGTGTTTACGTTCAGGCGACCATAGGCATAGTAGGTGGTCCCCGTGGTTACCGTCTCGCTGTTGCGCTTCTCGTAATCTTCGATGATCTTCTGACCAACTTTCAGGTTTGCCAGTTTCGTTCGCAGCGTCGCTGCCCCGGACGTTTCATCCCCCTCCGCCTTTGGCGGCTTGACCGTCGTGAAAACATCCACCAGCGACACATCAAAATTCGTGGCCTTGGGCTCCACAGACTTCAGGTATTCCGGCATTTGCCAGCCGTGGGGCTCCAGTTTCATTCGCTCCCCGTTGGCCCGCAATCCTGCGTAGGCCGTCGAAATCCGCAACATGTCCACCGGGCTGCTGGTCTCCTGGCTGTCCGACTGGAACGCCTTGCGCATGGCCATCTCGGCCTCCGCCGTGCCATGATAAATCCCTGACCCCGGCTTCTCAAACGGCGTGGCCTCGCCCACCTCGAACGACCGCACCCGCGGGTCATCCCGCTGGTAGCTCTTCTTGGTATTGTGTCCGACCACGTCCGTGTAGCTGAACACGTCGATTAGCCCGCCATTGTTGTCTATCAGCGCCACGAAGGAATTCTCCTCCGGCAGGCGGAATCCGGCGTCGGTGACCACCTTCTTCTGCCCTCCGTCCTGCCGCGCGCCAAAGATCGAGAGAAACGATCCCGTCTCTGCGGGGTCCTTCTGGTCGGGCTTGTCGTAGTTGTTGGTGACAATCAGGTACCCACCCGGCGGCAGCACCGCATTCAGCGTCACTCCACCCGTGGCGCCATTCGTCGCCGCAATGGCCAGCCGCCAATTGACAAGCGACATGGGCTGCCCCCAGGGGTTGTAAATCTCCACAAACTGTCCCTGTGTCGAGTTTTCCCCGACTCCCATGGCCCGCGGATAAATCTCCGTAATCAGCGGCGTCGGCTTCACGCCAAACAGCGCGTTCCATGGCTGCGGATGCCGCGGATCCGTGATCACCGTCGGCGGCCCGTCGGGATTATAGTAATCCATCACGTTTGCCGCGAACTGCATCAGCAGCCGCGGATCCTTCTCCGGAAACGCCTGTCGCAGAGCCAGATAAACGCTGTGGGCCGTGATTCCTTCCATCGGCAACTTCGGAAGGCTTGAGCCATCCGGCTTGTTAAGTACCTCGGGCGACTGCGAGAATACCGTCACATAGCGCCCCAGGACACTCATTTCCTTGTCCGTGAACAACTGCGGCGAAGTGCGCCGCGACTGACGCAACTCCTGCACCGTTTCAAACCGCTTCACGCCTTCCGGAGGCGCCTTGCGCAGGTCCGGCTCCGTCTTCCACTTCGGTTCGTTGGAAGTCTTGGTCCCGTCCAGCATGGGATTTCCCGTATCCACGGCCCCGTTCCGCCCGCCGCGATATTCGAACAATCCCTGCGCCCGGGTTTGCGCCCCGCTGGCCATGGATCCGCTTGCCCCGCTCAGGGCCGCGCTCAGGAATTTTTCAAAGGCCCGCTCACTCTGGATTGCATTCACGTTAACCTTTGAACACAGGTCGTCCACCGCGATGGCCGCCTCCAGCCCAGTTCCAAGCATTGTGGCCACGTCGCGCCCCAGGCCCGACGTTGTTGCGTTGTCGCCATACATGTTTCGTGTCGTTCGCGCATTGGCACTTCGCGCCGGAGCCTTCTGTGTCGTTGCGGCCAGCGCCTGGTGCCACGGCTGCAGGATCGTCGTCACCGAGGTCCCGCCCCGCGCCAATTTCATCGCTGCCGGCAATCCCGTCGCTGTCGATTCCCGCGCCTGGGCAATCTTGGCATAGTTCCCGCTCGTCAGCGCCTCAAGCCGCGACGTATAGGAAAGGACCGCCGCCAGAAAAACCAATAGTGTGAGCAGCGCCAGAACGAGGATAAAGGAAGAGCCTCGGGCGCCATGAGTTATCCGCATGCGCCGCCCCGTAATCCCCGGAAAGCCGCTCGTGGCAGCCCCTTATGTTTCGTCGTTCTCACAATGTGAACCGATTGAAATGCCAAAAGCCAAACGATAGTCTATGACGCCGCCGACCAAAAGTGACCACCTAAACGGCGGAAAATCAACGCGCCCGGCGCCAAAGGCAATACCACGGCGTCGCGGCGGTTTTAATGCTGTGACAGCCCGACTTGGCAGCCTGAACTTGGGGTAATCAAACTTTTTCGGTTGCCTTGAGGCCCCCATTGGCTCACCAACCCAAACCCATGAACAATCTGCCCGATGGGGCGTTTACTGCCTGCCTGATGCCATGAACACCGCCGAATACCATAAGATGCACGCCCTCGAGCAGCGCTACTGGTGGTTCCAGGGGCGCCGCCGGGTCGTCCACAACATGCTGGCCGAAATCCTCGCCGGGGGGCGGTCCTGGGGCTGCGCCACCGCGCCGGCCCGTCATCCCGATGGCCGCCTGCGCCTCGTGGATATTGGTTGCGGCACCGGTTACCTTCTGGAAGACCTCGAGAAGATGGGGGTCGCCGTCGGCCTCGATTTCTCGCCGGTTGCCCTCACCTACTGCCGCCAGCGGAATTTAAGGAATGTCCTCCGCGGCGACGCCGCCAACATCCCCCTCCAGTCCGCCAGCGTCGATGTCATCACCGCCCTCGACCTCGTTGAGCACATCCGCGACGACCACCGCCTCATGGGCGAATTTTTCCGGATTCTTCGTCCCGGCGGGATGGCCCTTATGTCCGTCCCGGCCCACAAGAGCCTCTGGAGCAACCACGACGTGGCCCTCCACCACTTTCGCCGCTACGAGAAACCCGAATTCCTCAGCCTTGTCACCGGCGCAGGCTTGAAGCCCGTCAAGTACAGCTTCTCCGTTTCCTCGGCCTACCTGCCCGCCGCCGCCTTTCGCCGCATCAAGCGCCTCGTCAGCAAACCGGAAACCTCCACCAATCCCAAGACCGACGAATTCCCCCTGCCCGGTTTCGTCAATGCCAGCCTCCTCGCCACCATGAAGGTCGAGGCCTGGCTCCTCAAGCACATGAACCTTCCCTTCGGCATGTCCCTCCTCTGCATAGCCCAGAAGCCGCTGCAATAGCGCCGCGCATTGTCCCGCACCATGGCCCTAACCGCCCCGACTACCATTCTCATCACCGGCGGGTCCGGCGATCTGGGGACCAGCCTTACCGCGCTGCTTACCCAGCGTGGTGATCTCGTCCGTCGGCTTGATCCCGTGCCGCCTCCCGATGGAATAGGCGACCACATTCCCGCGTCAATCCTCGACCGCGGCGAACTGGCCCGCGCCGTCGCTGGCGCGGACACGGTGGTCCATGTGGCCGCGTGGCACGGAATCCATGAAGGACGTGGTCTGCGCACCCCGCATGAGTTCTGGGACGTGAACATGACCGGAACGGCCAACCTTCTCGAGGCGATGGCCCGCGACAACAGGGCGCGGCGGCTGGTGTTTCTTTCAAGCACGTCCGTCGCCCGCGCCGATAGTTTTTATGGCCTCACCAAGCGCCTTGGCGAGCAACTTGTCGCCTGGTACGCGGCCCACCGTGGCATCAATGCCATCATCCTTCGCCCCCCATCCTTCATTCCGCCCGGCAATCTTGACGTCTATGATGGCTATGCCGCCTGGGCCCGCGAGTACTGGGGGCGCTCGGCAATGCACATCGAGGATCTTTCCCGGGCAGTACTGATGAGTGCCGACACCCTTGCCCGCGAGTCCTATCCCCAGCCGCCGATCCTCTCCCTCGGCGCCCGCGACGACATTCCCGCTGACGAACGAAGCGCATGGGACACCCGTGGCCCCGGCACCTCATTCCGCCGGCTATTCCCAGGGTTTTACGATGCGGCAATCGCGGCCGGGTTTGACGTTTCCCGACCGCCCCTCGCCCGTGATGTTTCCGAGGCTCGCCGTGTCATGGGATTTGAACCCCTTCATGGAATCCGGGACGTTCTCGACGGGTTGACCGCAGGCAAATGAACTTATGGATAATGCCCGGGAAGTTATCGCATTTCGCGCCTCCGGGACTGAACAACAGGGTGTGACGATTTCCCTTTAGTTCCACTTTTTGCCGGAGCGTGACTCCGTTCATGCTTCATTCGCAGAAGAAATTTACGTTAAAGTCCTGCGAACTTCAGCCCGGGGCCGGAGCGCGCACCGGCCACACCGTTGAAGACCTGAAGCAATCGTTTCTCGACCACCTGTTTTGCGGTCTGGGCCGCATCATGCTGCTCTGCACGCCCCTCGACGCCTACACGGCCCTTGCCTATACCATCCGCGACCGCGTGCTGAAGCAGGGCGTTCGTACCCTGGAAACCTACGATGAGCAGGACCCACGCGGGGTGGCCTACCTTTCCGCCGAATTCCTGCCCGGGCCTCACCTGCCCAACAAACTCCTGAACCTCGGCCTTACCGAGACGGCCCGCAAGGCCATGGAAGAGTTGGGCATGGACCTCGAGCACCTCATGGAGCAGGAGGAGGAACCCGGCCTTGGCAATGGCGGCCTCGGGCGCCTCGCGTCCTGCTATATGGACTCCCTTGCCGCCGTCGAGGTGCCGGCCATCGGCTACGGCATCCGCTACGAGTTCGGCATCTTCGACCAGGTCATCAAGGACGGCTGGCAGGTCGAAGTCACCGACAAGTGGCTACGGTTCGGAAACGCATGGGAAATCCCGCGGCCCGAGATCGCCTACGACGTCTACTTTAACGGCCACACCGAAGTCGTCACCGGCCCCTCGGGCGGTCAAACCGTCCGCTGGGCCCCCGGCACGGTGGTGAAGGGCGTCGCCTACGATACGCCCATCCTCGGCTACCGGGTTGGCGCCTGCAACATCCTCCGCCTCTGGAAAGCCGAGGCCGTGGAATCATTCGACTTCGCCGCGTTCAACCACGGCAATTACTACCTCGCGGTCGAGGACAAGATGTTCTCGGAAAACATCACGAAGGTCCTCTACCCCAACGACGAAGTCGCCCAGGGCAAGACGCTGCGCCTGCAGCAGCAGTTCTTCTTTGTGACCTGCTCGCTGCAGGACATGATCCGCGTCCAGCAGATCAAGAATCGTCCGCTGGAAAAGTTCCACGAGAAGTGGGCCGTGCAGCTCAACGACACGCATCCCGCCATCGCCGTCGCCGAGCTGATGCGGCTCTTCGTTGATGAGCACGGCATGGCCTGGGACACTGCCTGGAACGTAACCCGAAAAACCTTTGCCTACACGAACCACACGCTGCTGCCCGAGGCGCTGGAGAAATGGCCCGTTGGCCTCTTCGGCCGCCTGCTGCCGCGGCACCTCGAAATCATTTACGAGATTAACGCCCGCTTCCTCGACGAGGTCCGCGCGAAGTTTCCCGGCGACGACGCCCGCCTCGCCCGCATGTCCCTCATCGATGAGGCCGGCGAGCGTTACGTGCGCATGGCCCACCTCGCCACCGTGGGCAGCCACCACGTCAACGGCGTGGCCGAGCTCCACTCCCGGCTCCTTGTGGAGACCGTGATGCACGACTTCGCCGAGCTGTGGCCCGAAAAATTCTGCAATGTCACCAACGGCGTGACGCCCCGCACCTTCATGGCGGTCAGCAACCCGCCGCTGGCAAAGCTCCTCACCGATCGCATCGGCGAATGCTGGCTCCACGACCTCCACCGCCTGCGCGAGCTCGAGCCCCTCGCCACCGACGCCAAATTCCAGAAACAATGGCGCGAGGTCAAACTCGGCGCCAAGCGCCGCCTCGCCGACATCATCGCCCAGCGCACCGGCATCAGCGTCGACCCGGAATCCCTCTTCGACGTCCAGGTCAAGCGCCTCCACGAGTACAAGCGCCAGCACCTGAACGTCCTCCACATCCTCACCCTTTACCTGCGCCTGAAGCGCGACCCCAACGCCAACATCCCGCCGCGCACCTTCCTCTTCGGCGCCAAGGCCGCGCCGGGGTATTTTATGGCGAAGCTCATCATCAAGCTCATCAACTCCGTCGCCGATGTCGTCAACAACGACCCCGCCATCGGCGGCCGCCTCAAGGTCGTCTTCTTCCCCGACTACAACGTGAAGAACGCCCAGCACATCTTCCCCGCCGCCGACCTGTCCGAGCAGATCAGCACCGCCGGCAAGGAGGCCAGCGGCACCGGCAACATGAAGCTCGCCATGAATGGCGCCCTCACCATCGGCACCCTCGACGGCGCCAACGTCGAGATCCGCGAGGAGGTCGGCGCGGAAAACTTTTTCCTGTTCGGTCTCACCGCCGAGGAGGTGCAGCAGGCGAAAGCCGCCGGCTACCGCCCCAAGTATTACTATGACCGCGACACCAGCCTGCGCGAGGTGCTGGACTACATCGCCAGCGGCGCCCTCGCCGGTGGCGACGCCAACCTCTTCCGCCCCATTGTGGACAACCTGCTCAACCAGGACCCCTACCTCGTCCTCGCCGATTTCAGGGATTATGTGGATTGCCAGGAACGCGTCAGCGCCCTGTGGCGCGACCCCAAAGCCTGGACCGCCAAATCCATCCTAAACGTCGCCCGCATGGGCAAGTTCTCCTCCGACCGCTCCATCCGCGACTACTGCGCGAAGGTCTGGAAAGTGGAACCGGTTCCCGTGCCGGAATAGCCCTCCCCAAAGGAGGGCGGGTTTTCCAACCCGCCTGAATTTCGTGACATTGGGACCTTCGCATTGGGAGCCGGAAATGGCTGGACATGACGAGGGGACGAACCATAGGATTGTGATTCATGAAGCAGACTCAAAAAATGGACCGCAGTGCCCTTGTCTTGGGGCATTTGGACGACGGGGACGACGAGAAGGAGTTCTGGAAAGGCAGGACCCCGGCGGAACGTCTCGAGGCCCTCGAACTTATGCGGCAAATCGTTTATGGCTATGACCCAGCTACCCTCCGATTTCAAAGAGTTTTTGAGATTTCGGAATTCAAACCGCGTTAACCACCTCGTGGTGGGTGGCCGCTTTCATGACACCCGTTGGAGGTCACGAATAATCGCGAATCCATTGCAATTCTCTGCGCCCTCTGCGAACTCTGCGGTGAAATTCGCCGGCATTTAACTCAGAACTCAGAACCCAGAACTCAGAACTCAACATCGAGGCCCCTGCCCACCGCAACGCTCGCTTTGGCGTCCAGATCATGGC
Organism: Candidatus Sumerlaeaceae bacterium; assembly: GCA_019695055.1. Taxonomy (GTDB): domain Bacteria; phylum Sumerlaeota; class Sumerlaeia; order Sumerlaeales; family Sumerlaeaceae; genus JAIBAT01. The sequence goes on along the minus strand of JAIBAT010000150.1, from coordinate 111,413 downwards.
CACCGCCGAGGACCTGCTGCACGCGCGGAACTGCCCCAAGATCAACTTCCAAATCCGCACCTCCAACAAGGACGTCATCGAATTTTACAAGTGCATTGGCTACAGCGTGGATGATGTGTTCAGCATGGGGAAAAGGTTGGAGGAGGATGGGGCGTAAGGCACCAGCCATACGGCGCAGGCGCGCCCCGAAATTTCCTTGCCTTGACAGGTATTCTTCTGACTATTGGCGAACGATGCAGGATTCGGATCAGGTTCCGCCCTCTGCAACTGAGGAATCGGCTTCAATGGGGGACAAGCTTTTGCCCGGCTCCGATGTTGTCGCCAGCGCCATTCGCCTGGCTGTCGCTTCGGCCATTGTTTCAGGGATATACCTGTATGCCGCTTCCCTCGTCTATTTTGACTCGGGACCGGATAGGCTCAGAGATGACCGTGCCCCCGGCGGAATGATACTTGGGTATATTTTCCTGATGTTTGGGGTGCCGGGATTAATCCTTGCGGGGCGAGCGATCTACGTGGCGGTCAAGGGGCGAGTGTTTGCTAATTGCCAGTGCAAGCCTGCAATTTTTCTGCTATTAGGATTGCTGTTTCCGGCCTTTGCAAGTTTACTGCCACCCACTTCGGCCCGAGCGTTCTCTGGTATAGCGACCTACGGAGCGCTGTTCCTCTTCTATTTCCTTTTTTTTCTGCCGTCATGGTTCACGGCCTGCCTGGGAAGCCGGAGAGACCGTGAAATGCTCAACAACATTCCGCGGGAGGCTCCGGGTGAATTGAGCAATAACCCGCCAAAGCCGCGAAACCGCTGGCCGACTGATGCCCTCAAGCTCGCGGCGGCGTCCGCATTTTCCTCGGGGGCCTATTTCTACGTTGCGCCACAGATCCGCGTCGAAGAGAGACAATACCCTCAAATCGAGGGATGGATCCCAGGCCAGGCGACAGTCGCGTTTCTGTTTTTGCTGTTCGCGTTGCCGGGGCTGATCCTTGCGGTTCGCGCAATTGTAGCAGCTCAAAGCATGGGGCTTTCCTTCGCACCGGGAAGGCGCTCTGTTGCAGTCACCCTTACGTTTCTTCTACTGCCTGCGACGGCGACCCTTTTTCCTCCCCTGTTTATTACGGCTTTGAAAGGAATGTTCCACGACTTCATTGGAACACTTTGGTATTGTGCGTTTGCGGCTATTCCTTGCGGCCTTGCGTTCCTCGGAGCGACGCGGGTTCGCGAGTCATTCCCAGATGCTTCCTCGCCCGATGGGGAAGCCTTGGCCATGAAGGCCACCGCCCGACGTCCCTCCAGGCTCCACGGCTTCAAGCGGCGGCCCATTGTTTGTTTGTCTTTGTTCGCCGTGGTTGCTTGCGCTGTTGCTCTGGTATGGTTGGATAGAAATTCCATTGGCGTTCGACTTGCATGTCGCCCGTATCTGTGGCGAATTGAGTTCGGGTACCTCTATGAAGCAAGCGGGGGAGTTCAACGGGCCATGCTGAATAACGAGACGACTGTGGAGGGGTGGCCGTTGGAAGACAGGCTGGCGTATTATCGAACCGTTGCGTTTGCCTACGATTTTGATGCGTCATATTCGTACAGTTTCTTTGATCGTATTGGAGCCGACCTAAAGGAGTTCCACCGCGACATTGTGCGTTTTGCAGGCACACCTGAATTCAGCCGGCTGTCTGCAAGGCAACAACGTCGGCTTTTCGAAACGTCGAATACCATTACGGTGTTGCTGCCATTACAAGATGCCAACGGAAGGGTTCAGTGGTAGCACATACGAGCGCCTGAGGACCCGAAGACATTCCCAAATGGCGGGGACTATTACGGAGAGAAGAACCAAGTCAGCAGCTCAGTACACTGCCTGAAAACTCCGCAATCTTCCCTTCCTTCTACGCCATCTCCGTGTCAGCTTCGTCTTTTCGCAACACCTCTTTGCGCCATTGCGTCAACAGACGGTCTTGATCGGAATCGTTGGATGATGAGAACTAATAGGGTCGCGACGGATCCGGCGTTTTTCGAACCACCGGTTTCGAGGCGCGCCTGGGTGGCGTTTTGGGCACTGCTCGACTTTCCGCGGACGGTTTGTTGATGGAAACCTCCGGCGCGTCCGGTGCCACGGTCGGCGGGGTTTCCACCTTGTCCCAATTGGGGCTCCATGTGGGCCGTGGTGTTGGCGTTGCCACACTGGTGTTCTGCTGGGGGCGGACAAAGCTCAGTGTTGGAGTTCTGACGGCGCCAACTGGTTCCGAGGCCTCGGCCCTGCTGGAAGGTTCTGTCCAAATGGAAACATCCCCGCTGGATTCTGCCTGGCTCACTCCGACGAACTTGTTCCTCGCACGCATTTCTTCCGGGAGATTGCTCAACAGGTACGTAAGGCCGACGGTGTTTAGGATGACGGTCATCCAGAAAACAATACGGAACTCCTCTTTAACTGTCTTATGCCGCAGGGTCTGCTGGGCCATGATGGCGCCGGGCCATCCGCCCACAAGGCTTAGGGCATGCAGTGTCTTTTCCGGTGTTCGCCAGGCTTTCTCCTCGGCGGCTGCCTTGTCTCCGGCGTAGGTTAGGTAACAAACGACGCTGGCGCCCAGGTAAAATGCAAGGATCTGCCACGGGATGTACCCGCTGGCGAATCCCGCGAAGCTGATGGCGACAAAGGCCAGCAAGACTGCCCAGCTTGCGAATCCTCCCGGTGCGGGCCCATTGAAACCTGATTGGTAGGGCTGCTGTCGCCGGTTTGGTGGCGGCAGTGGCTCGGGCTCCCAGCCCGGCAACCGGACGTTCGTCGCGCGGGGACGTCCCTGGTCGTCCTGTTCGATCTCAAAGGATATCCGCATCCCGATCTCGATACGGTCAAGGCGTCGGGGAAAGGCACTGTGGAAGATGAAGACGTCCCGGCCGTTGTCGTCGCGCTGGATGAAGCCGTAGCCCTTCTCCTCAATCCAGGTTTCGAGATAACCTTCGTAGCGTGTGGCTGTCGGTTGCGGCATGGCGGATGGGTTTCTGGCTGTTTACCGAACCGACTTCACGCCCGACATCCGGCAAGTAAAGGGCTTTTATTGGCACCTCGCAAACGACCCGCATCCACAGATTTCCCAGATTTTCACAGAGAGAGAATAGCCGGGCCATCCACCCGGCACAGCTTCCGGGAGCGCCGGCGCCCCCGCCGGCAATCTTTCCCGGCCACTCCTTGTTCCTCCCAATCTCCGTGTTAAGCCCCTGCCTGTCCATATCAACCACCCCCTTGCGTCCTTGCCCCTTTGCGCCATGGCGTTGTGGTTCGTCCCGTCGCCGGTTCATGGGTCCCTAAGAGGCCACAAGGGGTCAGTAGGGAATAGGCAAACCCATTTTCCCATGTTAGGCTGCCCCCATGATGCTCATCTTAGACACCGCCAACCAGACCTCCGACGTCGCGCGTAATCCGCACATTTCAACCGCTCCAAATCAAAAATTGGATCGGTTTAAAAAACACAAAAAACAGCCAAAATGCCACCTTTCCAATAGCCATCACATTGATTTTATTGAGGTTAACAGTTTTGACATACCCCCCCTCCCCCTCCCCCCAGCTGGCAACCCGGTCATTGGGAGGGGTGGCAGGACTCTCGGCCCCACACAAGACCCTCCAACCGAAGCCCTCTCCGCGCTTGGGAAATGGCGCCATCAGCGCAGCGGCCCGCGCAACTGCGCCCTTGCCTTTGCCTTTGGCCTGCCACAATCTCGCGCGCTTTGAAAGTTGAGGGACCGTGACAACCGAAGGAACCATCGAGAAGAAGTCGCAGATCAGCGCCATTCGCGGCATGGAGGACATCCTGCCGGCGCTGGCGCGCCACTACCAGTTTGTGGAGGGGCAGGCCCGCGAACTCTTTGACCGCTACGGCTACGGCGAAATCCGCACCCCGGTGCTGGAGCCGACGGAGCTTTTCGCCCGCACGGTGGGCGATTCGTCGGACATCGTGGTGTCCAAGCAGATGTACACCTTCACCGACCCCGGCGAGCGCAGCAACACGATGCGCCCCGAGGGAACCGCCGGCGTGGTGCGCGCCCTCATCGAAAGCGGGCTGCTCAAGGAGACCTCGCAGCAAAAGCTATTCTATGTGGGGCCCATGTTCCGCTATGAAAAGCCGCAAAAGGGACGCCAGCGGCAGTTCACCCAGATCGGTATGGAATTGTTTGGTGTGGCCCACGCCGCGGCCGACGCGGAGGTCATCACGATGTGTTACCACCTGTTGCGGCGGGTGGGGTTCAATGATATTGTGGTGAAACTGAACAACCTGGGGGATCCCGGCGACCGGAAGGGTTTCAACGACCGGCTGCGCGAGGCGATCCTCGAGGTCGTGGCTTCGGCTCGCGAATCGGGCAAGTACGCCGAATGGTGCGAGCAATGGCAGGATCTGGCGGCCATCAACCCGATGCGCGTGTTTGACACCAAGGTTGAGGAATGCCGCCCCTATTTGTCGTCCCTGCCGCGGGTGGTGGACTACGTTGGGGAAGAGGCGCGGAATCACTTTGACGTGGTGACGGCGCTTCTTGCCCAGGCGGGTGTGCCCTTCGAGGTGGACCGCGAGCTGGTCCGCGGCCTCGATTATTATACGCGCACGGTGTTTGAGATTGTGCAGACCGGCCTCGGCGCGCAGAATGCGATTCTGGGCGGCGGGCGCTATGACAACCTTGTCGAGGAGCTGGGCGGCCCGCCAACGCCGGCCGTGGGCATGGCCATCGGCGTGGAGCGGCTGATCATGGCGATGCAGGCACAGGGCATCAAGCTGCCGCCATCGCCGCCGCCTGCATTTTACGTATTGGCCCTGGACGACGAATCGCTTCCGACGGCGTATCGCCTCGCCGAGTTGGCGCGGTCCAGCGGCCAGCGCGTGGCCTTTGACTGCCAGCCCAAGAGCGCCAAGGCGGGGTTGCGGTCGGCGAATCGCTCAAAGGCGCAGATTGCCGTCATCGTCGGTGCCGATGAATTGTCGCGCGGCGTGGCGCAGTGGAAGAACCTCGAATCCGGCGAGCAGATCGAGCTGCTCATGGCGGAAATCGAACGCAATCTTAAGGAAGGTTGAGGGCGCGTTTCGCATCGGGGCGCGGGGAGTTCCTGTTGACACCCGCACGGCCATGTGGGGAAAGTTCTCGCGGCAAAAGAATCCATGGATGACAAACATACAGTTTTCGAGAACGCGCTGGACGCGAACGTCCAGCGCATAGGCACCTACAGCGTCATCAAGTCCCTGGGCCGCGGCGGCATGGGGGAGGTGGTCAAGGCCCTGGACGAGCTGAACCAGCGCTATGTGGCCATCAAGAAGATTGATCCCGACGCAGGTCAGGATCCCGAGCTGATCCGCCGGTTCGAGCGCGAGGCCACGTCCGTCCATGCGCTGGACCATGTGAACATCGCCAAAATTTACGGCATGGAATACGACGAGAACAACTCGCCGTTTATCGTCATGGAATTCATTGATGGCGAACCGCTGGACGTTTACTGCAAGCGCAATCCCAATGCGCCGTTCTCGACGCTGGTGGATTTCGTGGTCCAGGTGGCACGGGGGCTGGAGATGGCATTCCGGCATTCCATCATTCACCGCGACATCAAGCCCACGAACCTGCTGGTGACGCCGGACGGGGTGGTGAAGATCATCGACTTCGGGCTCGCAAAATCCCTTTGGGATCGGTCGATGCTGACCGGCACCAACATGGTCGTCGGCACGCCGCGCTATCTGTCGCCCGAGCAGGGAATGGGGCGCGCTGTGGATCACCGCAGCGACATTTATTCGTTGGGCGCCACGTTCTATGAGCTGGTGACGCGCCAGTGCCCGTTCGACGGGGAAACAGCCATGGCCATCATGCTCAAGCACGTGAACACGCCGCTGATGCCGCCCTACATGATCAACCCGAAGGTGCCGGCGGACATTAACGAGATCATCTGCAAGATGATGGCCAAGGATCCGAGCCAGCGCTATCAGGATTACGACCGCCTCATCAGCGAGCTGGAATCCGCAAAGATCCATCGCCTCGGTAAGGAGCGGCGCATCGGCGACGCCGGCAGCCCGACGCTGCTATCGGAGGATAATGGGGCTCTGAGCGAATCGGGGCATGGTGGCGGCACGCCGCGGTCCTATTTGACCGAGGGCCTGGTCAGCGTTGAGCTGAAGGATTTGCCTGATCCCGAGCCGGAATCGCGCTTCAAGACGATCATGTTGTCGTTGTTTGGCGTGCTCATTATTGGCGCCGCCATCGTGGCGTATGTCAAAGCGGGCGGCGAGGAAAAGGAGGGCGAACCCTCCGCCATCACGAAATGGGTGGCCGGGCTGATCAACAAGGGTGGCGAGATCCGCGAGAAGACACCGGACGAGATCGTGGCCGAGGACAACGAAAAGGCGCAGGTCACCATGAACCGGATTGATGGGACGGTCCTCAAGATCATCAACTATCGCCGCGAACCCGGCAAGACAGGCATTCCGCGCATGAAGGAGCTGGTCAGCGAAGGGGTTGTCGCGGAGGAGGACGCAAAGGATGCGTGGGGGAATGCATTTGTGATCACGTCGTCAAGCGGTGGCACGATCAAATCCTTCGGGCGCGACGGCCAGGAGGACACTGACGATGATTTTGTTTACTCGCTGAACGGAACGCAGCTCAAGGCGGCGAAACCGCTGAGTTCCACGGACCTTGCCATCAGAAAGCAGAAGTCCGCGCAGTGATTATTTTCGCGCGTCGAGCCTTGACGGGCGGCGCTTCGCAATCCAGCAATCCCAACTACGATGATTGAACGAATCCAGCAGATACTGCGCGACAGCGCGGAGGTGAAGCGCAAGGCGGCGGATGACATCGCGACGGATATTGCGGCCGCGGCGGACCTGATTGTCGGTGCCTACGAGGCGGGTCGCAAGACGCTGATCTTTGGCAATGGCGGCAGCGCGGCCGACGCGCAGCACTTTGCGGCGGAGCTGGTGGGGCGATTCCAGAAGGAGCGAGCGCCACTTCCTTCCATTTCGCTGAACACGAACACTTCGACGATCACATCCATCGCCAACGACTATGATTACGACCACGTTTTCATCCGGCAGCTGGAGGCGTTTACGCGCGCTGGCGACGTGGTCATCGGGATTTCCACTTCGGGGATTTCGCCGAACGTGCTGGCGGCGCTGGAAAAGGCGCGGGCGCTGGGCGCGAAGACCATCGGGCTGACGGGGCGCAAGGGCGGCAGCATGCCGGCCATGTGCGACGTGTGCGTGGTTGTGCCGAGCGAGTCCACCGCGCGCATCCAGGAAACCCATATTACCATTTTGCACATCTGGTGCGAGATCATCGAAAGCCGGCTGTTCGGCGTGCGGTGATTGCCGGCGCAAAAAACCGGCTGCTTGGCGCGGCCGTCGCGGCGCTCTTTATCGCGGGCGCCGTGAAGTTTGGTTTTCCACCGGCCAGCGGCCCGCGACCTGAGTCAGAGCCGGTAGTTCCGGTCCAAACCACGGTGGCAACCGGGCGCATTGGCGTCAGCAAGAACAGTGGCGCCATGGAGAACGACTTCAAGCGCCAGGCTGAGCAGGATTTGATGCGGCGTCTATTCGAGGAGAAGTTTCCCGACGCAACGCTTCAATTCGATACCTGGCAGTTCTCGCCGGACACGTTCTTCGCAAAGTACAACGCACACACTTTGCCGTATGTCATCGGGCTGTTTGCGACGGAAGCCACGCTAATATTGGACAAGCGGCTTTCGGCGGACATCACGGAAGAACTGCGGGCGTGGAAGCTCTACAAGCACCTTAACCCGAAGCTGCTGGAGCCGATCTCGCGCAATGGGCGCGTGCTTGGATTGCCTGTCGGCGGCGCAGGCGCAGGTTTCTATGTGATGACGCTTTTCTGCAACGTTCCACTATTCAAAGCGGCGGGGCTTGTGGATGCGCGGGGGCGAGTGATTCCGCCGCAGACGTGGGATGATTTCACGACCTATGCGATTCGCCTCACGGATCATTCAAGGGGAGTCTGCGGATTTGGAATGCTGGGCGAGAACGGCGGCAATGCCTGGCACTTCCTGAATTGGGCGTGGCAGGCAGGTGGTGATTTCGAGCGGCGCGGGGGCGATGGCCAATGGATATCTGTGTTTCATGAGCCGCCTGTGATTCATGCCCTTGAGTATCTGCGCGACTTGCGGTGGAAACATGATGTGCTCCAGAAGAACATTCTGGCCAACAACGACGACATCATCCAGATGTTCGCATCCGGTCGGGCGGCCATGATGTTTCAGGCGCCGGAAACGATGCAGAGCCTTATCGACAAGTATCATTTCCCTGCGGGTGATGTGGAGATTGCGCTTCTGCCAGCAGGCCCGGCAGGACGCGCGAACCAGATTGGCGGGGCGTTTGTGATTGTGAATCGCGACCTCGAAGGACAGCGCAAGCAGCGCGCGTTCGACGCGATCGTATATGAGCACGAACCGGACGTGATCGAGCCGCGGCTTAGGCTGCTGAAGGAACAGGGGCGGCGCGTGGGGCTGCCGTGCGTTCCCATTTTTCTGCCGGAGTACCAGGAGAAGATCGACGCCATCGTGAACAAGTATCGAACGGTGCCCGACCAGTCGAAGCTCATGGCGCAGGCTGCGGAGGCCGTGCGGGTGGAGCCGCCGTATCGCTGCCAGACGCTTTACAGCCAGTATCTTGGGCCGGCAATCCAGGAAGTTCTCATCAATCGCAATGCGGACCCTGCAAAGGTGTTGCAGGTGGAATCCCGTCGGTTCCAGTTGCGCGAATTGGACCCCATTAACAGGGAATTGTCCGGTCAGGCGAAATGATTGTGGCCCGGGTCGAATAGTTTCGCTCCAATTGAGAAATTAATCAGGAGTCCCCATGTCATCCGCTATTCCATCGTCGAATGTTACACAAACACGCCTCCTTGTGGACGGCATGCATTGTGCATCGTGTGTGGGACGCGTGGAGAAGGGCCTTGCCGGGCTTGATGGAGTAAAATCGGCGAGCGTGAACCTTGCGACTGGCGAGGCGCGGGTGGAATTTGACCCGGACCAGACCAATTCAGAGGCGATAATGGGGCGGGTCGAGGCGATTGGCTACAAGGCGCGGCCTGTGACTGCGGAAACGGCCGCGGCCCATTGTGGCGATGGCTGCAAATCGGAGCGGCCCACAAAGTTGATCGTGGGCGGAATCTTGGCGCTGCCAGTCATGGTCGTCGGGATGATGCACATCCATTTTCCGTATATGGAATGGATGATGTTGGCGCTCACGGTTCCGGTGGTGTTTTGGTCGGGGAGTGGATTTTTCACCGGTGCGTGGAAGGCACTCAAGCGCGGCACTGCCGACATGAATACGCTGGTCGCCATGGGGGCGGGTACTGCTTTTGTTTACAGTGTGGTGGCCACGGTGGCGCCGCAGTTGTGGCATGGCATTGGGAAACATCCCGATGTTTACTACGAGGCCGCCGCCGGGATTACGATTCTGATTCTGTTGGGCCGTTACCTTGAGGATCGTGCCCGCGCGCGGACGAGTGGGGCCATCCAGAAATTGTTGGGGCAGGCGCCAGATACGGCGCGGGTGGCGCGGGGTAGCGCCGAGGTTGAGGTTTCGACTGCCAGTTTACAGGTCGGCGACCTTATTGTCGTGCGGCCGGGCGAGCGGATCGCGACGGACGGGGTCATCGAGGACGGGCAGAGCGCGGTGGATGAGTCCATGATCACCGGTGAGGGCATTCCGGTGGAAAAGGGACCGGGCGCGGAGGTCATCGGCGGCACCATCAATAAATCAGGCAGTTTTCGTTTTCGTGCGACGGCGGTTGGCGCTGATACCGCACTTCGGCGCATCGTGAATCTGGTTTCCGAAGCGCAGACTTCAAAGGCGCCCATTGCGCGGCTGGCCGATCGCATTAGTGGCGTTTTTGTGCCGGTGGTTGTCGCCATTGCGGTGATGACGTTAGTGGCCTGGCTTGTTTTTGGCGGGTGGAGTTACCTGGGTCTCGGGGTCATGTCTTTTGTTACGGTACTCATCATTTCCTGCCCCTGCGCCATGGGTTTGGCGACGCCCATGGCTGTGATGACGGGAACGGGCCGCGGCGCCGAGTTGGGAATACTGATTCGTGGTGGCGAGGCGCTGGAGAAGGCGCATGGCCTCAATGTGGTGGTTCTCGACAAAACGGGGACCATTACACGCGGTCACCCTGATGTTGTGGAGTTGATCCCTGCGTCGGGTTTCACCCGCGGCGAGCTGCTTCAGCTTGCAGCGAGCGCCGAGTCCCGCTCGGAGCACCCCTTTGCGGAGGCCATTATGCGCGTTGCCGCGGCAGAGAGTGTCTCGCCGAAACAGCCCGAGAGTTTCGTGGCTCGCGAAGGATTTGGCATTGAGGCAGTGATTGACGCGAAGAAGGTTTTGATGGGAAGCTCGCGCATGCTTCAGTCTTCGGGGGTGGCCCTCGAAGCTATGGCCGCGGACGCTGAGCGGCATGGCGCGAGGGGAAGCTCGGTGATCTATGTGGCTGCTGATGGCGTTCTTGCGGGCGCTGTTGTGCTTGCTGATGTGGTGAAGGAAACCTCCGCTGAGGCAGTCCGGCAACTCAAGGCCATGGGCCTGGAAGTGGTTATGATTACTGGTGGCGATGAACGCGCGGCCAAATCGGTTGCCGGGAGTGTCGGGATAGAAAACATTTTAGCAAATGTGCTCCCTGGTGAGAAAGCAGACCGTGTGCGAGATTTCCAGCGCCAGGGCAGGCGCGTTGCCATGGTGGGTGACGGAATTAACGATGCGCCGGCGCTGGCTGCGGCGGACGTCGGGATCGCCATCGGGACGGGAACCCATGTTGCCATGGAAACCAGCGACATCACGTTGATCTCGGGCGACCTGAGAGGTGTGGCGGGAGCGCTGGACCTGAGCCGCCAGACGTTTCGGGTCATCAAACAGAATCTGTTCTGGGCGTTTTTTTACAACGTACTCTGCATTCCAGTGGCTGCAGGAGCGCTCTATCCGGCTTACGGAATCCTGCTGAATCCCATCTTTGCAAGTGTGGCCATGGCGCTGAGCGACCTTTGCGTGGTGGGCAACAGTCTGCGGCTCATGCGGGCGAAGGTATCGCGAATTCAGGCCTGACGGATCTGGGTGTTGTGATGGGTGGGATTTGTCGCCGCTACTGTTGATCGGCGGGTTTGGCCATTGTGAGATAACGGTTCAGGAACGGCATCCCTGCGATGGCGGGGAGAATATAGCGCAGGTTGATATAAAGCGAGACGCCAAGCATTGCGGCTTCGCCCTGGAGGGGGAAGAAGCGGATGATGGCCATGTCGCGGGCGCCGAAGCCAGCCACCGTGAGGGGAATGAGCCCGATGAAAATGGCGAGGGGCACGAGCGAAATAAACTGTGCGAGGGGCGCGGGCTGGTTCATGGCGGGTGTCAGGCAAAGGAAGAAAAGATAAATCTGGATCATGTGGAACATCCAGATGGCTATAGAGTACGCGCAGATGAGTGGGCGGTTTGCGCCGCGGGATTGAAGCAGGGAAATGGTTTCGTGGCTCGCCTGAAGCAGGCTGTGGATTTTGGCCAGTTTGGGCCGCGCGGCAAGGGCCGTCAGCAGCGCGTTCCAGCCGGGAATGTACCGCGTGGGCACAAAATATAAAATGGCAACGCCCGCAACGGCGACAGCCCCAAGAGCTGCGGCAAAGATCGCCTGCCTGGCAAGGACCCCGGTTGCCTCCCCCCGTGAGAATAGCATGGCGACCCCGGTTATCATGACGAGGGCGAGGCAGGCCACATCGAGCATTTTCTCGAAGATCACGATGTTCATGGCGCGCTTCAAGTCGAGCGTGCCGGTCCGCGTCAGGAAGTAACCCTTTGTCAGGTCACCCATCTTTGCGGGAAGTGCGAGGTTCATGGTGTTGCTGGCCAGGATGAGAGAGACGGATTCTCGCAGGGAAATGGGGGCAAAGACACCCACCATACGCTGCCAGCGCCAGGCCTGCACCAGCAGTTGGGGCACGAACATGAGCAACGCGAGGAGGAAGTAGACCGGATCTGTTTGTGACAAGTTGCGCAGAAGCGCCTGGCGATCCACCTTGTAAAAGAGAATGCCGAGCAATAGGAGGGTGACGCCAACGGCTATGAGCCGCTTGATCGGGAACTTCCTCGGGGGAAAGGAAGAAATCGGCCCGGGGGAGTTGGGCATTGTCAAAACGACGAACCCATCAGGATTCCAGGTACACCGGCCAATGGCGTGACGTGGGAGGCCATGGATCCGGCTATGCCCGCTGTTTGGGCGGCTTGATTGTCAGGGTGTGCTCGCCTTCGCCTGTGGTGTTGACCTGGTCGCGCATCTGGGAGAGTTCCCGCCACGGTAGAAGCACGCTGTGCTGGTACACGTTGCTGTTGGCCACGTAGATGGAGGTGGCGTCGCTGGCAATGTGGAGGGATTCCAATTTGCGGCTCCCCGGGGGTTTCTTCATGCGGGAGCGGATAATCACGAAATCGTCAAGGAACTCGAAATCGCGGGCAAACTCGTAGTTCGTGCGCTTCTTGCCCGTGATAAGGACCTTCTGAAGGAGGCTGCGAAGCAGGTTCGGCGCGAAGCGACCCAGAGTCAGGTTGATGAGGCGGAAAATGATCTGGGTGAAGGGAGTGGCCAGTTTGCTCTTTCGGCGGCACATCCTGCCGGCGGCCGAAAATTTGCTGGTCTGGAGGTCTGCCTTAACCTCGTAGTCGTCCACAATATGCGAAACGATCACGGTGCCATCAGTGGAGCGGCCGATGAGTCCGGTGTCACTATAGAGTGGGCCGTCTTCCGTGGTGACCTTGAGGACGCCACCCTTGGCGAGGCTGAGAACGGCATGGTAGCGGCCGGTGTTCTGAACGTAGATCCGAGCCTTCTCGAAATACTTCTGGTAGGGCGGACGGTCATTCAGTGGCTGGGGGGAACGGACTTCGGAAAAATCCAAATAGGACTGCATCCAGTCATATAAGTAATGGGCACACATGCGATCGTCGTCATTGAAGTAGCGCGTGCGGAGAGGCAGACCCTTGTCGAGGAACTGGTCTGCGATTTGGGCCGCCTCCGGCTTGTAAGCGGCCATGACCTCGAACCCGTGGGGATAGAAGTGGTAGGTATTGCGGCTGCCATACTCGCCGGCGTAGCTGCCGTCGGGGTGCATGAAGTGCCAGGCGAAATCCACAGCGGGCTTCATGATATCCAGGAGCTTCTCGTCCTTCGACTTCTTGAAAAGTTTGGCGAGGAAGGCGATGGTGCAGGAGTGGTAGCCGGGGTCTGCGCCTTCATATTCCTGAAACCAGCCCTCGTCGGACTGCCAGGCGCGGACGATATCCACAAATTCGTTGGATGACTTGCGAAAGCGATCCTCGCCCGTCAGCATATAGACATTGTAAAGCGCGAGGGCGGCAAGTGCCTGGTGATTTGTGAGCTGCCCGGTCTCGTTGTGGGCGCGCAGGTGGTCGCCGCGGCGCATGAAAAACTCGAGAAGTGCAGGGGTGCGGTCGCCGAGCACGAGCAGGGTCTCCGTACAGGCGTGAAGGGAAAAAACGAGTGCTCCCAACGCGCGCTCGTAGGGGAAGTAGTCATCGCAAGATCCGTCGCGGTGGGCTGACTTGCGGGCATAGTGAACCCCGGCCATGGCCAGTTCGCGCACCCGCTCGACGCCGTAATAGGGATTGTCGGGGAAGGGGTGGGTGTGGGCAAGGGCCAGTGGCAGGACGAACTCCTGGTACATGCCGCAAGGGAAGTCCATGGTTCGGTAGTGCCAGTAGCTGCGGTCAAAGCTGCCGTAGGTGGGGCTGTACTGGTTGCGATCCACCATCTGGAATAACCGGGGCAGGTAGAGCAGTGCCTCATCCGTGTAGCGACGTCGCCATGGATGTTCGGTCACCTCGATGGCCGATCCTGCGGGTGCAGCGGGCACATCAGGGACGTCATTGAGGCCAATGGAGCGGCCTGCAAAGTCTGAACTGGTCATGCTGTTAAAGTTGGATGCATAAATTTGCGTCTGTTAGAAGGGTCAAAACCGGCTCAGTCCATTTCAAACCGCACGGGAAGTTCGGCGTGGTAAAAGGGCCATGGGGTGAAGTTCATGTCGACCTCGAACGGGGCGGGCTGACTAACGCCAAGAATCTGGCGAGGTTGACCACGCCGTACGGCGAGGACTTGAAGCTGGAATGTTCCCCGGAACAGAATCAACGGCTCAAAACGGAGTGTCAGGCGCAGCTTTCGAGTCTCCGGGGAGAACAGGACGCCGCGTTCTGAGGCCAGGAACTCCTCGACGAGGGCCTTATCCGACGCGACGACGCGGACGAGAAGGTCCATTTCGTCCGTGGGGTCGAGGGTTTCCATTTCGAGTGACGCGCACAGGACGCCATTGGTCTGGAACTTCTCCGGGCGCGTTCCGCTGCCGTCGTGGAGCGTGATTCCGCCAAACCGGACAGCCGCCCTGCCGGTATCCGGTGAGCTGGAAGCTTGTGAGGTTCTATCGGCGCTGAACTCAATCTGCTCCTGAAGGAAAGCGCGATATTCGCGCGTGATATCGTCCACGCCTCCCATGCTGCGAATCCGGCCTTCATGGAGCCAGACCATGCTGTCGGAAATCTGGTGCAGCAGGTATTCGTTATGCGAAACGGCGATCATGGCCTTGCCCGAGTCGCGATATTGCAAAAGGCGCCGGGCGCTCTTCGCCTGGAATTCTGCATCTCCCACGGCGATAACCTCATCGATGAGGATCACGTCGGGATCCGTGTGGACAGCGAGCGAGAAGCCGAGCCTCATGACCATACCGGTGGAGTAGTAGCGTATGGGGGTTTCGAGAAACTTGGGGTCAATGCCGCTGAATGTCACAATCTCGTGGAGCTTGGCGCGCAATTCCTCGCGTGAGAATCCGAGGATGGACCCGCTGAGAAAAAGGTTTTCGTAGCCGGTGAGGGCGGAATGGAACCCGGCGGACAGGTCGTGAAGGGCGACGATTTTGGGAAGGCTGCGGATTTCCCCGGAGGATGGCTGGCTGATGCCGCAGATCAGACGAAGGAGCGTGGATTTGCCGGAACCGTTTACGCCGACCATGCCAAGGTTCTCGCCGCGGCGCAGGGACAGCGATACGTCGTTTAGCGCCCACAGTTCCTCCTGCCGGCTGCGTGCCGCGAGGCGGTTCCAAAGGAAGGCCGAAACGCGCCCCACGTTGCCTGTGGAAATAAGGAACCGCTTCGACACATGTGACACTTCGACGCAGTTGGCCGGGTCAAGGGGCATGCCGCCATGGAGAGAGCGACCACCGGGCGGTAAAATTTCTGGCGCGGAACTTGTAAGACTCTGCGTTGGCAACCGAACAACCCTTCGTGAAACTTTGTAAGAGGCGATACATGAAAAAGCTCATTCTCCCCCTGCTCGCTATCTTTTTTTTCGGGGCTACCTCCGCCCATGCCGGTCTTGCCGACCTGAATGTGGGTGAAAGCATTGTGGCCAACGGGCTTATCCTTACGCTGGCCCTTGTGTTCGGCGCTGGAGTGCTGGTCAGTCTGACGCCTTGCGTCTATCCGATGGTGCCGATTACCCTTAGTATCATAGGTGCGCGTTCGGTGGGTCAGAAGCCCCTTATCAGCTTCCTTCGCTCACTGGTGTTTGTGCTCGGGATTGCCATCATCTATTCCAGCCTGGGTCTGGCGGCAGCCAAGCTAAAGTTGAACTCCAGTTTTTTGCTCCAGAGTGCCTGGTTCCTGGTTCTGATTTCATTATTTTTCATGGCCATGGGTGTCAGCATGCTTGGGTACTTTTCCATCCAATTGCCCGCGGCGTTCTCGGGAAAACTGCAGCACGGTGCCAATCGCGGTGGATTCCTCGGCGCGTTTCTGCTGGGAGTTGTGACGGGCATCGTGGCCTCGCCGTGCGGCAGCCCGGTGCTGGTGAGTGTGTTGCTGCTGGCCAGCCAGTCGGGTAACAGCACTCTGGGTTTTGCGATGCTGTTCGCGTATGCACTGGGAATCGGCCTGCTGTTCCTCATTCTCGGCTCCTTTCCGGCGCTCATCAAGACGGCTCCCAAATCGGGGGTTTGGATGGATGACATCAAGAAGTTCCTCGGGATCGTGCTGATTGGCGTGGGTATTTTTTACCTGCGGACAGTTTTGCCCGAGACCGTCTATTGGATTGTCGCAGCTGTGGCGGCGCTTGCTGCCGGATTCGTGATCGCGGTGAAATCCGTTCATCGCAAGCATTCCACAACGTTGCTCAATGCGTGGCGCCTGGCGGGTTTGGCATTCGCGGCTTTTGCAGTCTATGTGGCGGTGGCGAAGGTTCCTGCGGCGATTGCGGCAACCAAGCCGATGCTGGATCCGGACAAGCCGATCATGGCTGTGGGTGAACAAGCATCGGCTTCCAGTGGTCAGCCGTTGCCGGCCGTGGCATCCACCGACAATAAAACGTCCGGGGCGGTCCCTGCAGCCTCGGGAGATCATGGCGGCTTGAACTGGATAACCGACGAGGCCAAGGCCCTGCAGATGGCCAAGGAGCAAAAGAAACCGGTCATGGTGGATTTTGGGGCCAAGTGGTGCGTGGCCTGTGTCGAGCTGGAGAAGCACACCTTTCCCGACGCAGCCGTGAAGGAGGCGCTTTCCAAATTTATCCTGGTCCGCATTGATTGCACGAAGTCCACACCGGAAAACCAGGCCCTGCAGGAGAAGTACAAGGCGCTTTCGCTGCCAACAGTTGCGTTTATCGGCGCCAATGGTGAATTCCAGGAGAACCTGACGCTTTACAAATTCGAGGACGCGGCGAAGTTCCTCGAACGAGTGAAAAAAGTTCCCCAATGACCGAGGAAACAAAGTCGCCGGGAATCCTGATTGAGAACCTGACCAAGAATTACGAGGATCTGGTCGCGGTTAACAATCTGAATCTGTCCATTCCCCGCGGTGAGTTCTTCTCGTTTCTCGGTCCCAATGGCGCCGGCAAGACCACGACCATCAAAATCCTCACGGGTCTGGTGCGGCCAAGTTCCGGTCGAACTCTTGTGGCGGGCTACGATGTTCAACAAAACCCTGTCGAGGCTAAACGCCGCATCGGGTACATTCCCGATCACCCCTATCTCTACGAGAAACTCTCGGGCCGGGATTTCTTCCGGTTTGTCGGGGACCTTTTTGGGGTGCCCCGTGATCAACAGGATGAGAAGCTGGAGTATTTTTTCAAGATGTTCTCCCTGTTGTCGGCCGCGGACAAGCTAATTGAGAACTACAGCCACGGCATGCGGCAGAAGCTGGTCATCAGCGCGTCGCTGATGCATGACCCGGAGATCATCATCGTGGACGAGCCGATGGTGGGGCTTGACCCGCAGAGCGCGCGAATCGTGAAGGATCTGTTTCACCTTCAGGTGGAGATGGGGCGCACGATCTTCCTGTCCACGCACGTGCTTTCCATAACCGAGGAATTGGCGGACCGGATTGGGATCATCAACCGTGGCAAACTGCAGTTCCTGGGAACCATCGAAGAATTGCGTGTGCATCAAAAGCGCGACGCAAACCTCGAAGAGCTGTTCCTCGACTTGACGCAGTCGGTCGCGGCGGAACCCTAAAGCTTCAGCTTGGCTTTCACGAGGCCGGCGACCTGATCGGGCCGTTCGGCCACGGGAATGCCGGCGGCGTTCAGCGCGGCGATTTTTTCCGTCGCTGTTCCCTTGCCGCCCGAGATGATGGCGCCGGCGTGGCCCATGCGTTTTCCTGGGGGCGCGGTCAGCCCCGCGATGAAACCTACCACCGGCTTGGTCATCTTCGTTTTCACAAATTCAGCCGCCGTTTCCTCATCCGTGCCGCCGATCTCGCCCAGCATGACCACGGCGTCGGTGTCGGGATCCTTCTCAAACATTCCAAGGGCGTCCACGAAACTGGTCCCGATGATGGGATCGCCACCGATGCCGATGCCGGTGGACTGCCCCAAACCGTAGAGGGTGAGTTCCTTGACGACCTCATAGGTAAGTGTGCCGCTGCGCGAAATAAGGCCGATCCGGCCCTCCTTATGGATGTGACCAGGCATGATGCCGACCTTGGCCTTGCCCGGGGAGATGATTCCGGGGCAGTTGGGGCCGATCACGACCACACCGCGCTGGCGGGCGAACCAATAAACTTTCATCATGTCGAGGGTTGGCAGGCCTTCGGTGATGATGACGACCAGCTTAACGCCGCTGTCGATGGATTCCAGCGCCGCGTCGGCCGCAAAGGCTGCGGGCACGTAGACAACGGATGTATTGGCCTCCGTGGCGGCCACGGCGTCCTTCATGGTATTGAACACCGGCACGTCCAGCACGGTTTCGCCGCCACGGCCGGGCACCACCCCGCCCACCACCTTGGTGCCATAGGCAATCATCTGCTGCCCGTGAAACTTGCCCTCGTTGCCCGAGATGCCCTGAATGATCAGCCGTGTGTCGCGATCCACCAAAATGCTCATGGAATACCAGAAACCTTTCTTGCCAAACGACCGCCTTTGGGGGGCCGTTCATGATTGGAATGGTGGATTGTTCGGTGGCAGGAACGGCTGTCAACCACGACCGTGCCGAAAAAGTGGGCTTTCGGTTGCCCGAACTGAGCCCAGAAAAAAACCCCGCCAACGCAAATGGATGCTTGCATTCAGGGGGGGAAATGCCTACCCCAGTCTCTTTTAGAGGTCTATTTATACATTTCCAGGGAGTTATGGAAGAATGAACAAGAACGTCGTAGGGGTAATCCTGATCGTTCTCGCGCTGGCCCTTGTTGGACTTTATGGCTGGCCCAAGCTGAAACCGTATGTAACCAGCCCGGTTGCTCCTGCGCCTGGCGCTGGCGCAGCAGATGGCATGACCACCATGCCGATTTAATTTCGGCAGATTTTACAGGTCGTTGTAGCTTTCAGGACGGGTCTCTCACCATGGTGGGTGGCCCGTCTTGTTCATTTGAGCCGGGATTATCGCCGTCAGGCGTCGGCTTCCACGGCGTCAGCCAGCAACTGGTTCTGGTGGATGGACTCGTAGAGGCCACCCAGTGCCACCAGTTCGTCGTGGGTTCCCCGTTCAGCGATGGCGCCCTCGCTCAGGACGATGATCTCATCGCAATGGCGCACAGCGGAGATTCGGTGGGCGATAATAATGGCCGTTCGCCCTTTCAGGACCTCCTCCAGCGAATCGATGATTCGGCCTTCGGTTTCCGTGTCGACTGCGGACAGGGCATCGTCGAGAATCAGGATTCTTGGGTCGCGGACGATGGCCCGGGCAATCGCGGTCCGCTGCTTCTGCCCGCCGGATAGGTTGATGCCGCGCTCGCCGAGCATGGTTCCATAGCCCGCCGGGAATCTTTCGATTTCCTCTGCGATGTGGGCCTGGCGGGCCACCCCGCGGATTTCATCCTCGTCGGGTTCGTCGAGGCCAAATGCGATGTTGTTGGCGATGGTGTCACTGAAGAGGAAGGTTTCCTGAAATACCAAGCTGACTCGGTCCCTCAACTCGGTTAATGGAATGTCATTGATGTCGGACCCGTCGAGCAGGATCTGTCCCCGGTCCACCTTGTAGAGGTGTACCAACAGGCTGGCGAGGCTGCTCTTGCCGCTGCCCGTTGGTCCGATAATTCCGAGCCGGGCACCGGGTTTGAGGTAAAAGGAGATATCCTTGAGAACCAGCGGCAGTTCCGGGCGGTAGCGGAAGTTAAGGTTCCTGAGCTCGACTTCCCCTCGAGATATGGAGGCGTTCGCGCTTGTGCCCTCCGTCAGCACTTCCGGTTCCAGTTTCATGATTTCCTCGATGCGCTCGAGGCTTGCTGCGCCACGCTGCATCAGGCTGATGGTCCACCCCAGGGCGATGAGCGGCCAGAACATCATCAATTCGATGAGGGAGAACTCCACAAGATTACCGACGGTAATTTGGTTGCTTAGCACCAACTGGCCGCCTACCAGGATAAGCAGGACCATGGACAGGCCCAGGAGCATTCGAAGGACGGGGAAAAAGCCGGCCTGGACGCGTGCCAGTTTCATGTTCAGCCCGACATAGTCCTCGCTCATGGCGTTGAACTTGTCCTTCTGGGGCTGCTCCTGGACGAAGGCCTTTACGACGCGCATCCCGGCAAGATTCTCCTGAACCATGGCGCTCAGGGAGGCAAAGTTGTCCTGCACGGCGCGAAAACGTCGGTGAATGCGGTTGCCAAAATAATTGACAAAAATTGGTACAAGGGCCACGGGGAGCATGGTGATCAGCGTCAGCCACCAGTTGATGAGCATCATGCGGCCCACCGCCAGCGGCAGGATGATAACGGAATTGCAGAACTGCATGATGCCTGGCCCCATCACAAGGCGGACGGCTTCTACGTCGTTGGTGGCAAGAGTCATCAACTCGCCGGTGCGCTGGCGGTCGTAAAAGGATGGAGTCAGCGACTGGAGTTTGCGGAAGATTTCGTTGCGGAACTCGAACTCGAAATCGCGGGAAGCGCCGACGATCCATTGGCGCGTAAAGAAGCGCATGGTGCCGGCCACGAATGTGAGGCCCACAATCCACAGGGCAAACATCAGGAAATCGTGGGAAGTGGCTCCGGGAGTTTTCATGGCATCCGTGGCGTTGCCTACGACCCGCGCCACCCGGACTGCCAGATAGTTGGTGATAATTATGAAGATCAAGCCGGCAAGGATGCGTAACTTGTGGCGCATTACGTAGGGGAGCAGGGCGGCGAGGCGGTTCATGGACTTGAATTGGCCTACAGGGGGCGAGGCGGGCTCATTCCGTCAGGATTTGAGGCCGGTCAGGGTGATGCCTTCCACGAAGTATTTTTGTGCGGCAAAGAAAAGGATGACGACCGGGAGCGTCATAATGGTGGAGGCTGCCAGGAGCAAGCCCCACTGCGCGCCGTGGAGGCTGCGGAAGGCCTGAAGCCCGATGGCGAGCGTCAGCAGGTCGGGGCGGTTCAGATAGACCATGGGGCCCACGAAGTCGTTCCATGTGGCAAGGAATTGGAATACCATGACGGCGAGCAGGGCGGGCTTCATCAGGGGCATGAGGATGGTCCAGAAGATGCGTCCGTAGCCGCAACCGTCGATCTCGGCAGCCTCCTCGAGATCGCGGGGAATGGTGAGGAAAAACTGTCGGAGCAAGAAGATGTAGAAGGCCACACCAAAGAAGGAAGGAACCCAGAGGGGCTTGAAGGAGTTTGCCCAACCCATGCCCGAAAAAACAAGAAACAGGGGGACGAGGGTGACCTGTGCGGGAAGCATCATGGTGGCAATCAGGACGGCAAAGAAGACGTCGCGCCCTGGCCAGCGGAGTCGGCCGAAGGCATAGGCCGCGCAACTGCAGGAGAGCGCCGTGCCGATGACGGACATCAGGGTCACCCACGCTGTGTTCAGGATATAGCGCGCGAAAGGGACAAACTCGAAAACCTCGGTGTAGTTTTCCCACCGAATCGGACGTGGCCAGAAGAGGGAGAAGAATCCGCCAAAGGTTTGGATCTGGGCCTCTTCCTTGAGGCTGGTGGCCATCATGCCAAGGAAGGGGAGTGCGAAAAGCAGGGAGAATGCAATCAGGGTTCCCTGGCGCATCCACGCGGCAATCCGTGGGTTACTGGTCATAATGCACCCACCGCGGGGCGATCTTGAACTGGAAAAGGGTCAGGAGCGCGACGATGACGAACAGCACCCATGCCATGGCGCAGGCGTACCCCATGTTGAAGTACTGGAACCCGTGCACAAACAAATACATGACATAGTAGAGCAGCGAGTCGTCGGGGCCGTATGGTGGCGGAACGACAATTACATATGCCTGGGTGAAGATCTGGAGCCACCCGATGATGCCCATGATGACATTAAAGAACATATAGGGCGACAGCAGGGGAAGAGTAATGCGGAAGAACTGGCTGATGCGGCCGGCGCCGTCGATGGAGGCTGCCTCATAATAGGTGGACGGAATGCCTTTCAGCCCGGCGAGCCAAATGACCATGCTGCCCCCGGCGCCCCAGGTCACCATCAGCACCACACCGAGGCCGGCATAGTTGGGGTCGGCAAAAAATGAGATGGGTTCATGGCCGAACCACTTGAGAATCGGGGAAAGCAAAGCGCCCGTGAGGCCTGTTTCATTGTTCAAGAGCCACATCCAGAGAATTGCCGTGCTCACGGCGGGCACCACGACCGGTAGGTAGAAAAGGGTGCGATAAAGGCGGATGCCGCGGACTTCCTTGTTCACGAGCAGGGCAAGGCCAAGGCTGACGACGATTCCGAGCGGTACCCCAACGGCGGTGGCGAAGAGCGTGTTTTTGAGGGATTTCCAGAACAGGGGATCGGTGGGGGCGCTGGCGCCATCGCTCGTGGTCGTGGACCCGAACATTCTTGCGAAATTCCCAAGGCCAACCCAGCGAGCCGAGGTAATCACATTGTATTCTGACAAGGACATGATGAGCGACGCCAGCATTGGACCCAGCATCAGCGCGAAAAAACCGACGAGCCAGGGCGAGGCAAAGACAAGGCCGGCGCGTGCCTCGGCGCGAGTGCGCGGGGTCCAGTGCCACCGGGCTCCGGCAGCGCCCCAAACGGCAAAGATGCCTGCCATGACAATGGCGAACCCAGCCAACACCGCCTTGCCCATGGAAAACGTGGGGGCTGGATTCGGGGTGTAGTGGCGATCCAACTCTGCCTGAACCCGTCGCTGTCCGGTTTCGAGGGCCGCTTGCGCGTTGGCGCCGGTGCTCAAGACCTGGTCGGTGGCGCGGGCGAGTTCATCCCAAAGTTGACGCCCGACGGGAATCACCGGACGATTGAGACAGACGTTCAGTGTGTCGACACAAACCTCAAATCCTTCCCGCACACGCGGTGGCATGGTGGCGCCAAACTTTGCCAATTGGGCTTTGTTCACGCTTTTCGAGCTGGAGAGTTGGGGAATATAGAATCCCGCTTTCAGGCCTTGTGCCGCGGCCTTCCTGCGATTGGCTTCCTCCTGATACGCGCCATATTTCAGCCAGCACTCCTCGGAGCTGAGGAACCTGGCGAGCATCCAAGCTTCCTTAAGGTGAGGAGCATTCCGCGGAATACTCCAGCAGAAGCCACCAGACCAGGAGACGCTGGGATGCCCCCTGGGAGCGGGGGGCGGCACAAGGCGGAAATTCATGTCCGGTTTGAACTTGGCGACGTAATCCAGATTCCAATTTCCGTCTATCTTCATGACAATCTTGCCGGCAAGGAATGGATCGGACACCCCCTCGCTTTGGGCTGAAGCTGCGAAGTCGCCAATGGCGGTATATCCGCCGATGGACTTGTAGGTGCCGTCCATCCATTCGAGGGCCCCCACCACCTGCGGGTTGGTCATGGTGATGGTGCGGCCATCGGGGGACACATACTCGCCGCCGTTCAGCCACCCGAAAAGATAAAGCCAGGAGTTGCCAATGAGAGGCGCGAATCCCACTCGCTCGATCCTGCCATGGCTGTCTCGGACGGTGAGCTTGCCGGCCATGGTGCGAAGCTCGTCCCAGTCGCCCGGAGGGGTGGTATAGCCAGCCTTCTCGAGGATGTCCATATTGACCCAGAGCACGCGTGAATCGGTGTTCCAGGGCATGCCGTAAATCTTGCCGTCGTAAACGACTTCTCCGAGACACGCCGGGTAGATGTCCTCGCGGTCGATTTTGTCGCTTTCAAAGAGGTCGTCCAAAGGGCGGAAGACGCCGCGGGCGGCCCACCCTGCCAGCTCGAAACGATCCATGTAAACGAGGTCCGGCGGGGTGCCTGCGACGAATGAGGTCATGAGCTTCTGTGGATCCATGCCGGCCTGTTGGCCGCCGGTGGACCCGCGTTCCACTTTAACGGCGGGGTGTTGTGCCTCGAAATCCGAAAGGGCGCGAATCAGTCCCTGGTAGAGGCCGTTTTCGGGGAGACCCCAGAATTGAATGGTGACCGGTGGGCGAGAAGCCCCTGCGGTTGGAGTTTTTGGTGTGTCGGCTACAAGGGAAGCGGCCGAAAACCAAGCCAACGTGAACAAAAGCGTGATCCGTGCAAGGCGTAAAGGATTTGGGTGCCTATCGAATCGCATCACGACTCGTAGCTACGTCTGGAAATTGTTGCTTTCAAGTGGATGTTGGAGATTGTGGCAAAATGGCGTTCCCCAGCCGGTCAGGGCGCGTAGAGCCCGCCCGTTTGCTCCAACCAATCGGCAATTTCGTCCGCAGCACGGGAAATGCTGTTGTGAGAAATGTCGAGACGAAGAAGCGGAAGTCGCGATTCGTTCGCGAGGCGATCATAGACTTCCTGTTCGCGAATGAACCTGCCGAGGTCATCATACTGGCCGGGATTTCCTGAGACTTTGAGCCGCAGTTCACGCGCGGACGCAAAACTTTCAGGTGATCGAAAAAGCAGTACCATCCTGAAACCGAGGGGGATCAGGCGATCTTCCAACCATTGGAAATCGTAGTCCCGGCCGCGGTCGGACAATTGAAACACCCGGGTGGAGAGATGAAAGCGGTCCACAATCCACGAGTAGTAACGTTGCAACTCGAAAAGCCGGGCCCACGTGGCGAAGGTTTCCATGGCCATGGCCTCCTCCTGGGGCTCAAAATTAATAAGCCCGCGCCCCCAAGGGAAATTGGTAAAGGCGCACCACTCTCCGGAAATTACGGGTGAGTGGTATCGGTATTTTCGTGGCCCGACAATGCGGGGGTGCTCGTTCAGGGCAAAGGCGAGCTCGGTCTTGTGGGTCAGGCGGGTGCCTTCGAGGATGATTTTGGGGACGCGTTTTCCAGACATAATACCAGTTCAGCCTGGCACGGGGGCAGCTTGCAATCCCCAATAGATACTGCCTTAATCTCTATCGCCGCCGCTTTCCCGATGCTCTCCTCCGCGGTATTGACGCCGCGCGCTTTCCCCGCGGCCTTCGCCGGATCCCGGGCCGCCGGGAGTGGATGGCCAGAAGACCGCGGCGGTGGCGGTGGCAAGGAGGGCGACTGTGGAGATGCCGACGAGGGCAGTGCGCCACCAGTGCCGTTGGCTGGGTTTGCCCAGAGCCACGGCGGTAATCCAACTCCAATGGAGAATGAAGTGGACGGCCAGTGACGCCAGAAATGCCACGGCGATCCAGAAGTGGAGGTCGCTCCAGTCGTGGCGGTTCATGCCCCAGATGGAGGCTCCCTGCCCGCGTCGTTCGAGGGCAAATGCCATGACGAAGCCGCTGGAGGCGAGGGCGGAAAACAGAATGAAGGATGCTGCATCTACCACCGCGTTAACATTGGTGCGGTTCATGTCGAAAGTCCCCCTTTCGTACGGAAGCAATTACCATTGCGGTGGAGTGGGGATTCAGGCGAGGCCGGAGTAAGATCAAGTCAGACCGCCACCGGTGGGAGTCCAATCTAACCTTGACCGGGCACGGGAAGCGACCTACGAGAAAAGCAAATGGGGCTCGACGGCGTTGAACTAATCATGGCGGTGGAGGAGACCTTCGGGATAGCCATCGCGGACGAGGAGGCGGAAAAGTGCGTGACGGTCGGCGCCCTGTACGAATTGGTCCTTAAGAAATACCAACCGTCTCCGCGAACTCAGTGTAGTCCGGAGTGCGAAAGCATGATCGTGTTTCACCGTCTGCGTCACGCGTTGATGACAGTAATGGGGACCGCTCGGCGAGACGTGCGGCTTGACCGACCATTGAGGGACTTGGTCCACCCGGCATGGTTTTATTTGCCGTGGGCGAGGATATCAAAGGCGAGTGGATTGAAATTACCGCAGCGGGCTTTCCCAGTATGGCGTCTGTGGTTTGCCGCCGCTGTGGCGCTCCTCCCAGGGCTCTCTGTGGTGCTAAGGGATGGCTTGAGTCCAGTGGCCATCCGCTTCGGAGGCCTAATGATTCTACCCGGATTCCTTTTAGGAGCTCTGGTAGCCATCCCATTTCATGTTATCATCCCAGGGCCCAGGTACACAATCAGGGACTGGATCACCGAGACTTGTGAAAAGAACAAACGGCGGTTTCTAATGGCAAATGGCGGCCCCCAAACTAACAGTGAAATTTGGGAGGCTCTTTGCACCATTATTCAGGATCAGCTGGGCGTGAGGCGTGAGCAGATCGTTCCCGAGGCGCGGTTTTTGCAGGACCTTGGAGTTGACTAGGCTGGGGATGAGCAAATCGGCAGGCTCCCACTGTGGTAGTCTAATCTTATGAATGATACCAGTACGGTGCGGGAATCGGTTGGGTCCCGAAAGGGACTGGGTGCAGCGCTGAAGCATTTGTGCATCGCATTCGGAGTTGGCTGGGTAATTACCATGCTAATCACGGTTCTTGGCCATTTCCGGTCAATTGCCACAAGTGACGGATTCACATTTTGGGGAGCCGCAAGTGGAGCTGTCGCACTGGGCTTCTTTGCGGCCATATTTTGCGGGGCTCCCAGCTGGCTGACGTTGAGGCGGTTTCCCGGTTGGCGCTATTACTGCTGGGTTGCCCTCTGGGCTACGCTCTCAATGGTACCAGTTGCCCTGCTATTACCTGGATACGCAGGATTGATTTCTAGCTGGGTGGCAGGCACATTTGCATTTTGGATTGCCCATGCGAGCGCATTTTCTAAATGGCCGATTGGGGAACAAACCAACTAAGCCCGACTGCTTATTTGTTCAAAACCACAACCTGCCCCGCCTTCACCTCGACAGATTTCTTGTTGATCGAGGA
The DNA here is from genome assembly GCA_019695055.1 of Candidatus Sumerlaeaceae bacterium. Classification (GTDB taxonomy): domain Bacteria; phylum Sumerlaeota; class Sumerlaeia; order Sumerlaeales; family Sumerlaeaceae; genus JAIBAT01. The sequence goes on along the minus strand of JAIBAT010000150.1, from coordinate 84,846 downwards.
CCCCGGTGCCGCGATCTCGTATTTGCCGGGCAGTAACTTCGCGAAAGCGAAGAATCCCGAACCATCGCTTTTCGTTTCGAGGCCCTTGCCTTTGAGGGAAATGCGAACCCCATCGAGTGGATGGCCTGACTCGTCGAGGGCAAATCCGGCTACGACTCCGAATTTCTTGCGCCACTCGGGGCGCACCGGCGGCGCCTGCGCGGTGTAGACCTTGCCGGCGAGTTCATCCCAGAAAGGTGACTTCGGGCCAAGGAGTTTTGTTTCCTCGGAGGTCTTGAGGGGGCGGTTGTAGCTGAAGAGAGAGGTCCCCAGTTTGCGCTTTTGCGCCTCCAGGTACTGCGTCAGCGTGCCCTCAAGGGTGTTCATGTAGCCGCCGATGCCGACGGTTACATACTGGCCGGGACAGGCGTCCTGCAGCTTTCGCGAGAAATCCGCCCAGCCGCGAAAGTCAGCGGCGCTTTTGGGCAGGGCCTCGGACTTGTAACCCATGCGGCAGATGACGTCCATCCAGCCCCCGCGCAGCCATCCGTTCCAGTCCTGAAAGACCTGCTTGTAGGGGCTGGAATCCGAGAAACCCTTTTGCGGTGGTCCGCCAAAGCCGATGGCGTCCATGGTGACGAGCGCATTGGGCCGGGTCTGCCATACGGTGACAGCGGCACGGCGGACAAAGTTGGTGACCTGATCGCGGCGGAACTGGGCCCAAGCCGGATCCTTGGATTCAGGTTGGCCGCCCATGCGGCCGGACAACTTATTGAAGCGTTCGATGGCTCGCGGGTGGTAGCCGGCCTCCTTCTCGGGGTAACGGATGTAGTCGAAGTTCACGCCGTCCACGTCGTACTTGCCCACGCATTCGGCCACGACTGAAATCAGATAGTCCTGAACCTCGGGCAGGCCGGCGTCCATGAAGTCGGCGATGCTGCCGGTGGTCTCGCGGCTGCGCCAATCGGCCTGGTTGCGGTAGAGAGGCGCGGTGGCGGCAATGTCCAGCTTGTCGAGCTTGCCGAGTGCAAAGACGTTGAACCAGGCATAGACGTCGAGGCGCTGCTGTCCGCCGGAGGTGTCGTGGGCTTCCTTTAGCAGCTCTGCCAGCGGGTCAAAATCCGGTTTGTTGCGGATGGCGGCCGCGCGCGGCTCGATGGAGGAGTTGTAATAGGTGATACCGCGGTGGCGGACCTGGGCGATGATGGTGTTCAGGTTTGCCCGCCGCGTCGCCGCGACCAGCTCGCGGATTTCTTCGGGACTATTCATGCAGGGCGCAAGCGTGGACGCCCAGACTGCGCGGACCTCGGGTTGGTTAGCCTGTTCACTTTTGGCCGTCTTGGAGGGTTCGGCGTTGCCGGGCGTCCCAAAGCCAACTGCGCACAAGGCCACCAGGGCCAGTAATTTCCCCAATTTCATTTGATGCTCCCCTCAGACATGGATATCGGGCGAGGAAAGTGGTGAAATCCGGGCTTGTCATCTGAAAAGGCGCCTGGGCTAACGCATGGGTTCTGGATGATTACCTGTTTGGGGCGCGCCTCCCGCCAATTGCCTGAAAATTGGATGATTTCCCCGCGTTCCCAGTATTTACCGCTTGGTAAAATTGATGCCGAGCCCTGCAACTGACGGGGCCAAGGCCAAAGGACAATTCAAGCACCCCATGGGTATCAAAACTCCGGCGATTTGCACCGCACTCTTACTGTCTGCTTTTTCCGCGCTGATGCTCTCCGGCTGCGCCTCCATGAGCGGCTCTGGTTCCGGCTCCAATGGCGCCGGTGCGGCCAAATCCGGCCTGTTTGCATGGGAAAATATGTCCTACGAGGCTGTCGGTACGGGCACCGTTCCCGCCAATGCCTCCCTCGAACCCCAGCGCTCCATCGTTGGCACCCAGGCGGCAAAGACCTCAGCGATCTCCAGCCTGAAGCAGGAAGTCACAAAACTCAATGTGACCCCCACGATGAGTCTCGGTGAACTGATGCGCGAGAATCTCGCCGTGAAGCGTGGCACCGAGAAGTTTCTGCAGGGGGCGCAGGTCGTCGAGGAGAAGGAAGTCAAGCCCGGCACCTTCGAGGTGCGGGTGCGGGCGTCCATGGTGCCGCTTGCCAATATGCTGCGGCAAAACAACATCACTCCAAATGGTCTGCCGCCGTCTTTGCCTGCGGACGAAAATCCGGCCCCGCGGACTCTCTAAGGCTGGACGCCGTTTCGCCTCATGTTAATCGGCGTCATTTCGGATACCCACGGCTATCTGAACCCCAAGGTTTACCATCACTTTGCCGAGGTGAACTACATCCTTCATGCCGGCGACGTGGGAAAGGACTCCATCCTCGACGACCTGGAGGAGATCGCGCCGGTTCATGCGGTGTCGGGCAATGTGGATTTCCCGCTCATTGCGCGTCGGCCGCTTAAGTTTTTCAGCAATATTGGCGGTGTTTCCATAGGCATGACCCATGGCCACCTGCTTGATCCCGGCGACTACAATCTCAGCGCGGTGGAGATGTTTGCCGCCGAGAAACCGCGGATCATCATTCACGGCCATTCCCATGTTGCCAAGAATGAGGTCTTGGGTGAAACCACCATTTTGAATCCCGGCGCGGCCTGCAAACCCCGCTTTCGAGACGTTTCGAGCATTGCCATTATTGAAGTTGCCGTGGATGTATCCTTCCACATCCGCTTCATTCCGCTGGCACCGCACACCGAATAAGCCTTGGGGCCGGTTGTTGACCCAATCCGTGCCTGAAACCATGGCGGGCAGCGCCCAAGTCGGCGCCGGCCGCAGGAACTCCAGGCAACATTGGATAAAGGAGTTGCACCCATGCAACGCATTGATTTGCCCGTGAAAAAGCGTGGCGAGCAGGGCAAGGGCCCAAACCGCCGTCTTCGCGCCGAGGGCCAGGTTCCCGCCGTACTTTATGGTGCCGCCGGTGAGCCCAAGAAACTCTCCATCGAAGCCCATTATTTCCAGACCGCCATCCTCAACAAGGGTGGGGCAAACGCCCTTTTGAACATCAATGAAGAGGGCGCAGCTGCAGGTGAGACTGTTGCGGTTTTGCGTGAAGTGCAGCGTGACCCCCTGACCCGGCGGATTCTCCACGTTGACCTTTACAGCATCCGCATGGATCAGGAGAACGAGTTTGAAATCGCCGTCCACCACACCGGAACACCCGTCGGTGTACGCGAGGGTGGTATTCTCGAGACCCATCTCTACTCGGTCCAGGTTCGCTGCCTGCCAAACAACCTCCCTTCAGCCTACAACATTGATATTACTGGTCTTAAAATCAACCACCCGTTCCACGTCAGTGACCTGCCAGCCATTGAGGGCGTCAAGGTTGTGAGCGACCCGGAACTGACCATCTTCACGATTCTGCCGCACAAGAAGGAAGCCGAGCCAACCCCTGCGGAAGGTGCCGCAGAAGTGGCCCAGCCGGAAGTCATCGGCAAGAAGAAGGCCGAAGGCGAGGAAGCCCCTGCCGCTGGAGCCGAGAAGAAGTAACGTCTCCACTCCACGAGTCGGAAAGTCATTTAGGCTGCCGGGAAATCTTCCCGGCGGCCTTTTTTTTTGCGTTGGGGAACCGGAATCCTTCCCCTTGACAAAACCTCTGCGGGGCGTTGGCTTTACAACACTTAACTTAAAAGGGTTGCGCCAACGATGACAAAACTCGAAGTCGCCACAGCTTTGCGGGAACGCACTGGTATTTCCCAGCGCCAGGCCATTGACGCCGTGGAGTTGTTTCTGGATTCCGTGAAAGACGCACTAAAACAAGGTGAGCGGGTTTCGTTGGTGGGGTTTGGCACCTTCTTCATCAAGAGCAAGAATGCCCGCAATGGCCGCAACCCGCGCACTGGCGAGAAGATCAAGATTCCGCCGAAGGCGATTGTGGTTTTCAAGCCGGGCAAGGAATTCCGCGAACAGGTCAATACTTCAACCGGGCCTGCAGACAACAGCTAGCTTCGGCGCCGGAGTCGTCTAACGTATTCCGGCCGTTTCTTCGATCGTGCTGTCGGTGGTATCTGCATTGACCACGCTGCGCAGGTTACTTTCCTCCGCGATGAAAGCCGCCACAACTTCCGGGTCAAACATTGTTCCGGCGCCGCCGACGATGTCGGAGCGGACCTGGTCAAAGTGGAGGGACACTTTCCTGTAAACGCGGGAGGAGAGGCAGGCATCCAGATAGTCAGCCACCATGCAGATTCTTGCCGGGAGCGGGATCTTGTCCCCCGCGATCCCATCCGGATATCCGTGACCGTCCCAGCGTTCGTGATGGCTGCGGCAGATCTCTTCGCCAAAATCGAGAAACTGCGCGTACTTACCCATGAGCTGTTTCTTGATATGAGCCAGGGTCTCGGCGCCGAAAATCGTATGGCGCTTCATGATCTCGAATTCCTCGGGGGTGAGTGGGCCGGGTTTTGACAGGATGGAGTCGGGTACGCCGACCTTGCCAATATCGTGCAATGGGGCGGCCATATGGATCAGCTTATCAAAATCCTTTGGTAGCTCCGGATGTTCGGCGGCGATGCGGCGCGCCAGAATCTGGGCGTAGCGCGACATGCGATCCAGATGGGCCCCGGTGTCTCGGTCCCGCGATTCCGTCAACCGGCACAATCCGCGCACCAGCGCGTCCTGCGTTCGCAAAAGCTCACGGTTGCGTGCGCGGAGTTCCTCCGTGCGTTCCACCACCAGTGACTCCAGCTTGAGATGGTAACGCTGATTCTCCAGCACGAGATGGCGGCGCTCGAGTGTTCGCGCCGTGACAAGTTTGACGTTCTCAAAAGTTGCGGGCTTGTTGATGAAATCCGCCGCGCCCGCGCGAAGGGCATCCACGGCGGTGGCCACATCGCCAATGGCCGTGACCATCACCACCGCAACGTCCGGCCAGCGCGGGCCGAGCTCCTTCAGAAGATCCAAACCGCTCGGTCCCGGCATATTGATGTCCAAATACACCAGGGCTGGGGCTTGGCGCTCGATTTCCCGGCGTGCAGAATCCACCCCGTCGGCCTGGCGCACGGTATGGCCCGAGGCCTTGAGGTAGCGTGCCATCACCTCGCGAACGTAGGCTTCATCGTCCACAACGAGGATGTCTGCCGGGCTCGAGTTTACAGTTTCAAATCCCATGAGTGCTGCTTATTGCATCAAAGCTTCATGTTGTGCAACTGGGTTTCTTTCCCAATCAAAGCCCGCACGCGCTCCAGCAGGGCCTGGTCGTCCACGGGCTTTTGCATGATGAGGTTCTGCTCGAAGACTTCGGCGTAGCTTGTGATTGCGGTGTCCTTCGGGTCGGAAAGGTAGAGCGCCTTGAGGTTGGGGTTGCGCTGGCGAAGCCATGTAAACAGCACCGGGGCGGGCTCATCGGAAAGGGCAAGATTGGCCACCAGAAGGTCCAGGCGAATGTTCCCTTTTTCCACCAGTTGTCGGGCCTCTGTCGCCGACTCGGCCGTCAGGACGTTGACGGATGTTGTCCCGACCACAACGGCAAGCAATCGCAAGTCCTCGGAGTTGTTGTCAACGATGAGGACCGTCTTCTTCCGCAGGCGGATGGCCGTTTCCCGCGAATCCTTGCCTGTGGCCATCTCCTCCCCCTCGATCACGGGCAGGTAAATCTTAAACGTGGATCCTTCCCCAAGGGTGCTTTCCACCGCAATCTGCCCCTTGTGCTGCTGGGCGATGCTGTAAGCCACGGCCAGGCCGAGCCCGGTGCCGCGGTGTCCGGCGGAGGAGACAAACGGTTCAAAAATGTGCTGCCGTATTTCCTCGGTCATGCCCACGCCCGTGTCGCTGACTTCAATCAGGACGTAGATGCCGGGGTTGAGGGCCACGGGCAGCGCCCCGTCGGGTTTATCAATTCGTGCGTTTGCAGTGGTAATGGTCAGGCGCCCACCACCGGGCATTGCATTTTTCGCATTGAAGCCAAGGTTGACGAGCATCTGCTCCACCTGGGCAGGGTCCGCGAACAGAGTCTCCAGGCCGGGATCAAGCTTTGTGACAATTTCAATGGTATGGCCCAGCAAGGCGCGCATGGTGGCGACCGCGCTTTGGACGATGGCATTGACCGAGATTGCCACCGGCCGGATTTTTTGCCGTCGGCTGAAAATCAGGAGTTGGCGGGTCAGCGTGGCGGCGCGCTCACAAAAATCCTGAGCCTGGCGCAGGTCGTTCGCTGTTTCGGAATTGGGATCCACGCCGCTAAGGGATAGGTCCACATATCCGCGGATGCCTGTAAGCAGGTTGTTGAAATCGTGGGCCACGCCGCCGGCCAGTTGGCCGATCGCCTCCAGCCGCTGGGACTGATTGACGTGGTCCTCCAGGATTTGGCGCTCCGTGATGTCGCTGAGAATCATCGTCACGAAGGGCTTCTTCTTTCCCGGAGTTTTCATCAACCCCATGTTGGCATTTAGCAGGCGCGTACTTCCTCCGAGGGTCGTTGCGCGAAAGCGGACTTTGGTATTCTTGGTTCCCTCCGCAAAAAGATTATTGATGGCACCCTCCACCCGGGGCGCATCCTGGGGGTCCACCCAATTCAAGAAATTCGTGCCAACAGTGGTTTTGACGGGATGCCCCAGAAGTCGCGCCCACCGGCTGGAAACAAAGTGAACCGTCGCGCCCGGTGCCAGCTGCACCACAACATCGCCAAGGGAGTCGATCAGGGTCTGGTAGCGCGCCTCGGAGGCGGCAAGGTCGGCCCGGGTACGCAGCACGTTTGTGACGTCGTGGCCGAAGGCGAACACCACGCTTTGCGGCCGGACAGCCTGGAAACTCCAAAGGACTGTTCGCCCCCCGATTTCACTTTCCGCGTTTCCTACATAATCAGTGGTGGCGGTGTGCAGGCAGTCGCGAATGTAATCGGAAACGTGCGTGGGGAGTGCTTTCGACAGACCAGACATGGTAATCCCCAGGATGCGGATCAGGCGAATTGTTTCCGGATTGGCATAAAGGATTTCGCCATTTTGGTCCAGTACGACAATGGGAACTGGGGCCTTCTGTTCCAGCGTAAGCAGACGTTCAATCCGGTCCGCCGGCAGGCCGCCGGAAACACCGGTGTCTTGATCCATTCGGCCACAAGGTCGGGCGCTCTTCAGCTTGCGCAGCAACCGCGGGGCCTGCTGGTCTTCCGCGCCCCGCTCGCGAAAATCCGCGAAGACCGCTTCCGGCTGACAACGCGCGAGGAACGCCTTCATGTCGTGCAGTGAACCCACGGGGTGGCCCGTGCAGTAAACCACGGCATCAACCCGCTCGGACAAAACCAAATCGGCAAAGTCCACAAATCGGCACACGGCCTTGCATTGCGAGTAGGGGGTGCCGGCAAGCCAGCGCCTTACCTTTTTCGCCTCGGCTTCCGACGAGCTGACAATGAGTGTTGGCATCGGTTCGGGGGGACCCTTTGGCTCAATCACACTGTTCTATTGGGACAAGGTGTGTATGGGTAAACCGGCAACTGCAAGGATAAGGTTGGATTAAATCACTCCCCAACTGAAATAGGAAGCGCTGCTATTTCAGCCTTCGGCACCCTGATTCCCGGCGGGCAGGATTGAACTTTGGTTTTCGGCCACGGAAACGGTCTCAATCGCAAGCGCTGCCTTAAGCGCCGCGATGGCCACCTCGACCATGGAATCGTCGGGCTCCCGGGTCGTGAGCCTTTGGAACCAGAAACCGGGGGCGATGAGGAGCCGCAGGAAGATGTTGCCGCGTTTGGCGGCCCCGAGCCGGAGCAATTCAAAACAGACGCCTGCCACCAGCGGCATGATGACGATATGGCCGAGAATCAGCAGCACCTTGCGCGGCCAGAAACCCAAATCCCCGAATGCAGGCCAAACAAGGAGCAGGAATTTTGCGAAGAAGGCAAACACGACGATGCTCACAATCAGCGTGATGGCGATGAATGTCGTGCCGCAGCGCGGGTGCAGACGCGTGAAGGGCTGCACGTTCTCCACCGTGAGGTCGCGCCCCGCCTCGAAGGCGCTCACAGCCTTGTGTTCCGCCCCGTGGTATTGGAAAAGGCGCTTCACGTCTGGAAGGAATGAGATGGCCCAGATATACCCCACAATGATGAGCATCCGGATAAATCCGGAAATCAGGTTGTAGGTGACGGGCGCATGCTCCTCATACATCGTCTGCCCGCCCGAACCAACCTTGGCAAGGAAGTGGGCTGAAAGATTAGGAACGACGACGAAGAGCGTAAGGCCAATCAGCAGGCTGAAGGCTACCGTGCCAATCATCGCGCTTTTGGGGATTTCACGTTTTCGTTCCGCACCGGCTTCCGTCGCCGGGGCGGGATTCTTTGCGGCGGCCTCGTCCGCGGCCGCCTCGTTGGCGGAGAAATCCAGCGATTTCATGCCAATAACCATCATCTCAATCAGGGAGACTGCGCCGCGAAGGACTGGTAGTTTTAGAATAGGAAACCGGCGCGACAGGGGCACATAGGCCACGTCCACCGTGGAAATCGCCCCATTGGCACGGCGCACAGACACGGCATAGCCCCCGGGGGACCGCATCATCACACCTTCAAGGACGGCCTGCCCGCCCACCATCAACGGTTTCTCAGCCATGTCGTTTCCCGCTTTCCAGAATGTCTTTTGTAAATTCTCCCGAGGGCCGCTGGCCGTCCGGGTACTCCCCGGTAAAGCAGGCCATGCAGTACCCTTGCGTTTTCGGCATGACCTTCTGCAGCCCCTCCACGCTAATAAATCCCAGAGTATCGGCGCCCACAAACTTGCGAATCTCGTCGTTATCCCGGGCCGTTGCCCCGATCAACTTGGAGGGCTCGGGCGTATCGATGCCAAAGTAGCAGGGATTCTTCCATGGCGGTGCGCTCACGCGGAAGTGGATCTCCCGGGCACCGGCGCTTCGAAGGAGGTTCACGATCTTTCGACTTGTCGTTCCGCGGACAATCGAATCGTCCACCACCACCACTCGCTTATCCTGCAACACGCTGCGCACCGGGTTGTATTTTACCCGCGCGCCAAAATCCCGAATATTCTGATCCGGTTCGATGAAGGTGCGCCCCACATAGTGGGAGCGAACCAACCCGATGGCGTAGGGAATTCCGCTCTGCTGGGAATAGCCAATGGCCGCGGAAGTCGAGCTGTCGGGCACGGCGATGACGATATCCGCATCTGCAGGCTGTTCCTCGGCAAGCTGGGCCCCAAGGCGCGTTCGCAGTTCGGCCACTGATCGCGTGAGAGCCATCGAATCGGGTCGCGAGAAATAGATGTATTCGAAAATGCAGAAGGATTGGTCTGCCGCGGGGAACGGCTTGGAGGAACGTGCCGCCCCACCCCGGAATGCAATAACCTCTCCCGGCGTCAATTCGCGCAGGTATTGCGCATTCATGATATCAAAGGCGCAGGACTCGCTGGCGACCACGTAGCCATCCCCCAGCTTGCCCAGGCAAAGCGGTCGGAATCCCCGCGGGTCCTTCAGCGCCAGCAGGCCATCCGGCCGCAGCACCACCAGCGAATAGGCCCCCTTCAGGCGCATGAGCGAAAGGAACAAAGCCTCATCGAAATTTCGCGCCCCGGCCTGGGCAATCATGTGCACCAGAATCTCGGTATCCGTCGTGGTCTGAAAGATGGCTCCCCGCTCTTCCAGCTCCGCCCTCAATTCATCGGCATTGGTGATGTTCCCATTGTGGGCCAGCGACAGGGTGCCGCCCTTATAATTCGCCAGAATGGGTTGGGCGTTGGCCGAAATACTCGACCCCGTGGTCGAGTATCGCACATGCCCGATGGCGCAATCCCCCTGGAGGGTGGCCAGATTCTTCTCGTTAAAAACGTCCGCCACCAACCCGGCAGCCTTGTGGGAGTAAAGGCGCTCCCCGTCGCTGCTGACAATGCCCGCACTTTCCTGGCCCCGATGCTGGAGGGCATAGAGGCCCAAATATGCCAGTTTGGCCGCCTCCGGGTGGTTGTAAACCCCCACAATGCCACATTCCTCGTGGGGCATCTCACGCGCGAAATCATCGGACAGGGGAAGCACAGATGCTATAACACCATCTTGCCGGAATTTATCACAGAATTCGGAAGTTGTTTGTCCTCGCCTCACCACCCTCAATTTTCAGTGCATTTTCATGTCCCCCCGGAAGCGAATTTTTTCGCCTGACGCTGCCTAAATAGGGGCAAAAGCAAGAATTCGAGGGGGCACTGGAAACATTATATGTGCCAACAGTATCAGGAAAAAGTTATGGCGTTCCTTGACGGAGAACTGGACGAGGAACTGTGCCAGCAGGTCAGGGCCCACATTGAGAATTGCCCCGCCTGCCGGCGGGATTTTCAGAAGTTTGCTTCCCTTTCCTCGCTGACCCACCAGGTCAAATTTTCCGAGCCCCGCGATCGTGTATGGGATTATTACTATCGCGGGGTTTGCCACAAGATGGCTGGCCGATCCGGTCTCCAGTATTGGGCGCTCGGCTCCCTGACCATGGTTATGGTCGGGAATCTGATGCTCTTTGCGTTCTCCCACAACCTGCTCGGTCTGACCCTCGGCGTGGTGGCCATCATGGCCGGCCTCAGTATGTTGTGGATGAGCTACTTCTGCAACTGCAAACGCTGACCCGCTTCGTTCGGATTCAGCTTAATTCCCGGCCGCCACGGGCTCCGGCAGTCCCAGTAACTTCCGCACGCGCGGATTGGTAACCTCGCCGCCCTTCGTGATCATCGTTTCCCGGATGATTTCGTCCGACATGTCGAGATTCAGCTCACCCTTCTTCACCAGAAGTTGAAGCAAAGCGGAGATATTCTTCGAGTACATCTGGCTCGCGTGGTAGGGAATCTCGGACGGAATGTTCAGCGGACCAAGGATTGTCACCCCACCATCGATCACCGTTTCCCCGGGCCTTGTCAGTTCACAATTGCCGCCGCGCTCCGCCGCAATATCCACCACCACGGACCCCGGAGCCATCCCGCGGACCATTTCCGTCGTGACGAGAATCGGAGCTTTTTGTCCAGGAATCGCGGCCGTGGTAATCACCGCATCGCTTTCCGCGATCACCTTTCCCATCAACTCGCGCTGGCGCTTCAGGAAATCCTCGGACTGGGCAGCGGCATAACCACCCTGTCCTTCCGCCTGCTGCGTGTCCAGGGGCAGTTCCACGAATTTCGCCCCCAGGCTCTGGACCTGTTCCTTTACTGCAGCACGCACATCGTACGCTTGGACCACCGCACCAAGGCGGCGCGACGTGGCAATGGCCTGCAATCCCGCCACCCCGACTCCCACCACCAAAACCTTTGCCGCTGTCAGAGTGCCTGCGGCGGTCATGAGCATGGGAAACATGCGAGGCAGCCGATCCGCCGCCAGCAAAACGGCCTTATACCCTGCGATGGTTGCCATCGAACTCAGCGCGTCCATGCTCTGCGCGCGGGTAATGCGCGGGATCATTTCCATGGAAAACGCCGTAACGCCGCGGGCCGCCATGTTCTGCGCGACAACCGGTGAAGTCAGCGGGTCCAGGAATCCGGTAACCACCTGATCCTTGCGGTACAACGGAAAATCATCCTCGCCGCTGGTCGTGTTGCTGCCTGGTCCCCGCACATAGACCACGATGTCGGCGGAGGAAAAGAGTTCGGCGCGGCTGGTTGCCAGGACGGCGCCCTTTGCCGTATACATATCGTCGGGGAAACCCGCGGCCGTTCCCGCGCCCGGCTCCACCACAACCTCGATCCCATTCTTGACCAGCGCCGGCACCACGGCCGGAACCACCGCCACGCGTCGCTCGCCGGGAAATGTTTCCTTCGGCACACCAAGTTTCATGGTCCCACCTCACGTTTTTGGGGGATGATGACGCACGCAACACTCGCCACACCCAATAGGCAAGCGGAACTTATCCTGTCCCACGACCGGTTCCATGAGCCCTTGACTTTCCGCGGCACAGGCCAGCTATCGAACCCAACCATAAGGAGACGACTGCATGGATCCTGCGCATCAGGGAAGTTCGATAGTCCTGTTGTTGTATATTTTTATGCTCGCTGCGTTCATCGGTTTCGAGGTGATACGCCGGGTCTCCCCCCTGCTCCACACGCCCCTCATGTCCCTCACGAACGCGATCTCGGCCATTGCCGTGGTTGGCGCCATAGGCCTGGCCGGTAAAGCCGAGACAACTTTCTCCACCATTCTTGGCACCGTGGCGGTCACCGCCTCGATGATCAACATCGTCGGCGGATACCTGATCACCTACCGCATGCTCCGGATGTTTAAGAAGAAGGAGCAGATAAAGAAATGAACGAGCTAATCAGGGACGTTTGTTATCTTGCTGCTGCAGCCAGTTTCATTCTTGCGCTAAAATGGCTTAGTGCAGTTCCAACAGCGCGCCGCGGCGTCCTTATTGGGGTTGCTGGAATGGTTCTCGCGGTAAGTGGAACTCTTATCCAGAAGGAGATTGTGGAGTACAAGTGGATTGTCATCGCTTTTGTCCTGGGCACAGTCGTTGGTGTTCCCCTTGCCAACATTCCAATGACTGCCGTTCCCCAGAGAACAGCATTGAGCCACGCATTCGGCGCTCTCGCTGCGGCACTCGTTGGAACGGCCGAGTATTATCTGAAAGCGACCAAGTTTACCCACTTCGAGTTGTCAGCCCTTGCGCTTGAGGTGGTTCTCGGATTTTTGACTTTCACGGCGAGTCTCATGGCCTTTGGCAAATTGCAGGAACTGATCCCGACAAGGCCCATCACCTACAAGAACCAGAATATCGTGAACCTCGGTGTCCTCGCGGCGGCCATCATTTGTTCCGTACTGCTTGTTCTTGATCCCACCAAATCTTACCTGTTTCCCATCATCGCGGGTCTGGCACTGACCTTTGGCGTCATGCTCATTGTTCCCATCGGTGGCGCGGATATGCCAACGGTGATCTCACTGCTAAATTCCTACGCTGGCCTCGCGGCCTCTGCCATGGGATTTGTTCTCGACAACAAACTACTTATCATCGCTGGTGCCCTCGACGGTGCCTCCGGTCTCATTCTCTCCATCATCATGTGCAAGGCCATGAATCGCTCGTTTACCAACGTGCTTTTCGGGGCATTTGGCCAGGTGCAAACCGCGAGTTCCGGCGAGGTCGAACAGCGCACTGTACGCAGTGCCACCGCGGAGGAGGCGGCGTCGTTCCTCGAAGCGGCCAGTTCCGTCATGGTGATTCCCGGCTACGGCATGGCGGTGGCCCAGGCCCAGCATAAGGTGCGTGAACTGTTTGACGTGCTTCAAAAGAAGGGCGTCGAGATGCGTTTCGCGATCCATCCGGTTGCGGGCCGCATGCCCGGCCACATGAATGTTCTGCTGGCCGAAGCCGACATTCCATACGACAAGCTGCTCGAAATGGAGGACGCCAATTCCGACCTCCCCCAGGTGGACGTGGCCTTGGTCATTGGCGCCAACGACGTCACCAATCCCGCAGCGCGCCATGACAAGAACAGCCCCATCTACGGGATGCCCATTATCGACGTAGACAAGGCTCGCACCGTGATGGTCATCAAACGAAGCATGAACCCCGGATTCGCTGGTGTGGAGAACGAACTCTACTTTGAACCCCAGACATTGATGCTTTTCGGCGATGCGAAATCCTTTGTGTCGGATCTGGTCAAGGAACTGTCCGGCGGTGGCGGGCACTAACCGTCCCGCCGCAACTCTGTTTTCAGGACTTCTTTTCGAGAACCAGGAAGATCCGAAACGCCAGCAGTGGCATTAGCAGTCCCAGCACGTCGTCGAGCTTTACCAGTAACCGGTAGATGCCCATTGGGACGTACGCCCGCGGCTTGAACCCCGCGGCCATCTGGAAATCAAAGAAGCTCAGGAGATCCCGCCGCACAATTCTCAAGTCTGGCTGCCGTGTCTCCCACTCCGCCGCCATGCGGTTAAACACTACGTTGGCCACGGCCAGATTCCCCTGCCAGGGGTCCACCTTGGCGCCACCCTCGGGGATCTTGTGGTAACCACCGAAATACACGTCCTCATGGTGCAGGGCCTTGTACCCGACGTAGGACACCGGTGTGATGTAGGGTTCCATCAGCAGGATGCGGCCACCCGGCTTCAGGACTCGCGCAGCTTCAGTCAGAAAACTGTGCGGATCGGCGGCGTGATGAAGCAGGTCGAACGCAATCACATTCTCAATCGAAGAATCCCCAACCGGCAGTCGCATGCAGTCGGCCCGGAAATCCAGCCACGGTGCCCGCACGATATCGCAAAGCAGCACTTCTGGAAACAACTCCTTGGACAAGCCTGATCCGCTCCCGACCTCCAGCAAACCGCCCGGTGCAAGGTATGGCCGCATCATAGCCGCCCACCGCTCGTAGCAAAGGCGCAATTGCGGCTTCTCCGCCCAGATCCGTCTCCGATCCAGCAGTTCCTGCAGCGGGTCGTCCGGCATTTGATTCTGTGACATTGGCTTCCGCGTCCCCGACTTTCAGATGAACTTGATCTTGCGGGCCGCAAAGGCGCACATTTGCAGCAGCAGAATCCCGTGCCGGAACCGGTGAATCTTGATGTCGCCATAAACCCGGTCCTTGTAGCGTATGGGCATATCCACGATTTTGAGATTCAATTTGGCCGCGCCAAACAGCAGGTCAAAATCCCCGAAGGGATCAAAGTCCCCGAAGAAACTCCGGTTACGCTTGATCTCCTCGTAGTCGCTGCGCAGCAGCACTTTCGTCCCGCACAGGGTGTCCTTCAGTCGCTGGCCCAGCAGCCAGGTGAACGCCAATGAGAAAAAATGATTGGCGAAGTAGTTCAGCGTTCGCATGGCCTGGCCTTCCATCGGGTAAACCAGTCGGCAGCCATTGATGAATTCTCCTGCGCCACCAGCAATTGCCTGGTAAAATTTTGGCAAATCCTCCGGTGGCATGGTCAGGTCCGAATCCAGAATCATAAGGATGTCCCCGGTTGCCATGTCGAAACCCTTGAACACGGCATTGGCCTTGCCCTTCCCATCCTGGAAAGCGAACTTAATGTCCTTTTCCGGATGCTTCGCAATGACTTCGTGGATCTTTTCAACAGTTCCGTCCGTCGAGTGGCCGTCGACAAAAATCGTTTCCACGTGTGTACCCATGGCGGCCACCCGTGTAATGGCCCCTTCAATGTTGCCGGACTCGTTCATGGTCGGCACGATGATGGATACGCTCAGGTGGTTCGCATTGGTCTCGCGGCGTAGCGGCTTCGCGACCATGTAGTTCACGAGACAAAGATTGTTAAAGAGCGGTAGGTTGCCGATAATCTTGTTGATCAGGGGCGTGATCAGCGGAATCTCGATGGGAAAGAGAAGTCTGCGGCCCGACTTCACGACTTCAAATCCCGCAAGCTCCAGAAGATTCCTCACGTCCCCCACGGTTAGCCAATTCTGCTCTGGATTGGGACTTTTAAGGCCCAGCGCCTCCGCCGAGGCAATCACCGGGTACCAAAGTTTGTTGTAAAATGTAATAACGACTCGCGAGCGGGGGGTTGTGATCTTCAGGGTTTCCTCGAACGCTTTCTGAACGTCGTCCAGGCTGCCAATCACGTCAGACATGACCACATAATCAAATTTCCGGTCCAGCGGAAGATTCTCGGCGTCGGCGGCCAGGAATTCCAACTTCGGAAACTCCTTCGCGGCAAGTTCCACCATGGCCGGGCTGAGGTCTACTCCCAGTCCTTCCGAGGGTTCAAGGGCCGCCAACAGTTCGCCGGTGGCGCAGCCAATCTCCGCCACCTTCTTCCCGCGGGGAACTATGAAGCGCATCAGGTCTGCAATACTATCGTGGTAGGCCCGCGCGCGCTGTTTCCATGAGCGCCGTGTCTGCGCAAGGCGGTCAAAGAACTCTCGTTTGGTTTGTTTTGAATCTGTCATCTACTTTTCTCTTGGGACTTTGCCCCCATATACCCCCGATTATGGTGCAAGAATCCCATTGAAGTTCGGGTCTCCCAGCCATTGCAACCTGCAATTTAGTCCGATTTCTGTCGCTACTGAATAGCCAAAATGCCGGTAACCAGGACCTTAACGATGCCCGTGGGGCGTTGCACCACGTCTGATCACCAACACGTCTTCTGATTACTTCAAAGGTTCTGCTTAACCTTGTTGACCGCAATCGCAGTTGATGCTTCTAACGGGATCAGAACATTCTGGCGAACCTAATCCGGGTGGTTTGTATGTCGCAGCGTCAGGGTTTATTGCGAATCTATTGTGCAGCGCTCCTGCTTATGGGAGTCTGTATGTGCTACTTTGCTGGCTGCACGGACACCGCACGAAAATCCGACAATGCCAGGCGCGTCCTTCGCATTCACCTCGATGTGATTGGGAACGGCGGCCGTATCGCCCGCGAATTTGCCGCGCAGTACGAACGCGAAACGGGGATCGCCGTGGAACTGATTTCCGAACGCCTCAATTCCTCCGAGCGCCTCACCCAATACCAGCAATACCTCGGTGCCCGCTCGGCGGATGTGGATCTCTACGAAATTGACGTCATCTGGCCCGCCATGCTTGCCGACTATTTTGTGGACGTGGGCCCGGCTCTTGGAAAGGAGGCTGCCGAGTTTTTCCCTCCCATCATTCGCAACAATACCATCGGCGGCCACCTGACCGCCATTCCGTTTCATGCGGACGCGGGCTTTCTCTATTACCGCACAGACCTTCTCGAAAAGTACGGATTCGAGAAGCCTCCGCAAACCTGGGACGAGCTGGAAGGAATGGCGGGAAAAATCCAGGAAGGGGAGCGAGCGGCGGGAAATGCCAACTTCACCGGATATCTGTGGCAGGGCAAGGCCCGGGAAGGGCTTACCTGCAATGTCCTTGAATGGTTTGCTTCCCAGGGAGGCGGGCGCATCGTCGAGACAGACGGGCGCGTTACCATTAATAACCCCCGGGCTCTTTCCGCCCTTGATCGAGCCCGCAAATGGGTGGGCGGCATCTCCCCGCCAAACGTCACCGATCTTGACGAGGACGAAACCCGGAAGATCTTCGAGCAGGGCAATGCCGCTTTTATGCGAAACTGGTCATACGCATACTCGGTCATGCGCGCGGAGAATTCCCCCGTGGCGACAAAATTCAAGATTACCCAGATTCCCGCCGGGGATAGCGGCCATTTTTCCACCCTCGGTGGATGGCAGCTTGCTGTTTCGCGGTATTCGCGACAGCCCGAGGAGGCCATTAAGCTGGCCAAGTGGCTCACCGCCGCTCCTCGCCAGGAGATTCGTGCGATCCAAGGTTCTTTCCTGCCCTCCCGCCCGGCGGTTTATGAAACAAGCGCGACTGCGGCCGCCATACCCCAAATTGCCGAGATGAAGGAAATTCTGGTCAACACAGTGCCCCGTCCGTCCGGCCCCACCACCGAGCGCTACTCGGAAGTCTCAACTCTCATCTTCACACGCATCAATAAGGTCCTCCGGGGGGAACTGGAACCGGGCCCTGCCCTTGAAGCTCTCGATTCCGAGATCAAGAGGACGCTCCAGTAAATCAACCAAGGTAAATGTTTTTTCCGCGAACTTCCGAGTTCTGTTTCTGGATCTCAGCCTCCAGCATTTTAACGATTGCCAGCGCGCGCAGGCTGATAAAGAAGGCTACGAACATGGCCGTCACCAGCACCAGCAGCATGGCGCCACCAGCCAGGGCCGCCACGCGGACCAGTGTCATCTTCGATCCGATGCTGTCCAGTTTCACGTCCACTCCCACCAGCGCTATCGATTTGCGCGACCTCGTCTCGATTACCGGGGCAAAACCACTCACGTAGGTTCCGGATTTGTCGCTCACCTCGGCACTTGTCACCTGTCCTGTGGAGAAGGCCTCTTTCATCTCCGCGATATCCTTGCGATGGCGCGTGCCGGGTGGATTTCCCCGCTCGTCGGCATCCAGCCGGTTGTTGCGGTTCAGGTCCAGATCCAGCGGATCGCAATCCACCAGCGTCGTCCAACCGCCATTGGTTTCGTCTGGTCGCAATGTGTACGCAAAGCGAATGTCCGAATTGGCTCTTCGAAACGCGCTCAATCGGTTGAAAACCTTTTGAAATTCCAGCGAGTAAATCTGGCGATCGCGACCCACGGCCTCCAGGTCCGCTGGGTCCACGGACTTGGCCGCCAGAGTCACGATGGATTTCACGCGGTCCGTGACCTCCTTAAGCAGCACATTTCTCGATGCGGCCAGGATCGCAATCACGGCGACGCAAATGAGCACCCAGGTTGCCGCCATTACTGCGACTCGCATTGCTGTGAAAAGTGGCGGTTTGCGCAGGGCGCGGGCTGCTTCTTCGCGGGCCCCGTCGACTTCCTGGCGCAGCTTCTCCGCCAGTCCGTGGTTTCGCACACGGTCGGCTTGGAGTTGCGCCAAAAGAAAATCCTTTTTCCCAAGCGCCACCCTGACAAAATTTCCCAGGATTCGTTCGCGGCATTCCGGTGCTTCAGGATTTTCCGGCCACAGTTGCATCGCCTCCGCCAGATGCCGCGAAGCATCGGAAAGCTCGTCGTATGTCGTGTATTCGACGTCCGCCTTCAGCGCGCTGGTAATTTTCAGCGATGCGGTTTTCCGCCCGGCTCCGGACAGGTAACTCTCCAGCACCGTCCGGATTTCAGTGACGGCGCCCGGTCGCTCGACGGGATTTGTCGCAAGGCACCGGCGCAACAAGTCCTTCAGTTCGGGGGGCGTGTCCTCCGGCGGTGGGGGAATGATGTTCTGTTGCGCCAATTGGATCGATTCCGCGGCCGAACTTCCCCTGTGTGGCGCCAGTCCCACCACCAATTCATAGAGGATCGCACCGATCAGGTACACATCCGTATGGATGCCCAGTTGCGACGTTCCGAATCGTGCCTGCTCCGGAGCCATGTAGCTTGGCGTTCCCGCCGGGTTGGTGGCACTTTCGAGCGTCACCACGCGCGAGACGTCAATGGAACGCGCGCTGCTAGGTGGCGCCGGATCCTTGTCGAGAAGATAGATGGCCAGGCCCCAGTCCAGCAGGTAGGTTTCCCCGTAATTCCCGATCATGACCTGCCCGGGCTTGAGATCCCGATGGATGATGCCTTTTGCGTGGGCATAAGCCACCGCGTTGATGACCTGAATGAGAATCGGCAGATGCTTCGCCAGGAACCGATCCCGGTCAAAGGGTTGCGCGGCAAGCTCCGCTTTGATGATGGAATGCCACGATTTTCCCCAGACCCGCTTCATGGCGATGAAAGGCACACCGGCTTCGCCCGCGTGAATCTGCCCCATCTCGTAAACCGGCACGATGTTCGGGTGGTCCAATTGTGCGGAGGTAAAGGCTTCCTTGAAGAAGTCCATCTGTGCCCGCGTGTCGGCGTGGGCGCGCTTGACGGCTACCGTCCTGTCCAGCATCACCTGGTTGGCTTCCCAGATCTCCCCCTGTCCGCCCTTGCCGATCACCCGGACAAGCCGGTAGTCCTCGTCGCAATCGCGCAAATCCGGACCAGTCTCCACCTGAACATGAATGCTGTGCGCCGGCGGCACAATGCCACCTTGGACCTGCACCGTGTCGGCGATGTGGCCGCTCGATGCGTCGCGGATGGCGGTTCCCTCGATGGACTTGATCGTTTTCCCGGGGTCGAGGGACTCCATGAAGTCGAAAATTTTAGTGTCGTCTGGCGAACTGCCGGCCATCCGGAAAACCACCTTGCTGTGGGAAAGACTGGGGTGTGGCGCAAATCCATCACCGCCGGAGGTTGCCCGCCGGTGGTCCCTGACTCATGCTATACGTGCCGAACCTACCAGCACCGAAACCCCAAAGCCAATGTCAAAATGGCTTGCCCGGCAGCTCCCTAATCCGGGGAAACCTGTCCCGATCGAGCCAGGATCTTTGCGCTCACGCCGAGCACGTTCAAGAAACCCTCCGAGTCAGCGTGGTTGAACTCGCCCACTTTCTCCATGGATGCTGCGGTTTCCGAATACAGGCAATGCGTCACGCCTGTCGCGCCGCCAAACAGCGTGTGACCCTTGTAAAGGTCCAGCTTGATCGTTCCCGTTGCAAACCGCGCAAAGGATCCCACGGCTCCTTTGGCCGCCTCGCTGGCCGTGTCGTACCAGTAACCCTGGTAGATCTGTTCCGCCAGCATTTCCGACAATTGGTTGAAAATCCGCCGCGACCGCCGATCCAGGATGAGCTGCAGCAAATACTCGTAGGCCCGCCCCAGCACATGCATGCCCGGGGTTTCATAGATTCCACGGCTCTTGATGCCCACAAACCGGTTTTCGACAAGGTGCAGCGCGATTCCGACGCCATTGCGCCCGCCAATCTCATTGGCAACCTGGATGGCCTCGCGCACGCTGATCTTCTTCCCATTGATCGCCACAGGTCGCCCCATCTCAAACTGGATGGCGACGCTCTCAATTTTGTCCGGTGCCTGTGTCGGCAGTACCCCGAATTCTGGCTCGATGGCCAGCGCGCCGACTTCCAGTGACTCCAGCTTTCCCGCTTCGTGGGTCAATCCCAGCATGTTCGCATCTGTACTGTAGGGTTTGCTGTGGCTCGCCTTCACCGGCACGCCGCGCTCCGTGCAGTAATCAATCATTTCCTTGCGCCCGCCAAAGGCCGCAAGAAATGTGTCGTCGCGCCACGGCGCATAGACCGCGTAGTCCGGTTCCAACATGTTCGTCACAATCTGGAACCGCACCTGGTCATTACCTCGTCCCGTGGCCCCGTGGCTTAACAGCTTGATACCCCGCTTGCGCATCTCGTTCAGCAGGATCCGCGTCGTCACGTGCCGCGCCAGCCCTGTCGTGTTCCAGTAGTCACCTTCGTACAGCGCCTGTGCCTGGATGACCTGCAAACCCTCTTCCGCCAGCAGTTCGCGTCCGTCCAGCACCAGCGCCTCCGCCGCGCCCGCCGCCAGCATGCGCTCCTTTACGGCCCCCAGGTCCGGATCATCCGGCTGCCCCAGGTCCAGCGTCATCGACACGACTTTGACCCCAAGGTCCGTCAGCCAGCGGGTTATGGTGCAGCTATCCAACCCCCCCGATCCGGCAAATGCGATGGTCTGACCCTTAAGCTCATGCGCTTTCATGCGTTACGGCGCTCCTCAGTGCGAATTAATGATTCCCAACGCTGGGGACCACCCGCGCCGGGGTTCAAGGAAAGAATTCCCATACACCCTCCCTCGCAAAATCATGCCCCGCAGACCTTTCCGGACCGCCAATTACGGATATATGGGTCCGCTTATTTTTTTTGGCATTGCCCCTGAGACTTTTTGCCAGCCTTTGCAGTACAGTTTAACAGGTGCAGCAGTGCCAGACTTCGCTTCTGGTTAAAGGGTGCCGCCGGTGCAGCGGCCAGCCGGGTGAAGCTGGAGAATACTCTTAGCTTGGGGGGACCCATGAGCACACCCGGAGTCGTAGAATCACCGGTTTCCGACCGGACCGATCCCATTGGCAGCACGGTCACCCGTGCGGATATCGACCGAATGATGGACCGGTACGGCTACGACGACGAAACCCGGGAAATCATCCACACCGAAAACCTGCTCCCGGCCGGCCTCCTGAGTCGCCTCCACGCCACCTATCCCCGGCATTCCGGTTTCATGGAAACCATGCCCTTCCTGTTTCAGGGGCGCACGCAATACACCGGTCTCGAGGGATTCCGGGAAGTGGTTCAAATCCTGGAAAGCCACGGCATCTCCATCGGCCACATCAAGGAGCGCGAACTCTTTATTGAGGTTTACCGCTTCCTCGCCACCCGCCATGCCCTTAACTGCATCAATTGGAACTCCTACGAAAAGGATTCCATCTTCCAACTCGTCTTTCCCCAGCCGAAAATGATCAACGCGGACGTCGTGAAAGCCTACGAAGCTGCCACCACCGACGCCGAGCGCGAGCGCATCGTCACCGAATACACCGAGAAAACAAACCCCCACGACGGTCACCAGCTTCTCAACAAGCCCTGGCTCGAAAACCAGGACGGCGGCATCGACGTCCTCGACGGCAGCCAACACAAGTATCCGCAGTGCCAGCTCATTTTCGACAAGACGACCCAAAACTGTTTCGCGTTTTGCACCTACTGTTTCCGACATGCCCAGGTGCGCGGGGACGAGGACATGTTTCTCCAGCGCGACGTGGATCAGGTTCACGCCTACCTCCGCCAGCATACCGAGGTTACCGACCTCCTCATTACCGGTGGCGACGCAGGCTACATGCCCCCAACGCGCCTCTCCAATTATGTGACCCCCATCCTCGAAGACCGGTCGCTTCTCCACATCCGTACCGTCCGCCTTGCCTCCCGCGCGCTGACTTACCAGCCCGAGATGATCCTGTCCCATTCCTACGACAAGATGCTCGCCGTTTTCGACAAAGTCACCGTGGCCGGCGTACAACTCGCCTGGATGGCCCACTTCTCCACGCCTCGCGAGTTGCTGAATCCCAGCACCATCGCAGCTATCCGTCGCCTCCAGCGCCACGGCGTGGTCGTCCGCAGCCAGAGCCCCATGATGAACCACATCAGCCTCTTCTGCAACGACGACGGCACCGTGAACATCGAGAAATCGGCCCAAAACTGGATCGATCTCGCGAACATTCTTGCCCCCCTCGGCATCGGCTTCCATTCCATGTACTGCGCCCGCCCCACAGGCGAGCATCACTACTTCACCGCGCCACTCGCCGACGTGGAGCAAATTTCAAACCTCATTTTCCGCTCGCTTCCCTCCATCAACCGCCCGTCGCGCTACATTTCCATGACCACCTCCGCCGGAAAAATGTCGATCCTCGGCACCTGCATCGTTGGCGGCCAGAAGACCTTCGCCCTCAAGTTCACCGAGGCCCGAAACATGAAATGGATGGACCGAGTCTTTCTCGCCAAGTGGAACGCCACAGAGAACCGCGTGGATTTCCTCGAGCCGTTCGATACCGACGAGTTCTTTTTCGAGGGCGAACTCAGGCACATTGAGAACAAACTCATGGAAATTCACGGCGAGGAGCACTAGCATCTTTGGTACCTGCTTCAAGGAGTCATGAAATAGTATGATTAACAAAAGGGTGGGCTCGGCCGCCGAGGCGGTCGCAGACATCCACGACGGCGCCACCGTCATGATTGGGGGGTTTGGGGAGGCCGGCAGCCCCATTGAACTGATCCACGCGCTCATTGACCGCGGCTCCCGCGACCTAACGGTCGTCAGCAACAACACCGGCAGCGGCCACGTCGGACTCGCCGCGCTCATCGAGAACAAGCAGGTCCGCAAAATGATCTGCTCCTTCCCGCGCACGGCCAACTCCACCGTTTTTCCCGAACTCTATCGCGCCGGCAACATCGAGCTCGAACTGGTGCCCCAGGGCACCCTCGCCGAGCGCATCCGCGCCGGCGGCGCCGGCATCCCCGCCTTCTACACGCCCACCGCCGTCGGCACCCAGCTCGGCGAGGGCAAGGAGCACCGCAACTTCAATGGTACCGAGTACGTCCTTGAGCACGGCCTCCGTGCCGACTTTGCCCTTGTCATGGCGAACCTCGCCGATCGCTACGGGAACCTCACTTTCAACAAGACCGCCCGCAACTTCGGCCCCATTATGTGCATGGCCGCCCGCACCTCCATCGTGCAGGTCCGCGAAATGCGCGAACCCGGAGGCATCGACCCCGAGGCCATCGTCACGCCCGGTATTTTCGTGAAACGCGTCGTCGTGATCCCCGAGCCGGCCCAGGAGTCCCAACTTGTCCGCGAAGGAGCCTGCTACCCGTGACCACCGCACCCGCAAAACCTGCCAAACCCGCAGCAATCGGCTGGACTCGCGATGACATGGCCCGCCTCGCCGCCCTCGACATCCCGGACGGTTCCTACGTAAACCTCGGCATCGGAATTCCGGAACTCGTCGCCCAGCATGTGCCCGCCGGTCGCGAAATCATACTCCACACAGAAAATGGTTTGCTTGGCGTCGGCCCGGCCCCCGCCGCAGGCCAGGAGGACCCCGAACTCATCAACGCCGGCAAGAAACCCGTCACCGCAATTCCTGGCGCCGCCTTCTTTCACCACGCCGACAGTTTCTCCATGATCCGCGGCGGCCACATCGACATCTGCGTGCTCGGTGCGTTCCAGGTCGCCGGCAACGGCGACCTCGCCAACTGGTCCACCGGCGAACCCGACGCCATTCCAGCCGTTGGCGGCGCCATGGATCTTGTGGCCGGCGTAAAAACAGTTTTTATACTCACGGAGCACAACACGAAATCCGGTGCCCCGAAAATTGTCGGGAAATGCACCTACCCCCTCACCGGCCTGCGGGTTGTGGGGCGCATTTACACGAATCTCGCCGTGATCGACGTTCGCCCCGAGGGCCTCGTCGTCACCGCCGTGGCGCCCGGCGTCTCGTGGGAGGATCTTGCAGCAAAAACCGGCGCGCCGCTCATTGACGGTCGCGCCAAACTGCAGGCAAAGGCCTGAGCCGGGGAGGGGTTCAATCATCATGAATGCAAAGCAGACTCGCAGTGAGGAAATCTTCCAAAGGGCACTAAAGGTGCTGCCCGGGGGCGCGAGCCGAAACGCCGTGATTCGCAAACCTCACCCCTGTTACGCCGCCGTGGCGCAGGGCTGTGTTGTCACGGACGTCGAGGGCAATCGCCGCATCGACTTCGCCAACAACATGGCGTCCCTTATCCATGGCCACGCCCATCCAGCCATCGTCGCCGCCGTCACGGCCCAACTTCCCAGGGGCACCGCTTACAATTTCGCCACCGAGATCGAAGTCGAATACGCCGAACATCTCGTCAGCCGCTCCGAGAGTTTCGAGAAGATCCGTTTCGTCAATTCAGGCACCGAGGCCGTCATGTGCAGCCTCAAGGCCGCCCGCGCCTTCACCCAGCGCCCCAAGATGGCCAAGGTCGAGGGCGCCTATCATGGCGTTTACGATTACGCCGAGGTCAGCCAAACCGCCCAGCCTGCCAATTGGGGCGACGAAACCCACCCCGTCAGCGTGCCCGTCACCCGCGGCACTCCCCGCGGTGTTCTCGACGATGTGGTCATCATTCCCTTTAACGACACCGAACGCGCCCTCGCGCTGCTCAACGAACATCGCGACGATCTCGCCTGCGTTCTCGTGGATCCGCTGCCGCACCGCGTGGGCATGGCCCCCGCCGATCCGGAGTTCATCGCCGCCCTCCGCCAGTGGACCCGCGACAACGGCGCACTCCTCGTCTTCGACGAGGTCATCACTTTTCGATCCGCCTACGGCGGCGCCCAGCAGTGGTACAAGGATCGCCCCGATCTCACCGCCATGGGCAAGATCATTGGCGGCGGTTTCCCCGTCGGTGCCCTCGCTGGCCGCGCCGACGTCATGAATGTCTTTGACCCCTTCGCGCCAAACGTCCTTTTTCCGCATTCGGGCACCTTCTCCGCCAACCCCGTCACCATGACGGCCGGCCTCACAGCCATGCGCCTCTTCGACCACGCCGCCGTGAACCACGTGAATTCCCTCTGCGACCGTGCCCGCCGCCAGATCGCCGACGCCATTCGCGAAGCCGACATCCCCGCCTGCGTCACCGGCGGCGGCTCCATGTTCCGTATCCATATGAAACCCCACGTGCCCCGCAATTACCGCGAGAGCCACCCCACCCCCGCCGAGGCGCAGATGTTGAAAACCCTTCTCGACTACACCTTCGAAAACGGCATCATGATGATCGGAACGTGCTCCGGCACCATTTCGACTCCCATGACCACCGCGGAGATTGACCGCCTCACGGAAGTGCTGTACGCAGGTTTTCAAAAGGCTCGCGAAGCACTTCCCCGGGTCGCGGCAAGAGCGTAGATTCCAGCAATTGAGGATTTCATGAAACCAGTTTATATCTGTGATGCAATCCGCACCCCGGTGGGGCGCTACGGAGGCAGCCTTGCGGCCGTTCGGCCCGATGACCTTGCCGCCCACGTCATCCGGGTGATCCTCGCCCGCTCAGCGAACCTCGACCACGCCGCCATCGACGATGTGATCCTCGGCTGCGCCAACCAGGCCGGCGAGGACAACCGCAACGTCGCCCGCATGGCCGCTCTGCTGGCCGGCCTGCCTGTCGAGATATCTGGTGTGACAGTCAACCGTCTATGCGGTTCAGGCATGGACGCCGTCGCCACCGCCGCCCGCGCTATTGCGGCCGGCGAGACCGAAGTCGTCATCGCCGGCGGCGTCGAGAGCATGTCCCGCGCTCCCTTTGTCATGGGCAAGGCCACCGAAGCCTTCAGCCGCAAGGCCGAAGTCTACGACACCACCATCGGCTGGCGCTTCGTGAACGACAAAATGAAGTCTGCCTACGGCACCGACGCCATGCCTGAGACCGCCGAGAATCTCGCGAAGGAGCGCAATATCAGTCGCGAAGACCAGGACAAATTCGCCCTCTGGAGCCAGTCCAAAGCCTCCGCCGCCCAGGCCGATGGCCGCCTCGCCGAGGAAATCGCACCCGTCAGCATTTCCCAGCGCAAGGGCGATCCTATCATCGTCAGTGTCGACGAGCACCCCCGCGCCACAAGCCTCGACAAACTCGCCTCGCTGAAACCCATCGTCCACCCAGCAGGCACCATCACTGCTGGCAATGCGTCCGGCGTCAACGACGGCGCCGCCGCCGTGCTCGTGGCCGGTGAAGAAGCCGTGAAAAGGTTTGACCTCAAACCCATGGCCCGCATCGTCGGGGCCGCCGCCGCTGGCGTGCCGCCGCGCATCATGGGCATCGGCCCTGTTCCCGCCACCCGCAAGCTCCTCGCGCGGCTCGGCCTTTCCCTCGACGATTTACAGATCCTCGAATTCAACGAAGCCTTCGCCGCGCAGGCTCTTGCCTGCACCCGCGAGCTTGGCCTTGCCGACGACGACGCCCGTCTCAATCCCCGCGGTGGCGCCATCGCCCTCGGCCATCCCCTCGGCATGAGCGGTGCCCGCCTCGTTACCACTGCCGCCCACCAGCTCCAGCGCACCGGCGCAAAGCGCGCCCTTTGCACCATGTGCATTGGCGTCGGCCAGGGAATATCCATGGTGCTCGAGCAGCCCTGACCTTCCCCGTGGCACGGACACTCCTGTCCGTGCACCCACACACCAGACTCATTTCCGCGACCATACGCCTTGAGTTTCCATTCCGGCCTGTCGTAACCACCCCTTTCGCAGGAAAATTGGAAAAGGGAGTCTCCCACAGCAATGTCCACAACCGCCGGATCGGAATGCCTTCAGCCCGGGACCGCGATGCCCGCCGGATCAATTCCGGAAAAACAGGTGAACCACCCCTATCTGGTGTTCATGCTCGTCCTCAGTCTGCTGGCCCTGGCCCTGCTCCTGGTGGACGTGGTCGCCAAGCCCGAACCCTCCGTGCGCGTGATACTCAACTACGCCGACAACATCGTCTGTGCGCTCTTTTTCGGCGACTTCCTCATCCAGTTCGCCCGCGCCCGTAACAAGTGGCGCTATTTCGCCACCTGGGGATGGCTGGACCTCGCGTCGTGCATTCCCACTGTCGACTATCTTCGCGCCGCCCGCACCACTCGCATCCTGCGTATCTTCCGCATCCTTCGGGCCGTCAAGGCCGCCCGCATCATCTCCCATTTTGCCCTCGAGCGCCGCGCCCAAAGCGCCTTCCTCGCCGCCACGCTTCTCTCGCTCATCCTCGTCACCGTTGCCGCCATCGGCGCGCTTCACTTCGAGGTGGACGAAGGCAACATCAAGACCCCCGAGGACGCCTTCTGGTGGGCCGTCGTCACCATCACCACCGTCGGCTACGGCGACCGCTTTCCCGTCACTTCCGAGGGCCGCGTGCTTGGCATCATTCTCATGATCTCCGGCGTCGGCCTGTTCGGCACCCTCTCCGGATTCATCGCGTCGTGGTTTCTCGCGCCGGAGCGGGAAAAGAGCGACGCCGAACTCGCCACAATGCGCCAGGACCTCGCGGAAATCAAAACCCTGCTTGCGAATCCGTCGCGGACCGATTCCTCCGGTTCGCCCGATCCCTGATTGCGCCTACTCCAGCTCCCAGCGCGTCACGGCCACCGGCGCGTAATTGATGCTGAATCGTACCGCATCCATATTGAATCTCCCCAGCGTGCCGGCGGTCCCGAGGTGATTATTGGTAAAGGTGACAGTCGCCTGCGTCCCCGCATTGTAAGGCACATTGGTGGCCAGCGTCAGCCACTGGTTTGCGATCAGGGTGTTTGTGCAGACGAGGTCCACGCTGCCCAATGTTTCTCCGCCCGGACCATCGTGGGTGATGCGCCACCCCGCCCCCGGCGAGCTCACATTCGGGCCGTTCGTCTGGTTGGGTTCAGTGACGGCGATGTCGTAATACCCGCCAACAGCAATCGTCGTGCGGAACACAGCCACGGCGCCATAACCGCCATTCCCAATGAACCGCCCGCCAGAACCCGTCAGGCCGCTCGCGGTGCTTTTGGCCGTCGTGTTCGTCCAGCCGCTTCCCGTCAGTTCCTCATAGGTCGGCGCCGCCGTCAGCCCGCCCCCCGACGTCCGGCTTTCCAAAATGATGGGACCCGGCAACGCCACCGATGCCGTGGCCGTTGTCGTCTGCGATGAGCCGTCGCCAATATCCGCGTCGAAATACGACGCCGTCAGCGTGTCGGTGTTGTTGACCTGGACCTTGCCGTCGCCGTTCACCACGGTACTGCCACTGAGGAACACATTCCCCGTAAAGAGTCCCGCCGTCGTCATGCTTTCCGTCAGCGTGATTGTCTCCGGCGTGGTTTCCCGCACGCTCTTTACCGTAACCGTCGTTGTCCCGTTGCCCGAGAGGTCCTCGTCCGTCAGGCTCAACGTCGCCGTGGTTCCCACCACATAGCTCCCTTGGCCAAACGCCAGGCTGCCCTCCCGGTTCGCCAGCACGATGGTGACGGACGTCACGCCCCCGGCCCCCACCGAAACGTTGGCCGCGCGCCCGCGCCCCACGCCCGTCTTGCTTGCCGTCAGCAGGTGGGCGCTCCCGCTCGTCACGTCGAGAATCGCGAAGAATCCATCGTGCGCCGACAGATAATTATACGGCCCGCCGAGGGGGCTCTGGAATATGTCGCCCGTCAGGTTGATCTTCGCATCCACCACTTGCTGCCCGGCCTGGTTCACGATCGTCCCCACGATGGTCCCGCTCGTGGGACTGGTTTTCCATGGCATGACGGGAACCGTGGTCGGTTGGTCGTACGGCGCCGGGATGACCGGCGGGCCCGGATCGCCGGTGGAGCTGAACCCGCTCCAATAGGAGCCCATGCTGCTCACGGAAAACAGGCAATGCCCCGCCGCGCCCTGCAGGCGCGTTTCCTGCTGCTCGTCCAGCAGGTTGAAGAGTGTCTCGCTCCCGCTCCCGGTCGTGCTCCCCGCGACAATGAATCGCCCGCCTGTGTGCTCCATCCAGTCCTGCAGCAGCAACTCAAACGGATGCGCGCTCCCGATATTCCAATAGATTTGCGGAACCATGAAATCGAGCGTGTGATACTGCAGCCATCCCCAGCTGTCCTGGTACCAGCTGTGGTAGCTCTGTGTGCCCGTGCCCTGGTAGTGGGTGGTTCCGTCCTTGTATACGATGCCGAACGGCGCCGCCGACGTCTTCACCCGCGGCCGCGTCGGCTGCTGGGCATTCCAGTAAAGAATCTCCCCCTGGATATTGCGCAGGTCCCGCGTGATCTGGCTTCGCATGAAATCCCCCAGCGCCAGCCCGTCCGGGTTTGTGTCCCCCACCTGCCCGTTGTTGAAGCGCCGCTGCGTCGCCGCGTCATAGGTGTACGTGCTTCCCGGGCTGCGGATGCGGTCAAAATGCACACCGTCCACGTCATAGTTTTTGACAATATACATGATCTGCTTGCGCGTCCACGCGCTCGCCTCCGTGTTGGCCGGGCTGATCCAGTAGTAACTGTCCACCAGCCCCGCGTTGCCGCCGGAATCGCGAATCATCCAGCTCTGCTCGCCCGGCGCGCTGGGCCCATGCAGGTTGTACGGATGCTGCGGTGTCGTGGACCCCGGCGGCACACTGGCCGCCAGCGTGTGCGTGTTGATGTAAGCGTGCAGTTCCAGCCCCCGCGAATGGGCCGATGCTATCGCATAAGCCAGCGGGTCCCAGCCCGGATTCGCCCAACTGTAGGTGTTCGTCCATGGCTCGTCCGGCGAAGGATAGTGCACGTCGCACTGCCCGCGCACTTGGAACAGCACCGTGTTGAAATTGTTGTTATCGATATCGGCCATGATCTGGTCGATGTTGGCCTTCGCTATCGTCTGGCTGGCGCTGGGCCACTCAAACCGCGACACCCACATGGCGCGCACCTCAGGGGTCTGCGCGACGCTCGAACCGCACATTCCGGCCCACACAATCAGCGCAGCCCCGGCAAGAAACCTGGTAAACTTTTGAGACAAACTGGGCACGAAAATCCCCCTCACAACCATGGCGGGTTATTGGAGCAACTTCCCGCTTTGATGCCCCATCCCGCAAGTCTATGTCAAACCGAACCCAACATCGGTCTTTGCGGTGCCGACTCCAGTTCCCACAGCGTAATCTCCGGCGGCACGCCGAATCGCAACGGCAGCACCGTGTACCCCACACCCCGCGACACATAAACCGGGCAACCGGGCGTATCCACCAGTCCCGCGGCAAACTTCTGACCATAGTTCGATGGCACGATCGGTGTGCCGAGAAACGGAATCCTGATCTGCCCACCGTGCGTATGACCCGACAGCATCATGTCGATGCGGTGTCCACCCTGGGCAATTTGCGGCTCCATGGCCACGTCGGGATTATGTGACAGCAACAGGCGCGGCATCTCCCGCGGCACCTTGTGGAGCGCGGCTCCTGCGTCCACCTTGTCTTCCCAGAAGTCGCCCACCCCTGCCACGCACAGCCCCGCGTCCGCGCCCTTTTCCATGCGCCGCCCGGGTGTCACAAAAACCCTGGCATTGTCCACCAGTGCAAATCCGCACTTCTCAAACTGTTTACGTGTCCGTGGTGCATCCTCCCACCAATCGTGATTCCCCAGCACCCCCGCCACCCCGATGTTCGCACGCAGCGCGGCCATCTCCGCAAAGGCAGGTTTGATGTAGTCCGGCGATGCATTAACGTAGTCACCCCCCAGCAGGATCAAGTCCGGCCGCAGTGCATTGACCCGCTCCACCATACGTCTCAGGAACGCTACAGAAAGCCAGGGCCCATGGTGAATATCGGACAGGTAAACCGCCCGCAGCCCATCCAGCGACGCAGGCAATCCCGCAAGGCGCAGCTTCCGCCGCACTACCGGTAAAAAGTTGGGCTCCGCCAGCACCGACCACGCCAGCGC
This sequence comes from Candidatus Sumerlaeaceae bacterium, assembly GCA_019695055.1. Lineage (GTDB taxonomy): Bacteria > Sumerlaeota > Sumerlaeia > Sumerlaeales > Sumerlaeaceae > JAIBAT01. The sequence continues at coordinate 53,735 of JAIBAT010000150.1, read as the reverse complement.
CGATCCCCCCACCGCCACGACGGTTACCTTTGCCACCCGACCAGCCGACGCCGCAAAGAACGCCCGCCGAGAAAGGGGAGAAGTCCCGACCGATTCCGCCGCTGTCGCGTTCAGCGCTTCTTCGTCATTGGCTGGCTCGCCCGCTGCTAAACCCGAATCTCTGGTCTCCGACGATTCCGCCCCCGAATCCAATTCCCTATCATCAGGCGATAGGCTGGCACCATCAGTTGTCTGACGCCTTGAACCTAACCGTACATCCAGCAGCGCAAAGAGAAGAAAGTAGAAGGCCGCCGTGCCGGTCAGCACGGGTTTCATTTGCCAGACCCGCCAGTCCCGGCCCAGTGCCCCAGCCACCGACGGCAGGGCAAACCGCACAGGAGCCGTCACTAGGTCGGCCACTGCGTTCACAGCCCAAAACACCTTTTGCCCCCGCCCATCCCGGTGCATCGGCGCCGCCACAAAATACCCAAACACGCAGAACCCCGTGATCAGCGCGCTGGCAATGGCCGCCCCCAAAAGCCGCCGCCCCAAAACACCCCATTTGCCAGATCGCTCCAAGATACCCCCAAGAATCCCAACCCCGCCCGGAAATTCACGCCCACCCCTATAACTCTACTCCATCCGACCTTCCCTGCATCTTGCGCGAAACCCGCAGCAAATCTTTTTGTCTTTAACTCAGAACTCAGAACTCAGAACTCAGAACTCAGAACTGCTCCAATCCGACCCTCCCCACATCCTTCGCGAACCCCGCAGCGAATCCTTTTTTCTTTAACTCAAAAATCAAAACTTGGAGTAGGAGAGGATCCATGAAGAAGAACAATGCCCGGACCTGAGGCTGTGATGAACAAGCATGGCCACATTTTGCTGACAGGTGCGACCGGCTACGTCGGCGGGCGGCTATTACCGTTGCTGGTGGCGGACGGCTGGCGTGTGCGGTGTCTGGCGCGGCAGCCGGAACATTTGTCACCCCGCGTGCCCGCCGGCGTCGAAGTCGTGCAGGGGGACGTGCTCGACGCGTCATCATTAGCCGCTGCCATGAACGGGGTGAAGGCCGCGTTCTATCTGGTCCATTCCATGGGCGCGACCACCGATTTTGAAACGCAGGATCGTTTGGCGGCGGAAAACTTCGCCACTGCTGCCTGCGCCGCCGGGGTGCAACGCATCATTTATCTGGGAGGCTTGGGTGAGGATGAGCCGGATTTGTCGGCTCACCTGCGCAGCCGCCACGAGGTGGGCGAACGATTGCGGGCGCAAGGCCCGCCGGTGATCGAGTTCCGGGCGTCCATCATCATCGGCTCAGGCAGCCTGTCCTACGAGATGATCCGGGCACTCGTGGAGCGATTGCCCGTGATGGTGACGCCTCGCTGGGTGCGGGTGACGGCGCAGCCCATCGCCATCGACGACGTGCTGGCCTATTTGCGGATGGCGTTGGCCTTGGAAACCGGCAACCGCAGCCTCACCGTCGAGATCGGCGGGCCGGATCGCGTTTCCTATGGCGAGCTGATGCGTGAATACGCCCGGCAGCGCGGCCTGCGGCGGTTGATGATTCCCGTCCCGTTGCTGACGCCGCGACTTTCGAGTTTGTGGCTGGGCCTCGTGACTCCGCTTTACGCCCGCGTGGGTCGCAAACTGGTGGACAGTCTCCGTCACCCGACCGTAGTGCGCGACGATTCCGCACAACGTCTTTTCCCCATCAGGCCCATTGGCGTCAGCGAGGCGATTGCCCGTGCCTTGCGAAATGAAGACTCCAGCTTCGCGCAAACACGCTGGTCGGATGCATCGTCTGCCGCCGCGAGCGCGCCCCGGCAATGGGGAGGCACACGATTTGGCAACCGCCTGGTGGATTCGCGCTCACTGCCCGTCGCGGCGTCACCGGCCCGGGTGTTTGCCGCCGTCGAGCGCATCGGCGGCGCGGCGGGATGGTATTACGCAGACTGGCTTTGGACGTTGCGTGGCTGGCTGGACCTGCTCATGGGCGGGGTGGGAATGCGCCGTGGCCGTCGCGATCCGGGGCGGCTGCGAGTGGGCGACACGCTGGATTGCTGGCGCGTCGAATCCATCCAGCCGGGCCAGCGCCTGCGGCTGGCGGCCGAGATGAAACTGCCCGGTCGGGCGTGGCTTGAATTTGAGGTGCAACAGGACGGAAACGGCGCGCGCCTGCGCCAGACGGCGACCTTCGATCCCCTGGGGTTATCGGGCTTGGCCTATTGGTACGGCGTCTGGCCGTTGCACCAGCTTGTGTTCGCCGGGATGCTGCGCGGCCTGGCGCATGCCGCCGTGAAGGATGGGTAAGGCTTCAGCATGACGATCAACAACACATCGATTCGCCCTCTGCTCGCCCTGGCTGGATGGGTGTTGCTATGCTTCGCCGCAGCGGCGATGGGCGCGTTGTTCATGCCCGGGGAATGGTATGACTCTTTGAGGAAGCCGTCGTGGAATCCACCGGGTTGGATTTTCGGCCCGGTGTGGACGGCCCTCTATGCGATGCTGGCCGTGGCTGCATGGCTCGTCTGGCGAAAGGGTGGCTGGGGCAGGCAGCGTCGGCCGTTCCTCATCTTCCTCGCGCAATTGACGCTCAACGCACTCTGGACACCGCTGTTTTTCGGATTGCACCTGCCAGGATTGGCATTTGCCGAAATACTTCTGCTCTGGCTGGCCATCGTCACGACCCTCGCGGCATTTTGGCCCGTAAGTCGCCCCGCAGCGTGGCTGCTCGTCCCTTACCTCGCATGGGTAAGTTTCGCGGCGACGTTGAACTTCACATTATGGCGACTGAACCCCTGAACCGCAAAGATCAAGCGGCCAAAAGGGCCGACGCAAAGCCTGGTGGCCTTTCGCAGTTCATTGCCCCCAACTCTTTCCTTGGTGTCTTTGAGACTTGGTGGTGAAAATTATGGGTCCATAAGCGGCTGCAAGGGGGTCCTGTGGGAATAGGCAAACCCCATCCACCCATGTTAGCCTCCCTGCATAATGGTCACCAAACTTCCAATGAGCCTCGCACCGGTTCTCGGCTACTCACCGCAAATTTCAACCGCTCCAAGCCGAAATTTAGACCGATTCAAATACGCATCGTTAAGGGGCTATAAGGCCCCATCCAAAATACATAGCATTGAATGTATTGAAGTTGGCTGTATAGACATACCCCCCTCCCCCTCCCCCTCCCCCCTCCGCAAAGATCCGGGAGGACGGAGAAATGGGTTTCGCAGGGGGGCACTTCTCGGGGGGGCGCCGCAACCTTCGCGTCTTCTTCGTGCCCTTCGCGTCTTCGTGGTGAGACTTTGCTTCTACGAAGACCGCGTTATGGCCGAGTTCGCAATGAGCGGGCTTTCCAAGTCGATGTTGCCCCGCAGCGTCGGGACCGTTTCACCGTCGATGAGCAGTTGGACCTGGTTCACCGACTCAATATTGTAGAGCAGGCTGTTCACGATGCTGTAAACCGCAAGTAGCTCCTCGTCCACGCCGCCCTTGAGGTTGGTCATGAATTCCTTGGAAAGGTTCACTATCACCAAGTCCTTGTCCACGAACACGGAAACCAGCCGCGTCCCCGACGGGATGGGGGAGCGGAGGAAAGCCGAGTCCTTGCCCGCCAGCAGCTTCTCCAGGATGACGCTGGCGCGATCGCTGGCCGAGGCACCGGCGCGGCCCAGGTCTGCCACGGCACCCACAAGCTGCTGGCCGTCCTTCGTGTAATAAAGCATCGCCTGGTTCGGCGGCAGGCTGCTGCGCTGCGAAAAGAGGTTCTTCAGCGGGTTTGTCGCCGAGGTGGCCGTGCCCGACTGGAAGTAGTACCAGATAAACCCAAGGCCCAGCACCACCACCACAAGGCCGATGGTGGCAATGGTCAGGACAAAGCGGCCAAAGTAGGGGTCACGACGCGGACTCATGGTTTCACCCCCACAGCGGCGGTGCGTGTGCCGGCGACACTGGAACCGGAATCCATATGGCCCCCGAACTGCACGACGCCCTCCGCCAGCGCATCGGCAATCTTGTCCTGCTCCGCCGGGTCGCGCAGGCGCTTGGCGTCCGCCGGGTTGGTGATGTACCCCACCACCACCAGCGCCGAGGCCATCGGCGCACGGCGCTGCAGGTACAGCGGCACGGGGTTGATGCCCGCGCTCTGGCCGCCGGTCAGGCCCTTCAGCGCATTCAGCAGTGCCGAGCCCAGCACATTGTTCCGCTGCTGGAACGGCAGGTAGTTCAGGTCCGTCGGCACGCTGCCGGTGCTCTGCTTGGTCAGTGTCTGGTTCCCTCGGGAATCCACGGAATCATTGGTAAATAGCACCCGCGTTCCGCCCACATCGGGGAAATCGCTGGCGCCGATGCGCACCGAGATCAGCGCCTGCGCGCCGCTGTTCGTGATGATCTCCAGCTTTTTGCCAGGCGGGATGCGCTTGTTGCTATCGCGGGTCAGCTCCACGCTGATGCCGCTGCTCTCCAGGCGCCCCTTGATCTTTCGGGCGATCTCCAGGTTAATGTTGGCAACCTCCTCGGAAAGGCGGCCCGCGGCCGGATCGCCATCGTCAGGGTCCACGACGACCTTGCGCACCTTCGCCTCGCCGGCGGCGGATTGCAGTTCGGACAGGGTGAACTTGGGAATGCGGTACGTGCCCACTTCGGACTTGTCGCGCAGCGACTGCTGGTACAGCGCGTTGCCGTCCGCTTTCACCTCGACAGCCGGCGCCGGAATCGGCGTGGCTTTCGTGCCACGGCCCGCGCGCGGAGTCTTCGTCGGCACCGACGCCACCACGGGTTTCGGTGTCGGCGTCGGTGTGGCGATGACTTCCACCACCGTTGCGGGCGTGGCTTTTACCTCCGGAAACGGAGTCGCTACCGGCGCAGGCGTTGGTAGTCCGGCAGCAACCTCCGGTGTCGGCGCTGGCGTGACCTGTGCCACGGTTGGCGTGGGTGTTGGCGAAGGGAGCGGCGTCAAAGTGGGCGTCGGTGTGGCGGTTGCAAGCGCTGTGGAGGTCGCATCGGTTCCAGCCTTGGGTCCTTCTTCAAGGCGCTTGCCGATGAGCTCGATCGTGGTCTGTGGCACGTAGATCTCGCCGCGGGAAACCCGCAGCGGCCGGTCGATCTTTTCCGACACGCCGTTGGCGACCATGTCGTTCACCGTGGTGAACAGGGAGAATTTCTGGCCGTTGGCCTTGATGCGCAGCACCCGGCCATCCCAGTCCACATCGGCCTTGGGATCGATCTTCTTGAGTTGTTCGGAAAGATCCTTGGCCCAGACGTATTCGCCGGTCTCAAGGCTCTCCTCCGGCGTCGGCGCCGGCGTCGCCCGCCGCGGCGCCGGCGTGGCTTCGGGTTCGCGGCGGGTAAACCAGCCGAACTGAGCCAGCATCAGAGGCTCACGCGGCTGGGCGTCAAAATCGGCCAGAACTTCGGCCAATGGGTGCGCAGGTTCCACCGGCGCCGAACTGGCCGGACTGGCCAGCAAGGCAACACCAAACACCAGCAGAGAAACCGCTATTGTACGAAATCCACCCACTAAATCCGTTTCCTACCGAACCACTGATACATCAAGCAAACGAAATACCATGGGATGACAACGGGCCGGTATTGCAACGGTGAATTGGGGTTGTGGTGCCCGCCCACGAATTTTTGTGGGCCCTGCTTGAAAAGTAACAACCGGTTGCGATTGGCGAACCGTCCGGTTTCGCGACCGCTTCTCCGCCAGATTCATGAATCCAGAGGGGTTTTACCATTATGAGTTCCATTACGTTGCGCCGCGGAACGCCCGCCGACGCGCAGGTTTGCGCCGACATCATCTTCAGGGCTTTTGGCGCCATCAACCGCGAGCATAATTTCCCGCCCGAAATACCAATGCCCGAAATCGCCCAGGGTCTTGCGTCGATGCTATTGTCGCATCCCGGGTTTTACGGCGTCGTGGCCGAGGAAAACGGCCGCATCGTGGGCAGTAACTTCCTCGACGAACGCAATCCCGTCTTCGGCATAGGCCCGATCACGGTGGACGAAGCCACCCAGAACAAGAGCATCGGCCGCCGGCTGATGATGGATGTCATGCGCCGTACCGTGGAAAAGGGCGCACCCGGCGTGCGATTGGTGCAGGCCGCGTTCCACAACCGCTCGCTGTCGCTTTACGCCAAGCTGGGTTTCGAGGTTCGTGAGCCGCTCGCCGTCATGCAGGGGCCCGCGCTCAAGGTTTCCATTCCAGGAATTCAGGTTCGCAAGGCGATGGCGGACGACGTCCACGCCTGCAACGCCGTTTGCCGCGAGGTTCACGGCCATGATCGCGGCGGCGAGTTGATGGATTGCATCGGGATGGGAACGGCCTTAGTTGCCGAGCAGGGTGGGGAAATCGTCGGCTATACCAGCAACGTGGCCTTCTTCGGTCATTCCGTGGCGCGGACCAACGATGGCCTAAAGGCTCTCATTGCGGCCTCGCCGGAGTTTGGTGGCGCGGGTTTCCTGCTGCCCACGCGCAACGCTGAGCTTTTCCGCTGGTGCCTGGCCAATGGCCTGCGCGTTGTGGAGCCCATGAACCTGATGAGTCACGGGCTCTATCAGGAACCGCTGGGCGCGTTCTTGCCGTCGATCACCTACTGACGGCGCGCAGCCCTACTTCCAGTGGTTGAAGTAGGGCACGTTCGCCGCCGTGGCCGCGATGGCTTCGTGGGCTTCCAGCAGTTCCGCCGTGGAATCCCAGCGGCCATCGAGGAACTGGCGGCGAATGCCTTCCGGCATTTCCGCCTTGGCGCTGACATTGCCCACGCTGATCGTCATCGTTTCCAGGTCCACAGTGACTGGCGCATTCGGGGCCGACTCGTTGGCGTCCATAAGCTTCGCGATGTCCGCCTCGCTCACGACCATGCAGGGAATGCCCAGCGCCACGCAGTTACCATAGAAGATTTCGGCGAAGCTTTCACCGACGACAGCCTGGATGCCTTTTCCCCAGCGCATGATCGCCTGTGGCGCATGCTCGCGCGAGGAACCGCAACCGAAGTTCTTGTTTACCAGCAACACGCCTGCGCCGGCAAACTTCGCCTCGTCGAAGGGATGGGTTTTGCCCTTTTCCTTCAGCTGCAGACGGTCATCCTCAAAGGCGTGCTCGCCCAGCCCGTCAAACGTCACGCATTTCAAATACCGCGCCGGAATGATGCGGTCCGTGTCGATATCGTTCCCGCGAACGCTGATGCCCGGGGCCGTGATTTTGATTCGTTTCATGTCGTCCATTGGTGATTCTCCTGTAGTAAAATTTAACCGCAGAGCACGCGGAGGTCGCAGAGGTATCTCTCTGGCAACTTATCCGGCGTAATTGTTTGAGACTCTCTTTATGCCTTTCGTCAGAACCTCGACGTGAAAATTGATGAGCAATCCAACCTGTAGATTCAGGATCTTAAGATAGGAAAGGAGTTGTGCCGTATCAATCGGGTGAAGGCTTTCCTTTGCTTTTAGTTCCACTACCACCAGTTCTTCTACAATCAGATCCGCGCGAAACCCGCAGTCCAAATTAACCTCTTTGTAGGCAAGGGGAACGCCCTTTTGCCGTTCGACTTTGAGACCGCGATTGACCAATTCATACATGAGACAGGCCTCATAGGCAGATTCCAAAAGGCCTGGCCCAAGGGCTTTGTGAACCTCGATGGCAGCACCAATGATGGAATCAGTTATTTCATTTACCCTCATGTCTTTTCCTCTGCGTTCTCTGCGCCCTCTGCGGTGAGATGCTTTTTAGACCGTGGCTTCGATGCCAAAGAACTCGCGTGCGTCGACGACCTCGCCGGCGATTGCCGCCGCGGCGACCATGACCGGGCTCATGAGCAGCGTGCGGCCGGTCGGCGAGCCTTGGCGGCCCTTGAAGTTGCGGTTGGAACTGGAGGCGCAGATTTCGCGACCCTTCAGCTTGTCGGGATTCATGGCGAGGCACATGCTGCAACCAGCCTCACGGAACTCGAAGCCCGCTTCGCTCAAAATCTTGTCGTAACCGCGGCGCAGCATTTCGTTCTTCACGCGCTGGCTGCCCGGCACGGCAATGGCCCGCACATGCGATGCCACCTTGAAGCCGCGGTCCTTGATCATGTCCACGACCTCCTCGAAATCCGAGATGCGCCCGTTGGTGCAGGACCCAAGGAACGCGACGTCAATCTTCGTGCCCTTGATCGGCTGGCCCGGCTCGAAGCTCATGTAGGCGTAAGCCTCATCAATGAGTGAATGCTCGCTCTCGGGAAATTCCGATTTGGCCGGGATGTGACCGCCAACGCTCGTGGATTGCCCTGGCGTGATGCCCCAGGTGACAACCGGCTCGATGTCCTCGCCGTTGATGACAAACACGTCGTCGTATTTCGCATCGGGATCGCTCTTGATGCTTTCCCAATACGCAACGGCCTTGTCCCATTTGTCGGGACCCGGCGCGTAGTCGCGGCCCTTGATGTAGTCGTAGGTCGTCTGATCGGGATTCACATAACCGCAGCGCGCGCCGCCCTCGATGCTCATGTTGCAGACGGTCATGCGCTCTTCCATGGTGAAGTTGTCAAAGACTTCACCTGCGTATTCGTAAGCATAGCCGACGCCGCCCTTCACGCCGAGCTTCTGGATGATGTACAGCACCACATCCTTGGCGTAAACGCCGGGGCGCAGGCTGCCGTTGACCTCGATGCGGCGCACCTTCAGCTTGCCCATGGAAAGCGTCTGGGTGGCCAGCACATCACGAACCTGGCTTGTGCCAATGCCGAAAGCAAGGGCACCAAACGCGCCGTGGGTAGCGGTATGCGAATCGCCGCAGCAGATCGTCATGCCCGGCTGTGTCAATCCGCGCTCGGGGCCGATAATGTGGACGATGCCCTGGTCGCCGGCCGTCGGAGCAAAGAACGTGAGCCCGAACTCGGACGTGTTGTTTTCCAGGTGAACCAGCATTTCCTCGGCCAGCGGATCGCTCAGCGGCCGCGCCTGGCTGTGGGTCGGGATGATGTGGTCCACCGTCGCAAAGCTGCGATGCGGAAACATCACCTTCCATCCGCGCTCGCGCATCATGGAGAATGCCTGAGGGCTTGTCACCTCATGAATCAGGTGCAGACCCATCAGCAATTGATACTGCCCCGAAGGCAGCTTGCGCACCGTGTGGCGCTCAAAGACCTTTTCGTAAAGATTCTTTCCCATGATTACTTTGCGCGGCCTCCTCTTGCCGTTAGTCCTGTCAGTTTGCTTTTAGTATTTGTCTTGAGAGTTCCGGGATTCCTGCCTGTGAGCCGTTTCACTTCCTGCTTGAGCCCCGCAATTGTTTGTTCCGCCTTTCGGAGCCGTTCACTTAACTTTGAAAGATTGTTGTTCGCCGCTGGCGGCCGGTTTACAATGATGGTGGTGGCGTTGGCAAAGACGGCTTCATCCTCGGCGGCACCCTCGGCGTCTAGTTGGGAATTATAGTAATGAATGATTCGCCCGATTTGTGTTTCCGTCAGGCCCTTGGGTAGCTTCGGGTGTTTAGTGAGTTTTCGTTTCATGGCTATTTGCGGTTCTTTCTGCGCCTGAAAGCCGCGAGGGTCTTTCCGCGCATCTCATATGCTGTAATGACAAACAAATGGTCCCGATCGGGATCTCTCTTGTAAATAATCTTCAAGTGGCGTCCAGATTCGGTTTGTCCAAAGCGAATTCTGACGCCTTCGATACCGGGCCGGTCATCACTATAGCGATCCAGGGTGCAAAGGAAAACCTCCTCCACCTCCTCTTCACAAACATCATGAAGGTGAATGTGCGGCACCTGAGCTGCCGGGTCGATGTAATAGTGAAATTCCATTCCATGTCAGTCCGATTTGTCCGCGTAGGCTTCCATGCGGTCTGCTATACTTGCGCTCAATTTGGCAAACTGCACCAATTCAGGAGATTTCAAGCCGCCCCAAACCTCCGCGATGGCCTCCTGACGCGCAGTGCGTAGCCTGGCCATGGCGCGGCGACCCTCGATGGTCAGGGTATAATCGCGCTGGCGGCCGTCGGTTTCTGATACACCGACAACAACCAGGCCCTTCTCGATGAGTTGCCGGATGACCTTGGAAACCGCCGCCGCCGAGGTCCGGCGTTCGCGCGCAAACATGCTCGGCATGAAATGCTCGTCGCTGATTTCCTCAAGCACGCGCCACTGCTCGACGGACAATCCCACGTCGCGGGCCAATTGCTCACGGCGGTGGAAAAACGCCTCGGCGAGCCGCTGCAACGCGGCGATTGCCTCGTGCACAGTTTCTGAGGTTTTGGCTGTGGCTGTTGTCATTGAGAAACTATTAACCAAGGTTACATATATGGGGACAAGCGCAATATTCACAGGCTGGCAAGACGCTATTGGCGGGCGGCTTCGGAGATGCGCTTGACCGTCTGAAGGAACTCCGCAAGCCTGTCCAGGGGCAAGGCGTTGGGGCCGTCGCTCAGGGCGTGGTCCGGATCGTTGTGCGTTTCCACGAAGAGGGCGTCGATGCCGGTTGCTGCCGCGGCACGGCTCAAAGGTTCGATGAATTCGCGCTGGCCGCCCGTCGCATTGCCCAGCCCGCCGGGCAACTGCACCGAGTGGGTCGCGTCGAAAATTACCGGGTAGCCGAACCCGCGCATCACGACGAGGGAGCGCATGTCGCTGACGAGGTTGTTATAGCCGAAGGACGCGCCGCGTTCCGTCAGAAGGATCTTTTCGTTTCCCGCCAAGGAGACCTTTTCGCAGACGTTCTTCATGTCCCACGGTGCCATGAATTGGCCCTTTTTCACGTTTACGACTTTTCCGGTTTTTGCGGCCGCCACGAGGATGTCAGTCTGGCGGCAGAGGAACGCGGGAATCTGAAGTATATCCACGACCTCGGCAACCGGTGTAACCTGTTCCTCGGAATGTATGTCGGTCAGGACGGGAACTCCCAGTTCCTTTCGGATCTCGGCAAGGATTTTGAGCCCCTTTTCCAGACCGGGACCTCGGTACGACTTCACCGAACTGCGATTGGCTTTGTCGTAGCTCGCCTTGAAAACATACGGGATGCCCGCGGCGGCGGCGATCTTTTGGATGTCCGCGCCCAGCTTCAGCGCGTGGTCACGGCTTTCAATGACGCATGGCCCAGCAATGAGTGCCAGCGGCGCATCGCCTCCGATGGCCACACCGCCTACATCCACTTTTTTCACTTTAGGATTACTGTTCATGCCCCCAATCCGCTTTGCAAATGTGACCGTGTCAATGGCCGGTGAAGAGGGTTGGCCGGGCTGCGTAATTCCTCCCCATGACGACTCCCGAAACCTCCTACGAAGAACTTAAGAAATCGCTACGCGAGATATCCCTGCTGGGCTCGACGGCATCCGTCCTCCATTGGGATGAGCAAACCTATATGCCACCAGCGGGCGCGGAATACCGCGCCGAGCAGGTCTCGCTGCTGGCGCGGATGGTGCACGAGCAGTTCACGGCGCCGCGGATCGGCGAGCTGTTGGCCGCCGTTGAGGGATCGACGCTCATCAAGGATCCGGAGAGCGACGCCGCTGCAAACACGCGTGAAACCCGGCGAAGCTACGATCGCGCCACGCGTCTGCCGTCGGCTTTTGTGGAGGAATTGTCCCGTGTTACGTCGCTGGCGCACCATGCATGGGTGGAGGCGCGAAAGACATCCGATTTCGCAGCGTTTCAGCCGTGGCTGGAAAAGATCATCGTCCTCAAGCGCGAGGAAGCCGATCTGGTCGGACACAAGGGCAATCGTTACGATGCGCTGCTGGATGAATATGAACCCAACGAAACTGCGGATGGCGTGCGCGCCGTTTTTGAATCGCTTCGCGGTTCGTTGGTTGAGCTGGTGGGGAAAATCATGGACTCGGGGCGCAAGGCACCGGTTGAGATTTTGGAGCGCCATTACCCCGCGGCAAAGCAGGAACAGCTTGCGCGCGAAGCCGCGGCCAGGGTCGGATTTGATTTCAATGCGGGGCGCCTGGACGTCAGCGTGCATCCATTCTGTACGGGACTTGTCCCGGGTGATACCCGGATCACTACGCGATACGATGAGAGCTATTTCGGCGATGCCTTCTTCGGGGTGCTCCACGAAACCGGCCACGCGCTTTATGATCAGGGATTGAACAAGGATGCCTTTGGTCTGCCCGTGGGTGAAGCCGTATCCCTGGGCATCCATGAATCGCAGTCCCGCATGTGGGAGAACCTCGTCGGGCGCAGTCGCGCGTTCTGGAAGTTCTTTCTTCCTCGGACCCGCGAGGTTCTTGGTTCCACCCTCGATGGCGTGAGCGACGACGACTGGTATTTTGCCATCAACGACGTACGGCCGTCGTTTATCCGGACGGAATCCGACGAAGTGACTTACAATCTTCACGTGTTGCTAAGGTTCGAGCTGGAGGAAGCCTTGTTGTCAGGAGATTTGACGCCGGCGGATGTTCCCGATGCCTGGAACGAAAAGGTTCGGAAATACCTGGGGATCACCCCACCGGACCATGCCCGTGGCTGCCTGCAGGATGTGCATTGGAGCGGTGGGTCGTTTGGTTATTTCCCGACTTATACCCTGGGCAATCTCTACGCAGCGCAGCTTTTCGAAGCAGCGCGCCGCGACCTTGGGGACCTCGATGGACAGATTGCATCGGGGAGTTTTGCACCGCTGTTGGGCTGGCTGCGTGGGAAGATTCATCGCCACGGCAAACGCTACACGCCGCGGGAACTTGCGCGTCGGGCCACGGGGCAGGAGTTGTCGGCGGATGCGTTACTGGATTATTTGCGAAAGAAGACGGGGGAGCTTTACGGGATTTGAGTTCTGACCCGAGAGTGGCAGCGGCGTCCGACCGCTGAAACAGAGCCGAGACGACTCTGCCAAATTTCGGGATGGATTCCACTGGGCATTGCCCGGTTGAAGTTACTTTTGATATGCCCAAATCCACGGATCAAGATGCGCCCCGCTATCGTGAGGGTAGAATTAGGCCGACTAACCCAAGGGGAAACCTCTTAGTGGGTTTGCCGATGATCAAGTTAGAAAGCATGCAATCATCAAGGACTATCATTTAAATCCATAGGGTTCCCCGACAGCACCTCGAACGAACTTGGCTTTGACTGAAGAATCAGGGAGAATACGGAATCGCGATGCCGACCGGTGTTGATCCAAGTCTGCGGCTTTGAATTGTCCCCCCGGTAGTCCCAAGTCCAAATATTACCTTGATTATCTCCAACGAGAAGCAATTGGCCTGATGGCGCGAACTTAATTGTCCGTGGCAAAAGTCCGGACGGCAACTCCACGCTATGTGACGTAAATGTTGCCGAGGAGTTGATGCCATGGACCGAAACCCCAAATATTGTGTTGTGGGCGAACAATGTACCATCCGGGGAAAAGTCACCGGCTGTTGTTATGGATCGTTGTTTTTCACCTAAAGCATTAGTTGCACTGGTGGCTATATCGACAGTAAACCACGCCACGTAAGCTAAGTTGACATCATCGCGGACTGCATATGCCAACCGGTCTCCACCAGGCGAGTAGCAAATGCAGCTCGGGGATGATGTGAGTTCATAAATATGCGAGATCGCACGGGTTTGCGGTATGACCGTCAGGATACGGGGTCGGTCAGGTTGCAGGTTGGTTTGGGCATCAGCTTGCTCAGAAACGTTGCTCAAGCCCAAGAAAAGTTGATTTGCACCGGCGTCGACTGTCAGGCAGTCTGGCCAGCTGCCTTTTGAGAAAGTCATTTGCCATTCTTGGTCCCCTGATCGGCTAAACGCGTGAAGGATTGGGGTAGAGTCTGTTGTGCTTTCGGCTTCAGCTGCAAAAAAAGTCCCATTTGCTGCGGCTGCGAAGACGCATTGTGTGTCCTTAGAGTTCAAGATCTGCTGGCGGGTTGCTATCCAGGTCGTCAGATTAACTGCATAAGTGAATCCGCTGCCATCAGATGTGACGATTGCCTCGTTGTGAGCCGAATTGATTGTAATTGTTGGCCACCCCAACTCCAATCCGCGGCTATTTCTAATTATCCGTCCACTGGGCCACTCAGCCATGTACAGCCCCGCACCGTCGCTTTTTGTTCTGGAGACAGAAACAATAACGTGTTTGGTGTCACTGGTAAAGCAGATGCTGCTGCACGAAGCCATATGATCAGGTGGTTTCGAGCAGGCAGATAACAAAAGTGCTACCATCCAGAGAATGGGTGTGGTCCAAGTAGAGCTTACGGCCATTGGGCTTGCTCGAAATCCCATTATCACAATACGCCAAATTTGCGTTTAAGAATCAAGCGCCCTTTTCGGCCCTTAACTCCGCTCCAACAACCTTATAGGTTCTTTCGATACGCCCAGAAGCACCGATCCAGCCGCGCATTGCTGTAGCGCGCATAGAACCGAACCGGTCCCACCCATGGAATGATCGCCTTGCGGTAACCCTGTCTGGCCAGATCCCGCAGGCATAGGCGCAGGAGAATCCCACCGATCCCTTTGCCGCGCAGGACAGGCAGGGTGCCCATGGGACCGAACCACGACAGCGACTTATTGTTGCCCTGGTATCCGGAAAATGCGATGACGCGTCCTTCGTGGCGCCCGATGTAGAGTGTCGGGGGATCATTGTCCAACGCCCCCTGAACCTCGGCGTGCCAGCCAGGCCAGTGGGCTTCGAGAAAATCATGGACTTCCGGGCCGTCGGCCGTCACGGCACGGCGCAGTTCCACGCCCTCCTTTGCCAGTTCGGCAATTTGGGAATCCAGATCCGGCCAGTCATTGAGATCCAGGTCGCAGATGAGGTTGTGATTCTCGCGAAACATTTCGTAGCCGTGCTTCTGGAGAAAGCAAAAGGCCTCCGTGTAGCGAAAGTCCACACCCGGCATAAAATAGTTGTTTGGCGAGTCCATAATGGAAACGGCGGTACAGCCCTTCCCTTTCAACCGGGCTTCCATTTCCTTGAGCAAGCTGGTGCCAATCCCGCGATTCCGAAAAGCTGGATGCACTGCCATGATGCGCACATAGCCCGGCTGGCTGCCATCCTTTTTGACACCAACCGCACCCTGGGCGAACGCAGCAACCTCCCCGGCTTCCTCCCACAGCAGCCCCAGGTTGGGATCGTAGTCCTTCGCGTCGACGGTTTTCTCCCGAATCAGGGATTTGTTAATCTCGTCAAATTCCAGCCCAAGGTGGGCGACACGCGTGATGGCGGGCAGATCAGCTTCGGTCAATTCACGGACGGGCATTGGCTTCTCCTTTGGGTATCAAAGCGTAACTCCGATTCACCGCTGTGATATCCATCCGTCAAACGGTAAGGAAGGGTGCCTTTAGAACTTATTTCCGCTGAACTTCATGAATGCTGAAATACCAATGCCCACGGCCGCCAGACCCAGCATTACGAAGTTCATCTGGGCAACGGGAAGAGGTAGGGGCAGCAATTTGGTGAGATAGGGCATGGCTGCGAAACCCAGTGTGCCGACCGTAACCAAAAGCGGAGCAACAAGTCGCGACGAAAACGCGGAGATCAAGAGAACCAGGCCCAAAGCCAATCCATAGTAATTGGAAATCTGGCCGGCGACGGCTTGCGGCACCGGCAGCCCCTCGATGGCCTTGGTCACGGATTGCGCAGATGCCGGAAGCATGGCCCCAAAACCTCTTACGGTCACGTAGGCCACAATGGCCCCGCCAAGGACGAAACGAACGAGTTGAAACACCAGCGCGTAAAACGGCTTCTCGCCAGGCTCGCGAACCTTCTTGGGTTTGGCCGCCTTGGTCTCGCCCGCCAGCGTCGCCGAAACCTTGATGTCGGTGAGAATCTGGGTCGCGGCTTCCTCGGCTTTCTTCTGGGCTTCCTTCTCGTCGAGGCCCTGCGCCTTCAGGCGCTGAGCTTCCACTTTTGCCATCTGTTTGCGTTCCCGGGCGGATTTGCGGGCCTCCTCGATGCCGTCCAGCCAGCGGGCCAGCGGGTCGCGCCACGTTGCGAATTTCTTGCGTGGCTTCACCTTGTTGGCCGCGGCCCACTTGTTGCGGGCAAGGATCATGTCCTCGTAGCCGAATAGGTTCTCGAAGAATTCCTCCCAATGCTGGCCGCTGAACCGGCAGACGAAGTCGTGGATCTGATCCTCGGCCACGCCGCGAACGCGAAGTTGCTTCAGCATTTCCTGGGTGCCTTCGAGCGCCGGTGCGCGCTGGGCGGCGAGCTTGCCTACCACGGCGACCTGATATCCGATGGCGAGCCCCACGGCAAGCACGGCAAAAACAAGCCACGGGATAAGGAGATTGAGCACATAAAGTGTGGCCAGCCCGAGCAGGATGGAGCCAATGGTGATGGCCCATCCCTGGATGGTCATGCCAAAGAAGACACTCCGGACACGGCGGAAGTGGTAGGTCTTCCGCCGAATCCCGTCGATCACGAAGTTTGCGATGGGAGTCAGGACCAACAGGCCCAACATTCCGGCCATGGCAAAGTAGGCTCCGGAAAAGAGGCAGACAAAGAATAGGAGTGCCGTAATGCCAAAGAACCCGAGCTGTGCCATCTGCCGCAGCTTCTGCGCAGGGGCGGCGTAGTAATTCTTCTGCTCCTTTTCCAGGGCCTTCATGTGATGCTCGCGGGGCCTGTAGGCCCCCTTCTCGCTCTCCACGCCAAGCGCCGCCTCGAGGTCGGAGATCATTTCGGCCATGGTGGGGTAGCGGTCGTCCGCATCCTTGGCCGTCATTCGCGTGATGATTTCGCCAAAGGCCTCGGGCACATTCCCCACGGTCGCATCAATGGGCGGGATGGGCTCGCTCATGTGCTTGCTCATGATCTCGAAGGCGGTGCTGCCGCTGAAAGGGGGCTGCCCGGCGATGAGATAATAAAGGGTGCAGCCCAGCGAGTACTGATCCGCGCGATGGTCCACGCTTGTTGCGTCGCGTCCCTGCTCGGGCGGCATATAGGCGGGCGTGCCCATGGCCACGTTATGCATCGTCAGGTCGCCGCGGGCCTTGTTCAGGATGTTCATGTCGTCCGCGGTGCGGGTGCGCTGCGCCTCGGCCTCACCGCGCATTTTCGCCAGCCCCATGTCGGCGATCTTCACGATGCCGTGTTCGTTCACCATCAGGTTGTCGGGCTTGATGTCACGATGGATGATGCCGCGTTCGTGGGCGTACTTCAGCCCGCGGGCTGCCTGGAGGACATAGCCTGCCGCATCGTCGGCGGTCAGTCGCCCTTCCTTGCGCACCATGTTGCCCAGGTTGTCGCCGCGCACAAACTCCATGCTGATGTAGTGAACGTCGCCATCGCTCCCCACGTCGTAAACCTGTATGATGTTGTGGTGGGTCATCTGGGCCGCGCTGAGCGCCTCACGGGTAAATCGCGCGAGGAACTCAGGATTTGAGGCAAGGGCGCCAGGCAGAATTTTCAGCGCCACATCGCGGTCGAGGGAAATCTGTCGCGCCAACGCCACGGCGCCCATGCCGCCGGCGCCCAACATCTTTTTAATCTCATAACCGCCAATGGTTTGTCCGGTCAGATCAACGTCCTTGGCCATGGAGGCCGAAAAGGATTTCGTGGAGGCGCTGCCGGATCGCGGGCGGGGCTGGTCGGCGGCTGTGGGCGCGTTTGTGTGGACGGTGTCTTCAAAACCAGTGGTTTCCGATCGCCGCGGGGCCGACGTTCTTGTTGCTGGCCCGGTTGAAGGCGGCGGCGTCATGGTCTGGCCATAGGGATCGGTCGGTGCACTCGAGTACGACCCCGGCAGCACAGTCGGCGTGTCGTGTCCCACGTTCGATTCTTCCCGGGGTGGTCTCGCCGGCGTGCGCCGGGGTGGCGGCTGGGACACCGGTCCCTGCGAGGGCACTCCGGGTGCCACGGTTTGCGAGAAGCCATCCGTATCCTCAGGATTCTTCCCTCGGGACTCCATGATGGTGGACTGCTGGTTGATGGAGTCGATGCGGGTTCTCTGTTCGTGAATGTCGGGCTTTGGGGGGGGAGCCGGGGCCGGGGCTGGCTTTGGCGCCGGGGCGGCGCCTCCTTTGTTGGCCAGTACCAACGGCACCACGGCAAAGCATTCCGGGCATTGGATCATCGCTGCGCTGGCATTCGGGTCTTCCTTCCACGAATGGCCGCACTTGTTGCAAGTCAGTTGCATGACTTCCCCTTCAAAGCCGAAAATGGACGACGTGCACCCTGCGGTCCCGGCAAACAGAATCCCTCCAGCAAGTCCCGCAGGGGAAAAAACCATGCCCAACCAACCGCAGCCCGGAACGGGCTGACGTACACAAAGGTCTATAGCCTCGGAGCGCCTGCTGTCAATTTCGGTTTGCCGGGAATTTGCCCCTGAAAATTCTCCTTCACTTCCCCCGGAGCGGCCCAGCAATTTGGGTTCTTCTATTATGAACACTATACATACCGACCTTGCAATTGCGGGTGCCGGCTGCGGTGGCGCAGCGGCAGCCATCCAGGCGGCCCGAATGGGCGCCGCCGTAGTCCTCGTCGAGGAAACACCATGGGCCGGGGGCATGATCACCTCCGCCGGCGTCGTCGCCTTTGACGGCAATTGGGGCGCTTTGACCTGTGGATTCTATCGCGAAATTGTCCGTGAGATCGAGATCCACTATGGCGGCGCCGCCAAAACCGAGACTGGTTGGGTGACTCGCACCGCTTTTGAGCCCCACATCGTAGCCGGAATTTTCCAGCGCCTCATCAAGCGCGAAGAGCTTATCCAGCCCTTTTTCGAGGCCCATGTCACCGAAGTGCTGCGCGACAACAATCGCGTCACCGGTTTCCGCTTTGTTAACAAGGCCGGCGAGGAATTCGAGGTGCGGGCAAGGATCGTCGTCGATGCCACCGAGTTTGGCGACGTCATCGATATGGCCGGCATCAAGTATCGCTTCGGTCGCGAATCCCGCGACCAAACCGGCGAGCCGGACGCACCGGAGAAAGCCGACCTCGAAATTCAGGATATGACCTATGTGGCCATCCTGAAGGATTACCAGAAGGCTCACAACCGCCCCGCCCCGCCGGTCAATCCATCCGCAGATTATAATCCCGACCTTTTCCGTGGTTGCACCGCAGTAGACGCACATCCGGCCGACCTCAAGGACCACATCCACACGCTACATACGTGGGAAACGTTCATCGATTATGGCAAGTTGCCGGCCAATAAGTACATGATCAACTGGCCCTTCCACGCCAATGATTTCCCGGACACCCTGCCCGCCTTTGACCGCGAGAAGCGGGCCGCGACCTTTGCCAAGGCAAAGGCCCACACCCTGAACTTCGTCCATTATATGCAAACGGTGCTCGGCCACCCGGAGCTTGGGATTGCCGACGACGAGTTCCCCACGGACGACGGGCTGCCGTTCATCCCATACGTGCGCGAAACCCGCCGAATCATTGGCGATGTTGTCATGATCGAGCAGGACGTGCTGCCCGGCGAGGGTAACGGCATTCGCCCGGCGCTGCGCCGGGATTCCATCGCCGTGGGCGACTACTTCCTGGATCACCATCACGCCCGCGCCCATCCCGGCCACCCCAATTATTTTGAGGAGAAGTATCCCTCGAACGCCAACTTCCAGGTGCCATTTGGAGTCTTCTTTCCCAAAGGCGTGGACGGTTTCATGGCCGTGGAGAAGAGCATCTCTGTCTCTCACATCGTCAATGGTTGCACCCGTCTCCAGCCCATAGTGCTTCTCATGGGCCAGGCTGCCGGTGCCATTGCGGCCACGGCGCTGGGTGCCGGCGTGGAGCCCCGCGAGGTGGACGTGCGTGATTTGCAGGAGTTGCTCCTCGTGCGCGGCGTCATGCTTTATCCCTACGACGATCTTACCGCCGATGACCGGATCTTTGTGGAGGCCCAGAAACTCGCGTTATCAGGTGTGGTTTTCGACAAGGAGGATTTCCAATTCCGCAAGGACGCCCCCATGACCTGGGACCAGGTGGCCGAATTGCTGGTCAAGGCGGAGGGCGGACCCATCGCACCGGACAAACCGCCGATGGACATCTATCGCGACGAACTGCGCGTCCTGACGCAGGATATCGAGGGGCTGGACTTCTCGAAGGACGAAACCTTTGCCCAGGTCGCCACCCGCGCCACGCTTGCGCCGGTGCTTTGCCTTGCCCTCGATTTGCAGCCGACGCCGGACGTGAAGATCCGGTTTCTCGACATGCCGCATAATCATTGGGCGGCAAAGTGGATTGAACCCCTGTATCGGCTCAATCTGTACGAAGGTATCTGGCACGTGAACTTCAAACCGGACGAGCCTGTCACGCGGCGGGAGTTGACCTTGCTGCTGGACCGCGCCTTCGATCCGTTCCGCCGCATACCTCTCGGGTGATCCGGCTTTGAATCCGGGGCCGACTGCCGAAACTGCCTGGCCCTATGCGGGGCGTTCCCGCGGCCTGCCACTTAGATTCGCCGTATTGGTTCTGCTGCTGGCAATTGCGGCCATGATCCGTTTCCAAGGTCTGGAAGACGAGAGCATCTGGTTCGATGAATCCGTAACAGCTCTATACACGAATCAGGGCATTCACCATGCCATGCGTGTAAACGCCGGTGACAGCACGCCTCCCCTCTACTTCATGGGGCTTTCCCTGTGGCGCACGGCGTTTGGCATGTCCGACGGTGTCATGCGTGGATACAGCGCAGCCTGGAGCTGGCTCGGATTGCTCGCGTTGCTTGCCTTGGCACATCGTGCCGGTGGGTGGCGGCTTGCGCTGCCCGTCATGGCAATGGCCGCTGTCAATGCCGAGGACGTGTATTTTGCCCAGGAAGCCCGAATGTACGCCCAGGGCGCCGCCCTGGCCACCTTGTCATCGCTCTGCCTTGTGTACTACTTGTTTCCCCGGGAAACGGCCCACCCGCGAAGCCGCTTGTTTGCAGCTGCCGCTTACGTGGTGGTCTCCACCGCGCTCATGCTCACCCATTACGTGGCGGCCATGGTGCTTGCTGCCCATGGTTTTTATGTGCTCACTTACTACCTGCGGCGCCACAACGTCCGGGAGCTTGTGAACTACGGGTTCATGACCGTCGGCGTCTTCGTTTTGTTCCTGCCGTGGGCGGCCTATGTTCGCCAGACCACGGGCGGAATCAGCGCGAAGAACGCCGACTGGATGCGGGAAACCCCGTTTCTGGATCACGTCTGGTTCGTCGGCAAGGAGTTCTTCTGGGGAAATGCCACAACCATACACGATTTTTGGTGGCCGCACACCATGGTTGTGGCGGCGTTGATTCTCGGCATTCTTGCGTTTCGCCACCGCCAACGGGCTGCGCGATTTGTCCAATCCTGGGGCGACTCCACCATGCTGGGCTTCTTTGCATGGATGGTGGTGGTGCCCGTGCTTTGCGCGGGAATTGTAAGCCACACCGTCAAACCGATTTTTAACCGCCCGCGATTTGTGGATTTTGTCCTGCCATACTTCCTGCTTTTGCTGGGGTATGCCTGCGCATCGGTTCGCCCAAGGATGGGACGCCTGGCGCTGACCACAATCCTTGCGGGCGCCATGGCTTACGGAACCTATGTCCAGCAAATCACTCCCCAGAAGACCAACAATCGCAAACTTGCGGAATACTACAGGGCCTCGCCGCCGGACGCGGTGGTCTTCTTCCCGCCCTGGTATTCGCGCGCCATGAGCCACTACCTGGACAAGCCCGTTAAGTCCATGCTCCCCAGGGACTATGAGAAATGGCGTCGCGGCGCGGACGGCAGGGAGGTTTGGCTCGTCACAGATCCCCTTTACAACTACTCGTCCTACAAGGGGGAACTGGCCTACTTTCACAAGCTGCGCCTGCAGGGATCGCCGAGGACCATTTCTGTGGATCCCAGCGTGAATGTCCAGTCTGTCCGCATGGGCGACTTTGGCGTCCCGGAATCCATGCGGGGGCGATTGGCCCGATGGTACGAACCCAATGACCTCGAAGGACAGATCGAGGGATTCTTCAACCATCGTGAATTCTACGGCATCGAATCCGATCCGCAGACGGGCGCCTTCCGATGGGCGAAAAAGAAGAGCGCCTTCAGGCTTCTCGACGCCGCGGATGCAACCACGGTGGTCCTGTGCTTTGAGTTTCCGCCGCCTGTGCCCGCAGGGTACAAGCCCGGGATGAAGGTTTATGCCCGCCGTGGAGGCAAACGGGAACTGTTTGCAGGCGAACCCGTTTTGCAACTGCCCGACTTCCGCCCGGACAAGGTGGAACTGGAGATTCCTGTTCCCGCCGGACCGGACATGCTGCAAATTGGTTGGACAATGAACCCCGTAAACCTTCGGGAAACCGGTGTTGCCAGCGACGACCGGGATCTTGGGGTGCGGGTGTTGTGGGTCGGCGTCGTGAAGAATAACCCGCCGGGAAACTAACAGAATCCCGGCACAAACACAAGCAAAGGAAACCAACCATGCCAACAGAAGTTCGCGCAAGCCACATATTGTTTGACAATGAAAAGCACGCCCAGGACGCCAAGGCGAAGATCGCCGCGGGCGAGAAGTTTGCCAAGATGGCGAAACGGTTCAGCACCTGCCCCAGCGGCGCCAACGGCGGCGACCTCGGGTTCTTCGCCAAGGGCGTGATGGACGAAACCTTTGAGGCCGCGGCCTTCAGCGCCAAGAAGGACACCGTTATCGGCCCCATCAAGACCGCCTTCGGCTATCACCTCATCATGGTGACGGACACGAAGGACTGATCTTCAGAATTTGCGGCTGCCGGGTTTGAGGAGATCAATCCCGGCGGCGCAAAGTTCGCACGCCGCTGGATCAATAGTTTTTGCGTCGATGGCGGCATAAGCGGCCACCGGCTCGTTTGGCGCAAACCTTCCGCCACTGCGGTCAACGATCACCGCATAACCGGCGACATTTGCGCCAAGTTTCCGCGCCATTTCGGCGGTTTCCTCGACACTGCCGCCGGTCGTGATGACATTCTCAGCAAGTAGCACCCGCTCACCGGGCTTCAAGCTGAACCCGCGACGCAGTTCAAATTTCCCGCCCGGGCGCTCCGCGAAAATATTCCGGCAACCCAGTGCCCGCGAAAGTTCGTACCCGAACAAAATAGCCCCCAGCGCGGGGGACAGCACTGTTTCCACATTCCATTCCCGACAGATTGCCGCGACTGCCTTCGCGATGTGTTCCGCCACGGCGGGTTGTTCCAGCAGAGTGGCACATTGGAAATACTCGGGGCTGTGAAGCCCCGAACTCAGCAGGAAGTGTCCCTGCATGTAAGCGCCCGCATTCGCCATGACCTCGGCGGCCTCTTCGGCGGAAACGGCAAGTCTTGCGATGGAAGGCATTGGCAGATGGTTTCTCCGTTAACTCAAATCACCTGCAGTTTTTGCCCAAACGCAGCAGGGAGCAAGCCTCAAGAACGTGACAAATGGGTGGCACTACGCCAGCCAGCGAAATCGCTCCAGGCGCGCCACGATCCAGTCGCCAATGCGGCCCGGCCAGTGCCAGCTCATGACCCATTGCGCAATGAGCCAACCCTGCCCAGCCCCGTAAAGTACGTCCTCGGGAAAGTGGCGATTGGTTTCAATGCGCGCCAATGCGACACCCACAGAAAACACAAACCAAACAAGCCGCCCGCGCCAGTAAAGCGCCGTGAGAAACGCGGCGAGCACAAAGGCCGCGTTCGCGTGGCCCGACGGAAAGGAGGAGAAATAGTCTTCGAAGAAGGGTCGCCCCGGCTTCATGAACAGCCATTGGTCCTCCCGGGCAATGCGAATCGGCGACGCGGGATCGGCCGCCAGTATTTTCTTCAAATCCTTTTCGGCTTTCTCTTCGATGTTCAGCGCGGCCTCCGGGCGATAGCGCCCGAAGGTCTGCTTGATGGTTTCGTTCATGGCGCCGGAAACGCCAAGTGCCACAAGCAGGTAGACGATGCAGCGCCGACGCGGTTTGTCGAACAGATAGATGATCGCCACCATCGCCGTGATGACAATGTCGCTCGGGTAGCGATTGCAGATGGCCCAGAAATCGCGCCATTCAAGAAAACCGAGGGACTTGAAAATGGGCCAATAGGTCGTGGCCGTGAAAGGCAGTGCCGCAAGCGCCACCGCCATGGCCACAATGGCCGGCAGCGTGCGCCGCAGGGTCATCGGGCGCGGCAGGGTGACCTGTAGGTCGGACGACATCCCTAAGCGCTGATCACGCGTCCGTGGACGCCAAGCGCGGCTTCCTTCAGCGCTTCTGAAAGCGTCGGGTGGCCATGGCAGGTGCGGAATATGTCCTCCGAGGTGCCATTAAATTCCATGACGGTGGCCGCCTCGGCGATCATGTCGCTGGCGCGCGGGCCGAAAATGTGCACGCCAAGCACGATATCCCTCGGACCGGCAATCACTTTTACAAATCCCTCGCGTTCGCCCATGGCCTTCGCGCGGCCATTGGCCATGAACTGGAACTTGCCGATTTTCACCTCATCGCCATGCTTCTCGCGGGCTTCCTCCTCGGTCAGCCCAACGCTCGCAGCCTCGGGCCAGGTGTACACGACGCTGGGAATGACATCGTAGTTCACATGGCCGCCCTGCCCGGCAAGGTTCTCTGCCCAGGCAATTCCCTCTTCCTCGGCCTTGTGCGCCAGCATGGGGCCGTGGATCAGGTCGCCGATGGCGGATATCCCGGGGGCCGTGGTCTGGTAGTGGTCGTCCACCTTCACCCGCCGGCGCTCGTCGAGCTCGACGCCCGCCCCTTCGAGATTCGCATTCTCCGTCAGCGGGCGCCGCCCGATGCTCACGAGAACCTTGTCACACTCGATGGTCTCCTCCTTGCCGCCGGGTCCCACGACCTTGACGACGGGCCGCCCCTTCGAGGTGTCCACACCGGAAACCTTTGTTTCGAGACGAAACTCCAGCCCCTGGCGCTGAAGCGACCGAAAAAGCGCCGTCCGCGTTTCGCCGTCCATGAACGGGCAAATCTGGGGCAGCATTTCCACAACCACAACCTCGGCGCCAAGGCGTGCCCACACGCTGCCAAGCTCAAGGCCGATATAGCCACCACCCACCACGACCAGCTTCTTCGGAACCTCCGTAAAATCCAAAGCTTCCGTGGAGCTGACGATCTGCTTGCCGTCAAACTTGGCGGTGGGGAGCTGGGTAGAAACAGAGCCCATGGCCAACAGGATGTTCTTCGTTGCCTCCAGGTTGGTGGCCTTCCCGCCGTTCTCGACGCTGACCTTCATTCCCCCGGCCAGCTTGCCCAGGCCTTCCACGACAGTGATCTTGTTCTTCTTCATGAGCCCCGCCACGCCCCGGGTCAGCTCGTCCACGACCTTGTTCTTGCGCGCAATCATGGTGGGGACGTCGATGCCGACACTATCCACCTTGATGCCGTGGTTCTTGAACTGATGGCTGGCGATGGAGTACAACTCGCTGGAATCCAGAAGCGCCTTGCTGGGGATGCAACCCACGTTGAGGCAGGTGCCCCCGAGGGTCTTGTTCTTCTCGATGATGGCGGTGTTGAAACCAAGCTGCGCGGCGCGGATGGCGGCCACATATCCGCCCGGCCCGGCGCCGATGACAATCACATCAAACGTAGAGTCAGCCATGAAGTCCTTCTTGTCGTGTTGGGGTTCGCCATTTGTGTACAGCCGGGGCGGAAAGTCTTTACGGAGAATGTTAAACGACTCCATCGGCTCACTTTTCCGCCCCCGCCCCTTATAAGTGCCACGGTAAATTCGGGATTGCTAAATGTGCGGACCCGGCCACCCGGGTTCCGCGCCGCTTCTTTTTGTCAGTCTTCGTGCTCCGTCCGCTGGATCCCCACACAATAGTCCATTATGTCGTTCGTTCGCCATTTCAGCGGAAATCCGATGCACTGCTGCGGCTTGACCGGGTTGATGGCGCAAAGGTTGTTTTCGAGGAAGATGCAATCCTGCTCCGGCCCGGGCTTGTCCACGAACCAAAGGTCGCCGGCGCGCGCCTGCGATTTGATCTCCGGTGTCCGGGTGTAGCGCCGCAGAAACTCGTCGAGGGAAAGGCCCAGAAACTCCGCAATGCGCGGGGCCTCGTCCGCCTTGATGCGCACGAAACCCTCGCCGCGGCAGCAATTTCCGCACATGGCGCACCGAAATTCGGAGACATTGTACATTTGGGCTTTCCAATCGCCTCGCGGGCGGGGTATTCATCCGCCCCATGAAAACAAAACAGTCTGGCTCGGACGAAATCCTTCTGGGCTCCCACATGAGCACCGCGGGCGGCGTGCCCAAAGCCGTGGATCGCGGCGAATCCATCGGCTGCACAGCCATGCAAATCTTTGTGAAGGGCAACACGCGGTGGGCCTTCCCGCCGCTCAAGCCCGAAGATGCAAAACTCTTCCGCGAGCGCATGAAAAACTCGCCCATAAAGTCCTGCATCGCCCACACGATCTATCTTGTGAACCTCGGCAGCGCCAACCCCGAACTGCGCCAGAAATCCATCGACGACATGGTGGACGAACTGACACGCTGCGACGCCCTCGGCGTCACCGGCCTTGTCATGCACCCCGGTGCCCACGGCGGCGATGGGCCCGACGCGGGGATCGCCCGCATCGCCAGCGCGCTGGACGAAATCTTCGCCGCGACCCCGAAAGGCGAATGCCAGATTCTGCTGGAAACCACCGCCGGACAGGGAACCGCCATCGGCGCGCAGTTCGAGGAAATTGCTGCCATTATAAAGCAAACCAAAGCACGCAAGCGGCTCGGGGTGTGCCTCGACACTTGCCACGTATTCTCCGCCGGCTACGAACTCCGCACGAAGGACGGCTACGAAAAAACGTGGTCGGACTTCGACCGCATCATCGGCCTCGATCAACTCAAGGCCATCCACGTCAATGATTCCAAGAAACCCTTTGCTTCGCGCAAGGACCGCCACGAGCACATCGGCAAGGGCGAGATCGGCCTGGAGGCCTTCCGCATGCTGATGAACGACCGGAACCTCCGCGGCATCCCCATGGTGCTGGAAACCGACAAGGGCGACGACATGGCGGAGGACGTGGAGAACATGGCTGTACTGCGGTCGTTGATTAAGTAGGAACCTGACGCAACGGCGCAAAGACCACTTTTTGCTGTTGCTGATGACCGCCGCTTTCCCTTTGCGAACTCTTCGCGCCTTCGCGTCAAAGAATCGCGGTGCTTACCCCTTCAGCGCTTCCGCCCCGCCCACAACCTCGAGGATTTCCTTCGTGATCATGGCCTGACGGGCCTTGTTCATCTTCAGGGACACCGAGTCGATAAGCTCCGTGCAGTTCTTCGTCGCCGCGCTCATGGCGATCATGCGCGCGCTGTGCTCCGCCGCGCCCGTTTCGGCGATCGCCATGTAAACCCGGCTGCGGATGAACCGCGGCAGGATGCTATCGAACACGCGCTGGGGCGTGGGCTCCAGGATGTAATCCACATGGTGGGCCGAAGTGCTTTTCGCGGCCGATGCGCCCAGCAATTCCTCCGGATCCAGTGGCAACAGCTTCTCAAGCTGCTGCGCGTACATCATCGTTGAAATAAAAGAGTTGAACAGCAGCAGCACCTCGTCCGTCTCGCCGTCGAGGAACATTTTCGCCACCCGGTCGGCGATCTCCGCGGCACCTGCGCCGGAAACCTTGCCCCCCATGTCCGTCACCTGAAAAACGATCTTGTAGGGCTTGTTCTTGAAGTAGTCGTACCCCTTGCGGCCGATGCAGACAAGCTCCATCGGAACCGGCGATGCCTTGAGCGCCGCCTCGGCCTTCTTGATGACCTGCGTATTGAACCCACCGGCGAGGCCGCGGTCGGACGTAACCACCACAAGCGTGCGGCGCTTCACTTCGCGCTTCGTGAAGAACGGGTGAGTGCTCTCGGCACTGGAGGCCAGGTGCCCCATGAACTCGCGCAGCTTGCTCGCATACGGCCGCCCCGCCATTAGCAGGTCCTGCGCCCGCCGCAGCTTCGCCGCGCTCACCATCTCCATCGCGCGGGTAATCTGCTTCGTGTTCTTGATCGAGCGCACGCGGCGCCGGAGGGACTTTACGTTCTCTGCCATTGGGTTCCGTTACGTTTTGGGGTTCTCGAAAAGACTGCTCTCAACCGAGTTTTCCTTACATCCACGGGGCGAAACTCTTGTGTTCAACCGAAAAAAAGGGCGCCCTAGGGGCTTGATGGCTGAGAATTCAGGCTTTTGCAGGCCATTCTTATTTGACTGTTCACCCCCGAGTGGCACCCTATCACCGATATGAATGCCGCCATGAGAACGCGGGGGGCGGTCACTGTCGTGATGCTTGCCTGCGCACTGGGGAGGAATGCGGTCCATGCGGAAATCCGCCACGGTGGCGCCAGCCAGTACGGCCGCTTCCGTACCGCGCCGACGGGACAATTCGAAACCCTCACCCGCCCCGAATATGAACCCATCCGGGACGCCAAGGTCTCCGCCGACACCCCCGTGATCGGCCTCGACGTCAACGGCGACGCGCGCTGTTTCCCGATCTCCCAGATGTGGTACCACCACATCGTAAACGACGAAATCGGCGGCCAGAAGCTCGCCGTGACCTATTGCATCATGGCGAACACAGCGCTCACCTACCGTCTGGACGACCTGACCTCTGGTCTCGAAGTGGGTGGCCTATACGCCGGGGTGCTCTGCATGCGGCGACAGGGCACCGACCTGCTCTATCCGCAGATCGCTGCCGTGCCAGTGCCCGATAACCTGAGCGAAGGGAAACTGGTGCCCGGCCCCGCGCCGGTCATCACGACCTTCGGCGCATGGAAGAAAGTTCATCCGGAGTCAAAAGTCCTGAAGCCGGTTCCGAAACATGGGATACGCTACGAGGCCTACGAAAAAAAGCCCAAGGGCTACAACACCAACCCCCTGATGAACGAAACCGTCACGCGGCGCGACGATCGCCTCGACGCCGGGCGCGAGGTGTTTGGGCTAAGCTTGGGGAAGGACTCGGTGGCCTACCCGTTGGACGAGTTGCGCAAGGCAGGCGGCGCCGAGGCAAACCTTGGCGCCAAGACCGTCCGGGTAGTCTGGGACAAGGACCTGGAAACGGCGCGGGTTGAACCGCCGTTTGACGGGATCGCGACGCGGGCGTTTTGGTATGCGTGGTGTTCGTTTTATCCTGAAACAAAGTTGCCGATGGCGGACAAACCGGGAGCGGCCAAATGAGCCCCACACAGCGTCCATCGCGCGCGAAGCGCATCGCCGCGGCCATCGCGGGGGTCTTCGTGGTCATCGCCGCGGGTCTCGTGGCAGGCCCCGGCAGCCGATGGTCCCTCGAACGCAAGATCGAGAAGTCGCGCGCCACCATGCGCGAGATCGTCGTCGCCACGCTCGGCCTCTTTGTGGACGATTGCAGCGAAACGCTGCCCGATGAGGGAAACCTGACCCCGACCAAGTTGACGACGCCCGTCGGCTATCTCAAGTCCCTGCCGCGGGATCCATTCTCCAGAAAGGGTGAGCCCTACCACTACCTTTCCCAGCAAGGCATGGCGAATGGTTCCACCGTGGTCATCGTCTCCGCCGGGCCGGACGGGGTCTGTGAAATTGAAAATCTCCCGATCAAGGTGGAGGTGCCAAAACCTTTCTTTGCGGATGAGAAAACAACCGGCGTCCTTCTCCGTGGCGGCATAGGCGCCGACCGTGGACCGTTCCGGTATCTGATCCAATCCGCAGAGTTGGTTTACAGGGAGAACAAGATAGTCCCGGTGCCGCTGATGACGGTGACCTACCTGCCCAAGGTGTTGCCCTGGGCCCGCGACCATGCCATGGGCCATGCCGATGCCGTTAGATATCTCACAGAAAACGGCGTGCCGGTTTATGACCCGACAAACGGCTCCGTGAGCCGCGGGGATGTGATCTATACGAGTTCCTGGGACGAAACGAAACAGCTTAAGTAACAGAGCAGAACTTCCTGCGCGAGGGCCATATGTGCCGGCTTCTGTAAGACGACAAGGGCAGTCAACTTTCAGCCCAAACCCTAACCCGCTCCCGCAACGCGATCAGCCCGATCGCAAGGGAGCCCAGCCAAATGGTCGCAACGAAAATGCCGCTGCCAGATATTGGAGTGTAAAAGGATATCAAGCTCCCCAAAATGCAAATCAGCGGCAGGCTGAGTGAACGATTGTGGCTGGCCGTAGGGGATTGAGAAAGAGCCAGCAGCCCCCAGAAAAATGGCAGGTAGGTCATGGTGGCAAGCATCTTCTGCGCCCCATTTTCCGTGTTCCATGGGAACACCCAGAAGATAGTCAGGGCCGCAAGGGGATAGGCCCAAACCAAGGGCGATGCAAAGGCCCCAAATCTCACGAAGGGCAGAAGTGCCAGGCAGGAGAGTGCAAAATGCCAGGAGAAAATGAAATCATAGGCATACTCGTCAGGTGGGCCGGAGTCCCAACCAAGCGATGAAATGTATTCACCCAGCCGGTGCCCCAGCCCTCCAAAGGGCATGGCCCACCATCCCGCGGCGAGGGCCACAAGCAACGCCACCAATACGACGTCCGACCAGTGACATTTCAAGTTCAGCATGCTCCGATTTAGGTGGGAACTGAGTGTTGCTTGCAACGGGAAATACTTGGCAGATTGTGATATCGCCAAATCATAAGCTAAGGCAAGTTTCGCATTCGCGGAAATGCCCCGCGAATCCGACCCGCGTGAAAGTGCATTTCGCCAGCTGCGATCTTCTGGCTGAGGAAATCGGCTGTTCCAGTCAGCAACTTGCCACAGGCATCCAGCACACAATGGCCTGCTTCTCCCGCAGGCAATGCCCGCACTATTCCGCGCGCCTCTTCAAGCATGCTGTGCCAGCGGCGGGACAGGTCAGCGGCATCAGGTGATGAGCCTGAGAAAACCAGTGATTCGATTTCTTCGCGAGTGTAGCGGGACGAGCGGGCTGCGTGATCAAGGATTCCAATCGGGCTGAATCCCGGATCCTTCCCGCAGGCCGCCCACGCCAATAGTCCAAGATGCTGGAGATTTTCGCTGCACGTAATGATATCCACCCAGTCCCGCGCTTCAACTCGGCCCACAAGTGCCAGCACCTTGTTGGTTGCGAGGTCAAAGGGATGCAATGAAAGGCCGAAATCCGGATGCTCAACAAGCGGAAAGAAACGAAATGCGCTGTCCCGCGTCCATTGCATCGCCACCTTTTGATTTTGTTTGGTAATGATGGCTTCTACAAAGGTCTCCCGTTCGTGCAGCACAGCCACGGCATATCCATTTGATTCCAATGTCTGCCGGTCCGCAGCCCAGCTCGTTGCTAGCGCCTCGCTCGTGTCGTGAAAAAGATCTATATCCCGGGAAATGCGTGCGCCACCCGCAAGTTCATTCAAAGCCACGCCACCGGCAACGTAGCTTTCCCCTGAGGAAAGTCGTTGCTGGCTGATTAAGCGACAGATGGTTCGTTGGAATTCCGTGACAGCCATTGGCGAAGGGGTGCGGCTCTTTTGAATGCAGCGAGGTCGGCGTGTTTCTCAATGGCTTCCAGCGTACGACAGGCTTCCTCTGCTGTCTCCGGATAAAAGTCTTCGCGCAGGTACCAAAGCGCCTGTGTTCGGTACTCGTCCACAAGCGCGCGAACGCTTTGCATCACGGATTCCCTGTCGTTATTGCCCAACGTGGCAGCCATGTTGATTTAGTAGCCTTGCCCAATGCCTGGCATTCACCCGCAGCAAGGTCGCAGGCCTCCGCCAGGCAATGAAAAACAAGGCGGCGTTCGGCAGAACGGGAGTAAAGCCAAACGCCGCCCGGGGTGGAGGAGTGCTACTTTATGTCAATCGTCCGGGGTCCGGATGATTTCGCAGTTTGGGTTTTGGGAACAGTGACCGTGAGAACGCCATTCTTCAGGCTCGACTCAATGGTCGCGTTGCTGTCGGCATCTGCAGGCAGGGACATCTCCCGCCGGAACTCACTTCGCTGAACCTCCCGGCTCACAGCGCCGCTGTCCTTGTCGGATTTCTCGCTGCGGGATTCGCGCGTGCCTTGCAGTATCAGGCGCCCCTGGTCGATGCTAACCTTTACCTGATCCTTGTCCACGCCGTGGAGCTCAAACTTGTAGATGTACGCGCTGTCGGTTTGATCAGTTTCAACCTGGGGGGACCACGCAGACATTCCACCCCAGCCGCCCACGGGGGAGGCCGACTGGAAACGTGACATGGAATTGCTGAACAGTCGATCCATGACTTGGCGCATGCGGGCCATCTCGCTGAATGGGTCCCATTGTCCCGCGGAAAAGGATGCTGAGGGCAGCCCGGCACTATTGCCGAAGGAATTCACGGATGCCGCGGGTTCAGTCTTGCCCGTGGAGGTCCCTTGAGGGTTGTTGAGAATTCTCAAAGCCTTGTCGATTCTTTCATCGGGAGAAAGGCTTTCGTCGCGAAGGGCCGACTCCACTTCGCCGGTCACGGATGGAGCGCTGCTGTGCATGGCGGCTTGCTCGGCGGGCCGTGCCTGCGCGGAATTCAGTTGGAGGAAGGAAACAGCGGCAACGGCAGCAATGGTAAGGGTGATGGAGGCCGCCGCCCAGGCTGCAGGTACTCGCTTCTTCAGGGTGTTTTCGGAAGTCATGGTCGTGGTTCTCCTTTCATTTTTCTTTCAACTCTGACTTCGAGCACCGACCGGGGGCGGGTGCGGTGCCCTCCAGCCAGTTGACACAATGCAAAAGCAACCGGCGTACCAGTGGCGCAATCCCCGGAAAATCAATGTTTGGGGCCCGTTTGAGGCGTCAAAGTAGCGGGCCGTTGTGACAAGGACGCGCGATGTGGCCGCCCGCAATGTGCCAGAATTTCGCAGTGGGTGGCGTCAGCGACCGATTGTCATTGGATTTGGTGGCAGGGGTGCGTTGCAGGGGGGGAGGGGGGCGCTGGACCCCAAAATCCTGTTTGCAATTCCCGGGGTCGTGGAGGAGTGCCTGTGGTGGTTTCATGATCACGGGTCTTGGGGAGGGACGTCGTGAGTGCTCTTGGTGCAGGTTTCCTTTTGCGTGGTCGCCGGGTGCGCGCCTGCGTGGCCCTTGGGCTTATGCTCATTGTGGCGGCAAATGCCCTCGCTACGGAGCAGCCCGCGGTCCTGGTAAACACGTTCAACAACGGCGCGGTGCGAAACCGGCCACCGAATGCCATGCAATTCACGCTAAAGGCGCCGCGGTTCATCACCAAGATCACCACTTATCATTGGAATGGCGGGCGCGGTGCGCCGTGCGGCGAGATTTCCCTGCGGGATGGCGGGAATCGCAAATTGGGTCCCTGGCCTGCGCAGGGATCTGGCGGGCAGGGCGGTGTGTCGGACGCATTCTGGACCTGCGAACCGCGGGTGATGCTGCAGCCGGGAATCTACACCTTGGTGGACGGCGACCCCGCGACGTGGTCGTGGAATCCTGAATCGGACGGCATGGGATTCGCGCGCGTGGAGGGCACGACAGGGGAACCGGCCACAGACCGAGAAGGCAGGGCCGCGTTGCGCAACATGGTGGTGCTGGGGGAGGCATCCCGGGTGCGCAATATCGCGGCGTTCAATCTGGAGGACGCCATATCCTCGTGCCCCGTGGGGCACAGTCTGGATTTCCTGCGGGATTCGCCCGTGGGCCGCGACGTGCCGGAGGCATGGGCCTGCTTCTTCGCGGGAAGTTTCGTCCTCATGGGGCACGCCGCCGCGCCAAAACCTGTGATGGCGTATTATAATCCATGGCTGGATGCTGCGCTGATAACTCAGTGGGAGTGGCAAGGCGGCCACCCGTTCATGCAGCGCGCGGTTCTCTGGGTTGCGTCGGAATTCCCGGAAGCTGACGGCGGCGCGAAGTCTTCCTACGCGCGCTGGCTGGTGGACAGCGAGTCAACACCCATCCCGGAGGCGCTGCGTTCCCGCTACCAGAAATTTGTCGCCGCATTTGATGCCGCCTATCCTGTGTCGCCGGATGGCGGGGCATCGCTGCTTTTGGCGCCAAACCAGGAACAGGTGGTGGAGTGGGTCGGACGGCAGGCCGTGGATGTACTGGCGACGCTGCTTCGCGTGCAGCGGCGGGGGCATCCAGCTTACAGCGACGACCTGCACAGGTTCAGGCAGGCATTGCAAAATGGTGATCGTGCCGCGCTGGCGGCGATGCTGCCGGAGGAGGGCGGCGCCGGCGCCGATACCCTGCTGAAGCTTCCCGCCGGGTTGCGCGCGCGTCTCGTTCCCACCTATGCGATTGCAAGGGAAGGCGGACCGGTCATTGCATTTCTCGGGATCACCGATATGCCCAGGTTTTATGTGTTGACGGCTTTTGCCGCGAAACCCGGTGACCGAATGACGAAGGCACTGGTGTGCGACCTCGGAAAGGAGGCTACCCGATGACCCGCATGACTGTGCGCCTGGTGATGGTTCTCCTGATCGGACTGACAGGGATAACGCCTCCGGCGGTGGCCCAGTACTCGCCGGCGCTGAACGACCCCGGCATGGGCGACTACGAGCAGCAGTGGAAGGAACAGGAGGCCCGGTATCAGGCCGAGCAGCGCCTGCGCAATGAGCGTGGGCGGGGTTCCGTCTTCAATGGCATATCTGCCGCCGATGTGGCCGGCAACGACACGGTCACCGGCGTTGCCGGGGCCACCATGGAGAAGCTGGCCGCGACCGCCGGGTCAAAGGTGGCGGGTTCTGTCCTGGGCAATATTCCCGTGGACGGAGTCGCGCAAACCCTTGGCCATGCTGTCGGCGGAGACTCCGACGAGGCGGCGTGGACCTATGCCACCACCTTTGTCAGCGGCCTCGTGGGCTACACCGGGGCCGCCGCGGCCTCGGCGGCGCTGGCGGGGGTCACGGCACCGGCCTGGTTAACGGGCGGAGCCGTGCTGGCCGCGGGCATCGGGGCGGGCTATATTGCCAAGACCGGCATGGGCTATCTGCGCCAGCACGACAAGGACGTGCAGGCAAGTTGGAACGCGACGAAGGGCAAGCCGGGCCCGAAACCTCAACCAGCAGGTTCCAATCCATCGCAGGGGTCCGCTGCGTCAAAATCCCAACCAACAGGTGCCAACCCCGCGCAAGGATCCACGGCGTCCAAACCCGCGCCGAAACCATCGGGCCCGCAAATGGGGGCCTGCCGCATCTGCGGCAAAACCATCCAGCGGGCACGGAACGACGACAGCCTCTGCCTCGACTGCGCCGCCCGCGAAGCCGCACGAAAAAGCATGGAGCAGTTCCAGCAACAGCACCCAAACTTTGGACGCCCGCGCTGAGGACGGACAGCAACACCGGTATTTGAACTGCCGGACCTTGTGCTTGAACTGCGAGCCTCGACCTGTGCGGGAATTCACGAATACGGACCTGCAATCCGTAAAAAGAGTTGCAGCGAACTCTAAATGTATTTGCAGTGGCCTGGCTTGTTTTTAGTCTCGCCTGAGGATCAGTGTGCGCGACGATTCATCCGCCGTGTTCACAATGGTGGCCTCCATGGACTTCTCGCCGGAATCGCTGGTGCGGGAGACGACCCAGAAGACATTGCGCCCATCGGGGGAAGTGGCGAGGTAGGGGGGCTTTGTGTACTCCTGAATGTAAGTCAGGGAACCAAGGGTTTCTGCGGCGGCCCTTGCGTAGGAAGCCACGTCCTGGGTCTGGTCGCCATTGGCGGGCTTGCGATGAATGCTGTAGAGGTCGCCCATTCCTGAACCGCCCATTCGCCGGGAGTGGATATAGAGGCGGTCGCCGCCTGCAGTGACCTCGTCGGCGCCGGTGGCGTAGGGCGTTCCGACATAGGTTTCAAGAATGGCGACAGGGGCGACGCGCTCTGCTGCCAGGACCCACGGCATGGGATTGCGTTCGCCGTCCCCAAAATCGTTGGACTCGATGGTTCCGGCCCAGACATCGCCGCGGTGGGAGAAGTAGAGGGTGCCGTCGGGCGCGAAGGCGAACCCATCCACGGAGGGAACTCGACGGCAAAAGACAAAACCTGCCTTGTCGGTGTCCTGTGGAACGTAGAGCAGGGGAGAGAGGCTGCTTTCAGGTTTCCCCTTTTCGATAGGGGCACCCTGGGTGATTCTGCCGTTCTTGTCCTTTTCCAGGCATTCTATCAGGACGGCGCCGTCGGTGGTGTTATAGGCAAGGTCGCCGAGGAGCACGTCGGGGCGGGCTTTGTAAACGGTGACGGTCTTTTTCTTTTCAGGATCGCAGGCGAGAAGCTGCGAACCCGACGTCGCCAGCAGGAAACCGCTCTTGCTGATAGCCTGCGGGCGAAATCCGGCGGGGGCGCCGATGGCGTGGGGATTAAATTCCGTGATTCGGCCAGTTTCAAGGTCCGCGTCATACATGCGGTCGGACTGATTGTAAGGCATGTCGGGGAAAATAGCCCGGTTGGCGCCGTTGAAGAGTACCCCGCGATCAGCGGCGACAGCCGAAATTGTTGCGGCGGTAGTGATCGCGCAGAGTGCAAGCCTGATGACTGCTTTCATGATTTCCGTCCGTTTAAAGGGTGGCAACGCCTTTTGCAGTTTACCGGGAGCGGGATGTGTTGTTCCAGCAGCGGAGGCAGGATTCCCCATACTGACGAAATGGGGAATATCTGTGCCGGGGGCTATTAGGGATGGAATGGAGACAAAAAATGGCTGCGACGAGACTGATTCGAAACCGGCAGGGTGCGTTGGCGGTGGTTGCCGCATTGTTTTCGGTTTTCATGGGGAGGCCGGCCATGGGCCAGGAAGAAGCCAAGTACAGCGTCGTGAAGAAGGATGGCGCCTTCGAGGTGCGCCAATACGAGGCGCGAGTGGTGGCGGAGACGTTCGTGGAAGGAGACTTCGCGAGTGCGGGGAACAGCGCCTTCAACCGGCTGTTCGGGTACATTTCCGGCAAAAACAAGGGAAAGCAAAAGGTGGCGATGACCGCGCCTGTGACGCAGGAGACGAGCGATCCTTCGGCGGGGAGCAAGGAGGGCGAGAAGATCGCCATGACGGCGCCCGTGACCCAGGAAACGTCCGGGGGCAAATTTCGGGTGACTTTCATTCTGCCCGCGTCGTTCACGATGGCCAACGCTCCGGAGCCGACGGACCCGGATGTGAAGCTGAAAAGCGAACCAGCGCGCAAAGCGGCGGTGGTCAAGTATAGCGGGTCGTGGAGCCAGAAACTCTACGACCGCAAACTGGCGGAACTGAAGGACTGGATGACAACGTCGTCCCTCGTGGCGGACGGCAATCCGGTGTGGGCGCGCTACAATCCGCCGTTCTCGATCCCGGTTTTCCGGCGAAACGAGATTATCATTCCGATCAAAGATTCGGCGGTTAACAAACCGGGCCAATAGCGGATGCGGGATGAGCCTTCAGGTTGGTTGTCCGCCCGCAACAGCGGCCGACACGCTTCTCCGAGGAGCAATAGGCAGGTATCACATTGAAAGTCCCATTGCAAAGCCGTGGCACTCTTCTCAGGTGTTGATGAGCGGCTCGCTCTTGCGCCAAATGGACTCCGGGGCGCACGCTGTCCACAGGGTTATCAGTAATCCCGATTGACTCCGATCCATGGAATTGGCTGCCTGAGTCTGTCTTATGACGAGCCGTGACACGATAGCAGAGAGATCAATCCGCTATCTCAGCATTGCGGCCATAGTTTGTAACGGGTTCTGGATGTGGGCCGTGATGAAGGCGGAATATGTTGATTCCTTCCTGCGCGCGGACAGCCGTGTGGGTTTTCCCCTTGCCCTGTGTTGGATGGCATTTGCCATGGGTTTGATTCTTGTCGCGCGGCTTGTGCGCGTCTGTTCCCACTGCGACTTCTTTTGGGGACACTCGGGCTCTTTGTTGGCGAGTGCTGCCGTAATATCGGTGTTTCCTCCAATGGCCTATTCGGTCTCAATGGGTTTTGGTTCCATGATGCTTTTTGGCGCCGGAATGGCTGTCTTTTTTCCACTGGCTTGGCTTGGGCTTCTGGCGGCTGTTGCAACCATCCCGATGGACACCTCTGATCAGGAGGCGCCGCAAAATGAGATGTCCAGGGCTTTGCGGCGATTCTCCATCGAAATCATTTATTTCGGTGTTGTCTTGCTGCTGAACGTCGTTTTCAGATTCGTCGGCTGGTGGCCCGTTCTCCTGTTGGGGATTGCGGCTCCGTTGGTCGCCGAGGCTGTCGCGAGTCGTCTGGACCCCATTCGGGGGCATGATCTGTCCGGTTGGGTCTGGTTCACACGGATGGTAAGTTCTTTTCTCGGCTGTTTTCTACCATTCACAATGGGGTGGCTGTTGTTTGGGCCGTTTGGCGACACGCGCGGTTTATTGTGGGTTTTGCCATGGGTTCAGGCTTTGGTTGCCGGAATCGCTTTCGTTTGGTGGCACCGCTTCCTGCCGTGGCGCGATCAGCAGGGACACCTAAACGTGAACCCAACGGGGTCGCAAGACTCTGGAATTTCCAGCCCACCTTGCAAATAGTCAGGGCCCTTTTTGCCCGAAGGGCCACAACGACAATAGCCCAGCCATTCATGGCTGGGAAACCAGCCAACCCCCATCACTCCACTGCCGAAGGCACGGCTGAACCCTAGCCCGCTTCCCCCCGCATGGGGCTGTAAGGGGCTGTAAAGGGTCCTGTGGGAATAGGCAAGCCCTCATGAACTGTGATAAGACCTTTGCCAGACGCTGAAATCCGGCCTCTCCCGATGGGAGAGGCACCGGAAAAATGCGTTAAATCACGCGAATTTTCACGCGATTTTTGATCGCTGAAAACAAAGGAGTTAACCCGAAATAACGACAGAAACAAAAATACCCCCCCCTCCCCCTCCCCCCCCCTGCGGGGCAGGCGAAAAAAGCTCACAAAGGACCGCCATTTGGGTTCCCTGTCAGCCCACCCGCTGCCATCGCCGGACAAAACGATTGCACTGGCGGTTTTGGGTGTAACGGTTCGCGGTTATGTTATCGCTACGTTTCCTTCAGGTATCGGACCTGCACCTGGATTCGAGCCTTGCGGGTTCCCGGCTGGGGCTTTCGCCGGCCAAGAGGGCTCGGATCAACCGGGATATCGAGGCCGGCCTGCGCCGGGCCCTCGAAATCGCCCGCGAGGAAAACGTGGATGTGGTGCTCCTGCCGGGCGACCTGTGGGACGACGAATCGGTCAGTTTCCAGACGGCAACGATGGTATACGATACCCTCGCTTCCCTCGCGCCGATTCCCGTGCTCATCGCCCCCGGGAACCACGATCCCTACCATGCGTTCAGCTATCACCACGCGGGGTACTTCAAGAACAAGGTGGGCCGCCCCCATCCGCGGAACGTGACAGTCTTTTCCTCGCCAAAGTTCGAGCGGCGCACGCTGTCCGCGCTGCCCGATGTGGATTTCTATGGGTGCTGCTTCGAGCAGAACGTCCCGCCGACGGAGCGGGCTCTCGCCGGCCTGAAACCCGAGCGCGACAACGTGCTGAACGTGCTCCTGCTGCACGGTTCTCAGGACGACGCCATGGTGGCCAACTGGGCGCGTCTGGGCGCGGCGCCCTTCTCCCGCGCGGAGCTGCTGGCAACGGGGTTTGATTATACGGCGCTGGGGCATTATCACAGGTTTTCGCAGATCACCGACGACCACGGCATGATTCGCGGCGCCTACGGCGGAATCCCCGTGGCGCGCACCCTCGAGGAGGACGGCGAGCGCTACGTCCTCGTGGGCGAGATCACCGAGGGAGGCATTAGGCCCGAGACGCTGAAACATATCGCCGTGGACACCCGGCGTATCCGGCGCATCGAGGTCGGGGTGGATGCCACGGTGACGAACTCGGCGGCGGCCCGCGAGCGGGTCGAGGCCCAGCTCAAATCCGCCGGGGTGACGCCGGAGGACATTATTTACTTGGAATTGACCGGCCGGACGCACCCCGAGATCACGACATTTGATTTCGACCCCGCGTGGCGCGATGCCCAGTGCTTTCATCTCGCCATCGACCAGTCGCGCCTCGAGCCGGAGTACGACATAGACGCGCTGCTGGCCGACGAGACCGCCCGCAAGCGCGTCGAGGGGCAGTTTGCCGAGCGCATGCGCCAGCTCCTGGCCGCTGCCGAGGGCGACACCGTGCGCCAGCGCACCCTGCGGGCGGCCATGGTCCACGGTCTGGACGCATTGAACGGGCGGGAGGTCCGACTGCGCCGTGTTCATTAGCCGCATAGAGCTGCATTCCTTCGGGAAACTGACCGGCGCCTACGAGTTTTCGCGGGACCGCTGCAACGTGATCGCCGAGGAGAACGAGTTTGGAAAGTCCACCATGGTGGACGCCATTCTTTACTCCTTTTACAATTTCCCCACCGCCGGGTTGCGGCGGGGTGAGCTGCGGCCCAAGGAGAAGTACAAGCCGTGGTTCTCGCCCGGGCGCACCGAGGGCTTTCGTGTCGTCATGGACATCGACGATCTGGACGGGAAGAATCTGCGTCTTGTGAGCAACTTCCACAAGCAGCAGCCCTTTGAACTGTTTGACCGCGCCACGGGCAAACCCGTGGAACTGGAGGGAATGACCTTCGGGAAGAAGTACTTCGGCATGTCGCTGCAAAGCTTCACCGAGTGCTTCTTCCTGCGCCAGGACGACCGCGATGCCCGGCGCGATGAGCTGGTGCCTGTCATCGAGGAGGCGGCTGTCTCGAACCAGCGGGTGCAGGACTCGTCCATCCGCGGCGCGCTCACGGCCCTGGCAGAGTGCAGGCTCAAGATGGAGGAGTTTTCCACCGGTGCCGTGACACCGGATAATTTATTGAAACGTATCGACGAGCAACTCGCCGCGCAGCAGGCGGCCATCGCGGCCCTCGAAGCGGAACGCGAGCGCCATGCGAGGGAAATCGCCGCGGCCGAAAGCCATGACGCCGAGATCACGCGTCTTGCGGCGACCGTCAAACGGCTCGAGTACGACGTTGTCGCGGCGGAGCTCGCCGAGGTCGAGGAACAGCTCAACAGCCATTCGCGCATCGGCTCGATGGTCGAGGAGAAGAAGGAGAAGATTCGCGAGCTGAT
The DNA here is from genome assembly GCA_019695055.1 of Candidatus Sumerlaeaceae bacterium. Taxonomy (GTDB): domain Bacteria; phylum Sumerlaeota; class Sumerlaeia; order Sumerlaeales; family Sumerlaeaceae; genus JAIBAT01. The sequence continues at coordinate 13,040 of JAIBAT010000150.1, read as the reverse complement.
GGCCTTCGCCGAGTTTGACCCGGCAAAGCTTCCGGAGGCGCAGGCACTGTTCGCCGAATGGCGCACGCTGGACCAGCAGTCGCGCACGGAGCGGCGGCGACTGGACGACCAGGTGCTGCAGAAGACGCGGGACTTGGAGCGAAACCTTGCAGGTTTCCCGATGCGGCTTGCCGGCGCAACGCCCGACAAGCTGGCGCGGCTCAAGACCCTGCGCGAGGTGTTCGGCGAGCAGAAGCAGGAAATGGCCCGGCAGGCCGAGCGCGCCGAGCAGCTCCGCAGCGAGGTCGCCGCGGAAGGAATTCCGCTGGGTGATTACCACCAGCTTTGCGGTCGCCTCGACGCATTGCCCGCCGCGGACCGCCGCGCGATGCTGGAGTATCCCGCGGAAAGCGCCGCTCTGGAGACCGCCATGGCCACCGCCGAGAAGTCGGCCGCCGAGGCTGGCGGACGGGCTTCGGTGGCCAAGGTCCAGCGCGAGCGCATGCGCACTATGTCGCAAGTCTTCTTTGCGGCGGCGGCTGTTCTTGCGGTTGGTGCGGTTCTGTTGTTTCTCCTGGGCTCACCAGGCGCGAAATTGTTTGGAGGCGTTTGCTTCGTGGCCGCGGCGGCCCTCGGCGCGATTGGCTTCCTTCAGCTTCACAAGATTGAGCAGCAGAACATCGGTGTATTGCAGCCGGCGTTGGCCCAGGAAATCGCCGCCTTGGGCGAGGTGCAGAAATGCCGCCAGCGCCTGGATGCCCTGAAGTCGGATTTTGAGGATGTCATGGCGCGCCATAGTCTTGGCCTGCAGGAGGTCAAACTTCTGGGCAATCTTCGGCCATACGCACGCCAGGTTGGCGCGTATCAGACGGCCGAGGAGAACCTCGCGCGGCTGCAGAAGAGTTTTAACGACACCTGCACGCAGGCGGCGGAAATCGTGCGCCTCATCGTGCTGGATGCCGCGCCACAGACCATCGACGAGATTATGATGGATGGCGCCATCGTTCAGCTTGAGAAGTACTTCGAGGCCAGTGGACAGTCCGAGGTCCTGACCGCCGAGGGCGGGCGCCGCATGGCGGGCATCGAATCCCTCGAGAGGGAGCGCGCGGAGAAGTTCGAGGCCCTGACGGCGATTCTTGGTCGCCATGAGCCCGTCGAGGCGGAACTCGGCGCTGCATTGGAAGCTTACGCAGCGGGCTGCGAGAACGCCCGCAAACTGGAGTCGCTCGCAAAAGAGGTGGAGGACGCGGAAATTCCCAACCCGGAGAAGCTTTCCGGTCTCCAGGAGCGCGCGGAGCAATGCCGCAACCTGCTTCGCGAGAAGCGCGACCAGGGTTACGAGCCCGCGGCCGACGCGCCGCCGTTGACCGGCTCGTCGCGGGTCGCATTGCAGGAGGAGCTTGAGGAGAGTCGCGCGCGACTCCAGGAGTTGCGCTTGGAGCGGCTCCGCGCGTTCAACGAGTGCGACCGCGCCGTCGAAACATGGCGTCGCGAGGGGCCGAAACTGCGCGAGGATGTGGCGCGGCTCGAAGCACTCCACGACGACGTGACGGAATTCCGCGAGGCAGTACGCATTGCGCACGCCGAGTTGTCCACCATCAGCGAGGAAGTCTTTTCCCGTTGGGCGGCAGCACTGAACCAACGCATCAACGAAGTCATGCCGATGCTGAACCCGCGTTACCGGGACGTCGAGATTTCCGACGACCTCGAGGTGAGCTTCTTCAGTGAGGAAACCAGTCGCCGGCACACTTCGCGGGAGATCCAGCATCTCAGCAAGGGCGCCCGCGACCAGCTCAACACGGCGCTGCGGGTCTCCATCAGCGAGTACCTTTCGGCCCACGTTGGGAACCTGCCCATCGTGCTGGACGAGCCGTTCGCTCATTGGGACGACGAGCGGTTTGTACGGGGAATGAGTTTCCTCTCCGAACTGGCCGGACGCCATCAGGTCATCCTGATGACCTGCCACGGCTGGCGTTTCTCGGAGTTGGCGGCGAAGCATCCGGAACTGGCAGGTAAGCTGCGCACCTGCGCTCTGGTGCCGCTTCCAAAATGAACGAATTCAGTGCTTTCAGCCCGATAAAATCGCATTTGACACCCCCCCGACGTGGCTTATATTGGCGCATTGTCAGTGGATACAGGGAAACGACACCAAAGCTGACCGGTATTAACTATGCCTGAACTGATTCTAAAACTCGGCGACAGCGTTCTGCAGACTTTTGTCTTTGATAAGGACATTATCAGCGTCGGACGCAGCCGGGATAACGATATTGTCATCGAGAACCTGAGCGTCTCGCGCAATCATGCGCGCATTCGCCGTCAGGGCGGCAAATACGTGCTCACGGACCTGAACAGTGCCAACGGCACACTGGTGAACGGCGTCAAGGTTTCCAAGACCGAAATCGTGGATAACGATGTCATTGCGCTGGGCAAGCACCGGCTGCAGTTCGTCAACAAGGTCCTCAGCGAGGACCAGATGATTGTGGCATCGTTTGGCGCCGACCGAACCATGATCGTGGACCGCGCGCCGATGGCCGTGCTAAGCATCACGGACGGCAAGTCGAAGGGGCAGACTTTCCAACTCAACAAGGCGGAGGTTTCCATCGGAAAGGCCGCCAACAACGACGTGGTCATCGGTGGAGATTGGTTCCTTTCGAAGAAGCAGGCACTCATCAAGCGTGCCGGTGAAAGTTACGAGATTCAGGACCTCGGCGGGTTTCGCAAGACGAAGGTCAATGGCATCGAGATTGCCGGACCCACATTGCTCAAGAACGGCGATACGGTGGAGTTTGGCAATACCAAGTGCCTGTTCCAGTTTGGTGGGGACGCTGGCGATGCTGGTAGCGGTCGCACACCGAAGGAACTGGCCGTGGAGGACAGCATTTTCTCGGGCGTGTCGGATGCGCTGATGAACGTGGTTCATGCCGGCGATCCGACAATGAAGGAGCCGCTGCTGAAGCCCGCAAGTGTTTCCGGGATTGAAACGGAGGATAACGAGCCCGGCGCGATCGATATCTCTTCGGATTCGCTGGACGGTATTGATTTCAAGAGCTCAGTTGCCGCACTGGGCATGAAGGATGCCCCCAGCGATCCCGGACGCGTGGGCAAGGGCGGTAAGAAGAAGAAAAAGGACAAGGAACGCGGGAAGGATTTCGTGACGGGTCAGTTCTCCGCGAAGCCGGACAAGCCGGAGTTGTCACCGGCCATAGAGATTTTGCCCCCGGTAATCACACCGGAAACAGACCCACAGATTGCCGCCATCGAGGCCAATGTCATACTTGGCAGCGATACAAGCGGAGTCGGCCAGGCACTGCCAAAAGTGGCGGCAGGCGGCGGTTCCACGATTTCCGCCGAGGACATCGGATTGATCGTGCTTGATAATCCTCCTTCCGAGCCAACTCCCGTGGCTGCGGCGCCTCCCAAGGTGGCGGCAGAACCGCCCACTGCCAAGCATGGAACGATTCCCGTTGAAGGCGCCCCGGCCGGCGCAACCCCCGAGGCGGCGAAGGAAATTGCAATTTGGGAAAAAGCGCTACAAAACAAGAGCGCTGTAATCCGCAAACAAGCCGCACAACAACTCAAGAAGCTGACTGGAAAAGACTATGCGCATTGAGGGCTGCGACCCTCGTCGCGTTTGCATCTTTTCGGACATTCATGGAAATCTCCAAGCCCTGCAGCAGGTGTTGCAGGAAATCGCCACGCTGGATGTGGACTACCTCATCTGCTGCGGCGATGTGGTGGGATACGGGGCCAACCCGAATGAATGCGTCGAATTGCTGCGCGAGAGAAAGATTCCCACGATTGCAGGCAATCACGATCATGCCGCGCTGTCGCTGATCGACATTACCTATTTCAATGAGGTTGCCAAGCGGGCCATCACTTGGACGCGGCAGAACCTGAAACCGGAAAACGAAGCATTCCTGCGAGACCTGCCTCTGACCATAGAGTTCGCCGAGATGCTGTTCGTCCATGCCTCGCCGGCGTCCCCCGAGAGTTGGGACTACATCATCACCATGGGCCACGCGCGCCAGAGCTTCAAGCACTTCGGACAGCGGGTTTGTTTCATTGGCCACTCGCATACGCCGTTTATCGTGGAAAACGAGAACAGCAACCTGAGTTGCCCGGATAAGCCCGAGATCACCATGCGCGAAGGCTGCCGTTACCTGGTCAACGTGGGAAGCGTTGGTCAACCCCGCGACCGCAATCCGGACGCCTGCTTTGCGATTTACGACCGGGTTCAGAAGAAGATCGAGATTCACCGCGTAAAGTACGACCTTGTCGGCGCGCAGGATCAGATTCGCCAGGAAGGTTTACCCATCGAATTGGCGGAGCGTCTTGCTTACGGATTGTAGGTTTCTCGTTCCGTTGTGCTTGATTTGCGCGGCTGATTCTCCGGCAATGTGGCCATGAAACTTCCCATCGTCAGAATCCGTAGACTTCACCTCTATATGGGTGTGGTGTTTGCTCCGATGCTGCTGTTCTTCGCCATTTCCGGCGCATGGCAGACATTTGAACTGCAGTCTGGCTCGGATGAGCATCCCGCGCCCAAAGTGCTTTCCATCCTGTCGGACGTCCATACGAGCCAGCATATGCAATTGGGTGAGGCCGAGGTCCACAGTTCCAAACCGTTCCAGTGGTTCGTGGTGGCCATGACATTCGGGTTTATCGCGACCACGATCCTGGGAGTATTGATGGCTTTCCAGTTCACCAAGGAGAAATGGAAAGTCTGGGCATGCCTCGCGGCTGGGTTCCTGTTGCCTGTTATGCTGCTCTACATTGGTGGCGGGGTCAAGTAGCCTCAGGGAAAACGAACTTTCCAGACGGCACCCTGGCGGGTGCCCTGCTTGCCGCCGCCGGTCACGTAGAGAATCTTCTCATTCCCGCCCTCAAACTCACAGTTGGTCGCCATCCTGTCGACGATGGGAATCAGGTGCAGCACCTTGCCTTCGGGTGAAAGCACGCATAGTTTTCCGTTTCCGGCCTGTGCCACGTAGAGATTACCCTTGCTGTCGATGGTCATGCCGTCGGGCTCGGCTTTGGGTTCGAGTTTGACCCATTGCTGGCCTTCGGAGAGTTCCCCGTTGGGACTCAGGCGAAAGCGCCAAATGTCATGGCCGCCCGAGCGGTCCACATAAAGCCACTGTTGATCGGGACTGACGACAAGGCCGTTGGGTTGCTTATCTACGGCGGCTGCCAGAGTCGTTTGGCCGTCTTTGGGTGAGTAGCGGTAGATTCCCTGAACATGTTCGGGTTTGGGGGCCCAGTTTGGGTCAGTAAAGAAAACATGGCCTGCTTTGTCCACGGCCACGTCGTTGACGTTGTTGAAGAGCATGTCGCCGCACTTGTTGGTCAACACGCGAAATTCCCGTGTTTTGGGATCAATTTCCAGAAGCTCGCGCTCGGAATAACAGCAGGCGTAAATGTGTTTGCCGTCCGGGCTCATGATCGTGCCATTGGTTTTCTTGCCCTTGCTGAACCACGTTTCGGATCCGCCCTCGGGTTTGATCTTCTCGATGGTGGCGCCATGGACGTCGGAGAAGATGAGGTAACCTTCGGGGTGCCAAACCGGCCCCTCGGGGAATACGAAGCCTTCGGCAATCTTCTCAACAGTGATGGTGGATGACATGGAATCCCCTTCGGAGGCGGCGATGGCCGGCGCGACGCAGGCAAGAAGCCCCGCGATGCACCATAGGCGGCAGAAAATCATGGCTCAAACTGTGTTTCGGGAATTCCGGTTTCAAGCATGAATGCTTCCTGGCGAAGGATTAGTCGGCAGAATTCAGCTTAACGGCGCGCCGCGAGACGGACACCTTGCCCTTAACACCCGAGAGAAATTCCGTACAGCTCTGCATGAAAGGAGTGCGGCCGTGCTCCATTTCCGTAAGGGCGTAAGTCGTCGATTCCGGAGCCTCAGGCAGGCGAATGTTGCGGCCCACGGATGCGGTGATGTGGGTGTTGTCGAGTTTGCGGGCAAAGTACCTGTCCTCGTCGACGGTCGGGTCCACAGGAACCCAGGAGCCGTCGGGGAGCATGAGTTCAGCCCAGGCATGGGAACCGACCGTTGTTTGGCCATCACCCGACTTGCTAAAGAAAAGATGGAATCCGGCACCCATCCGGGCCGGCAATCCCTGCGCGCGGCACAGGGCGGTGAAAAGGTCGGCGTACTGGCCGCAGTCGCCCTTCCCACAGGCCAGCGCAATTGAAGCGCCACGACCGCCGGGCGGGGGATACGCGTAGGTCATGTGCTTGCGGACATACTGAAATATGCGGCGGGCTTTTTCGAGGGGATTGGTTTCGTCCCCAACGGCGATGCGGGCCGCCGAGGTAATATCGTCTGTCAATTCGAGGTAAGGCTCGGAGGCGGTATAGAAAGCGACCTGGGAATCGTCCGGTTTGTAATTCCCGACGGTTGCTGAAGTGACATGAGGATCGTAGAAGCAATTTGTAAGCGTGTAGCGGCGGCGAACTTTGAGCGTCTGGCTGGATTTCAGGTCACGAGAAAAATCCCAGAGGAAAATCCGATTCCCATTTTCCGGGTCGATCTCAGTCCGCGTGGGTTTGGGTTCGCATTCCAGCAGCTTCACGTCCTGCTGGCCGAAGTGATCCTGGAGATCTGCGGACCAAAGCTTAAGGGTGGGGGAGGTGTCCTCCGGAATCCCCATGGTGCGATTGGCCTCGGCCAGCGCCGTTCCGGTAAGCACCTCGTCGATGGTGGCGGTCACAGTGATTTCGAGCTGGAGGCGAAGCGGTGCTGTCAGGGTGGAATCGGGAGATTGAGCGCCAAAGGCCGTGGCGGTGGTAGCCGGAGTGGATGTACAGGCCGTCGCCAAGGCAAGGAGGACGGCGGTTTTGGCCCCACGGACCGCTGTCTTTACGATGTCAAAATCGCGAACCAATTGCACGCAGTTTGCCTTTCCGGAAACTGGGCCAGAGAGAATGGGGAAAAGCCTTATTCACAAGCGGAAACTGGCATTTTCGACTGCAGCACTAACCCCTTGATTTCGCCCCCTGCAGGGTCTGGCATGGTGTCTTGTATGAGTGAACGACGACCCTACAAACGGGTTTTACTGAAGCTTTCGGGCGAGGCCCTCAAGGGTTCGCAGGATTTTGGCATTGATTACGGTTTCGTGGCTTCGCTGGCGGACGAGATTGCGGGCGTGGTTGCGGACACAAAGGTGGAGTTGGCCATCGTAATCGGTGGCGGCAATTTCATGCGTGGCGCCAAGCAAAAAGACATCGATCAGGCTGTGGCGGATTACATGGGCATGCTGACGACCATGGTCAATGCCATGGCGCTCCAGGCGGTGTTCGAGAAGCACGGCCTGCCGACGCGGGTCCTGAGCGCCCTGCAAATCCAGGAGGTGGCCGAGACTTACATTCGCCGTCGCGCCATCCGGCACCTTGAAAAGGGGCGTGTGGTGATTTTTGCCTGCGGCACCGGCAATCCGTTCTTCACGACGGATACCGCGGCGGCGCTGCGCGGCGCGGAAATTGATGCCGACGTGATTCTGAAGGCTACGAATGTCGAGGGCGTCTACTCGGCGGATCCGCACAAGGATCCCACGGCAAAGTTCTATGAAACCGTGACCTTTACGGAAACGCTGACAGCGGATTTGCGGGTGATGGACGCGACGGCAATCTCGCTCTGCCGGGAAAACAAGATTCCCATTATTGTGTTTGACCTGCACAAGAAGGGCAACATCCTGCGGGTGATTTCAGGAGAAAAAGTAGGAACATTTGTCGGAGGAGACTCACATGCCACTTAATGCGATTTACAAGGAAGCACAGGAAAAGATGCACAAGGCCGTGGAGGCCGTGGACCGCGAGTTTAATTCCCTGCGCACGGGGCGAGCCTCGACGGCGCTTGTGGACGCGGTCCACGTGGAAGCCTATGGCACGAAAATGCCGCTGAAGCAGGTGGCGACGATTTCCACGCCGGATTCGCGCACCATTATGATCACGCCGTTCGATAAATCACAGATTCATCCCATCGAAAAGGCAATCACCGTCGCCAACCTGGGACTGACACCGAACAACGATGGCAAGGTCATACGGCTGTCGATTCCCCCGCTCACGGAGGAGCGACGCAAGGATATCGTCAAGCTTGCGAAAAAATACGCCGAGGAGGGCCGCGTGGCGGTGCGTAACATTCGTCGCCACGGCATGGACGAGATCAAGAAGATCGAGAAGGAACACGAGATCACCGAGGACGACCTGGAAAAGGCCAAGCACAAGCTTCAAGAAATCACGGATAAATATGTGAAGGAAGTGGACGACCTCGTGGAGCGCAAGGAGAAGGAGGTCATGGAAGTCTGACGTCCCTGCGGCCCTGAAAGGCCGCCAAATCGGACATTCATGACAGGCAGACTTCCGTTGGCAGTTCCCGCACCCATTTTGCCGGAAGAGTTCCATGCAAACAGACGAGCCAAAATGGTATCTTGAGGGATTCACCGATGAGCAGAAGGTGCTCCAGCGAATCCCCATTACCTCCATACCTTTTCGCGTGGGGCGGCTTTCAACCCTTCCGCTGCCCCTGAATTTCATCAACATATCCCGCACCCACGCCGAGTTCTACGAAGAGGCGGACAAACTGATGTTGCGCGACCTCGGCAGTCGCAATGGGACGTTTCTCAACCGCGAAAGACTTGAGGCTCCTGCTGCGGTGGCGCCTGGGGATGTAGTCCATTTTGGAACCTGCGAATTCAGGCTGTTGCAAGAGGATGCGGGCTTGAACGACCCCTTCATGGACACGTTGAGTTTCGAGGCGCAATTGCCAAGGGACCTGGAAACCGGCATGAGGGAATTGCTGGACATGATCAATACCCAGGCAGTGCAACCGGTTTTCCAGCCCCTGGTCCGCCTGGCCGACAGGACGATCTTTTCTTACGAGGCCCTGGGGCGGGGAACACTGGACAATTTCTTTACACTGCCCAAGGATTTGTTTCGCGTGGCGGGCCAATTGCGGCTTGAGGATGAGTTAAGCAGGATTTTTCGTGCCGCCAGTCTTGAGGCGGTGGGGCGCATGCCCAAACCCCATGCGCTGTTTCTTAACGTGCACCCTGCCGAGATGCAAACCGTTTCCCGGCTCTTGAAGGCATTGGAGGGTTTGCGATCGGAATACCCAACGGTGGATCTGACCATGGAGGTCCATGAAAGCCTGGTAACAGACGTGGCATCCATTCAGGCTTTCCGCGCCGAACTCAAGGAGCTAGGCATTCGTGTGGCGTATGACGATTTTGGTGCGGGTCAGGCCCGCCTCGTGGAATTGGTGGAGGTTCCACCGGATTACCTGAAATTTGACATCAGCCTTGTCCAGGGCATTCACAAGGCACCTCAGCAGCGCCAGCAAATGGTGGAAATGCTCATCAAGTTTGCCCGGGACGTTGGCGTGGAAACCCTGGCGGAGGGAATTGAGGTGCCCGAGGAAGCGGAGGCCTGCCGCCAGCTTGGTTTTGACAGCGGGCAGGGATACTATTTTGGCCGCCCGAAAACGGTGGAAAGCTATCAGGTGGATTCACCAACGTTACCCACCCCGCCGCCGGTTTCAGAGTAACTCCAAGCCCTTCCGTTTCAGTCGTCGTCCCCATCCTTTTCAGGCAACGGCATCACGAAGGCGGCGCGTACAGGGGCCGGCATCACGCTGTCGGCGCCATGAACTGATTTCCAAATGATTTCATTGAACCAGACATCCGGATTTGAGTCTTCGCGGTTCAGGTTCAGCATGGCAGACTCTTCCTGCATGGGTGCGTTTCGGCCATTCATTTCGTTGATGTCATAGGTGGCTGCCAGGCACTTGTAGGGGCGCGCGTCCGGCGCGGAGGTAAACAAGTTATACATCGGCCGCGCAGCCGCGTCGAACTGGCTGAGCGGGCGCAGGCCCAGGATCAGCTCCATGGTCCGCAGCACGCTGGTGGTGGAATACATCGTGTGCTCGACGATTCCGCGCTTTGCGTACGGGCTGGCCACGAAGAAAATGCTGCGATGGGCATCCACATGGTCGGGGCCGTTCTGGGCGTCGTCCTCAAGTACAAAGATGGCCATGTTGGGCCAGAAGGAGGAATGGGAGAGGCCTTCAATAATCTGCCCAAGGGCCAGGTCATTTTGGGCCACAAAGGCGCGGGGGGTGCGCATTTTTCTACTTGTACCTGCTGTGTGGTCGTTGGGGAGGCGCACGATGGTGAGGGACGGGTACTGCTTCTTGCGCTCAAATTCTGCGAGCTCCCGCAGGAATTCTTTCGAGCGGTCGAGGTCGCTGACCTTCATGTCAAAGCCCGAATAATAGGGATCAAAATGTCCCTTCAGGTTCTTTGCGGAGGTTTTTCCCTTCCCTTTGGGGCCGGCGCCGCTCACCCATTCGCCATAACTGCGGTAGGTAATGCCCTTCTCTTTTGCGCGATCCCACAGGTGGCCGTCGTCGGCATCGCCAAGCGGCGTGCTGCCCTCAGCGGGGTATTTGAGAAGCTCGCGGCCGTGCTTGCCGTATAGGGATGGCCATGTTTTTTCCACATAATCATTCGCGTAGGCCCCCATGGACCATTCATGGCCGTCGGCGCTGATTTCCGCCTCGACGTAAAAGTTGTCGAGCAGGGCCCATTCGCGGGCCAGGGCGTGGTGATTGGGGCTGACCCTTTCGTCGAACAGGCACAGCGACGGGTCGCCATTCCCATTGGGCATGTCGCCGAGGACCTGGTCATAGGTTCGGTTTTCCTTCACGATATAGACCACATGCTTGATGGGGCTCGGGTCGCCCACCTTTGCAGGTATGGGGTTCCCGCTTTGGGACTCCACGGGCATGAGGTCGGCGCGAAGGGGAGAGCACTTGTAGGCATCCGCAGTGTATCGCGCGAGCGCGGTTGCGTCGGGATTCGGTAGGAAGGAAATGGAGCCCTTGAGTAATCCGCCAATGTATTGTTTGGCTTTTCCCTCGCCTCTGTCCCTGCCGGGATTTGGCCCATCGGGGTTGGGCTTGCTCCCGTTCCCCTTGCCGTTGGCGACCACTATGGTGTTCTTTGGCCCAAAGGCCACGGCTGTGGGATACCAGCCCGTGGGGATGAATCCGCGGGACACAGAGTTGCCGGGCTTGGAAACGTCAAACACAGCGAGGTTGTTGTTGTCGGCATTGGCGACAAGCAGGGTTTGTCCATCGGGGCTCAGGGCGAGGCCGTTGGGGGTCGAGCCCGCGGGCATGTTGGGATAAAGCGAGATTGTGAGCCGCTCAGTGACCCGGCGGGCCACTGTGTCGATGACGTCCACCTGGTTAGAATTGGCGCAAGCCACAAAAAGGCGCTTACCATCGGCCGAGATGACCATGTCATTCGGGTGATTCTGGGTCGGGATCAACTTGCGTTCGCCATATGGCAGGGAAACTTCCGAGACCGCACCTCCGCCCCAAAGTGATACATAAGCCAGGGGCTTTGAAGGGTGGATAACGACCTTGTACGGGTAGGCGAGGGGATTGGCAAAAGCCGTCACGGTCGTCGGAGGGGCATTGGGGTGCGTGAGATCAAGCCGCATGAGGCGATTCAGGTGTTGAAGCGCCACGTAGGCCTCGCGTCCGTCGCGCGACACGGCTATGCCACTGGGATAACACAAGGGTTTTGTGGTTTCTTCGACTCGCAGGGCCAGGGTGACGGAGGAGTCAATGGTCCCGTTCTTAAAATTGGCGGCGATGACCGCGTCATCCGCACCGCCGCTGATGAAAAGTTTGCTTCCGTCCGGGGAGAATGCACATCCGAGCCATGCCCGCGCCACAGGGGCGGCCGAAACCTGCCTCTGGGATTCGAGGTCAAAGACGCGAACCTCGTGCTTGCCGTATCCGCAATGCAATACCGCCCCATACTTTCCGTCCGGCGAAACCGCGATGCTTATGGGAAGATCCCCGGTCGGAACTGATTTCCCTGCCGGGCGCAGTGTCCACTGGTTGGGCAGCCAAATGCCTTGGGATGGGGAGGTCTCGGATTCTGCCGCGCCGCAAGGAGCGGCCACGGCCGCAAATAGGATGACCGCACTAAGGTTTCGGAGGAAGCCGTTTATCATGGTGGTCCATTTTCCATTTCGTCTCAATCAAAGCTCTTTTTCTGGCGATCCGTTTCGCGAAACGCAACCTCACTCTGCGGGATATTCGTGTTGGCCCATGTGGGCTAAACGGGCAGGTTGGGCAGGGATTTCAAAAGGTTCGCGATCTGCTCCTGCACGTCGGGCAGGCGGGTCGCGTCCCATTCGTGGCTATAGCGGTCCAGGCGCTCGGATTTCATGGCCAGGTCCGTCACAGAGGTGTGAAGTTCGAAAAACGTCTGGAAGTGGTGAAACAGCGTCCGGTCTGAATCTTCCAAGCCAGGCAAATACGCTGCGAGAAAGAACTCAGCCTTTGCCTTATCATCCAGGAAGACTTTCCTAAAAAGTTTGGCGACATCTCGTGCGCCAATGCCCCACTCAAGGGTTGCAGTGTCGAGCAGGCAAAAACGACCGTCGGGCAGAAACAAGCCATTCCCGGGGCGGATTTTTCCATGGGTCAGGGAATAGTGGGGCAGGCTGTTGAGCGCCGGCACCCAGTGTTGGAACCAGTCAATGAGTTTTACGGCGTCTTGCGACCCGGTTAGCGCGCCAGCTCGACGCAGTTGGCTAATCTGACGCTTGATGCGCGTGAATAGGGTGGTTCCCATTTCCCCGGAGCGCAACGCATCAAAGGGACCCCACTGGCTGCTGTGGATGGAGTGGAGTCTGGCCAGTTCCGTCGCGATCTGCCGTATGTCGTCCGGTTGCAGGGCGTCCCCGGACTTTTCAATACCGTCGACGAATTCCTCCACGAGAAAGACAGCACCGTAGTTGCGCGGGTTGTCGAAATAATGAAGGATGGTCGGAACAAGAATCCCATGGCACGACAGCAGGGCGGACGCATCGCGGTGGGAGATCGCCTCGGCGCGGCGGCTGACGGGATAAGCCCTCAGGGCAAATTTGCGATCGGCAATCGTGGCAAATCGCACAAGGGACCGGGCCCCGCCAAAAGCCAATTCAATCTTCACGGGGGATTTCTCATCCAGCCCCAGAAGGGGAATGAGCTCCTT
>JAIBAT010000056.1 GCA_019695055.1 Candidatus Sumerlaeaceae bacterium | reverse complement strand
TCGACCTTTGGTGATCTTCTGAATGACGGAGCGGTTTTCAGGGGATTCGCCGCGATAGTTGGCGGAAGGGGCGGCGTAGGTGAGGACGGTGGCAAATAGGTTCATGAATTTCTCCGGGTTCGGATGATGGCGAGATCGGCTTACTGAGAATGGTCGTTATCGCTGGAATCGGCGATTTTTTGGCCCGGCAGCCAGGCATGGGCGGACAGGGCAAGCATGGCGAGGTCCTTGACCAAAGCAGGGTTCTCGACCAAGGCTCGGCTCAAGGGGATGAAGTCTTCTTCCCTGATGAATTGGGGAACCGCGCACAGACTGCCGGTGAAATATTCGGCAATGTCTCCTTCCCGCCGTCCACGCAGAGCCAGGAAAGCGTCCTTGGCCACTTTTTCTCGCGCTTCGCGGTAGGGTGGATCGTAAATAGGGTGTCCTTTCTCGTTCTTGGGCATGTCGGTAATGTCCCTGCCGCACTTTTCCTGCGTGCGCAAGCGGACATAGGCACCGATCATCTGATAGACGCGCCGGGCCAGGGCATCGTCCAGTGGATTTTTTGGGTTGTCGGTCATCGTGGGCTCCTGATGGCGTTCCAATACGCTGGTCTGGTCAATCATGGTCATGAACCTCTTTCGGGCATCGTAGCCGAAGGGGCGGAAAGTCGCTTCAACGGGTTTGCCGATGAAGAATTCGGTCGGGTAATGGGAGAGCAGAGCATCGGCAGCGGAATACCAGGGTCTGCCTTTGACGAGATTGCCGATGGTGAGCCGCTTGAACAACGGATTGACCCTGAAGTCGCGCAAGTGCGCCTGGTATTCGTCTAACATTCCGGCGTCTGGCCGGAGTATCTCGGTTTGGAGCAGGCGAACATTGTTGCCGACCTTGTTCAGGTGATAGAGCTCGATGGTGTGCAGGGGAAGGCTGTAAGAGAACTGACCGACTCGGCGGTAGGCCAAGCGCGCAAGGAACTCCAGCCCGCCTTCCATTGGCAAATCAATTAGGGATTGCGCGGGCCTGTACCCGGCGACAGACGTCGTCAGGCTGCGCCAGTATTCCGGGATCTCGTCCGTGAACCACTCCAGATCGGCAACCTCTGGAACCACAAGGAGATAGCCAAGGTACTCGCGGCTTCCTTTCTTGAGATCGAGGATCTGGGGAACGAAAAGCGGGGTTGCCAACAGCCAGAAGTGTAGAAGCAGGTTTTCCTCGACACGTCCCTTGAAGGGAACCCGTTCCGCATTATCCGCTTGTGCACCGACGAAACACGTGCTCGCCACCGCATCGACGTTGAACAATCCGTGGGCCTTCTTCTCTATGCCATCGTGCAGTTGCGCAAAGACTTCCGCAGCCATTACCGTGAGCGACTTCCCTGCGGATCGCGTCTGAAACTCGAGCCGTTGTTTGTCGCGGCTGCAAAGCGTGCCCCACAGCATGTCCCGCCAAAGCTTCAGCCATGGGCTGTCTTCGCCACCGGCCAGCCAGAACGCCAAGAACTCACCACACGGCTGGACAAAGCGATTACCTTTGTCGTTACTGCTTTCCCTGGCGTTGTAGAAATCATCGAACAGAGTCGTTAGCGCGGCGGCCGTGAAACCGATCGTGGTTTCATGGGGGCCCAAGGCAATAATCTCCGGCAACTCCCCAATCGGGTGCCCACGTGCTTTCCGCTCCTCCAGATTGCGAATGAACAGCAGCAAGCCGGCCAGTCCGGCTTTATGTTGGGCCGTCGGTAGCTCAGCGAGCCGGTAAGTCAGAACTAGGCTGTCGGGAAGTTCACGTTTGGCGGCCATGTATGGGCTCCTGAAAAAACCCGAACCGGGCGTCGTAGTGGTCAGCAGGGGCTACGCACAGTGCACGTCCGAGGCACTGGCTACTGCCGGCGTGGCGGCGCGGCACGGGAAGGACAAAGCCATCGTAGGGCAGATGTCGTCGACGCAGCCCGAGAACTTGCTCAAGATCGCAGTCCAGGACGGCGTCGACGGTGAAATCGTGACTATCCCGCAAGTCTTCCTCCCCGCCGGCAGCCCATGGAGGCCCTTCGACGAATTGAATCCACGTGTCGGCGCGGCGCGGATCCTGACGAGTGCGTGCATCCAGTTCGTCTTCCAACCGCAACTGGGAAACTGCTTGCCCGTCCAGTGAGGTCAGGAAGGCACGGGCTGGTTCAACTTCTGCTGGGTTGTATGGCAAAGGGCTTTCGGGGGCGTAGCAATAGACGATGCCTGGGTTGGCTTCGTCAAGGGCGTGGCGATTGCATCGGCCCATGCGCTGGATGAGCGAAGGTATCGGCGCCAGTTCGGTGATGAGCACGTCGGCATCCAGATCGAGGCTCATCTCGCAGACCTGCGTGGTGAGGGCGATAATCCCACCTGTTGGTTTGTCGGACTGGAAGGCTGCAACCACAGCGGTGTGTCGTTCCTTGCGGTCTCGTAAAGTGAACCGGCTGTGGTAGCACAGGGCGCCAAGCTGCTCGAAATCCCGAGCCAGATGCTGACAGCGATCGACCGTGTTGACCACCCAAAGCACCCGTTTGCCTTCTGCCAGAGCGGTTTGGGCGATGGCTCTTGCGGCCGACTCGTCCGGGATGGCATGGATCCGGTAGCGCTGCAGTCCAGCACTTCGTTCCAGGTCTTCGAAATGCCGACCGGGGCCAGGGTAAGGCGTCAAAGCCAGTTCCTCGAGTTCCAGCCGCCTCGGGCCGGGCAGACTGGCGGTCTGGAGTTGCCCCCTTTCGGTGGACGGATTGGCGCTTGAGAATCAAGCGCCGGGATAGTACTCCAGGGCAGGGTTATCCACGGTGCCGCCGCCGGCCCCTCTATGGCCGGAGGCGAGCGGCGCGGTG
>JAIBAT010000057.1 GCA_019695055.1 Candidatus Sumerlaeaceae bacterium | reverse complement strand
CAAGGCCGAGGTGACCACCAGCGCCCTCAAGGTCACCATCCGCCGCCCACCCACGCTCGCCCCCGCGCCCCAATCACCTCTTAAAGGTTTAACGATTGCCGTCAATGCCGGCCACGGCGGCCGCGAGAGCGGCGCCTCGGGCCAGGGCGGCAACTTCGAGAAGAACATCACCCTCGCCGTCGCCCGGAAGGTCGCCGACGAGCTGACCAGCGCCGGGGCGAAGGTGGTCCTGACGCGAAACGACGATATCGTGGTCCCCATCCCCCGCCGCGCCGAGATCGCCATGGAGGCCAACGCCGACATGTTCGTCTCCATCCACTGCAATTCCGGCGGCGACATCTCCACCAGCGGCACTGCGATGTTCTACAAGTGGCCGTTCAACCACGACTACGCCGAGACCATGCGCCAGCACATCATCGCGCGCACCGACCTGCCCAGCTTTGGAACCATTGGGAACTTCAACTACGGCCCCATCCGGCTGCTGACCTACATGCCCGGAATGCTGGTGGAACAGGCCTTCATCAGCAACCCGCGCGAGGAGGCATTGATGTCCGATCCCGAGTTCCAGAAGAAGATGGCCCTCGGAATCCGCGAGGGAATGGAAGCCTACCTGGGCAGCGTACGCGGGGACAAGGCGGAGGCAGCAGCACCCGCACCCCCGGCGTCCACCGCGCCACAAAAGCCCGCAAAGAAAAAGAAGAAGTAGCGCTGCCTACCAGTTAAACGGACCGACGACTTCGTCGTCCTTCTTCATTCCCGGCGGTACATAGTGGCACACGTAGGAGTGGCGCGTGAGTTCCGGTCGGCGAACCGTATCGCCCCCGTGGATGAGCATGGCGTGCCACAGCAGCACCTGCCCCTTCTTCGCCACGAACTGATGACGTTCGTAGTTCTTCGCCTGCTGCTCCATGAAATCCGCATACTCCTGCATCTGCTCCTTGGGGCAGCAATGGAGGTTCGTCTGTGGATAGTTGTCGAACTTCGGAAAGAACTGGGACCGATGCGACCCGGGGTAATAAACCAGCGGGCCCGAATCGGGCGAGATGTCCTCACAGGCCAGCCACACGCCACAAAGGTAGTTGGGCGGATGGAGGTGAAACACAGCACCGTCCTGGTGCAGGGCCTGGCGGCTGCCCCACATGAAGTTCACCGTGTATTCCGGCGGCGTGGGCCGGTCCATAATGAGCGAAATCAGGCGCTCCAGTTCCGGGTTCAGCCGTATTTCCGCACAATTCTTTGAATACTTAAAGAACTCCGAGCACCGCCAGTGGGAGCGCTTCTTGATCTCCTGGCGCTGCTCCGCCGAGTGCTTCACGAGGTCCACATGGGGCACATTGTGCGTCACCTCGGGCCCGTCCGTCAGTCGCAGGTCATGGAGCACCAGCCCGGGAATTCCGTCGCTTGTTGTCCATAGGTTCTCTATATCCTGAACCATCCCGTCGATGAGCTTCATGTCCACGACATTGTCCACGACGTGGTAGCCGTCCCGAACCCACTGGCGCAGCATCTCAAATTCCCGATCGGTGTAATTGCGCTCGGCGCGGCGCTTCTCCAGCACCTGCTCCGCATTCGCCTGATCAAACCAGGGCATATCCTCGGGACGCGTGACCCACTTCTTCACCTGCGGCCCTGCCGGCTTCGGCTTCTTCAAACGATCCAATAAACCCATGGACTGCGACTCCTCATGGCTGGCGGGAAATTGCGGCAAAACCGCTGCTGGCGCCAGCACCCCGCCATTGGGAAATGGCGGCCCGGCGCGTGTCAAGGGGTGCGAGCAGACCCTGTTTGGGCGGAAGGGCTCTCCGCGAGCCAATCCTCCGCCAGCACAATGTTATGACTTTGGGCTATCTCCCCAAGAAACGCGCGGATTTCGGCCGCTTTGTCGGCAACAGGCCGGGCGAAAAACGCCGACGCCGCGAAGAACGGATTACCCATCGCCGCGAAATCCGTGAGGTCTGCACCATGCAGCAAAAACGTAAGCGGAAGCTCGGGCCGCTGGCGAAATGCCGCGAGCTGACGACGGAAATAGGCCATACCCAGGCGCTGACACACACTGGCCTGAAACGGCAGGCGCAACAGCGGCGACGTGGCCACAGGAAGCTCGAAAAGTGTGGACGATTCGTCCGGTAAAGTAGGCTTCGCCGTGGAAACTCGGTAGGTATGGAGCGGCGCCTGTGCGTCAGTAAGTAATGGAAACTGGGTCTTCTTCAAAGCGCGCCCGCGCGGTGTCTTTCGGCGCAGCCGGCCATCCAGCCATCGAAACACAAACCCATACGGTGACGGCATGATGGAGGAATCATATTGGTAGCCACGTTCGATGAGCACGCTGATAAGGTTCGCGCTGACACCATACCCGGGTGCGCGAAAGCCGCGCGGGGTCACCCCCAGATTCTGCGAGATGGCAGCTTCGGCCGCAGAGACCTCCAGGATAATCTGGTCGCGTGTTAAATCGCGGAACCCCAGCTCGTGGGTTTGAGAATGATTTCCAATCTGATGCCCACTCTCAACAAACGACCTCAGTCGCGCGGCATTGCCCTCGATTTCCAGGTCCCGCCCGACCACGAAAAGTGTGGAGCGAATCTTGAGCTCGCCGAAGATCGCCGCAAATCGCGGCAGGGCATTCTCGTAAACGAAGTTGCGGTGTTCCGGGGCGAGATCCGCGCCGTAACAATCCGCTATGGCCCAGGTGTTATCGAGGTCAACGTGGACAAAGGCAACGGGCCGTGCCAAGGCGGGCCGGGTCAGTTACCCGGGTTCTCCAGGGCTTCGGTGGAAATGGGGGGCAGCGTTGCGATGGTGGTCTTTTCCTTTAATGCAGGGCGAACCGCCGCCACG
>JAIBAT010000086.1 GCA_019695055.1 Candidatus Sumerlaeaceae bacterium | reverse complement strand
GGGTTCAAGGCACCCCTCATCATCGAGAAGTCCGGCGGCGGATTCCTCTACGGCACCACCGACCTTGCCGCCATTCGGTATCGCGTGGCGAACCTTAAAGCCGGACGCGTCATCTACAATACCGACGCCCGCCAGGCCCAGCATTTCGCTCAGGTGTTTGACGCCGCTAAGCGCGCCGGCATCGCCGGCGACGCAAAGCTGGAGCACGCTCCCTTCGGGACAATGCTCGGCGCCGACAATAAACCCTTCAAGACCCGCAGCGGCGACACCGTAAAACTCACTGATCTCCTCGACGAGGCCGAGGAGCGCGCCTTTATCCTCGTCTCCGAGAAAAACCCAACCCTTCCCGAGGACCAACGTCGCGCCATCGCGAAATCCGTCGGCATCGGCGCCGTTAAGTACGCCGACCTTGCCAAGGACCGCAATAGCGACTACGTATTCTCGTGGGACAAGATGCTCGCCATGGATGGCAACACTGCCCCCTACCTGCAGTACGCCTACGCCCGTATCCAATCGATTTTCCGGAAGTCCGACGGTCAGGTCGGCAACCTCGCCACGCTGACCCTCGACACGCCCTTTGAACTCGCCCTTGCAAAGCATCTCCTCCGCCTGGGCGATGTCCTCGAAGTCGTGGCAAGGGAACTGAAGCCCCACTACTTGTGCATGTTCCTCTTCGACCTCGCCACGCGCTTCAGCTCGTTCTACGAGAACTGCCCGGTTCTCACCGCCCGCGAGGAGTTGCGCGCTGGCCGCCTGGCCCTGTGCCGCGTCACCGCCAGCACCATGGCGCTTGGGCTTGACTTGCTCGGTATCGAGCACCCGGAACAGATGTAACACAATCAATCCGGCGGGGGGAATACCATGATTAATCTGGGAATTATCGGGTGCGGGCGTATCGTTGAGGAGGCCCACATCCACGCGCTTATAGAACTCAAGAAGCTGTTCCGCGTGGTGGCGCTCGCAGATCCCTCTTCCCAGCAACTCGAGAAGATCGCCGCCATGCTGGAGAAAGCGAAGCTTCCCCGTCCGGCCCTCTACACCGACTACCGCAAGATGCTGAAGACTGAGAAGTCCCTCACTACGGTCGACATGGCTCTCCCCCACCATTTACACCACGAAGGCGTGATGGCCGCCGCGGCTGCCGGCCTCAACGTCTTCACCGAAAAACCCCTCGCTGTGAACCTGAAACAGGCCGACGCCATGATCGCGGCGATGAAACGCGCAAAACGGTCACTCATCATATTCCACAATTACCTTTATATACCAGCCATTGCCCGGGCGCTGGAACTCGTGCGCGACGGGGCCATTGGGAAGGTTTTCCTGATCCGCAACGAGGGCCTCGGCGGCGGCCATTGGCCCGGCACCGCGTCCTACGATCCCGCCTGGCGCACAAAGTCGGCAAAGGCCGGCGGCGGTTGTCTCCTCGACAACGGCTACCACCACCTCTACCTCTGCCGCGAGTTCATGGGCGCCAAAGCCTCGCAGGTTTACGCAGTCACGCGTACCTACACCCGCCCCATCACCGTCGACGACACAGCCGTCCTACTGCTATCCTACAAAAACGGCGGCACTGCCTGCGTACAAACCGCGTGGAGCATCCAGGGCGGTGCCGGATACATCCACGAGATCCAAGGCACCGGCGGCACGATTTCCTTCTCCCAAATCAACCCCGCCACCGGCCAGATGGCGCCGCTTGCCCTCTACACTCCGAAAACTGCCAAGTGGACATTCCCATCCCTTGGCAAACGCCACGGCAACCCTTTCACCGGCTTCCTCGCCGACTGGGGCGCCAAACTCGACCAATGGCTTGCCAAGGGAATGAAAGGCGCGCCGCCCACAAACGCCCCCGACGCGCGCCGCAACCTCGAAACCATTGAAATGGCGTACAAGAGCAGCAAGGCCGGCAAGGCCATCAAGCTATAGGCCGATTGCTGCAGCAGTAGCCACGGTTGGGTGGTAAGATTACCACCAACCAGTTACGACTTCTGGCAAGATCCCGAGGTCTCGGCCGTCCAGCCCGGTTCAGTAAACCTCCCAATCCTGAACACCAGCCACTGGCTGACCTGAGAGAATACCGTACACATCATCTGTATCTGATAATACATTGACCGTGTATCCGGATCCGGTTGCGTTGGCAGAGTCATTAGCCGAGAAGACCAAGTCGGAAACCGTGGCCACAGCTCCACTCATGGCAAAAATGGCCGCCCCGCGGCCGCTGCCAGTTTGCGGTGTCTGGGAAATTGAACCCGGTCCACCACCCGCACCGTAGTAGCTACGATTGTTGCTGAAAGTGCAATTCGTAAGCAATGTGGATGTGCCGGTGCGCGCAAAAAGCGCCGCGCCGAGACCTGCGCCACCACCACCACCGCAACCGGTGTCATTCTTAAGTCCGCCACCGTTGCCACCGAAACCGCCAGTGGAGAAACCACCACCACCGCTGTTTGCCGAGCCACCGCCACCTCCGCCGCCAAAGCCTCCGGCACCGCCCGAACTTCCACTGAGATTGAGCGCGAATCCCGCGCCGCCGCCACCAGCACCAAATCCGCCTGGATTTCCCGGGGCTGTAAATACCCCGCCACTCGAAGTTCCACCGACGCCGTCATTTCCATTCCTCAGTGTACTAAACGGCGTCCCAGGTGCCGGACCAAAATTCGTGGCATCGCCACCGACACTTCCACCGCAGCTACTGGTGGCAGCAGACAATCCAGATCCGCCGTTGCCGCCTTGAACGGTGTGCGACGTGAAAGTCACGTTCGTTGCCGTCAAGGAACCGCGGCTGAGCAGGATTCCCGCGCCAAGGCCCGCCGCTCCGCCGCCGCCGCCGCCGCTGGTGCTGCTGCCAGCCGTGGCGCCGTGCCCACCCCGGGCGTAACCGCCGTGCAGGGTCAGGTCGCTGACCGTCAGCCCGCCACCATCCACAAACAGCAACCGCTGGCTCCCGCCGCCACTTACCACTGTGCTGGCGGGCGAAACCCCGATGATCGTCATGGTGCTTGTCACGGCCGGCAGCACCGTCGTGACCACAAAAGTCCCCGTCGTCGAAAACGTGATCGTATCCGTTTCGGTTGTGTCGTTGGCGGCATTGATGGCATCGCGAAGCGACACCTGCCCAACAGTGACACCGTCATCCTCGTCTGTCAAGGTATTGACTGAAAATGATGCCGCTGCCGACACAGCGCATACACCGCACAAACCCACCACGAATCCCAAACGTCCCCAAAAACTCCCCATGACCTGCGTTCTCCTCAATGTTTCCGGCATACGAAGCACAGCCCCGCGCCGTTTCACATTGAGGGCGGGATCAATGCGTCGAACAATGAACTATCAATCGCCATGGGCGCAAATCAAGGACAAGCTGGAACAAACTGTACCGCCGATGCCGCTACTTGTAGAGGAAGTACTGCTCCCGATCCTTCGCGAACTTGTCCCGGGCGGGGGCCCAATTGGCTATGACTTCCTCCGCCGATTTCCCCTCCAGCAGCATCGTGCGCACGGTGTTGCCGCCCATGACCTTGTTGAACATGGAGACCCGCGAGCGGCTCTTGGGCTTCGACGCGCCGGCGCCGGAAATCAAGACCTTCTGCTCGGGGTAAAGCTTATTAATGGCATCCAGAACATGGATGCCCGCCTCCACCGGCATGACCTTGTCTTCATCCAGAATATGGATTTCCACACCACCACAGTTCTGGTCCTTGAAGATGTGGTAATAGGGCCGGAAATAAGCCGGGCGGAAATAGAGCCCCGGCAGCTTGCGGCTGTTCAGCTCCTCGGCCAGCCTCAGGCTGTTGATCCACGGCGCACCGACATACCCGAAGGGCCAGGGATAACCGACCCCCTCGTTGATCACATTCAGCTCGCCAATGGTGCCGGTTATGGCAATCAACCAGCAGGCTTCAAACGTCTGCATGTGGGTCGATGTGGGAATCCAGGGCAGCCCCGTGTCGCGCCAACGCATGTCGCGGGTCCAGCCCTTCATGGGCACCACCGTCAGCTTGCAATTGATGCCCGTCTCCACGTTCAGCATCTGCGCCATCTCGCCACAGGTCATGCCATAAAGGAAAGCCACCGGGCCCCAACCCACCAGCGTGACATACGCCGGGTCGGCGACATTCCCGCTCACCAGTTTCCCGCCCAGCGGGTTGGGGCGATCCAGTACGATGAACTCCTTGTTATTCTCCTTGGCCGCCTGCATGGCCAGTTTCATGGTCCCGGCATAGGTGTAGCTGCGGTTGCCGATGTCCTGGATGTCATAAACGAGCACGTCCACATCGCGCAGCATCGAGGGGCGCGGCTTGCTTTGCCCGCGCTTGCTGCGGTCCTGACCGTGGAGGCTGTAAATCGGCACCCCCGTGACCTGATCCACGCCCGACTTGATCTTCTCCCCCGCTCCCGATTCACCGCGAATGCCGTGCTCCGGTGCAAAGAGCGCCGTCAGTTTCCAGTCGGAGCTGCCCGCCAGCTTATCAATGGTCGAAACGAACCGCGAGTCCATCCCCGTTGCGTTCGTGATCAACCCGATGCGCTTGCCCTTGAGAAGCTGCGTATAGGTCGAATCCTCGAACAGCACCTCGTCCCCCAGTTTGATCTTCACGCCGGGGAAATCCGGTCGCGTCCACTCCCTGTTTCGGTTCTCCTTCAGCCAGGCCACGTTCGACGCACTGGAAATGGCATCCGCCGCCGCTGTGAGCTGCTTTTGCACCTTCTCAGTGGGCGAGGTCAGTTTGTCCGTCTCGTCCCAGAAGAACTCCTCCTTGCGCCCCTTCGGGATGCTCGTATCGCCGAACTGCGCCACGAACTGCTCGTCGTAAAGCTCGGCCTCGGTCATGGTGGTCTTCTTGTCCATCTTCG
Source organism: Candidatus Sumerlaeaceae bacterium (assembly GCA_019695055.1). GTDB lineage: Bacteria > Sumerlaeota > Sumerlaeia > Sumerlaeales > Sumerlaeaceae > JAIBAT01. The sequence continues at coordinate 9,749 of JAIBAT010000086.1, read as the reverse complement.
CGGATTTCCCTTTCGATGCGGTCTTGGGGGCGGCAGTCGCCGTCATACACAGTGGCGCCACGGCAAGCGCAAGTGCGGCCAGACGAAAAAGCTTCATGGTTATCTCCTAAAAGCGTCCCCCGGCAAACCTCGCCGACGGCGGGTCACAGCACGTTCTCAGGCAGGTCACGTTCCCCACACCACAAGCGCAAGCAAAAGCGACGAGTATCCCTTTCTGGAGATTCCTTCCTCCAGTTCCGTCCGCAATTCGATCCAGCTCTCCCTCGTAACTTCCAAGAGCCCGAAGTGGCCTATAGGTCCGATGGGGCCTATAGGGCCAATAACAACCCGCAAACCCAATCAGCCTCCTTCCAACATAGTTTCCATTGTATTTTCCTCCCCTCCCCTCTTTAACGGCCTGGTACATCCATTCCGGATAACCAACCCGAAGGGGAACCTCCAATGATCCTGTCCGTCAGATCACCACGTCTCGCATTCGCAGCCATGGCCGTCCTGCTGGTATTGCTGGTTCCCTGCGCCCGCGCCGAAAGGAAAGTCTCTGTTTCTCCCGCGGACCTGCCCGCCGATATCAAGAAGGCCGTCCTCGATGCCCATCCCAGCGCGACCTTTGTCTCCATTGAGAAGGAGGTCGAAGGCGAGAACCCCGGCCAGTATGACGTGACCATCAGCGTCGACGGCAAGCAATTGGACATGGAGCTCGCCCCCAACGCCACCATCAAGGAGACCAAGGAGACAACCTCGCCCCGGGCTGGCGCCATTGTGCAAAGAGCCACCTCCTACTCCAGCGAAGGCACTCCCTTGCTTTACGTCTTGTATGTGGTCGCCGGCCTCGCCGTTTTGGGAATTGTTATCCTGAAAGTCCTCAAACGCAGATAGACCGTCGTTGAAGTCGGAAGCCCTTCAGCCCAGTGGCAATGCCTGGCCCCAGTGTTTACGACCTGCCCCTCCATGGGACTTTTTTACCCATGGAGGCCTGTCAAACGTTTTTGGCAGAGGGAGCTTTTTTGCGGGGGATTTTTTAAGTATAGGGATTTCAAGGAACGATGCGGATTAAATAGGTTTTATTTCCTCCTTATTGTCAGGGTGGCGCCTGGACAGGATCACGGGATGAACAGGATTCTGGCAGTTCATGGGGGGAGGGGGAGGGGGGGGGGAGGAATTACAAAAGGTGGTGTTTTTCTTGCAGATGATTGTGGTTGGCTGACTTGGACCGTTTGAAATTCGGCGGGGAATTACGGTGTAATTATTGGATTTTTGTTTTGGGGGTCGGGGCGTGGTTTTTGGAATGTTCATGATGGGGTGACTCTTAGCACAGGGGAATTGGGTTTGCCTATTCCCTTACAGACGCTTGCGACCCCTTGTAGCCCCATAAAATGGATGGCCTGTTCCCATAGTCGGCGTGGGGGCGACATCTGGGGTTGTTTCACGACTTGACACGAATTAGTTGTTGGAACAGCTACCATTAACAAAGAGCATCGGAAAAGCCTCAAAACCTCGGTCACCAAAATGAAACGAATTCAAGGCTCCGACCATTCTGGTAAAAACTCGCTAGGAGAGATGATAGATATGATTAAAGCAGTCTTTCAAAACGTTGCGTTGGCCAGCGCCGCCCTTACTTTGGGTCTGGCTACTGTACCAACGGCGGTCCACGCCAAGGACAGGCATGTGGTTGTGCCCCAATCCCGGACCAGCCGGGGCTACGGGAAGTTTCAGGTTGGAAACGACAAGCCTTCCACCATCGTCGCGGCAACGGCCACGCTGGCCGGCCGTGCCATGTCCGTCGTCCTTACGCTCAGGGACGGGACAACACTGGAATTGAAAGGTGTCGCCGAAGGGAACGGGCGAACCTTCAATTACGAAACACGGAGCGGATTCGGCAAGGAAAGCCTGTCCGGATCGGGCCAGGTTGTCCTGACGGACGACAGGACCCGCCTTGCCAGCATCAGCGGACGCGGCATCGTCGGGAACTCCGCGTATTCCTTTGAATTCGCCGGCGGCAACGGCGCCCCGGAGTTTCGGGAATCCGCCGCCCCGGAGTTCTCCTTCTCCGATGATGTGTTCGGTGCGGGCCGCTATGACCTTGGCGACCGGAAGATGCGGGTGACCGGGATGCAGATTACCATGTCGCGCAGCCACGGCTTCTCCATCCATCTCCACGGCCCGGAACTCTCCGGCATCGTCTGGGAGGGCACCTGGTCGGGCAATGGCCCGGTTTATAATATCGATCTGCGCCACGCGGGCCAGGAGTCCATGAGCGTGCGCGGCCAGATTACGCTGTCGGGCAATCGCCGCGAATTCCGCAGCCTGGAAGGCGAGGGCAAGGTCTACGGGGAAAACGTCCGGATTTACTTCGGCAAAGAGGAATAGAACCCAAACTTCGGCAACCGGCGCAGGCTCATGGGCCTGCGCCGGCTGCCAGAACCCCTGTCAGTACTCCACGACTTTATCCACTTTGAGTTTCCAGCCAGCTTCGCCCGGTTTCAGCTTGTACTGAACCTGACGCGTTTTTCCCGTTGGTTTGGCCTCCGCGCCGGTTCCCTCGTAAATGGGGAATCGCAGGGCGACCACATTCTCGACGACGGCAATATCAGCGTGACCATGAAAACCCTTCGAGAGCTTGGGATCATCCGCAACCGGGGAAAGGTAGATCTCGCTGAGTGACTTCTTGTTGTTCGCCGAGTAGGCCACAAGCACGTCGTTGGCGTCGGGCCCGGCGGACGCGACGAACACATACACTTCCGGCGATCCGTCGCTGTTGATATCGCCCCACTCGCAATCCTTTACGACCCCCTCGATGTCCCGCAGGATCGGTATGTTGTCGCCCTTGAGCCCCGAGGGGATGATCTGGAGCTTGTTGGTCGCGGTACCGCTCGTGGCCAGGACGTGGAACTTGATCCCCATGGCGTCCAGCTTCTTGTCAAAGGCCGCGCCAGCCAGCGGTTGACGGTCAGCCTGCGCCCCCCCTTTCGCCTGCACCGAAACGGCGCCCTTCGTGGCCTCCTGTTTGGCTTTCCCCTCCCCGCCGCCTGTTGTGGCCTTGTCCGCCATTCCATTTGCCGCCAGGGCTCCCAGCATGATGCCGATTGCCAAATATTTCATGGATAATTACTCCAGTCAGATTTGTTGAGCCCGGTGCCGAATCAGCCCAACCCGCACTTCGGCAAACCCTTCACCCACCGGCTCGAACGTTTTGTTCATGGGTAAGCGCAAAGGCCGCACCATCAAGCAGACTTTTAGCCAGACAAGGAGAAAGATCCCTTGGGTTCCGGTGGATTTGCTCTGTGTTTGAATTGCACGAGCAATAGCCACGTGAAATCCAATCACCCCGTGAAAGCGCGTGTGCCTTCCCAACCCGCGTGACGGCAAATGATGAGGAACCTGGGACGGAGGCGCCTATGGAAACGGACGGTCGAAACGCGACTGCAGGCGAGAGCCCTGGATGCGTGCCTTTCCCCAGTTTCCCCGATGGGACGGGTCTGCCAATTCCCCTTTGGCCCTAATCGATCAAAACGTGAGACAGGTCTACAGGTAGCATCGCCGATGCGGAGTATACCAGCACACGATGATTGGTCACATAGTCACCCACAATGACTTTGCCGTTTACGCTATCCACTGCGACGCCCGCAAACCCGCTGCACCCGCTCTGGGTTGCCTGGTTCGTGTTGTTACTAAAGGAACTCTGTCCCAGCAGATTGTCCGCACTGGCGCCGATGGCCTTTGTGTGGGCGGAGTCAAAGATCATGAGCCTTCGATCAAAGGCATCTGGAATATAAAGGCGGCCGGAAATATCCACGGCTGCTCCAAACAAACTCTGACTAAACTGAGAGGCACCGAGGCCGGCGGGGATGCTCCCATTGAAAGCGGAGGCTCCCAGCAAACCATCCGCGGCACCACCGTTACTCTTTTGGGCGGCCGCATCAAACCGAAGCACCCGCTCATTCCAATACTCAGTTACATAAAGGTAACCCCCGTAAACGGCGCACCCTGCCGGGTTGGCCATGCCCGTGGCATTCTTGCTGAAGTAGTTCGAGCCATTGCTCGTGAAGTTTGACTGTCCGAGGACGCCATCCGCACTGGCACCATTGGCCTTGGATGACGCCGAATCAAACCGCAGCACCCGGTGGTTCTCAAAATCCGCCACGTAAAGCGAACCCGTAGTGTCCACGGCGACGCTACGAGGCGTCCAAAACCTTGACGCGCTGGTTCCCGATGAGCCCGCCGTAAAAGATGATTGGCCCAGAACGCGGTCCGCACTGGGTTTGTTGGACCCTATGGTATGGGCGCTGTCAAATTGGAGGACTCGGTGGTTGTTTAAGTCACAAACAAACAACCGCCCGGTGGAGTCCACCACCATGCCCGTGGGATAGGAAAGGCTCGACGCGCCAATGCCGCCATTATTCGCGGTGCTGGTGGTAAAGTCGGGCTGACCAAAAACCAATTCTGCGGCCGGGGCATTGCCTGTTATCGGGTAACTGAAGCGAAGGACCCGGTTGTTAAGGCTGTCGGCCACATAAAGTTTACCATTGGGCACATCCACCGCCACGCCTGTACACTTCGAGACCCCGGTGGCGGTGCAGGTGGATGCTGTGCTTGTGAAATTCGGCTGCCCAATGACATATTCCGCAGCCTGTCCATTTGACCACTGCGCAAGCCCCGAATTGGGCAATAAACATACCAAAACAGGCCCCACCGAACGAATTACGCTGGCGCGCAAAAATGCGCAAAATCCTCGTAACATTCTGGATTCAATTTCCCCACTGAATTTGAATTCCTAAGTACTGCTTGAGCGTGAATCGAAGGACAGGCCATTCGTTAGCGCAATTGTTTTTTAGGGCCTGTACCCTTGCTTCTGGGAGCAGATTTCACCGCGGAGCACGCAGAGGGGGTAGAGCAGAAGGCTGAGGTAGGGGCAAGGCGGACCGTCAAGGCGCCAAGGGGTACGAAGTTCACGAAGGGGTATTGTGCTTATTACTTAATCGACGCTCCAAACCAATTCGGGTCCTGATAGAATCTCGCCTTAATGCTACCCATCCATAGTGGGAGCAACGTGCTGGTTTTGTCGGTCAATGTGTTTGAGGGGATGTCGTAGGTGTAAACCGACCTCACCTCGGACCCAAGGAAACCCACCCCGATGACCAACCTGTCATGGGTTTGCCACCAGATGCCCTCCAACTGCTGAGGTTCCGCCGCAAGCTCTTCCATCGCCTTGCGCACCTCGGGCCAGTCCTCCTCCATGGGCTCCACTTTCGGTGGCGGCTTCTGCGGGATGGCAATCTTCCTGCTGACCTTGCCCACCTTGGTATCAAAGATGCAAAGGTTTGCGCCGTCGCTAAATGCGACCAGATCACCCTTTGGTGAAATCTCGTCCAGGAGGAACCCAATCGAATGGAATATAAAAGTCGGCTTCCTGACGACCTGCTGGTAAAGCTCCGTTCCTCCCCCGGTGAGGGGCAGGCGCTGGATCCGGATGTCCATGGCCTTGTCGGTATACCCACTGTATTGATAGGGTTTGCCGAACATATCCAGAGGATTCTCCGTCTTCTTTGACACCACCAGCACACTGGTCGTGTCGATCCAGGAAAATGACGACACGGCAGAGTCCTTGGAAACGGGAAGCTGGTTGGTCACCTTGCCATCGGTGTTGATAATCCGGATTGAGGTAATCTGACGATAGGCTAAATGCGCAGAATCGGGAGACCATGCGAGGTCCAATGCGAAGCCTGGCATCGATTGATACTTGTTCAGGCCCTCGTCCCCGGAATCGTAAACCGTCTTGTCGTCCTTTGTGATTTTCAACCGAGACCAGCGTGCCGACACATTGTGCCGCAAATCCATATCCACATATTCCTTCTGATAAAGGGACGCAGCGCAATGGCCGTCCGGGGATTGCACCCTTTGCAACAGGTTCTCATGGGTCCCGGGTAATAATCCCACTAATGATTGTGCCTGAACAGATCCGGCCACAAATACTGACACGCACAAGCAAGACAGTCTTCTCAACATGGAGTATCCCTCTCCGATTGCACTTCCAGAACCCGGTTCCCCATTGAAACGAATTCCAACATAATTCGGAGGGGGCGCCAAGCGACTCCTCTATTGGATGGCGACCTTACATTGCGCCTGGTACGGCGCTGGCCAAGGAATACAGTTCGAAGTAAACCTCAGGAATTACAGCTCTGTGTCGGCACCATGTTGCCGACACCCCTCGCCGCGCTATGTTGCGACCAACAGCTCAGCACCGCAAGTACAAGCCTTCCCCTCGCGATCCGAAGGATTGCCAGCTCGAAGCTAACATTTCCACATAACATGTAAAAGCGGCGAAAGCACGAAGTAGTGCACGGGCATCATAACGGCGTCCAACGGAACTGCCCATAAGTAATTCATGCTGTTTGCGGCCATGCCCACAGCACCCATCTCACGGCCACGCCTAGCGATGTTCGCGCGGGCGCTTTCCTCGCTGAATGCGCTTAGGAATAACCCCACGACCAAATATGCAAATACACAATACAGAAGTAATCTCGTCCCGGACGAGGACTTGCTCAACCACATCCATAAACCCGTTCTCATGTGCTCTCGTTCCGATCTGCTCGATCAATGAGCTGATCTGCTTGGTCATTCCACCACTGCACAAAGCCCAAACACTTCCCGGAAACTGACGAATGTAGGAGCAATCAAGGTTCCCTAAAAGTAAAGCGCCACCCGGCGGGAGCGAATCGCAATTTGATACATGGTATCACGGCCCACCAGGGCGGCATCCGAGTCAACCAATTACGCCACGAGACCGGGGACATGGAACTCAAAAGACTCGGAGCAGGCATATTGATATTTTGTTTAGTTCAGCCGCACCGAGTCGCGAATGGCTAGGTTTGTTCGCTTGAGAGGCGTTGGGTGGTGAGGGGGCAGACGTTCAGTTCAACCACGTTCGTGGTTGGGGGCTATGGTGCATCAGGGAAACACCTGACAGCCAAAACTTAAGTTCACATTCGAGCGATCTTTCTGACACTGAACCTCCAAATTCTCGGCCCATTCTGGGCCAAACGCGTTCGAATTATTCAATGGGCCGTTGCTTCAAATATTTTACAAAAACTGGATTTCGTAAAAACTCCCGGTTGGAATCGACCGCGGCTCGCATGACACGAATAAGGAAATCATTCGCGGCATCCCGCAATTCCTCAATTCCAACCAATGCGGTGCCCTCCACAAAGCTGGCTGATATTGAGATCCCGTCGGGCTGACTGATAAAGTTTATTCGGGCGTCGGATTCCGTAAACTCGAACTCCTGACGCATGCTTCCCGCGCGCAACTGATTGGCAATCTCCTCCAAAGACCATGCGAAGTCGAGTAGTGGGATCCATCCCCATTGCGCGCTAAAGTCCACTGAATCTGCGTGGAATATCACGTCTCCCAGAACCAACCGATAACGCAATGCTGCTTCATCGGCTTCAGCAGCCGAAATCGCAGAAATCGAGGATTGCCAGGAGGGGTCAATTTGGAAATCTAGCTGGATCATAATATCCTATTCCATGATAAGTAGGGACAGGGGCACACATTTGAAAATTTAGGCTTTGGGGTCGTTTCGAGGCGCGCTACGGTCGGAGTCCTGCAGTCCCCTTCTAGACGTGCGCTCCAACGTCACTATGACAATCTTGGCGACGCATCCGACCGCAAGGACGGCAAGCGCGCCTCCAATGGGCCCGACTATTCCATTGATGGCACGTTGATGCCAGTAGGCCTGGTTTTCGGGGGCCGCAAGAAACTCCAGAATCCTAAAAAAAACGACTAACAGCAGGGCTACGCTGATGCAGCCCGCTTCATAGATCAGAAGGTGGCGGAACCAATTGCGAGAGCGTCCATGAGATGGCTCATAATGCTGCCATTCCCAGTTTTTCCTGCTGCTGCGTTCCCACTCCGGGGTGATGATGCAAAGAACCATTGAGACAAAAATCAGGACGGCCAGGGGGCCGCTGGCTTCAAGAAAAAAGAGAAGTATCACGAGGGCGATGATCAAACCCCAGGCAATGGTGCGAACGGACACGGAAGTGTCGGCCGCCCTATGCGCAGGGGCCTGAGATTCAGAGGGTGTGTCTGGACTGGAGCCGTTCATGATCCTATGGGATAGGCCGCCTCATTCAATAGCGAAAGTCCACAAATAAAAAAGCGGAACCGGCCAGCTTTGGGAATGATCCAAAATTTGTCACTGACCAATCATAAAGCTTTACACCACCCACTCACTCAGCACTGGGTGGCACCAGCCGTTCATTGAAATGCGGCAGGGAGTTCCACAAGTTATGAATCTCAAACTGGAGACAGGCTGATGGATCAGGTGCCCGGGACGGATGGTGCAGAGGAGGGCGAGGCGACCCTTGCGGAATTGGCAATGGCGGAATCCGGGGATTTCGAGCCTGATTCCGAAGGCCTCGAGGAGGTCAGTGCACCCCAGGACGCCACCCTGATGGATTTGTTCTGCGGGAGCCTCGTTTGCCTGCTGTTTGAGTTTTGCGTCAGCTTCCTGCTGGCCATGGTCATCACCATCATCAGGCACGGGGAGGCAGGCCAACCCAGGAATCCTGTGGCGGAGTACATCCCCCACATCGCCCTGGGTACGAGTTTCTGCAGCCTGGTGGTCGCCTGGTACTATGTTTGCAAAAGGTACGGCAGGTCCTTTGCGGAGGGCTTCGCGATCAAGCGTCCCTCGGTGGCGACGGTCTTCGGCAATGCGGGGTTGGGAGTGTTGTTGTTTGTTTTTGCGTGCTTCTTTTTGCGGTACATCGGCAAAGGAACGTCGATGATCAGTGAGATTCAGGTGGATCCGACGTCGCGAGTTGTGTACATGGCTTTGCTCTTGCTGGCTCCCCTGTCAGAGGAAATCTGGTATCGGGGGTTTTTCCTTCCAGTGTTCCGGCGCCGGTTGGGGACCGCGGTGGCGATGGTGATCACCGTGGCCTGGTTTACAGCGGCGCATTACTACCAGCTTCGCGGGCAGGAAATGGCGCTGGTGCCCATCGCGGCCCTGGGGTTGGCCACGACGCTTTCGCGAGTAAGGACGGGTTCCCTGGTGCCGCCGATGATCATTCACTTCGCCTATAACTCGATGGTGGTCTCCTTGCTCGTGCTAATGACCATCTTTACGCCGGGCAGTTTTCGTTCCCGTGCAGTTGCGAAACCCGCTGTCGCGCGGACGGAAAAGCCAACACTGGACGAAATGAAGCAGGATCTCCTTGGCCGGTCGGCAAGCGAGGAGGAACCAGGATTTGGTTCGTCGGGCCCACCGAGGCCACCGGTCTGGCATTTTGATCGGCTTGAGGAGTTTGGGACTTTTGACCTGGTTGGGGAAAAGGAGACTCCGACCGGCGTCGAGTATACCGTTCGGGCAGAATTCCTGGGTTCGTCGGTTGGTGCGCAGGGAACGCTGACCATCAATTACAAGAAAGTTCCAAAAGGTTGGGTGTTTGAGAGCGTGTCCGACAACGGGACGCTTAAACCGGTGCGGCACACGGATGGGGACGGGAAGACGGTAAAGCCGTAGTCGGGGCGGGGGGAACAGTTCTGGGTTCTGAGTTAAAAGCGAAAAAGCAAATCTTACCACCAAATCACCAAGGCACCAAGGGGAGGCAGTTCTGGGTTCTGAGTTCTGGGTAAGACGGTGGAAGTCGCATCGGAGTGCTCCTGCTGGTAGGTGCGGCAACGGAGTGCTCGCACCAGCGCAAGAATGCAAAATCTCAACACCAAGGCACCAAGAACACCAAGGA
>JAIBAT010000147.1 GCA_019695055.1 Candidatus Sumerlaeaceae bacterium | reverse complement strand
CGCTTCACACGCCACATCATCTCGTAAATCTCAGGGCCCCATTCCTGCTCGACGAACGGCGCGATGTTACGCCCCGTGCCGTGCTCAGCCTTGAGCGAACCGCCATATTTTCCCGACACCGTGGACGTCAGTTCGTCCATCAGTCCCGCGTATCGCCGCGTTTGCTCCTCCTGCGAGAAGTCCGTGCAGATCACAAAGTGGACATTTCCGTCCTTTGCGTGGCCGAAGATGATGGCATCATCAAAGCCGTGCCGACCAAACATTTGCTGCAGGTCCTGAATCAGGTTCGCGAGGTCCGCGGGCTGCACGCAGACATCCTCAATGATCACCGCCGTGCCCATCTCGCGCATGGCGCCAACACTGGGAAAAAGTCCCTTGCGCATGTGCCAGAACGCGGCCTGCAACGCCGGATCGCGCGTAAAGTCCACCGGCGCCAGCAGCTCATACCGGCCAAGAATCCCATGGGCAGTGTCGAGGCGCTGCTTCAGCCCCGTTTCGTCGTCCTCCTGAAACTCAATGAGCAACGCCGCGCAATTTCCCTGCAGCTCGAACGGATAATTCATCTCGTCGGCCACAGACTTCATCGCTGCCCTGTCCATGATTTCAAGCACCGCGGCGCCTGAATCGGCGAGGGGCTTGATGGATGCGCCCGCCTCGATCAGGCTCCGGAAAAACACCAAAGCCGTCGCCTTGAGCGGCTTGTCCGGCAGGGTGTTCAAGGTAATTTCCGAAATAAAGCCCAGCGTGCCCTCGCTACCGATGAGCAGGTGAGCCAGAATATCAAGCGGCTCCGTATAATCCACAAAGGCGTTCATGCTGTAGCCGCAGGTGTTCTTGATGGAGAACTTTCGCCGGAGCGTCTCCACGATGTCGGCGCGCTTACAGATTTCATCCCGCAGTGTGGCCAATCCCGCCGTAATTTCCGGCTGCTCCCTGGCAAACCTCGCCGCTGCGCCCGGTTCCGCCGTGTCTACCGACCACCCGTTCGCCAGCATCAGCTTCATCGACGCCAGCGTGTGATAGCTGTTGTACTGCACCCCGCAGCACATGCCCGAGGCATTGTTCGCCGCGATGCCACCCATCATGCAGGCGTTGATGCTTGCCGGGTCCGGGCCAATCTTGGCCCGGTGCGGCGCCAGAAAGGCATTCACATGCGCGCCGACCACGCCCGGCTCCACGGCCACGCGCCTCCCACCGTCCAGAATGCGCAACCCCTTCCAGTGTGCCGCCACATCCACCAGCACGCCGTCGGTCACGGCCTGCCCGCTCAGCGATGTCCCCGCCGCGCGAAACGTCAGGTAAAGCCCCGCCTCGCGGCAATAATCCAGTATCGCCCACACATCCTCCGCGTTTCGCGGCGACACCACCACGCGCGGCAGCAGCCGATAGATGCTGGCATCCCCAGCCCGTGCGGTGCGCTCGAACAGCCGATGCTGCACCTGCCCCGCGCCGATCCGCTGCTGAAAAGCGGCGGCTATCTGCTCATTCGTCAGCGATGTGTCGGACATAGCCATAACTTGTTAAGTGCCAACTCAGAACGCCAATTTGCCGCGTGCGAGAAAAATCGGTGCGCAGTAACCAGCGGACAAGGCCCTTGCCAATTCCAAAGCTCGTTGCCTGTATTTAACAATTACAATGTCGAACCGCAACATCCTCATCGCGTGGCTTGGCGCGGCGCTGCTTCACGCCTTGCTCTTCTCGGCGATGCTGACCACAAGGGGCAAGTGGCCCGACCCCGGTCGGCGCGGTAGCTTCCTGGTCGAACTGGAGCCGCCCACCGAGGCGCCCCAGCCACGCTACCTCGTGGCCAGCATGCCAATGCCGGTCGAGGTTGCCCCCGCCGTTGCGGAAATGCCGGAGCCACCAAAGTCTGAACCCACGCCTCCGGCCGACCAGCAGCCGGTTCCGCCGAAACCCACCACACTCGACGACGCCACGCGGCGCGAGCTCGAGCAGGAACGGGACCAGCTCCGCGCCCAGCTTAACCAGGAACTGCTGGACGCCTCAACCAAGGCCGAACAGACCGCCATGAAGGCCATGGCGGGCCGCGCCCGCGACCTGGAAATCGGCACCGGGCCAAAAGGCACGGTCCGCGAACTGGAACTGAGCGGTGTTCCGCAAAACATCGTGGACGAAATCATGGTGAAATACGATCTGCGAATCGTGCGCAAGCAGCTTGAAAACACCGGCTCGCAGAGTTTCCTCAGCAGCGCGGGCAGCGGCAGCGACCGGTTTTACTCCCACAAGTACACCAGCCCCGGCACCTATGAGGTGTTCGAACTCTCCAAGGAGTCCGTGGCCCAGATGAGCCGCCTCGAGGAAGCCGAAATCCGGAAGCGGAACCTCGACCTCGAAAAAACCCGTGTCACCCACGTCATCTTTGGCATCGTCGAGGTCTCGGCGGGCCAGTATGACCTCGGAATCATCAAGTTCGAGGCGACGCCGCTTCGCTGAGGCGTCGGTTACCAGTCGCCGAGTTGGTACACCACAGAAGCGGGATCACCTGGCCGCTCGAAAATGACTTTTCCGGGTTTGATGCCCACTTCGCGCATCTTCCGGGCATAACCTTCGTTTGTATAGACTGGCCGGTTGCCATAGCTTGCCAAAATCGCGGCGATGTTGTCGCCCTCCTTGTATCGCCGCACCTCTCCCTCAAAGAAATACTCCATCCACAAATAGAAGCTCCCCTCCGGCGCCACCAGCAACACGCCTACTGGGTCCAGTTCGTCGCCGAGTCGTTTGCCGTACTCGTTATAGGTTTGCTCTGCGTTCCGCGCGCGCCACTCGACGGGCATACGCGCGAAGGCTCCCGTCACAAATAGCGCCGACAACAGAACAGCGCCGAATTTCAGGCTCCAGTGCGCAACAGGCCGCGAAGCGTTTCGGCGGCGAAGGCGTGCCAACGATTTCAATCGCTGGATGCCGCGAACCCCAAGGATGGGCCATAGCACGGCGATGGTGTAGTAGCGCTCGGGATTGGCAGTCTCGTAGAGCCACGGATAGGCAACTGAAATCAGGAATAACGCGCAAAAGATGAAGCTCGAAGGACGCCGGAACCGAATCGCGCCGGGGGCAAGGACCAATACCACCAGGGCCAGCACCGGGAAAAGCAACCTCGCTCGAATCTCGCCGACACCTCCGCGCGAGAATGACTCGGCGTATTCGCGGAAATGCGGGAGCGACCATTGGTGGCTGCGATAGGAATCGATATACTTGGCCCCAGCCGTGCCACCGCCGGGGAAACTACTCACAATTGCCGCGCCGATCAGCACGAACAGCGCCATGACCAGCCCCACCAGCATCACACTTTGGGCCGTGCGCGATTTCCGCGAATCGCGCCCCAGCAGCACAACCGGCAGCGCCGCCGCCCATAGCCAAGGCTCGGCAGAATGGCAAAGGCTCTCCGCGAGGAATAGCAGCGCCACGACTACGGCGTACTTCTTCGGGTTCGTGCGCCACCGCAGCATCGCAGCCACGCCCGCCAGGTAGAAAGGAATCAAGACGCAGTGGTCATTCCATGAATCCACCATGAACTCGCCGCCCGCCGAGAGCAGAAATCCAAAGAGCCAGAGCATGGCCCCCTCCACTCCCCCGCCGCTAAAAAAGATGCGGCGCCCCGAAAGCAGGATACAGAACGACACCGCGAGCGAAACGAGACAGGTGACGACCCGGCATTGCGGCCAACCGAAACCAAACGCCACGGCTCCCCCATAGAGCCAATGCTCGATGGCGTACTGGATCGGGCGGTGCATCTTATAGAGTTCCTCCGTGCGGCCAAACTTCCAACGCACCAGGTGCGACCACGTGTCGAAATCCACCTCCTGCGACGGAAAGGCCATCCGCCAGCCAGCGAAGCCGAGCACGGCAAATGCCAGCAACGCCCCGGCAAGCTCACCGGGGGCGGTTCGGGTGAATCGCGGCGCCTTTGCAACCAGTACGAGCGCCACAACAAAACCCGCGAATAGCAGCAGCAGACTCACGCCGCGAACCTATGGGCCCGGGGGCGCCCACTGCAAGGGCATATCGCATTCACGCCTATCCCCTTGCAAATAGCCCTGCCCGGGGTCAGTAGTTGACCACAGGAATGAGCATCTCCCCCGCGATACCCACCGCCAGCGCGGCGACCGGGACGGAAGCCAGCGCCCCCGGGCGGCTGGTGGACCCGTTTGGTCGTGCCATCACCTACGTGCGCATCTCGGTGACCGACCGCTGCAATCTGCGCTGCCAGTACTGCATGCCCCACGAAGGTCCCGACTGGCTGGAGCGCGAAACGATCATGAGCTTCGAGGAGATTGCCCGCTTCGTGCGCGTCGCCGCAGCCGAAGGCGTCAGCAAGGTTCGCCTCACCGGCGGCGAGCCTCTGGTCCGCAAGGACCTGCCCAAACTCGTCGATATGATTTCCTCCGTGCCCGGCATCCGCGACCTTGCCATGACCACCAACGGCACGCTGCTCCGTAAGTTTGCCCGGGACCTGAAATCCGCGGGACTGACACGCCTTAATATCAGCCTGGACACGCTCCACGCCGACCGCTTCAAGGAAATCGCCAAGTTTGACATGTTCGATGACGTGTGGGGCGGTATCATGGCGGCCCTCGACGCCGGCTTCGCGCCCCTGAAGATCAACATGGTCGTCATCCGCGGGTTTAACGAGGACGAGGTCGTGGACTTCGCCCTGCTCACGCGAAAGTATCCGTTCATCATCCGCTACATCGAGTACATGCCCATCGGCGGCGACCAGGCCCACTGGGAGCGCGGCAAGGTGTTCCCCTGCGCCGACATCCGCCGCCGCATCGAGGAGCGGGAGGAACTGGAACCAGTGGAAACGGATGCCAAAACCTCAGGCCCCGAGCGCGTGCTGCGCCTGAAGGACTCCCTCGGGCGGATCGGGTTCATCACGCCCGTGTCCGATGAATTTTGCGCCGGATGCAACCGCGTGCGGCTTACGTCCGACGGCATGCTGCGCGGCTGCCTGATGCGCGACGGCGAGGTGGATTTCCGCGGGGCGTTTCGCAACGGCGCCACGGATGAGGAAATCCGGGAGCTGCTGTACCACGCCATCGCACGAAAACCGGAAAAGCACCTGATCAACTCCCCGGATTTCGTGCACTCCTCCTTCTACACGATGAACCGCCTCGGCGGGTGACGCAAGCAGGCCGCGGCCTGCGAATGGAAACTGAACGCCAACTGATTTAGCATAGCATTTCAGGAGACTGAAAATGAGTTCACGAATCCCCCGTCGTGATTTTCTCAAAGTGGGCCTGACCGGAGCCGCCATGGCCGGGCTGCCTCTTGGCGCTCTGGCAGCGACTCAGCCGCCCGCGCAAACCCTCCCCACACGTTTGTTAGGTAAGACTGGCCTGAAAGTTCCCATTCTGGGCTACGGCACCGGCCCGGTAGGCACCCAAAGAACCCTCGAAGATGGCGTCCAACTCTTTCAGTCAGCCCTGGAGATGGGCATCACCTACTTTGACACCGCCCCCAACTTCGCCGGCTACGGACAGGCCCAGCTTCAGTTGGGCCATGCCTTCAAGGGGCGGCGCAAGGACGTGTTCCTTGTCACGAAATGTTTCAAGCCCCGGGCCGACGACGCACTGCGGCTATTGGAAAGCAATCTCAAGGAATTGCAGACCGATCACGCCGACCTCGTCTACGCCCACAGCCTTGGGGCAGATGAAATGGACCCCGCGGTCGTCATGGGACCCGGCGGGGTGATGGAGTTCCTCGCCAAGGTTAAGCGCGAGGGCCTCGCGCGGTTTGTCGGCGTTACCGGCCACAATCGCCCCGGGCGCTTCCTGCCCATTCTTGAGAAATACGGCATCGACGTCATGATGAACGCCGTCAATTTTGTGGACTGCAACACCTACGACTTTGAGGAAAAGGTGTGGCCCGCCGCCGCGCGCAAGAACGTGGGCCTCGTGGCCATGAAGGTTTACGGCGGCGGCTCGGGGCGCAAAGCCGACAGCCTGTTGCCGATTGAGCACCATGCCACCTCGTTCCGCTACGCGCTCAGCCTCCCCGGCGTTTCCTGCGCCGTCATCGGCATGAAAAACGCCGAGGAGCTGAAGCAAAACGTCGAGTGGGCGAAGAGCTTCTCTCCTCTGTCGAGGGAAGAGGTCGCCGCGCTGCGAACGCAGGGGAAAACCCTCGCTGCGAAATGGGGACCCCACTACGGGCCTGTGGCTTGATGTGGGGGCGGTCTTTGGATCTCTAAAGATATCAGCGAAACCTGTTGATTCTTGCGCAGGATTTTCATTCCCATGAAATTGCACCATGGACCCCAGCAAGCCTCTTCCTGAGAATGGAAAAGAACTCGATCCGGATTCGGACGCGGTAGCAGGCGAACCCGCCGGCGGAAAGCCAGCGTGGTTGGTTCGGCTGGTGTGGGTCTGCGTCATCGCCGTTTGCCTCATCATTCCGTGGGTGTGGTACCACGGATCGCACGTCACGGCCGGATGGCCGTCGGAAGCGGAACTGAAAAACGGCCCCATCTCACAGGTGGTCATGTGGCGGGATGGAAAGCACACAGCCGTTCAATTTTCGCGCCTGTATGACGGAAACCCGGATCACTTCTGGAAGGTTGTGACGGATCAGGGTCGTTTCGATGAATTCATGCCTTTTGTCGCTTACACCCGGGTGCGCCCCGGTCCGAACGGCACACGGCTCGAGGAACAAAAGCTAAACCTCCCATTTGGTGACCAGGAGTTGGAATTGGAAATCACGCTGACCGAGGAAGGGCCCGTCAGGATGGCTCGATGGCGCCAGAGCAAGGGAACACTGCGACACAACGAGGGTGCATGGATTGTGGAAAAAGGCTCCGAGGGAAAGGTCATCCTTCGGTACCAGGTTTCCGCGACCGTAGACTACATTTTGCAGTGGGTCACGAATTTTGCGATGCGGCAACGGCTCGGGAAACTGCTTGATGCCGTTGACGCGCGAGTCAAGAGCCTGAAAGCTTCCGATCCGGATTACTTTTCCAGGCCTATTGACATTGAGACCACGGGAACAAACCCACGATGAACACGGAGAGGAAACGCCCCAACAAATCACGTCTTCGCGTGACCCGGACGGAAGGCGATTTCCCGCACGCAACCAATCGCTCCGCAACCGTCAGCTGCTGCACGACAACCTGCTGCGCAACAATCATCGGGGGTGCCGCAGGCTTGCTGGTGGGCGGATTGACGGGAATCGTTATGCTCACCCGTGGCAAATTACGGAAGGTTCCGGCGGACACTCCGCGAATGGAAACCGGCCTTGTGAAGACCCCAAGGCGCCACAGGGGACAATTTGAAGAGGCAGACCTGGTCCCGATTACATTTCGTTCGGTCTTTTTTTACTATGCCGCCCTTTATTGCATACCACTGGGCATTGCCTCGGAATTTCTTTTCGCGGCCCTGGGGTCTCATTTGGGAAGATTATTTTTTGGTTCCCCCTCTTATTGGTCCTGGAATTTCGTGCCAGGACTGGCACTTGGCCTCTTTCTGGCCAGCCGTAGTTCAAGACGATATGACCCTTCGCGTCCGGATGGTAAAGTGAAGCTGGGGCGGGCCATCCTTTATCTCGTCATTTATGCATTCACTGGTCTTGTTCTGGGCGCGGGAATCGGAATGCTTTTCGATGCGAATATCATCCGGTTATAACGGAGAAGCGAAAGCGGACGATTTCCCCAGGTTGCGCGAAGGCGCTGTCCTTGCGCCCGCGGACGATGGGCGCTGGCAGGTGCGGTGGGGGTTTCAGGAGGTCGCATTCCTCGAAGGAGAATTATTTCAAGCGGTTTTGCCGTGGCTGAGTTCGAGATTGGCGGGCCTTCAAAGTATTGATGAGCTAACCTCAGCCAACGACCTCCCCTGCCGTGTGGATGAACTGAAGGACGTGCTTTTCGAATTGAAGGAGAACGGGCTAATCACCTTGCATCCGCCAGCGCAACTCCTCCCGTTCGTCGGCCAATGCACAATCAGCGTCTTGGGAGCTTCGCTGCTCGCGGCCGCGATTGCGGGCGCGCTAAATCCACGAATCCCCCAGGAGGGGGCACTTGCGGATATTACGATCGCTCCCATGCATGACGTGCCCGTTGAAGATCTTCAGAAACTAAACGAGCAAATCCTGAGCGACCAAACGGGCGGCGCGCTGATGCTCTGCGGCGCATGGGAAGACCGACTGCTCGCGGGGCCAATCCTTGTGCCGGGGCGAACCGCCTGTTACCACTGTTTCACGGCCAGAATGAACAGCCACCGGGCGCACGCGGATGCGTACAACTCATTCGAACAATGGGCTGGTGGTCAGCTCCCGCCGATGGCATCCGGAACTCAATCGCCGGAACTCGTACAACTCGCGGCGGCTCTGGTATCACACCAGGTCGCCGGATTCCTGAAGACACCCTGCAACTCGGCCACTGCCGGGCGATCCCTGTTCTACTTTCCCACCGAATGCAGAATGGAAAAGGAGCGGGTCCTCCGCGTTCCCTGGTGCCCACATTGCGCAGCGGTTTCCCCATGATCTCCGACGTTTTGTGCGAGGAATTGGTCGGCCCACATCTGGGAGTCCTTGCCCACGTTGCCGATGTGGCAGGCGAGCCGGATGACTTCGATCTTTTCCTGTGCGGTGGGACTCTCGCCAATACATCGCCCCTCGGTGGCGCGGAGGCGCCCCGTGCATGCAGCGGCGCAGGGCTGATCCGCGAAGATGCCCGCCAGGCCTGCGTGGGGGAAGGCGTGGAGCGGTACTGCGCGGCGTTCGAGCGCCCGCACCGCGTAGTCTTTGGTACCACTCGCGATTTGGATGGCGACGTGGTTTCTCCCAAACAATTCGCACTATTTTCCGACGCACAGCATCGGGCCCCAATCTCGGACTTCCCATTTCGTAAGTGGACGGCAGAAGATCTTTTGGGATGGGTCAAAGCCCGTCGTCTAGGCGGCACGAAGGAAGCCTGGGTTCCCGCATATTCCGTTCAGCACCCGTACCAGCAGCGCGCGGAAGAACCCCTGGTCGCACCCAGCTTTTCCACGGGACTAGCCTGCGGTGAGAACCGGGAGGACGCAACCCTGCGCGCCCTTTGCGAGGTGATCGAAAGAGATGCGGTTGCTCTGTCATGGCTCGGAAACGTCTCCGCCCCCCATGTGTCACCAGCTGACGCGGTTTCGTCCTCCGATGCGGGGTACATTATAGCCGAAGCACAGCAGCGGGGATTTCGGATAGCGCTGCTGAATCTCACCACCTCCCTGGGAATTCCCGTCGCGGGCGTCCTCCTTGGCGGGCATTCATCCGTCGGAAATATCGTCTCCTTCGGTGCATCCGCCGGTGTCACGCTATCCGGTGCTCTCCGAAAGGCACTGATTGAGGCCGCCCATGGCCGCGCCTACGTTCGATTCCTGCGGCGCCAGCAACCGGGGTGGCGTGCATCGCGCGGTTTTCGGAACGTGTCGGGTTTTGCAGAACACGCCCTTTTCCATTCGGTCCACTCAGAGCATGGAGCCGCGTTAAATGTCTGGTGGAATGGCCCACACGTACAGCCCCTCGCGGAAACCCCACCCATGACACTTGCCGAAATACTGCACCGTTTGGAAAGCCACGGTCTCCACGCGTATGCCGTGGAAATGACCACACCGGACGTGGCCGAACTTGGACTATGTGTCATGCGCGTCGTCGTCCCAGGCCTTCAACCGTTGCACGGCAATCACCTCTGGCCTCATCTGGGAGGCAACCGACTCCAACGCCTTTCGACAGTGTTTCCCGGCGGAGTGACTGCCAATACGTCGTTCCCCAATCGTATTCCTCACCCCTGCCCATAGGAGAATCCCATGATCAGCAAGCTCGCGCCCATGGCCGCCCTTTATCACGAAAACTCCAGCATCTGCCGGGACACCCTGTCGCAGGACCTGGAATCCATTCAGGCATTCCTGGGCGACGATGAGTTGATCCGCCAAGCCATGACGGGTCACAAGACCTACCCGATTGAACACCGGGTCCCACTCGGATCCAGTGGTCGCCTGCGCGAACCAAAGACTTCCCTGTTCGACGCGCTTCGCAGCCGGCGCACGATTCGGCGGTTTTCCGAGGCTTCCCTTTCACTGGACGAGCTGAAAATGTTGCTGACAGCCAGTTTCGGCCAGACGGGCACGCTTCAGCACCCATCGGATCCAGACCTCACCCAACCATTACGGGCCTATCCGTCCGGGGGGGCACTCTACCCGGTCGAAATCTACCTGGCAAATCACCGGGTGGACGGACTTCGCGCCGGAATTCACCATCTCAACGTCGTGGACAACTGCCTCGAACTCGTGACCGAAGACGCCGGCCGTGTCGAGGCGGCCGGCCAAGCCATATTGGCAGGCGAGTCGGATTCAAAGCCAGCTCTTACCTTCATATTCACCATTTTGTGGAAACACGTCCTAACCAAATACGGCGAACGCGGCTA
The DNA here is from genome assembly GCA_019695055.1 of Candidatus Sumerlaeaceae bacterium. Lineage (GTDB taxonomy): Bacteria > Sumerlaeota > Sumerlaeia > Sumerlaeales > Sumerlaeaceae > JAIBAT01. The sequence continues at coordinate 4,579 of JAIBAT010000147.1, read as the reverse complement.
CCGCATAGCGCTCCTTGAAACAGGGCATGTCGTGCAAAATCTGCTACTGGTTGCAGCGTCCATGAAGCTCGCGGCCCTTCCCATCGCAGGTTTTGATGACCGCCGAATCGGCACCGCGCTCGATCTGAAATTCGGAGTCGAGGATGTCGTTTACGTCGCGGCGGTGGGCAAGGGCTAAGTGAATTGAGCAAAGTCATTCGATGCAGCCTTCCCAATCAATAGGATTGCCGCTATATGAAACTTACATTTCGCATCTCGAAATGTAAGGATAATGGCCCAACCTTACATTTGATGGGGAGCAGCTTCCGCGTGGCTTCTCGACCAAATCCAGCAACGAACGCGCTACTTTCAGTATCTCAGCCCCACGAATCAGAATGGGTTAATCGTGGCCCAAGCTTTGTCGTAGGGATCAAAAAAGAAGAAGATTCTCGCGAGACCAAGGATGGCCACCAAACCCACGAGGGTCAGGCCTACCGTGCGGGCCCATTTCATAGCCGGCGAGACAGGTGTTCGAAGCCACGATCTCGATTTCCACGCCATCCAGAGACATATCCCGCAACGCAGCAAATAAAGCGGAAGGGCGTAAGAGGAATACCCCATGTGCGCCAACCCACCGCTTATGGATAGCTCAACGGAAAGGAGAAGTAGTAGCACCGAAGTCGACAGAGCTGCTCCAATCCACAGCAGGCACAGCGGCGTCCAATAGTGAACGAGACTCTTGCTTCTGAGGCCAGCAATCAAAGGAGTCGCTTTCGGACCGGAATCGTCACCGTTGCGATAGAAGCTCATGTTTATTGGAGATCACAAAGCCGCGTGAATTTCAAGCTAGTTCCCTAACCTACACCTCTCCCCTTACCAAAGCGCGTTTAAAATTTAGACAAGAGCAGTTGCTGAGCTCGCCCCATTTGATGGGGTGGTAACAACGAAGTAAAGACAAGCTGACACGACCACTGTGGCAGCAATATTCGCAATCCCAATAAAAGGCCAAACCAATGTCTTAATTTCTACCAACTCAATGTCCAGAACTCCAAAGGCACCATAAATCAAGACGAGGCAAACCCCGACGCAGGAGCGAACCGTTAGGGATGACCGCCTGCTACCAAAACCTGTCCCGGCCAGTAATGCAAGTGTTGGGCCCAGCACTGTGATTACCAGAAACAAGCAAGCATACCCTTCACCATTGAGCTTATCCAGGTACGAAATCACACTTAGCGGGATGACGAAAGTCAGGGAGAAACAGGCTGCGAGGACGGTTAAGAAAATGCCCGCCCCACGTTTTCTGGCATCTTGCGCGAAATTGTAATTACTGCCTGGAAAAGCTGCGGCCAATATCCAAATGCACCCGAGAAAATAGAGCAGATCACTGTAGCGTTCATATTGGTTCCCGCGTGCTGGCAGCAATCCCATTCCGACACCAAGTCCCTGAATTCCATTCACACCGTTGAAACCGACAAACCAGAGTATGACCAAAGCGTGAAGGGTCAGAATCCTAAATATCATTCGGGGCATGGACGCTCCTCCAATCGGCTTTACTAGTCTACATACCCAACTGCCCCCAGATTTCATCCACCCGCTTCTTCACATCGTCGCTCATGCGGATGATGTCGGGCCATTCGCGGGTGTGGCCTTCTGTGGCCCATTTGGTGGTCGCATCCACGCCCATTTTGCCGCCCAAACGGTGCATGGCGGAGGAATGGTCCAAGTCATCCACGGGGCCCTTCACGATTTCCACGTCGCGGGCATAGTCCACGCAATTGCTGGCTCGCCACGTCAGCTCCCCGTAGTTGCGGATGTTTACGTCGTCGTCCACGACAAGGATCAGCTTGGTGAACATGGCCTGGCCCAGTCCCCAGATGCCGTGCATGATCTTGCGCGCGTGGCCCGGATAACTCTTTTTCAGCGCGATGATCATCAGGTTGTGGAAGCAGCCCCACACCGGCATGTGCATGTCCACGATTTCGGGGAACTGCTTCTTCATGATCGGGGTGAATAGCGCCTCGATGGCCTCGCCGATGTAGGCGTCCTCCATGGGCGGCACGCCCACGATGGTGTGGATGTAAACGGGATCGCGGCGCATGCTCATGGCCGTCAGATGGAAGACCGGGTACATGTCCGCGAGGGAGTAGTAACCCGTGTGGTCGCCGAAGGGGCCTTCCAGTCGCATCTCGGCGGGGTCCACATAACCTTCCAACACCACATCCGCATCCGCGGGAATGAGCAGGTCGTTCGTGCGGCTTTTCGTCACCTTCACCGGCGAACCGCGCAGCAGGCCAGCGAACATCATTTCGTTAATATCCGGCGGCAGGGGCACGGTGGCGCTAAAGATCTCGGCGGGGCCGCCACCCATGGCGATGGTGACGGGCAGCACCTCGCCCTTCTCCTTCATGCGGCGCAGGTGCTCGGCGCCCCCCTTGTGCAGGTGCCAGTGCATGCCGCACGTCTTGGAATCAAAAACCTGGAGCCGATACATGCCGCAGTTGGTCGCGCCGTTGCGCGGGTCGCGGCTGAAGACCATGGGCATGGTGATGAAACGCCCACCGTCGTCCGGCCAGCATTTACACACGGGCATCAGGTCGAAGCTGGGGTCGTCCACGACGACCTCCATGCACGGGGCCTTCTTCACGTCGACGGGGAAGATGTCGTTGATCTGTTTCAGTTTCGGCAGCATCTTGAGCTTTTCGAGGAAGCTCAGCGAGCCCTTGGGCTCGAGCATGGCGAGGAAGTTCTCGGTGACCTCGTTGATCTTTTCCGAGCCGCACACCATCTGCATGCGCTTGCTGGACCCGAAGGCGTTGATGAGGAGCGGCATCTTTGAACCCTTAACGCGCTCGAACAGGAGCGCAGGTCCGCCACCCGGTGATTTCATGACCCGGTCGGCGATTTCGGTGAGTTCGAGGATGGGGTCCACTTCCATGCTGATCCGGCGCAACTCGCCGGCCGTTTCCAGCGCGGCGATGAAGTCGCGCAGGTTGTCGTAGCTCAAGTCTCAGGCCTTTCCGTGGGTGGCATTAAAAGACACCGGAAATGACTACATTGCCCCCGACGGACAAAATTCGTTTCCCGCCGGCCCGGGCTCAGCGCCGCAGGCCGCTCAGAATGAAGTAAACGGCCACCGCCGTGACAACGAGGGTGCCGAAGCTGAACACGGCGAGCCAGGTCAACCGCCGGACGAGCACCGACTGCTCCGGAGCGGGGCGGCCACCGGGACCGTGGAATGCGGTCAACTGCTCCTGCGACACCGCCGGAATACTGCCACTCGAGAAGGAGCCATCGGACGGCAGGTTGACCTCGGTGATGGGCACCTCCATGGCCTTTTGGTAGGTCCCCGACCCAAGGGGTGTGCCCCGGGGCGGCGTGGGGGTTGCGCCAGTGGGGGCATGGTCCAGCGCCGTGATCAGGTCCTGGCAAAAGGTCTCGACGATCAGGTAGCGTTCGTTCACGTCGGCCTGCATGGCCTTGTCGAGGGCATGGTCCACTGCCGCGGGGAGCGCCGTGTTAAGCTGCGACGCGGGAACCGCCGGTGATCCGGGGTATTGGTGGGTGAACATCCGGTAGAAAGTGACGCCAAGGGAATAGATGTCGGCCCGCGAGTCCACCTGAGCCGGATCCTCGGCCTGCTCCGGAGCCATGTAGCGGGTGGTGCCCACGGTGGCGCCGCGCCGCGATGCCCGGCGGCCATTTCGCGCCACATGGTAAACCCCAAAGTCGAGGAGTTTGACATTCCCCTGCCGGTCGATCAGGATGTTGGCAGGCTTGATGTCGCGATGGACGATGCCGCGGGAATGGATGTGGGTCAGTGCGCCGCAAACCTCGCGGATGATGTGCTTGAAGCGACCGATATCCAAATCCGTGACGTGGAGCAACTGGTCCAGCGTCACCCCTTCCACGAATTCCATGGCAAAAAAGTAGTGGTCGTCCTGCACCCCCTGACCGAGGATATTGACGATGTTGGGGTGGCGCAGGTCGGTCAGCACCCGCGCCTCGCGCTCGAATCGGGCGACGAAACCGGGCTTGGCGGAGTAGCGGCGCGACAATACCTTGATGGCAACCGGGGTCCCAGTGGCGCTTTCCACGCCGCGATAAACGGTGGCCATGCCTCCACGGCCCACAACCTCAGCGACCTCGTATGCCCCCAGCTTGTAGCCCGGCGCCAGGGTTTCAGGGTCCGGTTCGGCGTCGGGCTCGGCCTGCGCGTCTGCCTGTTCCGCGGTCGGGAGATCAGCACAAAGCGGCTGCGCCAGCGGTATTGTGTCCGCGAGGTCCGTGGAATCAGCCGCGGCGGGCGCGGCAGCCGCTTTGCGGCGCACGCGCAACTTCGCCGCGCAATTCGGGCAGACGACGACTTCGCCCTCGGCGACACTGGCCTCCACGCGGGTGCTGCATTTGGGACAGGTGACTTTCATAAACCCCATGGGCGCGATGGCGTCGTGCCACCGCGAGATATTGGGAACAGTTTTAGGTGGGACTGTGCGGGCGTGTCAACCTTACCGTGGGCCGTGATTGGGGGCAATGCTACTCGATGACAAAGGTGATGGGGCGCGACTGAACACCGACGATCTTCCAGCCTTCGGGTGTGTGC
>JAIBAT010000073.1 GCA_019695055.1 Candidatus Sumerlaeaceae bacterium | reverse complement strand
TGCCAATTGAGTTATGGAGCGGTCGTCGCGTTTCTTGCGGCCACTTCACTTGCAACTTTGCATGTGGTTGTGTGAATCCTAACAGTGTCATCGGTGTTAGCCGCGTATCCACCCGCAAGAACGACAATGGAGGGAATTCTGAGGCGTGCGGCATCTTCCAATACTTGGCGATCGCGAGCCTCCAATCCACCAAAGGTAAGCTTAAGGTTCCCGAGTTGATCCTGCTCATAAGGGTCAGCCCCGGCTACATAGACAATCAACTCGGGTTTATGCCGCTCGGCTGCCTCGGGAAAAACCCGCCTCAGGGCGGCAAGGTAATCGGCGTCGGCGGTATAGTCGTCGAGGCCTACGTCTATGTCACTGCGTTGCTTCAGCGGGTAGTTGTGTTCCTGATGTAGTGAAATTGTGAAGACGTCTGCATCCTCCTGAAATATATGCGCTGTACCGTTGCCCTGGTGCAGGTCGCAATCCACCACCATAGCGCGCCGCAGGTGGCCTTCCCGCTGCATCTGACGGATGGCAATGGCGATGTCGTTCAGGTAACAGAAGCCTTCGGCTCGATCAGCAAAGGCGTGGTGGAAGCCACCGCCGATGTGAACACATATGCGGTCGGGGGTGGTAAGGGCCAGCCTCGCGGCGAGGATGCTGCCGCCTGCAGCCGTGACGTAGGCCCTTACGATCTCGTCTGTGAGGGGCAACTCACTGTGCCGGGTCCGAGACGTCCAGCGGCAATTTGTCAGGTCGTCCAGGAACTCTTGGGTATGAACGAGACGAAGTTCTTCAGTCGTGGCAGGTTCGGGTTCCACAAAATCTGCTGGGGCTGCGATGTCGTCATTCAGGAGCCTCTGGCGAATGAGGGAATACTTGGCCGTCGGAAACACATGGGCCCCAATGTTGACGCGGTAATTTTCCGAATAGATGTATTTCACTGGTGGTTGTTTCCTGCCCGCTCGATGGGGGAGGTGTCAACGGCATCCTGGGAACTGCTGTCCTGCCAGGAAGGCAGGCCAAGGATGCGCAAGGAGGCGGTTGACATCCCAAAAGCGATGCCGGGGACTTACTGGTTTCATTATTAAGACAGAGACAGGTGGTAGCCGTACCATGCCCAAAGCATTGATCGTCACCGTTGGCACGACACCAGACGGGCGCAGCGATATATTGAATGTTCTGGCCGAAGACATCCAGGCGTATTCGCCAGAACTGGTGGTGTTTGTCGCATCCAAGGAGAGCCAGTCCCACGCCCAAAAGATAGCGGACACTGCCAAACTCGCGGCGGGTACTTATGAGTTCGTAGTTCTCGCCAGTTCACACAGTTTCGATGTCATTTTTGCGGAGACGAACAATGCGATCCGCAGGCTCATTGAGCGTGGCTTCAGTGCGGACAGTATTTCAGTCAACTATACTAGCGGCACCAAGGTCATGGGAAGTGCGGCGGTACTGGCTGCTTTGTTCCACCAATGCGGACAAGCACGATACATTTATCACGAGACCGCTGGAAGGAACATGACCATTACAACCCAGCTCGAAGGTGTCTCCGCATTCCGGGAACTTAGTTTCAGCCGGCGACTAATCGAGGAGATGCGTTTTCAATCGGCCCACGACCTGCTATCACGAATTGACGGGTCTTTGCTTAGCGAGCACGACCAGAAGGCGGTGCAGTGTTTAAATGGTTTGGCGAAGGCTTACAGCCACTGGGACAATTTTCGCTACGCTGAAGTGCTCGAGGCACTGAATCAACTCCCTGGCGATGACGGGTTGGAATCGCGGTTTCGCATTGGTAAGGACGTCATCGAGAAACTGTCCATGCTTGCCGCGGATTGCGCCCAGAACCGGATCTCCGAATTGACTTTTGCGGACATGATGAACAATGCCATCCGGCGGAAGAGGGAAGGAAGTTTTGATGATGCCGTGGCGCGAATTTACCGGGCGTTGGAGATGATCGCCCAGTGGGTTCTTAAGCGAGCCGATGTGGATACGGACGATGTGGACACTCGCCGTGTGCCGCCAAGAGACCGTGTCAGCTTTGAGGCCATGCGCTCAGTGGACGATGGCAAGCTGCGAATCGGCCTGCGCAAATCGTTTGAATTGCTCACAATTTTGCGTACTCCGCTTGGGCTAAGGTTCGAGGAGCATGAGGAACTTTCCCACATGTTGAGTTATCGCAGGAATTCCATTCTGGCACACGGCACGACCGCCATGAACGGTGAGGAATGTGACAATTTGTTAGCTGCCGCCAAGCATCTCTTCAGCGCGGAAATTCCAAATTTCGAAGAGCTCTGCCATTCCCTCCAGTTCCCCTGGTTGAGAGCTTAAAGCAACGAGAGTTCAGACGGGAATGCGTTCGCCGAGGGACTTTGCCACTTTCCAAATGTCGCCGGCGCCCAGGGTGATGACCATGTCGTCGGGGCGCATGCGGCCGGCCAAAAATGATTCCAGGTTGTCGAGACCGTGAACCATCCGGACATTGGGATGATTGTTTGCCTTTAGGCTCTGGATGATAAGTTCGGAGGTCACTTCGGGAATGGGCTCTTCACCCGCGCCATAGATATCGGTAATTATCACTTCATCTGCGTTGCCAAAGGCGGCGCCGAAGTCCTGGGCGAAGGATTGTGTCCTGGAGTAACGATGCGGTTGAAAGGCCGCTATGATACGGCTCTTGTGGGCCCGGCGTGCGGCTGACAGGGTGGCCCTAACCTCGCTGGGGTGATGGGCATAGTCGTCCACTACCATGGAATTTCCGTTGCGCGCAATAATTTGAAATCTGCGTTGCACGCCGTTAAAATGATTGAGGCCCGTGGCAATGGTCTGGAAATCCAATCCCGCCCGCAATCCTACAGCAACTGCCGCAAGGCAGTTCTGGCAGTTGTGGAGGCCAGGAACTTGAAGATTGATGAGGCCCAGCTCTTTTCCTTCCAGCAGAACGGGAAAACGGCTGCCAAGGTCGCTGAAGGTGATCTCTCCGGCCACCAGTCGGGCGCCCGGTTTTAGACCATAAGATAAGTACTCGCACCCATTGCGTCCACTCACCAAGGTTCGAGCACCTTCATCATCAGCACAGTAGATACAAATTCCGCCGGGGCGGATATTGGAAATGTAATTGCCAAAGACTTCATGGAGGTGCGCGAGATCCCGGTAGTAATCGGTGTGATCTAATTCGATGTTGGTGAGAATGGCTATCTCGGGACGATACTCGACAAGGGATCCATCGCTTTCATCTGCTTCAATGACGAACCAATCGCCGTCTCCCATCCGGGCATTATCGGAAAAGGTATTGATGATGCCTCCCACTACGTAGGAGGGGACGAGCCCTGCAGAGTGAAGGACCGTGGCCACCATCGAGGTAGTCGTAGTCTTGCCATGGGTTCCGGCAATGGTAATGCCACGGTGCGCATTGACGAGCTGTGCCAACTTTTTCGACCGGTGCATTACAGGAATCCCAAGGCGTATCGCCTCAGACCATTCCGGATTATCCTTTGATATTGCAGAGCTGGTGACCACTTCCGCCGCACCATGAACATTTTCCGACCGGTGGCCGATTTGAATTTCGGCACCGCGCGCGCGAAGTTCGCGGACAATTTCGCTCTCTTTGGAATCAGAACCGCTGATATGCATGCCCTTATGCAGAAGCATACGGGCAATGCCGCTCATTCCGATTCCGCCAATTCCCACAAAGTGTATTCTACTATCAGCCATCTCAACGGTCGCCTTTACACATAAGGAATCAAACAGTGTGCTAGCTTATACTTCTGACCCAACTCCAATGCAATCAATTTGTTTCATGCGTTTTCAGGCTTCTGTTATAGGCAAATTGTACGGGTACTGAACAATTCATACGACTCCAAGGGCCTGGGAATGGTTCCGCACTTGAGAACCGCTCGCAGGGGGGCTTTATTCCTTAAACATCAGGAAGTGCCTTGATATGGAAACTCACCTGGTTAGCAGATGTACCCCAGATTGGGGGTGGGCCACTTGAACATTCTTCCAACGGGGCCTCAAATTGACGGGGACCCAAACTTTGAGCAGTATTTTGCCGATCTTGAGCGCTGGAACTTCGACATCGCGTACAATGCGTTTTATGCGTTTCCCATGGGCGACGTTCTGGGGACCTATCAAGCACAGTATCGCAAGTTCACGAGAATGGCGCGGGAGCGGGGGATACCGTCGTGTGTGCAAATCCAATCGGTGGTAGCCCACCTTGATGACATTCCATTGAGCGAGTCCCAGTACTACGCGGACAATACCTGCCATGTGTACGAGCACTTCCCTGGAAGCGGACGGAAGTATCATTTCGCAAGCTTTGCGTCGGAGATATGGTTGCGTTTCCTGAAAGACTTGTCCACCCTATTTCGGGATTTTGATTTCGATTGGGTCGTCTTCGAGGAGCCGATGATGAGGGTGGACGTTCCGGGTACAATGGACCGCTTCCATGAGCGATTCCGGGCGCTGTACCCAGGGATGGTGTACCCGACTCGTTTCAGTGAAACTGTGGAGTATCTGACAGTTCAGAAGGCCAAGCGGGATATTTTGGTGGAGTTTTACGATCAGCTTTCCGGCCATGCGAAACGGGCGGGTTTCAAAAAGATCGGAATCATGCCCTGGTTCTTTGCACCCACATTTGAAAACACCCCGGCGGAAACCTGGAATTCCTGCTGCGATATTGGGCGACTGACGTTTCTTCAGAACATGGATTTTGTCGTGGTGCGCATGCAGCCGGACAATATCTATGCGCAGGTCATGGAGTCATCCAATGGCGAATGCGTTCCTGAATTGGCCCATTATGAGTGTCTCGCGCATCAAAGCGGCAAACCCATAATCATGGTAAACAATCCCTCAGACGAGCACAGCCCGGAAGCCAACAGGGAAGATTCGCTGATTCCATTGGCGTTCTTTACACGATATACGCTCGCGGCCACTGCAGCGGCGCCCTGCGGTATGAGCCGCCATTGGTACAACCAGAACCGGCAGGCAGATCACGCGCACATGGAACTCATGACCCATACCAATGACATGCTGCGCCGCCTGGGCACTCCGGCAGCGGAAGTTGCGTTTGTCTTCTCCTACAGCGGTATCTCACACGCATATCCGAGGGCTTGGCGCGACGTTTGGAAGGGGTACTGGAACTTCGCACAGCAGATTCTGGAAGGGGGGAATTTTTCCTTTCTCACCTTTTATGCGGAATCTCTTGCGCACCACCTACAGCAGAACCCGCAGGTCCGAGTGGTTGTTCTTTATGAGTTCATGCCAATTCCGCCAGAAGAGGTCGCGGTGCTGGAACGCTGGGTAAGGGAGGGGGGCGAACGGCGTATTCTTTGCATTGGAGGAAGAAACGGTTATCGCTGGGATCACGCCCATGGCTTTGAAACATACCGTTTGCGCCCACCGGAGATGTTCAGCCTTTGCGGGGTGGATGTTGAAGAACCGGTGAGGATTGCGTCTCTTGAGTCCACCACAAAGGTGGAGTTCGTCTCAAATTTCGTCTCGGACAGGGTCTTCAGTGTAATGAGTTTCGTGAATTCCGCCACACTTTGTCATCCGCGATTTTTGCCTGATGCGGAGGTGGATGTCGTGTACCGAACACAATGCGAGGGTTTACCCGTGGTTACCCGTCGCCGATTTGGGGATGGCGGCGAGGCGTGGTTTGTGGGAGTTTCGCTCGACGGTCCCGTGTTCACATCGCCGATGCGTCGGATTGTCAGGACACTTCTTGGTTACGAACAGGAGCAGCGGCGGCAGCTGGTTTTGGAATCTGGCCATGGGATTTACCATTCCCTGACAAAGAATGGTTTTTTTGTCGTGGCGAACACAAGTAAGGATCGAAACCAGATAAAGTTTAGCTTCCCACAATCCCTTTGGGATGCCCCAAATACCAGAATGATCCGGGCCCTGAAATCCCTCTGGATGGAGCCATGGTCCGTTCGCTTGTTTCGCTTATTGGGTCCCGAAACCCGCATTTTGGATTTGGAGGGGTGTGTTCAACTTCAGCAAATTGATGAGGGAGAATCCGAGGTCCTCATTGAGGGGATGTTTCATCGGGAGTTCAGGCTACTTACAAATTCTCCGGTCCTGTCGGTTTCAGGCCCGGAGCAACTGCGATATGTGCCTTCCCGCAAGTTTCGAAAGCACTTCGTCACGGATATGGCGTTGCCTGAAGCCCGGGACGTGAGGGTTCTACTTCAGTTTGGCTGAGGGGTAAGTGGAAGTTTCCTCTTGGCTCGTTGGATTCTGAGTATTGATGTTCTGAAGGCGCTTTAGTACGGTTTTCGGTCTGTCGCTTAATATCAGGAGGGGCACAGCATTGAGAGTTTCCCATTTTCTGTTCGAAGGCATGGGGTGCAGAATCTCGTTTTCGGTCGCGGTTGGGTTGGCAGTCGTCGCAGGCAACACCTTTGCCGCTGATACCACAACTGGGGCATTGATCGCAAAGATCACTTCCGTGACCAGAGGGCAGGCCGCCACCCCCAACACTTCAGCAACAATAGAAACAACTACTGCACCCCTATCGGCAGAGGAGATACGGCGGCAATATATGCTGACAGCCGGCCCAACGAACGATTTTAGAGAGTTAACCACCGGTACCCCAACCGTCTATCGCGACTTGGAAGAAACGGTCCCGGAGAGACTTCGCCGCAGTTCAGTTGGAACCACGGCGGTTGCAGTGAAGCGCTTTGTGTCAGCCAAAGAACTCGCCGGAGGCACCCCGGGAACACAACCTCAGGGCAGCCTGACTGGAAAAGTGATATATGCCAGTGCGGGGCACGGATGGACCTTTGAAACGACGTCCTCACAATGGTATACGCAACGTCCTGCCACCTTTGGGCTGGTGGAGGATTATGGCAATCTCGACCAAATGAACCTTTTCGTCGATTACTGTTTCCGTGCCGGAGCCACGGTAGTGCCAATGCGGCCCGTAGGGAACCAAACGGTGGAACGTATTTTGGATAATTCCTCATACAGTGGCGTGGGATTTCAGGGACCATGGTTTGATTCAAGCTCGGATATCTTTTACGGGGCACGACGCGACAAGGTGCCGTACCGCTTTGCCCTTGCAGGTACGGAAGAAACAGCCGCGGCAAGGTTCACACCTGCGATTCCGCGGTCCGGCTATTATCCGGTTTACTGCTGGAGCCGTGCCGGGGCAGATCGTATAAACCAGACTTACAGAATCGTCCACTCCGGAGGAGTGTCGGAGGTTGCAGTCAACCATCGTCGTGTAGGAAACGGCTGGGTGTACCTTGGCGAATACCACTTTGAGCAGGGGAGAAGTGGCTATGTTGAGATTACAAACCTTGCAAGAGATCCGGCGGATGCGGATGGCAAGCACGTGGTTGTGGCGGACGCCGTTCGGTTTGGCAACGGCCTGGGAGATGTGAACCGTGGGGGTGGGATCTCCGGGTATCCGCGGGAGGCCGAAGCGAGCAAGTACTGGGTTGAGCGAAGTCTTGCCGCGAATGCCCCACCCTTTTACGATGCCTCCGAAGCAAGCGAGCAAGACAACAATGTCGGAGTCCCACCTCGAAATGCGGCACACATGAATCGCGAGAGCGATGGAAATTACTTTGATAGACTCTTCCTGAGTTTTCACAGCAACGCTACCGGTGGAAGAGGGTGCGTGGGGCTGTTCGAGAAGGATGCTCCCATGAGGCCGGATTTGCAGAAGGAATGGGCTGAACTGATCGCGAAGCAACTGAACGAGGATTTTACCACGACGGGTTGTGTGGAATTACCGTTGCCCTGGGCTGTCCACCCACGCCTGACAGATTCCCACATCAATTTCGGGGAGATTCGTCGCGACTACATTAACAACGAGATGGTGGCGACCATCCTTGAGGTGGCGTTTCACGACGAACCACACGATTGCGCGATCTTGCGCTCGCCATTGGCCCGAAGGGCTGTGGCGCGAACGGCTTTGAAATCTGTACTGAAGTTTATGAATCAGTACGATCCCACGCATCCGTCCATGACCTTGTTGCCAGAACCACCAATTGCGCTTGCAGTTTCGACCGGAGATAATGACAGCGTCAAGGTTTCCTGGTCTGCTCCCGCCACAGTGCCGGGAGGAGGAAGTGCCCCGACTGGTTACCGGGTATACCATTCTCTTAATGGTTACGGATTTGACGGGGGAATGGTTGTAACCACCGGCACTACTGTTGAGGTTCCCGGCCTTGATCCCGGCAAAGCGCATTATTTCAAGATCGCCGCCTTCAATGCTGGAGGAGAAAGCCTGCCCTCGCGAACACTGGGAACTGCGCGGATTGGCGCAAGCAGTGCCCAGGTGCTTGTAGTATCGGCATTTTCCACTTACTCCGAGGACGTGGTTGTGACCCAAACAGCGACGGCCAACCTGCATGGCGCAAACAAACCCGGCGGAGACTTTGTCAGGATAATCCCGCGACTTATGAATGCGGGCAATTACACTGTGGCCTCAGGTGATGCGCTGGTGGATTCAGGGCGCGGCTTCGATTCGGCTACAATTGAAGGTTTGGAAAGTAAAGTTTTGACGTTGCGGGATTACCAGGCTGTTGTTTTTCAGTTTGGACGCCAGGCAGCCAGAGATGGAGTGTTGACCCCGGAGTTGCTGACGGTTGTTACGGATTATCTGAAAACCGGCGGAAATATTGTCCTGAGCGGTTCCAATCTTGTCTCGGCGCTGGATGGCCCGACTTCGGCGTCCACGGATGCAACACGAAAATTCGCAGCGGAAACCCTGGGAATTGGTCACGGCGGGAAGGCCGGAGACGTCCTGGCGGCGCGTGGTGATCCGGCAGCTTTTTTGTCGACCGCCACCCTTGCACTCCACGACGGGTCGGGGGGTACCTATAGGGCGGCTTTGCTTGATTCAATGGTAACAAAAAGTGCAGCCGTCGCGTTGCTTCGGTATGCCGATTCCGCCTCGTCTGTAGCGGCAGTTCTTAACCGACCTTCGGGCACCAAGGGGATTGCCATCTCAATGGGCATTCCGTTGGAAACAATTCAGGGAAACCAAACTCGTGCGGATATTTTGGGCACCATCATGAATGAATTTGGAATTGGGTCCACCGCGAAAGTTGCACCGGCAACATTGGCAACGGGTGTCAAGACACCAGCGCCACCCAGGTTGGCGCGCCCAACGCAGCGGCGGGCAACGAGGCGCTAATTATCTTCCGCTTTCTTCTTTCTGGGCTTATCGAAGCTTAATTCCTCCTGCTTCTGCGTCTTTCGCTCTTCGTTGGCTGTATCCAGAGTCTTCTCGGCCCTGTCCTTGGCCCGAAAAGACGTACTCAGATAGTCGCCGCGTTGATTTGTGCTGACTTCTGCTTCCTTTTCCTTTGTGGCAACCCGCGATTCCGTTTTTGCCCCCTTTGACTCTTCAGGGGCGGAGATTGGGACCTCTTCCGTCTCCTGGCTACAAGAAACGAGGAAAAGTGCCAATGTTGCTGCCAAAGCACAGCGGCAGAAGTTGGAAACCAAGGCGAGCCGTTGAGGCATAGTCTTGAATTCTCCTTCGGAAGATTAGTCTTGAGGGTAGTATTGTGGCTTTTGTACGCGCATGAAATGCCATGAAACAGGTAAGTGTTCCATAATGTAGGCATAACGCAAATTCCAGTCATTTCAACGATTCAAGGTGAAGAAGGTTGCCCAGCAGACACCGCATAAGTATCATTATTCCAGCTCGGAACGAAGCTCGGACCATTGAAAGCGTGCTTAAGTCTCTTTCCCGTCAGGAAATGATTTCCGAGGCACAAGTCATCGTGGTAGACGGGCACAGCACGGATGGGACCAGCGAGGTGGCCATGGGTTTTCCGTTCGTGGAAGTCATTCGCGCCGCACCGGGCCGTTCATCCCAAATGAACGCAGGTGCAGCGGCGGCAGATGCTCCTCTGCTCTGGTTTCTCCACGCCGATTCGACACTGCCGGAGCGTCTGTGCATTGAGGCCATTCTGGAAGCCAGCCGCGATTCCTCGCTTGTGGGAGGAGCCTTCCGCTTTCACCTGCGCGGTGACGATCTGTATTATCGCATTGTGGACCTGCTGGTCAACGTTCGCTCGAAGTACTTCCGGCGCCCCTATGGTGATCAGGGAATCTTTGTGCGTACGGAGACGTTTCGGCAACTTGGGGGATTCCGGGACTTGAAGTCCTGTGAGGATGTGGACCTGGTTATTCGCCTCCGTAAAGTGGGTAGTTTCAGGATTCTGCCCTACGTAGTGGAGACCAGCGCCAGAACCTGGCAGAACTATGGAAAAGGTGCAATTACCTTCTACCACCTCAAAGAGTGGTTAAGCTTTGAAATGCGGCGTCTTTTTGGCCCCGGATTCAAGTCGCTTCCAGGACCAGAAAGCGTAGTGAACGAGAGGTCATTGGGTTCAACCAAAGGCTCGGTTGCCGAGGCCAAGATTCCCAGTTCTGAGGCGATTCAGGGTGCAGCCCAACGTTGATCTGGTATGGCATTCCGTTGCGCTGGCCTAACTTCAATTAAATCAATAGTCTGAATTCTGAAATTTGCCCCCTGATTTTTGAATTTTCCCGGTGTTTTTCATTGACCAATTGTGGCCCTTAAATCACCTTATTTGCGTGCTTGTTACGTTCGAGAAAATAGCTCCTTTTGGATAGAAAGTTGGAAAGCTGAAGATGGCTGATACAGCAGAAGTTGAGAAGCAAAATTATAGCGGTTCAAATATCAAAATCCTCGAGGGCCTTGAAGCAGTTCGAAAGCGGCCCGCGATGTACATAGGCAGCACGGGCCCCCTTGGCCTTCACCATCTCGTTTATGAGGTTGTGGACAACTCCATCGACGAGGCCCTTGCCGGATACTGCAAGAACGTCAATGTTACGATCCATATAGATAACTCGGTGACTGTGTCCGACGACGGACGCGGCATCCCGGTCGATATGCACCCAGAACGAAAGAAAATGACAACCCTTGAGGTTGTCATGACGGTACTCCATGCAGGGGGAAAATTCGACAAGGATACCTACAAGTTTTCCGGCGGCTTACACGGGGTCGGTGTCTCAGTCGTGAACGCCCTGAGCGAATGGCTCGAGGTGGAGGTCAAACGAAACGGCAATATTTACAAGATGCGTTTCGAACGCGGCGCCGCAAAATCCACGTTGGACAAAGTGGGTACTGCAAAGCGCACAGGAACGAGCGTTCGTTTCAAAGCGGACCACAAGATTTTCGAAACCATCGAATTCAGTTATGACACCCTTGCGAATCGCCTCCGTGAGCTGGCTTTCCTCAACAAGGGGATCACCATTACGATTACTGATGAGAGGGCTGAGGGGAAATCGCATCAGTTCCGGTATGCCGGGGGCATAGTCGAGTTCGTGAAATCCCTCAACGAAGGCAAGACTGTCATAAACGCGACGCCGGTCTACTTCCAACGCGCCAAGCAGGTTACAAAGGACACGATGGACGGCGAGATCCTTGAGGACGTCGAAGTCGAGGTCTGCCTGCAATACAATGACAGCTATTCCGAGAACGTTTACTCCTTCGTGAACAACATCAACACGATCGAGGGTGGAACCCACATGACGGGTTTCCGCAAAGCGCTGACGCGTACCATTAATGACTACGCCAGCAAGAATGACCTCATGAAGAAGATGAAGGAGAACCTGAGCGGGGACGACTTGAAAGAAGGTCTGACTGCTGTGGTGTCCCTCAAGATTTCCGACCCGCAGTTTGAAAGCCAGACTAAGATCAAACTGGGAAACACAGAAGTCACTGGCATTGTTGAAAACATCGTAAACGAGGGGCTTGGGGAGTTCCTTGAAGAGAATCCCAAGATTGCCCGCAAAATTGTCGAGAAATGCGTTATGGCCGCAACGGCCCGCATTGAGGCCCGCAAGGCCCGCGAGATCGTGCGCAAGGGCGCCCTCGAAGTGGGTTCGCTACCGGGAAAGCTTGCTGATTGCTCTGAAAAGGATCCCAACCTTTCCGAACTGTACATTGTCGAGGGTGAATCGGCCGGTGGTAGCGCTAAGCAAGGAAGGGACCGCCATTTTCAGGCCATCCTGCCGCTGAAGGGCAAGATTCTTAACGTTGAGCGTGCACGCATCGACAAGGTGCTTAGCAACGACGAAATTCGTGCCCTCATCACCGCCCTTGGTACCGGTATTAAGGACAACTTTGATATCGGGAAGCTGCGATATGGCAAATGCATCATCATGACTGATGCCGACGTTGACGGTGCGCACATTCGTACGCTGCTCCTGACTTTCTTCTTCCGCCAGATGCGGCCACTTATTGAAAACGGCCACATCCACATCGCCCAGCCCCCACTCTACAAGGTTAAGAAGGGCAAGGTGGAACGCTACCTGGAGAAAGAGGAAGACAAAGATAAGTACCTGCTGGATCTTGGTCTTGAGGAAACTTCCCTGGTGGCGCGGTTTGAGGGATCGCTTAAGGGCAAGGATACAGATTCTATCAAGAACGCAGATCTGAAACTTCTCCTGGAAAGTATCATGGCCTTGGAGGCCTTGGATCGGAGCCTGCAGCGCAAGGGGACTACGATGCGGGAGATGATTGCCAAACGTGAAGCAGACTCAGCCAAGCGTTTTCCAATCGGGCTTTTTTCGGAAGGCGAAAACCGAAAATTCGCATTAGACGAGGCCGAGTTCAATAACCTGGCTGACATGGTCGACGAAACCGCCCAGGCGGAGGCGATCGCCGAAAAGAAGGCGGCAGGCCCCAAGAACCCTCAAACGGAATTGGCACTTCGGGCAGACGACGAAGTGGAGCAAGATGCCGACGAAGCCGTGATCAAACGGAAGTACGATAGCCAGGATCTGCGTATCGAGGTAGAGCAGATTTCGGAACTGGTAAAGAAAATCGAGAAGTTCGGCATCAGTATTGGACGCTTTGATGTGGACGCCGGGGACGTTTACCGCCAGTCGAAGGACAAAACGCCCTTCGTCGTGACAACCGAGAAGCAGGTAAACGTGGTCTACTCGCTTCGTGACGTGCTCAATACAGTCAAGGAGGCAGGGAAAAAGGGGATTTCCATTCAGCGTTACAAAGGTCTGGGTGAAATGAACGCCCAGCAACTTTGGGAGACAACCATGGACCCCACCCACAGGCGGCTCATCCGGGTGAACCTGGACATGGCCGCTGATTACGAGGCGGAGCAAACCTTTTCAACGCTAATGGGTGACGACGTGGACAAGCGCCGCCAATTTATCCAGCGGCATGCGCCTGAAGTCCGTAACCTAGACGTATAAGGCTGAATTCAAAAGAAATGGCGGCGCAGTCCCTCGGGTCTGCGCAGCCTTGTTTTTTGGGGGAGCTGTTTCTAACCCGACTAAACAGTTACGGGCCGAAGTAAGTTCCTGCGCACCAACTCCTCCGCGATCTGAACGGCATTAAGTGCAGCCCCTTTACGGAGGTTGTCGCTCACAATCCACATCTCGACAGCGTTGGGATTGGAGATATCATCGCGAATGCGCCCCACAAACGTTTCGTCGCGTCCCTCAGAGTAAACCGGAGTTGGATAATCGGCCTGCGCCGGGTCATCAACAACGACTACACCAGGGGCGCCCTCCAGCAATTCCCGAACTTCTGCCGCAGTAATCTTCTTCCGAGTTTCCACGTTTACGCACTCACTGTGGCCGCGCAAGACCGGAACACGCACCGTTGTGGCAGTGACGGCAATGGAATCGTCGCCGAGAATCTTGCGGGTCTCGTTCACCATCTTCATTTCTTCATCGGTATAGCCATTCTTGGTGAAGCTACCGATATGGGGAAGCACATTAAACGCGATCTGATGTGGATAGACTTTCGCTTCAACGGTTTTGGCGCCTGCCAGCAACTCTCGGCTTTGTTTGAGGCACTCCTCAATGGCTTTTTGCCCCGTTCCGCTAACCGACTGAAATGTTGAAATCACCAATCGGCGGATACCCGCTTCCCGGTGAATTGGCGCCAAGGCGACCACCATCTGCATTGTGGAACAGTTGGGGTTGGCAATGATGCCATTGTGCTTCTCAAGGGCCTCAGGATTAACCTCGGGCACGACAAGCGGCTTGTCCGAATCCATGCGGAAGGCACTGGTGTTATCCACCACAACAGCGCCCGCTGCAACTGCATGGGGTGCGAATTCTCGGGAGACACTTGAACCCGCTGAGGCCAGCACAATGTCAATCCCTGCAAAACTTTCTGGAGTTAGCAACTCCACGGGCAACAGGCGGCCCCGAAATGGGTACTTTTTACCCACAGAACGGGCGCTGGCGAGCAATCGGAGCGTCGTACAGGGGAACTGCCGCACTTCGAGTGTGCGGAGCATTTCCTGCCCCACAGCCCCTGTCGCTCCCATAATTGCCACGTTCAGCTTCATTTCGCCGTCATCCTCCGAAAAAAATTTGGCCGAAAGCACGTCACTTTCGGATACCCCCTCAAATACAGGCCCCTCGCAAAAAATTCTTTACGGGGACTCAGGCGGGGGATTAGGGTTCATTCACCTGAACTTTTAGAGAGGACTGAGCAATGAGGAAGCTGATACTGGCTGCTGCGGTTGCGGGCATGGCTCAATTGGCCACGGGAGGGTGCGCCGACGAAGGCGCCACAAACGCCTATTGGTATTACCCTGGTCCGGAGATTACGGGCCACTATGGCTGCAAGTACCTCTACTCATGCGACACCGGCAAGCTCTACGCAGATCCCATGTACTACAGGGCCAAGGCGACCCTCAAAAAATGGAATCGGATGGATAAGAGCTTCTAATCAGTGGTCTGATGCTTAGATCATTTCCACGGATTCAATGGCAGGTATAGCTTCTTTAATCCGTGCCTCAATACCGGCCTTAAGCGTCATAAGCGAGCTGGGACATCCGACGCAGGATCCCACCAAACGTACGTAAACCACATTGTCTTCAAGTTTGAGTAATTCGCAATCTCCGCCGTCCGACTGCAGGAAGGGGCGAAGTTCATCAATGATGGTTTTCACCTGGAGATAATTCTGCTCGTCAGGTGATTTCGGGGAATTCTCGGCATTGGCTTCGGTGGCTACGCCTGACTTGTCAGTTCCCGCGGTGAAAAAATCGAACATTGGCATGGGTTTGCTCCTCCGTTGAGGTTACTTTAGTTTGCCTTGTGACCGGTATTCAGCGGTCTTTGAGGGCTTGCCTGTAAATCGCCTTCACCCCTGCACACATTGCACTTGCTGAAAACAGGGTTTCTGCCCTCTGACGCGCGGCGGTTCCCATTGTGGCCCGAAGTTCTCCATTTCCTAGGAGCTTGCCTAGGGCATCGGACATGGCCTGAGGCGACTCAGGCGCAACTGTGAATCCCGTCACGCTGTCTTGATTCACGAATGGCACGCCGGTGGGTATATTCGTGCTGACGACAGGCAGGCCGCAGGCCATTGCTTCGACCTGGCTCAAGCCGAATGCCTCACTACGAAGATGAGAAGGCATGACGAAGCAGTCTGACGCGCGCAGATGGGCCACCAGTTGGGAGTGGGGAAGATTGCCAAGGAAATGGACCCTTTCAGCCAGTCCCAAGTGAGTAACTTGTTCCTTAAGGCTGGGCTCCATGGGGCCGGTACCGACGATCAATAGTGTTGCCTCCAAATTTCGCATGGCTGGGAGGAGAAATTGGAGGCCCTTGTAATATCGGAGCCGCCCGACAAAGATCACACACGGACCGGGAAATCGAGAGCGGATACCGGGAATCAGGCCCTGGACTTCTGGAGTTGCATCGAAATCCTCCAATTTGATGCCCAGCGGTACTACGGAGCACTTATCTCGAAACTGCCCGAGCCATGGTGAGCTTTCGATATAATTGGGTGATGTGGGCATGATGTAACGGCAGGATGCCATGACTCGCTTCTGAAAGGGTGCAAACAACAGCATGGAGTATTTCTGGCGCACAATGTCGCTGTGGTAGGTCATGACCGCAGGCGCCTTTGGGCGCGTCAGTAGGAATGCCACATCCCCTGTTGGGTTAGGGTGGTGCAGATGCAGTAGGTCGGCGGCAGCTCCGTGCTTCCTCAGGGCTGTCACAAATGCCGGGCTGATGGGAGCACTCGAGAATCTGCCCCATTCCGGAACTCTGATGACATGAACTCCGTCAACGATGGACTCGCCGGCAGGTTCAGGTCCTTTGCAGACGAGAACCGAAATATCAAACTCGTCGCGGGTTCCCTGACCGAGCAGATTGATGGTTTTCTCAATCCCACCCAGGACTGGAGGGAAGTAGTCCTTGTAAACATGCAACACTCGAGGGCGGTTCATAGTTGAATTACCGATAGAGTGGGTTGAGGCTGCATCCCGAACTTCATCTTGTTTGACCCACTGCTGTTTCATAAACCGAGACAGTGTCGCTAATCCACCGGTCAATGGTGTGGTGTTCTTTGACCCACTGCAGCCCTTCCGCCGCGCGACGTTTGCGGAGGTCGGAGTCCCGCGCCAAAACGTTGATGGCTGCGGCCAATGCTTCCGCATCACCCGGTTTGACCAAAGCCCCGATTTCGCCGTTAACAAGCTCCGGAAGGCACCCCACCTCCGTGCCAATGACGGGCACACCACTGGCCCACGACTCATAAAGTATGCGGCTGGAACCCTCGCTGCCAAGCGAGGCAATCACACTGATGTCCATGCTGGCGATGGCGGTTTCGATGTCATCCATCCATGGCTCGAGAAGGAAACGGTCTTCAAGGCCGAGCCTTGCGGCATTACGCGACATGATTTCAAAATGGTGAGGCTTACCGGCTCCACTTACCAAAAATCTCATTGTTGGAAATTGGCTGGCAAGCAGGCTTGCGGACTTAAAGAAGATTCGCTGTCCCTTGATGGATTGGATTCGTGCGATGAGTCCCACCAGCAGATCATCAGGACTCAGGCCCCGTGCCCGGCGCCATTCCTCGGAGCGTCGGGTTGGTTGAAAACGCTGCTGATCCACAGCACTGTAGATGATGGCCACCTTCGAATCAATGGCAGGGCTCAGGCGGTCCAAGCTCCTGGCTGTGGCCTTTGAAACGCAGATGACCTTATCGACATGATTGCGAAAAAGCCATTTGTTGAAGACGTGCCCACGGAGAGGGAGAACAACATGGCGCGTGCGCACTATAGGCTGCTTAAGGCCGCCCGTGGCCGCAAGAGTTGCAGCCAACCAGTGTTCCTTTCCGCGATGGCAATGCACGATGTCGATACTCTGGCTCTGAATGATGTTCTTGAGTTGGCGAAGGTCGGACATATCCTGAAAAGGATGAAAACCAGACCCAAGGTTCATCTCAATAAGGGGAACCCCGGCAATCTTGGCCCGCGCGGCGAGATCGAGACCTTTCGCGGCCGCCAGGAATGCTTTGTGGCCCCGGGCGTTCAACTCCTGGACAAGGCTCAGGCAATGAGCCGCCTCACCAATGAATTTGTGGGCACTATTAATGATGAGGACGTTCAGGCGGGAAGCCCTCTCTTTGTAATATGACGTTTCATGAGCGATTACGATTGAAGCACAGAACTTGGAATGCGATTTGAAACTGTGCCAGTAAAAATCACCCTAATTTGGGGATTGGGGACACCGCCAGTCGGTTCACCATGACCGGTTTAGTTTTATTTCTCATATACCTGTTCTTCGTGCTGCTTCTGCCGCGTGGGACAAATGTGCCCTATGACCAGAAACCGCGTATTACAATTGCGCTTCTCCTGGCAAATCTCGGGATGCACGTCATTACGCAACTTGTGGAGTGGTCCGGTGGAACCCCGATAGCTCGTATTGCAGCGAGTGAGTTCTCCAATAGTGCGCTTAAGAACTACTACGATGCCCTTGCCTTAACCCCGTCGAAGCTCAGTTCAGGGGAGCCAATTCGCTATATCCAGCTTCTCACCGCAAATTTCCTCCATGCGGATTGGCTTCATTTGCTGGGGAACTTGTGGTTCTTCTACCTGTTTTCCGTTAACCTTGAGGATTTGTTTGGGCGTAAGCGTTTTGCCATCTTCATGATTTTTGCTCTGCTTATGTCTCAGGGCTGCATTCTACTGTTCGTTCCGCCGGATGCCCCGGAGTATGCCCTGCCGCACCTTGGCTTCTCCGGGGTGGTCTATGCTGTGATTGCGGCCTATCTCGTCTGCTTTACGAGGTCGCGAATCATCGTTATCCTGATCTATTCTCCCGCCTTCTGGATTCTGGTGTTTACTGTCGGTGGCATGCTGGCCCTGATTTCTTCCCTCCTGATCGGAACTGCGGCGGAGTTGGTTCTGATTGCCTGGTTCATCGGACTTTTCATTTATATGCAGCCGGGCAATGTGACGTTCGGCCTCCCGGCCTGGATCTTTCTGGGCTACAGGTTCCTTATGGACGGCGTTACCATGCAGGAGCAAATGGATGCGCATGTCTCGGTTTGGTGTCATGCTGGCGGTTTTCTTGCCGGGCTTTTTGGCGGGCTGATTGTAAATGGGACGAAGGGCTTATACCAGACCTGGCAGGAAGAGGAACCTCCCCAGAAGATCGGCCGAAAGCAGGCGGAGAAGCAACTCAAGGAATCCCTCAAGGATCGTGCCGAGCACGATGAAGGAGCCGCCCGGGATTTGCTGGGCCGATTGGCCTTCCTTGGGGATACAAGGGAGCTGGCGGGCTTCTACCAGGATACGATTATGGTTAAGCATCCCAAGCTGACCCTCGACTCGAATGGCCAACTCGCGCTGGCTCGTAAATTGGACGCTTCCGGGCACGTTGAGGCGGCAATTCACGCCTATGACAATTTGCTGGATAATTATGAGGCAAGCCCCGGAATTGAGGCGGCTTATGTCAATTCCGCCCGACTGACTTTGAAATCTCCGCCACGCATTCCCGGTGGGCTTGCAAATCTGGAGAAGTTCCTTTCGCTTCAGGTTCTAAACCGTGACAAGTTGGAGGCGCGGCAGCTTTGGATGGAACTCCTCGCTGTAGCCGAAGCCAACAAGGTGGAGATCCCCGAAAAGTTTCGTGAGATTCCCGAATTTGGCCTGATCTCACGCAAGGTTGGGCCCACCGCTGAGGAACCGTCGGACGAGTGGGAACGCAGGCTGAAAGGGCTGGAATCCTCGGAAGGGTTTCTGCCTTCCATGCCGAGGTCCCGAAAGGCCCGCATGGGGCAATTGGAGATGCCGGAGGAGTCGGCCCTCACTGGAAAAGAGCCCCTGCCGATGAAGTCGTTATTCAAGGCCGTTGGGATTGATCCGGAATCCGTTGATGATAATAAGCTTTCCACGCGCACGGACAACTGGGACGGATTAATTGAATCGGCCCCGTTGCCGGCGAATACGGAGAGCCCCATCTCAATGGATCAGCTAATGGGCGGCAAGGCCGCGGCATCCCCGGCAAACCCCGGTACGCTGCCCCCCCCACCGCCGCAGCCCCCCAAGCATGAGGAAAAATCAGTCGGGCCGGCTATTGAAGTAAGGTCGGGGCCATCATTGGACCAGGAGCCGTCGGCCGTTGCTTCTAGGGGAAAGGCCCAGGATGAGCAATTGTTTGGGATGCCCCCAATTGCCAAGTCTTCGCAGTCCGCTGCGACACCAGCGGAGAAGCCGATACCGGCGGCCCCTCCTACGAAGACCAAGTCATTTGCGATTCTTCTATCCGAGGGGACTTCAGTGCCAACAGAAGCGCTCATTGGTTGGTTGGCAAAAAGGGTGGGAGGGGAGGAGCGTGCCCGGGGTGAACTGGCCGAGGGCAGGGGCGTGATTGTCCGCGGACTTGCTGAAGGTGAGGCCATTGTTGCAAGGGAAGAGCTCAGGAATGCTGGCGTTTCCTGCTTTGCGGTGGCGGAAAGCCACCCGGCCATGGAATCCGAGCCGGTTGAGGTGCTGTCCTTAACCATCAACCTAAACTCGCTGCTCTTTAAATCGCAAACGGATGTTCTGCGTGCCAATCCGGAAGATATAGTGTTGGTCAATCTGGCTGCCTGCAAACTGTCCCCGAAATCGCCGTCCTACAAGAACTGCATTGAACTGGTGGCGGCGCCGAGAATGACCCGCATCCAGATTTGGGAAAGGACATTGTCGGCCTCAGGGAGCAGCCTGAATGGCGTTGCCTTGCCAAAGGACGACGCTTTCAGGGCTGTTATCAAAGTCCTTCGCACAATGGTGCCGGATAGAGCCATGACCCTTGCTGCCCGCCAAGCCGCAGATGACTTCTCAAAGCTGGTCAAGTTCGATACCTTCATGGCATACGAGCACTACATGGAGTCTTGCATACTGTCCCGGCTGGGAGAACGTCTGCCCTGACTGGGCAGCTGGATTATCACTTCGAAGTGGTGTTTTTTAGTTTTCCGTGGGAGCGTTTTCGGCCTCAAGGTCGGGGACTTCCTCGTCCTTGGAAGCAATGACAGTTTCGGGATTATCCGATGCTACTCCGTCGGAGATTTCCAGTTGGGTATCTACCGTCGGATCCAGAATTTCTGTTTCCTCAGGCTGGGTTTTCGGGCTTTCGTCCTCATTCAACTTCCGAACAACCGGATTTGGGAACAATTGCTTCAATTCCTGAACGGAGGCGAGGTCACCGAGGGCTCGCAAACCAAAGGTCTTCAGGAATTCCTCGGTAGTCACATAAAGCTGCGGTCTGCCAGCCACTTCCCGCCGGCCGCCGACATCGATGAGTCCAGCTTCCTGCAATGTGCGCAGCGCTCCGGAACACTCCACTCCACGGATGGATTCCATCTCGGCCTTTGTGATGGGCTGCTTGTACGCCACAATCGCCAGGGTTTCCAAAGTGGCGTTTGAAAGCGCATTGCGCCGACGCTGCTTGTGCAGGCGATAAAGCCATTCGGAGTACTGAGGGCGACTGGCCATCTGGAAGCCACCAGCCACCTCAAGAATCTGCATCCCGCCTCCGCGCTTGTCGTATTCCATCTGGAGTTCGAGGAGCAAACCGCGAACCGTCCGCGGGTGGAGATTGTTCATCAGTTTTCCAAGGCGCTCCGCGGAAAGCGGCTCATTTGTGGCAAACAGGAACGACTCCACGATGGCCCGTGCTTCGGCCACGGAATGGATATGCAGGGACGGGTCGGCCTCGTCCTCAGCATTGGCATCGGCTTTGCGACGCTTCTGCGTAGGGACAAACTCCAGCAAATGAACAAGCTGAAATGATTCGCCCTGTTCGCGAGTGCGTGTAGGCAAATCCTGCTCCGAGCCCTCGATTGTATCTATCTGGGCATTCTCATCCGGAGGGATCTCCGCTTCGGGTGATTCCTGGGTCTCAATCGCCTCTTCCACTTCGGGCGTCCCGTCTTCTTTCTTCTTAGATTTGGCTTTGGTCTGGCTCATATTCCAATTGCCCGCTGAAGGGCACCACAGAGATGGCATCGAACGGATTATCTTGCCGGATATGAATCCGTTTCATGCGGCAAAGTTCCAACGTCGCAAGAAACGTTACCACAATTTCCGATTTGTTCAGGCAGCGGCGGAACAGGCCAAAAAGATCGATGCTGCCATCTTTCTGGGCCAGTTCCTGGATATAGTTGATCTTGTCCTCCACCGAGAACTGTTCGGTGAACGTGGGATTGAACCCCGGTGTCTCCACGAAATTCAAAACGCGGGCAAATGCCTTGTAGAGCAAGGAGACGTCCACCGACATTTCCTCGGGATCATCCGGAATAATGGAGATGATATTGTTGCGGAACAGGACACGCCCTGTCTCCTCTTCCCGCTTTCGGAGGGCCGCAGCCGCTTCCTTGTACTTGCGGTATTCAACAAGCTGTCGAACCAGTTCGCGGGCCGACATGATCTCGTCGATTTCCTCTTCCTGATCCTTCTGATCAGGGGGAACCGGCAGCAGGGTCCGCGCCTTGAGGTGAATGAGCGTGGCCGCCATGACGAGGAACTCACCTGCAAGCTCGAGGTCGAGTTCCTGCATCATTCGAACGTAGTCGAGGTACTGGCGCGTAATCTCGGCCACAGGGATATCGTAGATATCCATTTCATTGACCTTGATCAGGTGCAGCAGCAGGTCGAACGGGCCTTCAAAAACGGGCAGCTTGATCGTGTATGTCATCGAGAGCATCTCAGCACAAAGAGCGCCTGTCACAAAGGAAAATCAGCGGCGAATCAATGGGAATTTTCAGGGTTTGTGGCCTCCGGTGCCAGATCCTCGACAGACCCCGCCAAGTTGAGACGTTCCCGAACGACGGCCATGGTGGCTTCGGCCTCTTTCCGTGCCCTGTCGCACCCATCCGCCAGGATCTCCGTCGCTGTGCCGGGCCTGCTTTCCAATGCCGCACGGCGTTCTCGCATGGGTTCAAGTATCGCATTAACCGAGCCGGCCAAAATCTTTTTGCAATCGATACATCCGATGGTAGCGCCACGGCACGCGGAGCCAATTTCTTCAGTGCGGTCGGGGGTGAAAAGCTTATGGTAGGTGTAAACGCTGCACTTCTCCGGATCCCCCTTGTCGGTGCGCTTTACACGGGCCGGGTCGGTAACCATCTGCCGGGTCTTTTCCCAGACTTGGTCTGCCGTGTCGGTCAGGTAAATGGCGTTGTCGTAGCTCTTACTCATTTTCCTGCCGTCAAATCCCGGCAGCTTCGGAATGGCGCTCAGGAAGGGCTCAGGCTCGGGGAAGATCGGATTTTCGGGGATATTCGTTCCGGATTCGATGGGGCCACCATGGAGAAAATTGACCCTGCGGGCGATCTCCCGGGTAATTTCCAGGTGGGCCAGCTGATCCTCTCCGACCGGGACCACATGAGCACGGTACACAAGGATATCTGCTGCCTGAAGTACCGGATATCCTAGGAATCCGTAGGTTTCCAAATCCTTGTTGGCCAGTTGGACGATTTGGTCCTTGTAGCTGGGATTACGCTCGCACCAGGGAGTGGGGGTGAACATACCTAGGATGAGGGCAAGTTCGGCGTGTTCCTTAATCAGCGATTGCAAAAAAACTACGCTGCGCTCCGGGTCAATTCCTGCAGCGAGCCAGTCCATCAGGTTGCCGCGGATGGTGGCCTTCAGGTTTGAAGGGTCCGCATAGTCGCTGGTCAGCGCATGCCAATCAGCCAGCATGAAGTAACAATCGTACTTTTCCTGAAGTTCAATCCAGGTTTTAAGGGCGCCCACGTAGTTGCCCAGATGGAGGCGCCCCGTGGACCGCATTCCACTCAATACACGCTTTTTCGTCGTCACAGTTTTACCCAATTCATCACAAATTCGAAGGGGATGCTGTTTGCCCTGGCGAGCAGGTCTTGTACAGGGCGAATTTGAATCATGAGGAAAAGGGCAATGAACCCGTATTGACTGAAGTTCAACCAGGCCATTTCCGCCTTATGATTGCCTCGAATGAAAAAGTAGTAAACCAGGGTACTGCCGTCCAGTGGCGGCAGGGGGATCATGTTGAATATGGCGAGCCAGATGTTCACGTGGATGAACATCTGGAAAACGAGGAATATGGCCTCAGCCATGCTCGACCCGCTCGCGTCACTTGGTCCCTGCATCTGAATCGCGAGCGGCAATCCGCCAACCATCATGATCAACTTTAAAACAGTGACGGCCAACGCTGCCAGCAGCAAGTTGGACGCCGGGCCCGCCAACGCAACATAGACATGCCAGATGGAATGCCGTAGGCGGAGAAGATTCACCGGTACAGGCTTGGCCCAAAACAGCATCGGGAATCCAGACTGAAAAATCGCCAGTAACGGCATGAGAACTGTCCCAATGGGGTCCATGTGGACTATTGGGTTTAGGGTCAACCTTCCCTGATAGGTCGCCGTGTGGTCCCCACCAAGTTTCGCAGCCAGCGCGTGCGCGAACTCGTGGACGGTGAGGGAAAACAACATCACTGGGATGTAAATCAGCACCTCGGGGCGGATGTTCTCCAGCATCAGGATCGGCAGCCCCGCTCCCGCTTAATCGGCCGTTGTATCGCCAGACACATGGGGCAGATTTCACGACATGGGGAGTGTTTATTCAGGCGCGTCATCGGTGCGGATGACAAGCACAGCGCCGTGTGTGAAATAGGGCGGCTTGCCGGGGTAGAGCGCCCGTTCCCTGAACCCAGGAATTGTCTCCGTGGCAAATCCCCCGAGGTATTGGGCAAATGCTTCAAGCGCCAGGTCGATGTCTGGCGACCCTCCAAAACCAATGTATCCCGGAAACTTCCGTTTCTGTTCTTGCGTCAGCACGGAACCAACCCAGCCGTCGGTTCCCGAAACCTCTTTGTCGAGATGCCAGAGTCGAAGGACGAGGCGCTTTTTTCCGTCTCGTTTTTGCATGGTGATGGCCGCCGGTTTGCCCGCGACAAAAGCCGGGAACAACGGGGAGCCAATGTCCCGGGTAAAAAACCCGTCTGGTTGCACTGTGGCCCATCCCTGGGCTGTCAGTCTCTTGGGGATTTGGTGGATTGGGCCTTCCACAAGGACATTTATGGGAAACCGTGTGGAACCTACTATGGATTCCGCCTCGCGGGGTGACAATTGGAACAGGGAACCAGTGGTCTCGGTATTCAACTTTCCCCTTGCCACTCCATTGGCGATGCCCTTTCCGAAGTGGGGCGCGGGAGTGAGGATTGCACCGGCAATGGCCATCAAAATGACAATAATTGCCCTTAAGTCAGCCCGGCGTGGTTCATCCGGAATTCCCGGAATGTTCCGTGCAACGGTCGCTGTAAAAACGAGGCCGGCTAGCCCCACGAGAATTGCAGCCAAAACGTCACTGGGATAGGAATGTCCAAGGTACACCTCTGCGAATCCAACCAGAAACGTAGCGGTAAGGACGACAAATCCAAGACTCTTGCGTAAGCGAAGAGGGCCTGGATGCATCCAGAGCCAGTAATAAATGGCACAGAGCAGCGAAGTGGCGACGGCGATGCTCAAATTGGGAAAGCGCCCACGGGGATGAGGCAACACCGGGAAATCCCAAACGGGGATTCGAGCCCAGATTGTACAAACCACCATTACGACAAGTGGCGCACCAAGTAAAATCAGGAACGTGCGAATTTGCCGGGCCCGCCAGGCAAGCAACGCCGCAAGCACTCCGCAATAGATCATGGGCATTCCGGCAAACCGGCTGAAAAAGGATAAGACCTGTCCTGTTGCGGAGTTGGCCACCTGCGCTGTCAGGTTTGCCAGTGAAGCATCGAACATCACCCAATCTGAAAGCCGATTAACCTGCACGAATATCACAATTGCCAGGGCGAGAAGGACAAAACTGGTAAACCACCCAAAGGAGGCCCCTATACCCCAGGGGCGCGACAGGCTGATGCGGTTTTCTAGAAACCGAAAAAATCTGGGGGCACGACCCGCGATATTCTGATAGTGACTGGAACGGCGAACCTTGTGATTGATACCCTCCAACCAAATCCCAATGGCTGTTACGAAGTCTGCGAGTTGGCGGGTGATCCACCCGCTCAGCATGAAGATGACAATGACCGTCAGGACGAGGATGGAAATGCTTTGGATTGATTGGGAGAGCTGCTCATAGCTGGCCCCGAAGAAGAATCCAAGAATGAGATGCAGGGTGGTCCATGCAGACGACGCAACACCCATCAAAAGGAGATATCGGGGGAAGGAGTAGTGCGCGGCGCCTGCAACCACTGAAATAATAGGTCGAAGGAAACCGGCAAACTGCGCGAAAAGGAATATCTTGAACCCGCCTGACGCAAACCTGCGTTCCGCAGCTTCGAGGAAGCTCAATTTCAGATACTTATTTTCGGCGGAGAAAAGCGCCCGCCCGCGACTTCTACCGATGTGGTAGTTGACCAGTTCCCCGGCGAAATGAGCTCCCCAACTGACAAGCAGCATCGCACTCAGGTCAAATACCTGAAGGTAACAAAAGAAGCCGACAATGAGCAGAAAGGAACCCCCAAGGATGAAGTTCCCAATGAGGATGATGGTTTCCAGGAACACCACCAAAGCCACGATAACATAGGCCCCGGTGCCGAATTCGGCAAGGTGCTGAACGATGGATTGGATTAATTCGTGCATGTAAGTAATACTTCGCCCGGCAGGGGCGAACTTGCAGTCAACTTAGTCCTTTTGCGGCAATCCATTCCGCAACGTAAGTCTATGGAAGCCGGGGAGTTTCGCTTTGACATACAATGGGAATCCCGCACCTTTAGACCGATTTAATTCGCGTGACGGGAGTGAGCGAGATGCAATCAGTCGTTAGGACTGTTCTGGGGTGGATACTGCTAAGCATTTCAACCCTTGCGGGCGCGCAGCCCTCAGCCAACCCGTTACAGGTTGCCAGGGAAACAACTGCCTCGTCCCGGCACAAAGCCGAATTCTCCTACTCTGACCCCGACGCGAAATCTGTCTCTCTTGCGGGGTCCTTCAATAACTGGGACCCGCAGAAAACCGCTATGAATCGGGGGGGCGAAGGGAAGTTTACGGTCGAGCTTGATTTGGCCCCCGGCACTTACGGCTACAAATTCGTAATCAATGGCGACAAATGGGTTCCAGACCCAGCCAACCCCGAATCCGAGGACGATAATTATGGTGGACGGAACAGTGTCCTGCGAATTCCAGAGGGAGGTTCGGCCGGAGCGGAGCAAACCACAGTCACAAAGCCTTCCAATAAGTCTTCGCCTTTTGCATCCGTCGAAATCGAGGCCCTTGGAAGACAGCACAATAGTGTCACCTTCAAATATGCAGCCACCCAGGCGAGTCGCGTAAATCTGGCCGGCAGTTTCAATGGTTGGAACAAGGAAGCGGACCCGATGAAAAAGGAAGGAAATGTCTTCAAGGCTACAAAAATGCTGGATGACGATAACTACACTTATAAATTCGTAGTGGACGGGGAAAACTGGGTTCATGACCCGGAGAATCCTGAATCCGAGGACGACGGCCATCAGGGACAAAACAGCGTCCTGCGCATCGGGCCCGGTTCCCAGATCAGGAAAAGCGATGCACGGGAGAAGGATGATCAGATTTCATCTGATGCAACATACCATGACCCGGATTCCATTTCCTATTTTAATCCGCAGGCGGATGGGACCCTTGTTATCAAAATCCGAACGCTTGCTCATGATATTGGCTCCGTAAGTCTGAGCGTTCGTGGTGCGTCAAAACCATTGGCAATGGTCAAGGAATACGAAGATGAGCGCTTTGCGTTTTATCGCCTCCACCTTACTCTTGAGCAGCAGGGACTGAAGCCGGGCCTCGCTGGTCAGGCTGAGAGGGAAGTGAAGTACTCCTTTGAATTGCAGGATTCATCCGTCGGTTCACGCGAAACGCAATACAGCTTAGGCGCTGACGGCTTGAAGCCGGGGACCAAAGCCAAACCCTTTACACGAAAGATTGATCCGGCAGAAATTTTTACGACACCCGAGTGGGCCCGCCATGTGGTCTGGTACGGACTCTTCCCGGAACGCTTCCGAAATGGCACAACCGCAAATGATCCCCAAACTACCCATTTGCGGGAATGGACCAGCCACTGGCAGACCCTCTCCAACAATGAAAAATCGAACCCTTTTCCTAATATTTTCAATCGCCGTTACGGCGGCGACCTTCAGGGGGTCATGGAGAAACTGCCTTATCTTAAGGAACTCGGCGTGGGGGCGATTTGGTTCAATCCACTTTTTCAATCGGACTCCCTTCACAAATATGATGCCAAGGATTATCGCCACATTGATGAGCATTTCGGATTCCGTGGTGACTATGCACCGGCTGCTGCCGTCGAAGACCTGATGGATGCCAAGACCTGGACCTGGACTAAGACCGATCAACTGTTTCTCGATGTGGTAAGGAAGTGTCACGAGTCCGGCATGCGCGTCATTATTGATGGCGTTTTCAATCACACCGGCAAGTCTCACCCGGCATTTCAGGATCTCGTCAGGAACGGCGAGAAGTCGCGCTTTCGCGGATGGTACAATGTGACTGACTGGCACAAGCCATGGGCAGTGGAGCAGACGCCTTTCACGTACGAAGGGTGGTTTAACCACGGCGCCATGCCGGTCTTTCACGAGAACGAGAAGGGGTTTGTGGACCCGACTCTCCGGCAGCATATCTTCGACATCACCCGGCGATGGATGGATCCCAATGGTGACGGTGACCCGTCTGACGGAATTGACGGCTGGCGCCTCGATGTTGCGAACGAAATCAACTCAGAGTTTTGGCGCGAGTGGCGCAAGTTGGTGAAGAGCATCAACCCCAATGCACTCATCATAGCCGAGGAATGGGATCCACCGCAACGCTACCTGCAAGGCGATCAATTCGACGCGGTCATGAACTACGCAAACTTCGCGAAGCCGATCAATCGCTGGTGGACCAACGGGGGCAGTACATCGGAATTTGCGCACGAAGTGGATTTCTACATTCATTCAATTCCGCTGCAATCGCAGCTCGTTATGATGAACATGACGAACTCCCACGACACGGATCGGCTGGTAAGCATGATCTTCAACCCTGGTCGCGAGTACGACCGTGGAAACCGGATCCAGGACAAGGACAAATACAAGTCGCAGAAACCGGATCGCGCCACCTACGAAAAGATGAAGGGGCTGCTGCCCTTGCAATTTTCCTATCCTGGTGCTCCCATGATTTACTACGGCGACGAGGCAGGCATGTGGGGTGCCGACGACCCCGAAAATCGGAAACCCATGATTTGGAAGGACTTGGAACCCTACGAGAAACCCAAAGAAAACTACTTCATGAAGGATGTCTTCTCTGCCTTCCAGCGGGCGGCCGCGATCCGAAATACCTTTGCCGTTCTCGCGAGAGGAAACTTCCGACACCTGCTCACGCAGGATAATCTCTATGTGTATGCACGCCTGATAGGCAATGAGTGTGCGATAGTCCTTTGCAATCGTTCGGACAAGCAACAGCCAGTATCCATTTCTCTGCCTTCTGGAACTTTGGGGCGGTATGTGGATGTACTGAGGGATCCGGCCGTCAAGGTAATCCCTGGGTCCATGGCCAGAGACTCAAGAACCCGCGTGGAGGTTGGCGGGGATGCCGAATTGCTGGATGGAACCGATGGAATTCTCGATGCTGTTCTCCCGCCCTTCAGCACCATAATCCTAGTGAAGCAATAATGCCGTCAGACGCAAGGCCGGGATTCCGAGGGTTCAGGCGAGCAGCAGCTATCTACCTCTTTGTCCTGCCTTCGCTAATCCCTATGATTATCATCGTGGGGATCCCGGTGGTTCAGACGATCTTCTTCAGTTTCACAAATCTGAAAGAGAAGAACTTTGATCTTTGGACAATCGGAATCTCCAAGGCTGGAGAGGAAGCTCCGAAGTGTGCTGAGGGCGTCGCCGTCAAAATGGAGCCCGACAGCCCCGCCGCCAAGGTTGGCGTACCGGATGGGGCATGTGTCGTTGCCATAAATGGAGAAAAGGTCCGTAATGCCGGAGCTTTGGGGCGCTTGCTGGACAAAGCCCAAAGAGAGTTTCAAAACAAGAAGTCCGACTCAGTAGAACTGAAGTATCTCGATGGCGTAACCAGCGAGCCAAAAACGACACGTGTTCAGTTTGTGCGCCAGCCATTTGACTGGTCAATTCGGCCCGACCGCGACAATGCAAGTTGGGGACTGGTGGGGCTTCGGAACTATCGCAATATCCTGATCCCCAGTACTGAATCCAATCAGGCCAAACAGTTTTACAGAATACTCGGAATCACGGTCCTGTGGACAGGCATCAACGTTTCACTGCATTATCTTATAGGGCTCGGGCTGGCGCTCCTTTTGAACAGGGGAGTGGCCGGAACCAAGTTCTACCGTGTTCTGTTGATGCTACCCTGGGCCGTGCCTGTGTACGTCTCCGCGTTTTCATGGCGATGGTTGTTTAATAACCAGTATGGATTCTTTAACATCGTGCTACAAAAGCTTAGTTGCTCGCCCATTCCGTGGCTGTCAGACGCTACATGGACCTTTGTAGCCGTGAGCATTACGAATGTGTGGCTTGGCGTGCCGTTCATGATGATTACGCTGTTGGCGGGTATGCAAAGCATCCCCAGGGACCTTTATGAGTCCGCAGCCATCGATGGTTGCGGACGCTGGCGAACTCTGCTGTCCGTGACCCTGCCATTGTTGCGCCCTGTCAGCATGACAGCCATCTTGCTTGGGGCCATCTGGACTTTCAATATGTTCAATGTCATTTGGCTTGTTCAGGGCGGTGGCAATACGGTTGAGATTTTGGCAACCTACGCTTTTCGATTGTTCCGTGACTTCCAGGACTACGCCGGGGCTGCAGCTTACGGCACTGTGATTCTGGTGTTGTTGCTCCTCTTCAGCCTTGGATACCTGCGTATTCTCCAACGAGGGGAGTTGCGCGCATGAAACTGTCCACTCTTGATAAGTTTGTGACGCATCTGTTGCTCTCCATTGCCGCCTTGGTTGCCGTGTTTCCAATCATCTGGGTCGTCTCGACCTCCTTCAAGGAGCGGAACGATGTTTTTCAGACAGATCGAATTGAAGTCATTCCTTCGAAGCCAACCCTCTCGGCTTACCGCGATGTGCTTACTATGGACAACGGCATCTTTCGCCGATGGTTCCTGAACAGCCTGACTGTCGCCAGCATCACAGCCCTCTTTGGCGTTATCCTGGCGGCAGGTGCGGCCTATGCCTTCAGCAGATTCGAATTTAGGGGAAAGCGCGGAATGATGTTTTTCTTCCTTGTTACCCAGATGTTCCCAGGCGCCGTCTTGTTGGTTCCACTGTATTTCTTGCTCCAGCGGGTGGGCCTTCTTGGCTCGTTCCCGGGGCTGGTGGTGGCCTATTCAACAGTCGGCCTCCCTTTTGGCGTATGGATGCTTAAAGGTTACTTTGACACCGTCCCAAAATCCTTGGATGAGGCCGGCATTGTGGACGGCCTGAGCCTGTTTGGCGTCTTTTGGCGGGTCATTCTCCCCCTAAGCCTGCCCGGGGTTGCGGTCACCGCGTTCTTTGCTTTTCTGACAGCCTGGAACGAGTATATGTTTGCCCTCGCGTTTATGACCGGGGAGGAGAACTACCTGCTGCCCGTTGGCATGGCCGCAAAATTCGGCGATCAGTATCAAACACTATGGCACTACATGGCTGCTGGGTCGGTGATCACCACCGTTCCGGTGCTACTTGTCTTTGTCTTTGCCCAGCGCTATCTCGTCAGTGGGTTGACGCAGGGGGGCGTTAAGGAATAGCCGCTAATCGGCTGGTTTGTCTGCCAGTTGTTTTTCGGGGTAACGCTTCTCGGCCTTCTCAATCAGCGGATTCCAGAACAGTTCGAGGTAAAGGACCCGCGCGACCACAGCGCTTGGCACCGCGATAATTAAACCGCCCAAGCCAAATTGCCCTCCCACCAGTAGCGCAAGAAGAACAAGCAGTGGATGAAGCTCGGCGTTTTTACCGACCAACCGCGGTTGGAAGAAGAACCCGTCCAAACTTTGAATTGTGATTGTAAGAAGGCCGACAAGTCCAAGTCCGATAATCTTATCGTGCGAGTTCGGATAGCCGTCGCCGAAAATGACCCACAATGCTGTGGGCACACCGCCGACAATGGGCCCAAAGTAGGGGATAAGGTTCCCAAATCCCGCGGCAAAGCCGATGAGGACAGCATAGGATCGCAGGCCCATTAGCATCAGTGCCCCGGTATACATGCACGATATTAGGAGGCACACTGTCAGCTGTCCCCGCAGGTATCCGCCAAGGGCGGAATCGATCTTTCGCCAAATGTCAAAAAAGCGATCCACTTTATCTTCGGGAATCATGACGCGCAAAAGTCGAGAAATCCGGGAGTAATCGAGCAGAAAGTAGAACGAAATCAGGGCCACAAAGGCCACAAAGCCAAAGAATCCGACCAGAAACACGGCACTGTTCAGGATGAAACTGCCAACTCCCTGGACAATCTTGGCCGCCTGCGTGACCATGGTCTTGGCCATGGGGCCTGCCTTCGTTTCTGTAGCCGCCTGATCCACATCAGATTGCAGCAGTTTGCGTATCTGGGCGATGTCGTCACCACTCAACTGAAGATGCAACCATTGAGACGCCTTGTCCATTGCTTCCGGGGTATGCTGGATAATCTGTGTGGTCCCATTTCGAAGTTGCACATAGAGCGTGGGGACCAATATGGCAAAAAACGCCAGGGTAATGGAAAGAATGAGACCATAGGTGACAGCGACACCGGCTGCCCTGCCCAGGCCCAATTTAAGCTGTAACAACCGCACCAACGGATTGAAAATATACGCAACAATCAGTGCCACAATGAAAGGGGACAGGATTGTCAGGGCCAGGTTGACAATCGGGTAGAGAATGACCGCCAGCCAAACCAACGCGCCCCCAATTGCCAGTTGCAGCAGTATGAGGATCGACCGGCGAATGCGTAAATCAATCTGCTCCGTTGATTTCTGATTCGAGTTTTCCATGGTGGCACTTTGAGCCACGCCCCCTTGGAGACGCAACCAAAACCGGTCTGTTGGCTTTGTGGCTCAGCGCTGGCCCCCCCGTCCCGCCATACGCCTATACCCACGATTTTTTCCCTTTGTGACCCTTGACAGACTCAAAATAGGCCCCATACCCTCAACAGTTATAATCGCAGTCCTATATGATTGTTATAAGTTCCGGGAGGGAGATTTCCGATGGCAGATGAGATTTACGGGAACGCGCTGGGCCTGATCGAAACGCGCGGCCTTGTGGGCAGCATTGAAGCGGCGGACGCCATGGTGAAAGCCGCAAACGTTCGCCTGATTGGCAAGGAGCACGTGGGCGGCGGTCTGGTGACCGTGATGGTCCGGGGCGACGTTGGCGCGGTAAAGGCTGCCACCGACGCCGGAGCAGCGGCTGCGCGGCGCGTTGGTGAACTCATCAGTGTTCACGTTATCGCCCGTCCCCATGCCGATCTGGAAAAGATTCTCCCCCAGGGATAATCAGCACGGCAATAGTCTCTTGAATGATTCGCCCGTTCTTCCGAACGGGCGAACTCTTTTTGTGCCACTCATTTTTCATGACCGACATACCCAATATCGACATGGATAAACTCCGCGAACGAATCCGCGAGGAGGTTGTTGCGGCGATCGCCCGTTTTGAATCATCGCCGGTCTATGCAGCGCAAACCGGCGGACGAAGCCTCTTGCTATTGTTCATGTGCCGGGAAATGCCGTCATCAGAGTTCTTCACCCAAATTGCTTCCCTCGCTCGTCAGGGATATGTTTTCTCGGCGGCTTTCAGTCATACCTTCCTGGAATTTGTGCCGGCCGAGTCGGTGCTTTCCCTCCTCCCCAAAGGTACGACGTGTCTGGGCGGAGCTAAGGAGCGCGACCTCATCAAAATTGCGAAATCATCACTCGGGTTAATTGCAACTAACCTTTCCCTAAACACGGCAGCAAAGCTTTCCGCAGGAATTGACGACTCCACCCCCACGCTTCTCATCACGCGATTCCTACTGCTTGGCAAACCAGTTATTATTGGTCGTGACCTCACCGGGTTGGGTCAGTCTGTTTCGGCCCTGTTCCCCAATGCCCCTCCGGCTTTCCTGCGAACCGCCGAAACAAACTTCCATCGTGTGGAGCATTTAGGGGCCAGGTTCGTGGCGCCGAATGGTGTCGCCGAAGCCGTCGCCTCCGCCTTCCAGGAGCCACTAAACGAGACGCCGGCGCGCTTGGCGAAGAGCAAGCCCAGCCCGAAGCGATATTTCGTGACCGCAGAGGATGTCTGGGCCGTGAAGGATCGGAAGCAGAAGGAACTAATCCATCCCCGCGATGCCATTGTCACCGACCAGGCACGCGAATACGCTATCCTTCAGGGCATCACTCTGCGCCCGGCGGACTGATGTGGCTGTCCCCGCCCGCCAAATGCAGGCGTCCCACGATTTCACAATTTTCGCTTTGCAATCGCCACAACCCGGCCGATTCTGGCGCCCATGACAACTCACAAAACAGCCCTCATCAGCGTTTTCGACAAGACCGGCATTGAGGAATTCGCTCAATTCCTCGTCGATCGTGGCTACGAAATCCTTTCTACCGGTGGTACGCTAAAGCGCCTGGCAGAATGCGGGATACCGGCAACTTCCATTTCCGATTATACAGGACAGGAGGAGATTCTCGGCGGGCGCGTCAAGACCTTGCATCCCAAAATTTTCGCCGGCATTCTGGCACGCCGTTCTAATTCCGGTGACATGGCTACGTTGGTGGTTAATGACATCAAGCCCATCGATATCGTTGTGGTTAATCTCTATCCGTTTCAAAAGACGATCGCACAACACAATGTGACCCTTGGGGAAGCCATCGAGCAGATGGATATCGGTGGTGTTGCACTGCTTAGGGCTGCCGCCAAGAATTTCACGGATGTGACGGTTGCCAGTCGTACCGGGCACTTACAGCAAATCCAGGACACTCTTGGTTCAGACGCTGCAGACAGGGTATCCTTGGCCCGGCTTCGAGCCGACTTGGCACGCGATGCCTTCGCAGAAACATCCGCGTATGATAGGGCCATCGCATCCTACCTCGCCTCGGAATTTGGGGGCAAAGCTGAATTCCCGGATCACTTTACGGCTGATTTTCACAAACTGCAGGACTTGCGGTACGGGGAAAACCCCCACCAGCAGGCCGCGTTCTACGGGGATCGATCCCGGGAGGAAACATCCGTAGCCAGGGCACGCCAGCTTCACGGCAAGGAATTGTCATATAATAATATAATAGATTTGGACTCCGCCCTTGAGGTTGTCCGGGCGTTCGAGGAGCCCACCTGCTGTATCATCAAACATAACAACCCATGTGGGGTTGCCCGTGGGGAAACCCTGGTCGAAGCCTATAAGGCAGCCCGCGATTGCGATCCTGTCAGTGCATTCGGAGGTGTCATTGGCCTTAACCGCGAGGTTGACGTTCAAACTGCGGAAGAAGTCGCAGAGATGTTTGTCGAGGCCGTGATTGCGACATCTTATGCCCAGCCTGCTTTGGAGATACTGGAGAAGAAGAAAAACATCAGGCTATTGGAGACGGGATCATTTACGCCAGCAGCAAACCAGGATATGTTGAAGAGCGTTGTGGGTGGACTGCTTGTTCAGACCCGTGACCGTGGACTGATCAATCGCGATCAGCTTAAGGTGGTGTCCAAGTTGCAGCCCACCGATGAAGACATAGATGCCCTGCTCTTTGCTTGGCGGGTTGCAAAATTCGTCAAATCCAACGCGATCGTTTACACATCGGCCAATGCAACAATTGGCATTGGTGCTGGCCAAATGAGCCGCATTGACAGCACCAGCATTGCCGCGGTTAAGGCCCGCAGCCCGATTCGCGGCGCCTACATGGCAAGCGACGCATTCTTTCCGTTCCGGGACAATGTGGACCGGGCCGCGGACATCGGAATCAAGGCGATCATTTCACCCGGCGGAAGCGTGCGGGATGGCGAGGTCATTTCGGCCGCAGATGAGCACGGTATCATCATGGTCTTCACGGGAATGCGCCATTTCCGGCACTAATCGGAAAATAAGTACTACAGCACTGCTTGAACCCGGGCCTTGAAGTCCCGCCCACGCTCCTCGTAGTTGTTGTACATGTCGTAACTCGAACAGGCGGGCGAGAGCAGGACGACGTCGCCGGATTCGGAGGTTGCGCAGGCTTGCCGAACAGCGTCTTCCATATTCCGGGCTCGAACTACGGAGGTAACTGCGCTCCAACTTTCCTCCATCAACTGCGCGGCTTCCCCAATGGCTAGGACACGTTTGACCCGCTCGCCAACAAGTTCCTTTAGAACGTCATAGCTCGTGCCTTTGTGCCGTCCACCCGCAATTA
Source organism: Candidatus Sumerlaeaceae bacterium (assembly GCA_019695055.1). Classification (GTDB taxonomy): domain Bacteria; phylum Sumerlaeota; class Sumerlaeia; order Sumerlaeales; family Sumerlaeaceae; genus JAIBAT01. The sequence continues at coordinate 28,126 of JAIBAT010000073.1, read as the reverse complement.
GGATCACAGGCGCCCTGAAGCTCTTCAGGGCCTTCTCCAGTGAATCAATGTTGGTCGCCTTCGAGTCGTTATAATAGCGGACCCCGTTCTTCTCACCACAGAACTCAATGCGGTGCTCAACGCCCCGGAAAGTTCTCAACCCCTCACGAATGGCCTCTATCGGGGCGCCCGCAAGGGTAGCCGCCAGGGCCGTAGCAAGTGCATTCTCCAGGTTGTGTTGGCCGGGAAGTGGCAAATCGTCGGAACCGAGAAGCTCCGTGGCCACTTCATTCTCGTCCCGAACACACAGAATGTCTCCCGACATGAAGGCCCCGGGCATTCCCGTATCTCCGGAGGCCGAGAAGCAGAACGTCCTGGTATTTGCCGTCGAGAAGAACGTTCGACTGTCCGTGTTGTCCGAATTCCACAAAAAGGCATCGTCCGGTGTCAGGTTTCTCAGGATGTGCTTCTTGGCAGCAACATACTCGCCGTAGTTCGAGTAACGGTCAAGATGGTCGGGGGCGAGGTTCGTGAGCAGTGCAATATTCGGATGAAGATCTTCCACGGATTCGAGCTGGAAGCTGCTCGTTTCGACCACGAAGATGGTGTTTCCTGGATCCGTACGGGGCTGGTCCACCGATTCGGACCAGGATGCTCCAATATTCCCGACGGCTGGTGCATCAAAACCGGCTTGGGTCAGCAAATGGGAAATCCAGGCCGTGGTTGTAGTCTTTCCGTTGGTACCCGTGATGGCAATCACGCGGGAATCCTCAGGGACAAAAGCCGAAGCCAGTTCGATCTCACCGATGACCCGAAGACCGCCGGACAAGGCCCTGCCAACTCTCGGATGGTATCGTGGAATGCCGGGACTGAGCACAATGACGTCCCTGCCCTCAAAGGCCTTGGAACTACTCTCACCACTAAAAAGTAGAATGTCCGCTTCGGCAAGCTCCACGGCGGCGGGGGAGTTCGGGTCAACGGGCTTCTCGTCTGCAACAGCAACACTGGCTCCGTGTCGTTTAAGAAGCTTGGCGGCGGCAAGCCCGCTTCGGCCGCTGCCAAAAACTACGAATCGATTGTTAGGAATCTCCGCTGTTTTCAATGGGAGACCACTGGCTACTCGCGGTCAGGAGTCAGGAATCCCCAAGTGCCTCCACCATCGATTGGCTTGTCGCTGCGGCTGTAGCCGGGTTCGAGGGGAGTCTCCTTGAGCGTCAGGTCGAGTTGCTTGGTCTCGTTGCCCTTGATGTAGATATTGCACTCATAGGGCACGTATCCTTCCTTGGTCAGCCGCAAACGATGGTATCCTATCGTCAGGCGATCAATCGTCTGGGGAGAGCGACCAAAGTAATCAGAATCAATGTAGATGCGCGCATTGCTGGGGTAGGTATCGACGTCCAACGACCCATAACGGGCAACCTTGTATTCCTTCTGAGGATACTGATAGATACCCATGACATAGAAATCAATGGAATCATTGGCCCAGAGCTGCTTGCGGGGCGCCGGTCGAAGAGCCTGCATTTCCAGCGCTGATGGTTCAGTCCGGAAGCTCTCAATTCGCCTCACCAGTGCAGTGGCCCCTTCGCGCGATGCCGGGTAGGGATCCTCCACGGTATATCGGCGCCAGTCCGCCAGAAAGGGGAAATCCTGCTGTACCGCAACTATGGATATGGTGTTGTTTCCCTGGGGGCCCGTGACTTCCATTTCGTAGGACTTGTCCGGGACATAGTAGGTCTTTCCAGAGCGGAGAAAGTTGGAGCGATCATAGTAATTGGGGAAAACTTGATGGGTGACACCTGTTCCATCCGTATTGAAGATGAAAACATAGGAGTCATGATTGACGCCGAACGTGATCCGTATGGGATCCCCAATGTGGTAACGTGTGCGGTCCGTGTGCACACTTACCTGAAGATCACCACCGGTCGGAGGTGGCACGATGCGAATGTTTTTGCTGATCTCCTCCGGGGCGCGGTCACCCTCATTCGTGCGGTAGGTTCCATTGTTACTAATGCCAATGGCCAGCGCACTTCCGGCAGTTGCCAGAACTACCGCAGCCAATAGCGGGAATCTCAATGCCATGTGCAATCCATCTCCATCCGTCTCAGGCTTTCACCTGTCTAAGCCGTGGTAAATGAGCCCTGTTGTGCAGCCAAATACAAGCATTTTATCTTTATCAGCCGTACCGGGGTTTAGCCCCAGCAATTGAGACTCCACATGGGGCCGGGAGGTTTGGCGAATTAAGGCCTAAAACCGAAGAAAATCAAAAACCAGTTGGGGCGCGCATCCCAGAATCACAACCGTGGCAGCTGAGGCAACCAGCATGGCGCTTTGGAGGGGCGTATGGCGCACCTGCACATCCGTGGCTTCCGTCGGCATCATGAACAGGTAGACGATGATTCGCAGGTAGTAGTAGATGCCAATCGCGCTTCCGAGGAGCCCTATGCCAGCCAGCCAATAGTACTTGGCGCCAATACCCGCATTGAAGAGCAGGAACTTGCCTACAAACCCGATTGCCGGTGGAATTCCGGCCAGGCTGGCAACGAACACGAGCAGGCAAAAGGCCACCACCGGGCTTTGCCGAGCCACGCCCTTGAGATCTCGAAGGCTCAGGGTGGATTCGCGCTCCAGAAGCGAAATGCAGACAAATGCTCCCAGAATTGACAACGCGTAGGCCGCCACATAGAAGATCACGCTGCTCTGACCCGTGACTCCTACTCCCGCCTGACCCGCCAGATAGCCCACCATCAGGTATCCCACGTGGGCGATCGAGGAGTAGGCGAGAATCCGCTTCACACGGGTCTCACGCAAGCCAAGGAGATTACCCCCCACCATGCTTGCGGCGGCCAGAATCCAAAGGACCTGCCCGTATTTTTGAACAATGAACAGGAAAGGGAGGAAGGCCGCAATGGTTGCCCCTTTAGAGGCCGAGGCGATCAGCCCGGAAATCGCGCCCGGGGCGGCTTCGTAGACTTCCGCAGCCCACATATGGAAGGGGACCACGGACAATTTAAAGGCCACTCCGACGATAAACAGGGCGAAACCAAGAGTCGCAATGAGGGGGAGTTTTCCATCTCCAGCCTGTCCCATGGAGGCTTCAAAGGCCTTGCTCAACTCTGCAATCTGGATGGTGCCGTATTGAACGTAGATCAGGGCCAGCCCAAAGATCAGAAAGCTGCTGGCAAAACCAGCCAACAAGAGATACATCGCACCAGCCCGCAACGAAAGCTTCCTATCGTACGCAAAAGCGATCAGGACGTAGAGCGAAATCGATAGGATCTCGATCCCGAGGAAAAGGCCTCCGAGATTGGCCGTGCGGGCCAGCGTCAACATTCCAAGACCAGCCAGCAGTAGCAGCCCGTACCATTCCCCGCCGTCACTTTCGGGAACCGAGCCCGCGACACACGTCCATGCGAGGATTAGCATGAAAATCACCCCAAAGGCCACGCCAAGCGGGGTCGTGTGCAGCCATCCATTCGAGGTCACTGCCATGGACTCTTGCGACATGGTATAAAGGGAGAAACCAGCACCCAGGGAAATGAAAAGGGCCAGCCAGCGCACAAAATCCCGCATATTGGCGTTCTGCGCCGTTGCCGCTATCAACAAAATAACCGTCCCACCCACGGAGAGTAGGATTTCAGGCATCAGGGCAAGTATTTCGCTCACAGCGCCGCCTCCCCGCCTCTTAGGCTTGCGCCAGGCAGATAAACTGTTTGGGCCGGCTTCTGTTGCAAATTGGGATCCTTTGCTGGGGTTTGAAACGCCTCTTCCTTCTTCGGCTGTCCTATGGGGTCCGCGCTGCGCCCCTTCTGGGGCACCAATTTGTCACCGCCCCAGTAAAGGGGAGCGGTCACCAGACTGGGACGGAAACCAATTACCACCAGCAGGATGACGAGGGAGAACAGCGCAACATTCTCACGAAGGTTTGTGTCCGGTAGCTTCTTAAAAGTGACCGACTCAGGCCCATGCATTGTGGCAAGAAAGACGCGCAGCGAATACATGGCGGCAAATAGCACGCCCATGCTTGTCACCGCACCGAGCCACCACTTCTTCAGGAAGGCGCCTGCAATCACATAAAACTCACCTACGAAGTTGCCAGTGCCGGGAATTCCAAGGGATGCCATTGCAAAAAACAGGAGGAACGCGCCCATGGTCGGCATCTGCTTCCACAGGCCACCAAACATCTCAAAGCTACGCGTGTGGGTGCGCTCCTGAAGGATTCCGGCGATGAGGAACAACCCGCCGGTCGCGAGGCCGTGGTTGACCATCTGGAGCACAGCTCCCTGGTAACCCGACGCATTGCCAACAAAGAGGCCCAGCGTAACGAAACCAAGGTGGCTGATACTCGAATAAGCGACCAAACGCTTGAAATCTCGCTGGGAGAAGGCCGCCAGCGCACCATAGAAAATTCCGATAACTGACAGGGCTATACCGAGTTTCGTGTAGGCAGCAACGCCGACGGGGACCAGCGGAAAGACAAACCGCATGATACCATAAACACCTGTTTTTAGCAGGACGCCCGCCAGTATAAGGCTGCCGGCCGTCGGCGCCTGTGTATGCGCGTCGGGCAACCACGTATGGAACGGAAACAGGGGTACTTTGACTGCAAATCCGATGAACATCCCAAGGAAGATCAGGCGCTGTTCCTTGCCTGTTAACTTGGTGGCCAACAGATCGGCAAAGTCGAAGCTGTATTGGCCAGTTTGCGCGGCGTGGGCAAAATAAACATAGAGCAGCGCCAGAAGCAGGAAGATACTTCCTGTGAACGTGAACAGGAAGAACTTGATGGCCGAGTAGAGCTTGTCTTCGTGGCCCCAGACTCCGATGATAAAGAACATCGGGATAAGCATGAGCTCCCAGCCAAAATAGAAGAGCAACATGTCGCGCGCCATGAAAACGAGCAGGATACCCGTCTGCAGGAGCAGAACCCAGACGTGGAACGCCCCAACCTTCTCATTAATGTCGTGCCAGGAAATGAGCACAGCGATCACGCCAATAATGGCCGTGAGCAGGACCATCAGCGCTCCGAGGCCATCGGCTTCGAGGTGGAACGTCGCCCCAAGGGCCGGGAACCAAGCGTGCTTCTCGACCAGTGTCCCGCCTTCGACAGTGATCATCAGCATCGTGGACAGGACCAGGCCAACAAGCATGAAAAACATGGCCGACATTCGTGCGCTCAGGCCGTTCACACGCCCCGCCAGGCCTGTAATGACGGCCCCGGCGACCGGCGTGATGAGTATGTAGGATAAGAGAGTCATTCCGTTGCGTTTACCTTGGGATGATGGACATAACGAGAATTGTGACGGCGACTACACCGAATAGCATGACCATTGCATAGCGACCCACCCGTCCGTTCTGGAAGGAAACCACCAGTGAGTGGAAAGCCCGGACAATGGCCCCAATAAGCTCATAAACCCCGTCCACCACAACCTTGTCCACCCATGCATTGATCATCGAGAGACGCTTGACGGGCCGCACAAACACCGCCGCGTAAAGCTGGTCCATGCCCCAACCGTGGAACAGGAAATTAGCCAGGGCCGACTTGTAGGGTTTGGGAGTCGAATTCTCGACGTCGCCAATGTTCCCCGCCGGTTCAGGCAGCATTTTCGCATTGGGTCCAAACAACGTGTACGAAACCAGGATGCCCCCCAGCGCCACAGCCGCGCCAATGAGTGCAAAAATGGCCTCGTGGGCGTGTGTCCAGCCCTCCTTGGGCTCGGCTTGGAATTCCCCGAAGATCGGGTGGAAGAAGTGTTCCCAAGCCAGGGATTTGAAACCCACAAAACCTGGCAGATTCAGCACTCCAATGGTCACCGCGAAAAAGGCCAGGACCAGCAATGGCCAAACCAGCAAAGGGCTGGGGTGGTGGACATGGATGTCCTTTCGCGGGGCACCGTAGAAGACCACGAAGATCAAACGGAAGGAGTAAACGGCTGTGAGGAACGCGGTAACAAGTCCGACACCATAGAATACGGGGTTTCCAAAGCCAGTAGTCAGTGCGGACCAGAGAATGGCATCCTTGCTAAAAAAGCCCGATGTTCCAGGGAATCCTGCCAACGCAGCAGAGCCAAGCAGGAAGGCAGCAAAAGTACCCTTCAGCTTCGATTTCAATCCGCCCATGTTATAGATGTTCTGCTCGTGGTGCAGTGAGTGAATGACCGTCCCCGACGCGAGGAACAAGCACGCCTTGTAGAAGGCATGGGTGAAGAAGTGGAACAGGCCCAGTGAGAATGCACCCACGCCAAGACCCAGCACCATGTAGCCAATCTGACTGATAGTGGAGTAGGCGAGGATACGCTTGATATCGGTCTGCACGCAGGCGCAGGTCGCCGCATAGAACGCTGTAGCGGCCCCCACGATTGCCACAGCCGTCATGCCTGTACCCGATGCCACGAAAAGGATGTGGAAACGGGCGATCAGGTAAACCCCGGCAGTCACCATTGTAGCCGCGTGGATAAGTGCGCTGACCGGTGTCGGGCCAGCCATGGCATCCGGCAACCAGGTTTGCAGGGGAAGCTGTGCACTCTTGCCAGCGGCTCCTGCCAATAGCAACAGCGCCGCAATGGTCAACAGTGCATGGCCACTCATGCCCCATCCGCCCTTAACGACTTCCATTTCCTTGACCGACTCAAATCCGGACAGGTTGAGAAACGAGACACCCACCAACTTTGCGCAAAGAAGAAGTCCAAGAATCAGGAAGATGTCCCCCAGCCTCGTGACAAGGAAGGCCTTCGTGGCGGCAGCGCAATTCTCGGACTTCGAGTAATAGTGCCCAATGAGGAAGAAGGAGCAGGCACCCACGCCCTCCCAGCCCATGAACATGAAAAAGGCATTGTCTGCCGTGACAAGGATGAGCATCGACGCAACAAACAGGTTCAGGTAGCCGAAGTAACGTCGCTCGCCTTCGTCGTCATCCATATAAGCATACGAGTAGAGGTGAATGAGAAACCCAACACCCGAGACAATGATCGTAAACACCATGGAAACCCGGTCAAAGAGGAACGCCACCTTCGACTGAACAATTCCGGCGCTCAACCAGGTCCACAATTCCTGGTGAAAATATGGGGCATTATGCGCGTCGGCCGAGGGCAACCCCAGCAATGAAGAAGAACAGAAAGCAACCCACCCAAAGCAAAGTCCCACCGCGCCGCAGGCAATACGCCCTGCCGTCTGTGGCGACATCGCCTTGGAAAACAGAAATATGATGAGTGCACCCAGCGCCGGCAGCGCGGGAATCACCCACAATGCTGGAATGCCGTTATGAACGAACACTCCCTACTCCTCCTTGCTGCGGGCAATAACCCACAGATCGAGCGTTTTGTATTTTTGATAAAGCAGCAGCGCCAACGCGAGCCCAATGGCCACCTCCGCCGCTGCCACAGGTAGAATGAAAATAAAGAAGATTTGCCCGTCATACGAACCGTGAATGGCCGAACCCGCCACAAAGGCCAGTCCCGCAGCATTCATCATGATCTCAATCGACATCAGCACAAACAGCAGATTGCGTCGCGCAATGACTCCCACGATCCCAATGCAAAACAGAATCCCCGACAGTATCAACGCATGGTAGGCAGGTATCATAGGAGATCCTTCTCCTTGGTGTCGGGAAAAGACGCCGCGCGGCCGAGGTGCATGCCGCCGATGCTTCCAATCAGCAGTATGATGGCCGCCAATTTCACACCCAGGTAATGCTTTTCATACATCGCGTGACCCAGGGCAACCGGATCGTTCAGCAGCTGTGTCCCTCCCTGCGGGTGCCCGGCCATCAGGCAGGCAATGGTTTGTACCAGCAGGATTGTCGCAAAAATGCCGGGAAGGATGAGCGCCTTGCCACTCGGGGGGCGAAGGTCCTCATCCACCCGCCTCTGTCCCAGGTTAAGCATCATCACCACAAAGAGGAACAGCACCATGATTGCGCCCGCATAGATGATAATTTCCACCATCGCGAGAAAAGGGGACCCAAGCGACCAAAATACCATCGAAACTGCAAATAGAGACATGATAAGGTAAAGCACCGCATAGACCGGATTCTTGCTGAAAATGACCATCAATGTCGTAATCACCGCGATGACCGCCGACGGATAAAACATGAGGATTTGCATCATGGCAGGTTGCTCCGATAATTGGACGGCGCAGCCTCGTTAATGGCCTCGCCCTTCTCTTTGTCCTTGATCGTGACTCCGGAGACTTGCCAGAAGCTGTAATTCGGGTGCTTTCCGGTGCCGCTGATCTGCAGGTCTTCCTTGTGATAGACCAAATCGGTACGCACCGTCGTCGCCATTTCGAAATCCGGCGTCAATTGGATCGAGTATGTCGGACAGGCTTCCTCGCAGAATCCGCAGAAAATACACCGGGCGAAATTAATGTCGAACCGCTTCGCGACGCGGCGTCCATCCGGACGGTTCTCTGCCTGCAAGTCAATGCACTGCACCGGGCACACTGCCTGGCACAGGTAGCAAGCCACACACCGCTCCTCGCCGTCGGGGTCAGAGGTCAGCACAATGCGCCCCCGCCACCGCGGCGGAATCATCGGCTTCTCTTCCGGATAGAAATTTGTAATGGGCCGCCGGAACATATAGCGGGCGGTAATCTTGAGGCCGGTCAGCATTTCACGGATCATTGGGATCGGTCTCCTTTACTTGTGTCCGCCGAGAGTGGGGAACAGGATGATCAGAACGGCGGTGGCAATCAGGTTCAAGACGGACAGTGGGATCATATACTTCCACCCCAACTCCATCAGGTGATCATAGCGGAAACGCGGGTAGGTGGCCCGAATCCAGATGAAGAAGAAAATGAAGAATCCCACCTTGGCCAGCAGCCAAATCGGCCCTTCGATTGCGGCCGGGATATAGGGTATATCGAACAAGCCGTGGTAACCGCCAAGGTAGATGGTGGAAATTACAAAACTCAACAACACAACAGCCACGTATTCGCCCAGGAAGAACAACGCGAATTTCATGCTGCTGTACTCCGTGTGGAATCCCGCAACGATTTCGTTTTCCGCCTCCGGCAGGTCAAACGGCGCCCGGCGGGACTCGGCGATTACGGAGATCACAAAGATCACGAACCCAAGCGGCTGCAGAATCACAAACCAAAGGCTGCTTTGCGCTTCGACAATCTTGTTTAGGCTGAGCGAACCAGCCAGCATGACCGCTGCCAAAAGCGACATGCTCATGGACAACTCATAACTGATCATTTGGGCCGTCGCACGAAGCCCGCCCAGCGCTGCATACTTGCTGTTCGAGCTCCAACCCGCAAGCACGATGCTGTAAACGCCCAGCGAACTCAGCGCCAGGAAAAACAGGATCCCGACATTCAAATCCTTGACCACTAGCCACTGCGGCTGGCCGAAGGGAACCACGGCGAGGGACAAAATCGCCGTCAGCATGATGATTGCGGGCGCCGCAATAAAGAGCCACTTGTCCACGAACGGCGGCAGCGAATCCTCCTTCGTGAGAAGCTTCAATACGTCGGCCAGCGGCTGCAGCAAACCAAACGGCCCGCAGCGGTTCGGGCCCACACGATGCTGCATCCAGGCAAGCACCTTGCGCTCCAGAAGCACCAGATAGCCGGCGGCCGACAGCAGGGCGCCAACAATCACGCCTCCCAGGATCAACGACTGGATCGCCGAGTAAAGCGGCGGCCACTGCTCCTGGGGCAGGGTGTTTATGACATGCCAGAAGTCTTTCAAGCCGTGACCTCCTTGCGTGGGGCTGAAACAGCAGTTTGAATGACGCGAATTCCGAGCGTTCCTTTGGCGAGCCCAGCATTCACCGTAAGCAGGCCGCTGACACCAAATTCCTTGGTAAGGTCTGCGTTCTGGCCATCCGACAGATTGCGGGACTTCGCGTCCTCAGGGTTCAATTCAAGTCCCGCCGCAGGCGCAAGCTCCGCAATCGGCGGCGACATCGCGCTCAGTTCCTCGGAACCGAAAGTATGATGAATATGCCATGCAACCATACCCGTTGACGCAGGCTTGGCCGACGGGGGAGCGGTTGGTTTGGAATCTGATTTTACCAATGCTCCCGAATCTCCCGTGCGGATCCCGTCCACGGCCTTGCCCGACTCCGTCGTTATGTCGTAAACGTCGTGGAAATCCAACCCTTGGATAATCTCCGAAGCACCCAGCCGTTCCGCAATGTTCAGGAGAACCTCGCTGCTGGCCATGGTCGCCGACCCCGGTATGTTCAGCCCGCTGAAATGCTGAGCGCGCCCCTCAAAATTAAGAATCGTTCCGAAGCTCTGATAATGGGCCACACACGGCAGGACCGCACTCGCATCATTGGTCGTGGCATTCTCGTAGCAATCGATCGCCACCACATACTCGCACTGCGCGATGGCCTCCGCCAACGCCGGCTCGGCCGCGGCATTTCGCTCCAGCACCACCAGGGCCTTGATCTTCCCCGATTTCGCATCCGCCGCTATCGCTTCCGGCGATTCATCCTTTCGGGCAAGCGCGACACCCGCGGTATTGGCGCTCTTGTAATAGTAAGCCAATCCGCACGGCCTGTCCGCAGTATTCGCAGACTTCGCCAACTGATACACGGCACCAACCAGCGCCGCATCGCCATGCAAAGTGCTGCACAGAATCACGGGGCTCTTCGCAGACTTAAGCGCCGTGGCCACCTGCGCCACAAAGTCCTTCCCGCCTCCCGCCGCAATTTCCTTCACAATACCTGCTTCCGTGCCCGGCGCCGTCCGCAGGGACGCGGTCGCAAATTTGTCCAGCGAACCCGCCCGTGGCGAAACAATAAACAACGGGGCCTTCTGCCGGACCGCTTGCCGAATCGCGAGGTCCAGCATCGGAGCCTCGGCTGTCAGGTCGCCGCCCACGCTTAACACGAAATCGGCTTTCTCCAAACCCGGCAGCGAAGGCGTCGGCAGTTCCCGGCTTGCCGTGATGCTGGCTGCCAGCCGCGCCGCTTCTCTATCCGCCTGTGAGCCAAAGCAGGCGACGCGATCGCTTCCAAGGGCCTTCAGCACCGCGGTCAGCGCGGCATTGGCCTCCAAACTCGCCCTCTGCGAGCCCAGCCCCGCAATGGCCCCGGCGCCGTGCTTCGTGGCGATGTCTTTCAACTGCGCCGCGACCGCATCAATCCCATCCTCGGTCATCATGGAAGTTCCGCTGACGCGCGCATCTGACAACCTTGACGGCAGATTCACAAACTCACCGCCGTACCGCCCGCGATCGCACATGAAATACTTGTTCACTGCATCGTTCTCGGCTGGCTTGATGCGGCGAAGGTCTGTGTGACGGAAGCCCGGCAGCACATTGCACCCCACGCTGCAGCTCACGCACACCGAGCGTGCCGTCTGCAAATCCCACGGACGCGTGTAAACTTCACGGAATCGCTTGTTGGTGAAAACACCCGTCGGGCAAACGTCAATCAGGTTCCCCGAAAACTCGCTCTCGAGAACTCCGTCGTTCAGGCGCCCAAAGTAAACCCGGTTGCGCGAACCATAAGCCCCCAAATCGCTGCCCAGCGCGTAATCGCCATAATAGCGCACGCAACGGTAGCACGTGATGCACCGATTCATCTCATGGTGCACCAGTGGTCCGAGGTACTGGTTCTTCCAGGTACGCTTCGGGAATCGCGTCCGGCGGTGCTGATGCTCCGTAATCACCGTCATGTCCTGGAGCATGCACTCGCCACCCTCATCGCAAACCGGGCAGTCGTGCGGATGGTTCAGCATCAGGTCCTCGATGACGGACTTGCGGAATTTCGTCGCGTACTCGTCGTTGACGTTGATCACCATCCCCGCCGAGGCCCGCGTCATGCAGGTCATTTCCAGCCGACCCGGCTTGTCCGCTGCAGGCGCGATGTTCGCCGCGCACAGCCGGCAGGCGCCCAGCGGCCCCATGGCTTCGTGGTAACAGAAATGGGGGATAAGCATACCCTTGTCGAGGCAGACCTGCAGGATGTTCTCGCCCGCCTCCACCTCGTGCTCAGTACCGTCAATGGTGACTTTGATCTTCTCGGCCATGGGTTAGTTCACACCTGCTGCTGCCGCTTCGCGCGACTTAATAAAAGCTTCGAACTCGCTGCGGAATGTCGTGATGGCACTCAGGAACGGCCCCTGCGCGCCCGGCGCAAACGCGCAGAACGTGTGCATAATATGCTTGGACATGTCGTCCAGGATGCTCATGTCGTCCTTCTCGCCGTTGCCCGCCCCGATCGCCCGCACGATGTCCAGGATCCACGGGATTCCCTCGCGGCACGGCGTACAAAAGCCGCACGACTCGCGTGCGTAAAACTTCATGATGTTTGCGGTCGAGTCCACCATGCAGTCTCCCTCATCAAACACGATGAGCCCCGCCGTCCCAAGGCGGCTCCCCGCCTTCGCAATCGAGTCAAAATCCATCGGCGTATCGAACTGTTCCGGCGTCATCATCGGTGTCGACAATCCACCCGGAATGACCGCCTTGAAGGCCTTGCCCCGGCTCGGGCCCTGCGCGTGCTTCTCCAGGATGTCCCGCATCGGCACACCCAGCGGCAATTCCCACAAACCCGGATTCTTCACCCGGCCGCTCGCGCCCATGATTTTTGTGCCCGCGTTGCCGTTCAACCCCAGCCCCTTAAACCAATCCGCGCCATGCGCCAGGATATGAGGCATGTTGCAAAAGGTCTCGACGTTGTTCACAATTGTTGGCTGGCCCAGGAAACCTTTGATCTGGGGAAACGGTGGCTTGCTGCGCGGATTCGCGCGCTTGCCTTCCAGCGAGTTGATGAGCGCCGTTTCTTCGCCGCAGATGTACCGTCCGGCGCTCAGGTGAACGTCCAGTTCAAACTCAAAATCGGTTCCCAGCAATTTCTTCCCAAGGAAACCGTGTTTCTTCGCTTCGGCGCAAGCCTCCTCGAGAATCCGTGCGCCTTTCTTGTACTCGTAGCGAATGAAGATAAAACCCTTGGTCATCTGCAGCGCATAGGCCGCGATCAGCATACCCTCGATCAACTGATGTGGATCGCCATACACCAGGGCCCGGTCCTTGAACGTTCCCGGTTCCATCTCGTCGCAGTTGCAGATCAGATACTTCTGACCCTTGAAGTTGTCCATCGGCACGAAAGACCACTTCAGCCCGGTGGGAAATCCCGCCCCGCCCCGTCCTCGCAGATTGCTGTCCTTGATGACCTGCTGAACTTCATGCGGTGTCTTCTTGAAGGCAGCCTTGGCCCCTTCATACCCGCCACCCTTGACGTACTGCTCATAGCTGCACGGCGTAACGCCTTTAAAGGTGTCGATATTCTTAAAAAGGACTTTCTGCGTCGTCATTTCGCCGCCGCCTTCGGCTTGGAGGAAATCTCATCCAGCGTCTTGTCAAGGGATTCAGGGGTTACATTGTCGTAAAGCTCATCGCCGATCATCAGGCACGGCGATTTGTCGCAGTTTCCAAGGCAAACCACCGGCAGAAGTGTGTATTTCTTGTCTGCTGTGGTCTCGCCCATCTTGATGCCCAGCCGCTTTTCCAGGTGCGCTGTGATCTTGTCGCATCCGCACAGGTGGCACGAGATCGAATCGCACACCACGATGACGTTCTCACCCACCGGCTCGCGGAAAAACCAGTTGTAAAAAGTCGCCACACCTTCCGCATCTGCTTCCGTCACGCCGACAATGTCGGCCGCTTCGCGCACGGCGTCATCGTTCAGCCAGCCCCCATAATACTCCTGGAGCTGCTGCAAAACCCATATCAGGCCCACCCGCCGCGAATCGTAGTGCGCGCAGTGGTCGGATAGCTCTTTTCTGATGTGTTCGGGTACCATGCCTCTACCTGTCAATGTCTGCCAAAACGAAATCCATTGCACCAATCACAGCCAGCAAATCACTCAACAAATGCCCGCGGCTTAGCGCCGGCAACGTTTGCATATGTGCGAAACTCGGCGTCCGTATCCGCAGCCTGTAAGGCGAGGTGCGTCCGTCGCTCACCACGTAATAACCGCTGTTGCCCTTCGGTTGCTCGATCATCACGAAACTCTCGCCCACCGGCATGTCCAGCCCCCAGCCCACCGCCAGGAAGTGATTGATGAGCGTCTCGATATCCATCATCGTCTCGGCCTTGCGCGGAGGAAACGCATATCGGTTGTCACGCGACATCACCTCGCCCTCGGGCATCAGGTCTATGCACTGCCGGATGATCCGCGCACTTTGGATCATCTCGCCCAGTCGCACCGTTGCGCGCGCGCAGCAGTCACCATCTGTGTGTGAAACGACCTCAAACTCGTAGCCCTCGTAACCGCAATAAGGAGCAACTTTGCGCAGGTCAAACTTCGAACCGCTCGCCCGCAGGTTCGGCCCCGTCACGCCCCACTCGTAGCAATCCGCCAGCGACATCTTCCCGACATCCCGTGTGCGGGTCTTGAAGATCGGATTCTGCACAAGCAAATTGTCATATTCATGGACGTGCGCATCAAAATCCTTGAGGAACAGCTTGATCGGCTCCTGCCACCCCACCGGCAGGTCCATGCTGCACCCGCCAATGCGCAGGAAGTTCGGGTGCATGCGTCCACCTGTGATCATCTCAATGATTTTAAACAGGTTCTCGCGCTCGCGGAATGTGTAAAACACTGGCGTCATGGCGCCAACGTCGTGCCCAAACGTCCCGAACCAAACCAGGTGATTGCACAGGCGGTAGATCTCCGCCAGCATCACCCGCATCACCGTCGCCCGCTCGGGCACCTTGATACCGGCAAGCTGCTCGCAGGCCAGCACGTAAGGCAACTCGTTCGTCGTGCCGCCCAGGTAATCAATCCGGTCGCAGTAGGGGATATACGAGTGAAACGTCTGCCGCTCAGCCATCTTCTCGGCACCACGGTGGTGATACCCGATGACCGGGTAAACGTCCTCCATGTACTCGCCGTTAAGCGTCAGCATGATGCGCAGAACCCCGTGGGTGCCCGGATGGTTCGGACCCAGGTTCAGGATCATCAGTTCATTGCCGTCTTCATCCTTCCGGCGAATGTAGGAATCGCCACTCGACAGCATTTCCCACCCATCGTACTCCGCCAGATCCTCCTCGCTAATGGTCAGCGGCGGCATTTCCGTGGCACGGTTCGGGTGATCCTTACGCAGCGGATGCCCCTGCCACCAGTCCGGCATAAGGATCCGGCGCATGTTATGATGGCCTTCAAACGTCACACCCATCATGTCGTAGACTTCGCGCTCGTACCAGTCCGCGTTCTTGAAAAGGGGAGTGATGCTCTTAATCTTGGGATCGTTTCCCTCAAGCGGCACTTTAACCAGGACCTTGTCGCTTCCGCGATCCGGATTCCAAAGCAAATACTGCAGCGTATATCGGTGATCCTGCCCCGCAGGCCTGTTCTGCCGCTCCGACTCATCAATCGCCACGATATCAAAAAGCGTTGGGAATGGCCGTTGCGGATCGTTCTTCAGTGCCTGAATCTTGTCATAGGCCTCGTCCTGCTTGACCCAGTAAACATCATTCACGCCCTGAATCCCACGATCACCCTTCAGCGAGTTGGTCGTGCCGGATTCCCAGACAGGCTTCTCAACGGAGCGGGAAAATTTCATCTCTTGTTGCCCAACCCCTGAGGAAACTGCGCACCCAGCGGCAGCCCCGGCGCCGCAGCACCGCACTTCCGCGGCAAATCCACCGTGCGCCCCGCATCATACTTGTCGTCCATCACAATACCAAGCGGCCGCTGATGCGACTTCTGGATCGTGTCTTGCAGCAACATCAAACCTTCAAGAAAAGCCTCGGGCCGCGGCGGACATCCCGGGATATAAACGTCAACGGGCAACAGCGTGTCCACGCCCTGAACCACACTGTAGATATCATACATGCCGCCGGAATTTGCGCACGCCCCCATGGAAATGACCCATTTGGGCTCCATGAGCTGCTGATAAAGGCGCACAATCGACGGCGCCATCTTCTTGAAAACCGTGCCGGCAATAACCATTAGGTCAGCCTCGCGCGGCGTGCCACGAAGCACCTCCGCGCCAAAGCGCGACACATCGTAACGGCTGGTAACAGCCGTCATCATCTCCACGTAGCAACAACTCAGGCCAAAGTTGAAGGGCCAGATCGAGTACTTCCGGCCCCAGTTGACCAGATCGTTTAGCTTTGCGAAGACGAAGCTTTTTTGAATGCTGTTCTCGAAAGATGGCGCCAAATCAAACCTCCACGGAGCCAGATATAAACCAAACCTGCGAAGACAAAGAAAAGGAAGATCATGGCCTTGATCAGTCCCGGCCAAGACAACTCGCGCACAACCAGCGCGTAAGGATACAGGTACAGGATTTCCACATCAAACAGGATAAACATGATCGCCACCAGGTAGTACGGGATCGCCATCCGAAGCCGCGCATCACCCGTCGGCGCAATGCCCGACTCAAACGGCATATCCTTGTGCGCATTGTGGCGCCGGATTCCCAGCAGGTAGCTCGTCACCACTGCCGCCACAGCCTGGCTCAAAATCACGAGGGAGAAAACAATAATCGCTACCACGGCCGGGCCACCACCTTCTTAATGGCAGAAACAGCCAACCCGCCAGACAAGAGCCTCTTGGCACCGCCCGCAGGCAAAGCTTCGCCATATGAGAAAAATTTCACAAAGTCGCCTAACATTGGGATAGGGGAGAATACAGCAGAGTGTTCTGGACATAAGAAACTCGACCGCAAGGGAAAAACGCGCCAAACCTGCTAAATTCACCCCATTTTTGCAACTTTTACGCCTTTTCAGCCCCAATCCCCCTCAAATCTATATGTTATCCTCTGCAATCCTCCCTACAACATCTTGTATCCCGCGCTCGGAGACCGCCCTCGATTAGAGGATCATGTGGGGCCGGTGCCCCCATCGGCAATAATGACCTCGTACCCTACGATCTTGCTGTTAGGTTGCGAACAGGTCTTTCATGCCCCGGAAAACTACTTCTTACAAGGCCACCGTCTAACGTTTAACGCCTTATACTACGCCTTTCTCATAACAGTTTCCTTCGGTGCTTCTTGTGTTTTGTCCGTTGGTCAGGCATCGCCTCTAACTCAAGAACTCCCTCGCCCACCCTCCACCCCACACACCCCAGGCGAAGCCGGCAAAATGCCATGAAACACAATTGCGCTTTACGCGACCGATTTGCCTCCCGATACCTTTCCCCAATCAAGGCAACAGAAATGGAAACTGGCCGATAGCCGGTGATTCCGCCCAACACCCCCATGGAGGAACGTCGTAAGCAATATGAGCATCGGAAAGAAGATTACAGAAGAACTGATCGCAGTCGGGCTCACCACCCTCTATTTCGGGCTTTGGTTTTGCCTTCTCATCGGGGTCAAGAAGCTTGTCCTGTCCGAATACGAGATCCCGTTCGCCGGATTATCCCTTGCCGTGGTCGGCGCGCTCATCGTTGCGAAGGTCGTCCTGATACTGGAGCATGTTCCCCTCGGGCAATGGGTCCATACCCGCCCGGCCATTATTGATGTTTTCCTTCGGTCCCTCCTCTACGCCATCGGCGTCTTCATTGTCATGGTTCTCGAAAAATCCTTCGAGGCACGCCATGAAAACGGCGGATTTCTTTCGGCCCTGGGCAATATCGCCCACCACCGCGACATGCCCCACATCTATGCCAACGCAATCTGCATCGGTGGCGCACTGCTGATATTTAATACTTTCGCCGTTATCCGACGCCACCTCGGCAAGAAGCAGTTCGCCAAATTGTTCCTGGCAGAACGTCCAGCAGCAATCACCGAGGAATAGCGCGCCGCCCGCGATTGGGTTTATCATAGTCCCTTTCCGGTTGACCATTGTCTTGGACCGGTCTAAATCCGAGCCCATAGGAAATGGAACTCAGATGCTAGATCACTATAAAATCATCAGTTACGCACTTTCACGTTGCGCGGCAGCCCTAATCGCCCTCGCGCTCATGGCTAACGCCAATCCGGCGCCCTCTGCTCCCATCAAGTATGGATTCCTTTGGCACATGCACCAGCCGATCTACTACCCCTACGAATCCGTGGTCCAATCCCAGAACAACTCCCGCTATTCCTTTGACCTGTACTCCATATTCAATAACCGCTCCGGCCCATACACCACCTGGCCAAAGGATGCCGTCCAATCCGGCACCTCGCTCCCACACCTCGGCGCACAGGTCAGTTTCACCGGCTCCCTCGTTGAGAACCTCAATGTTCTCCAGAGCAACGGCATCGGGGGAGGCACGTGGAATAACTGGAGCACCGGATACGCCCAGGGAATGAACCTGAAAACCACCCTCAACAATCCGCGCCTGGATATCGTCGCCTTCGGATACCACCATCCGCTCATGCCCCTCCTCGACAAGCTCGACATGCAGATGCAGATCCGCCTCCACAAATACGTCTTCCAGCAGCAGTGGCCCGGCTACTCCTACTCCAAGGGAATGTTCCCCGCGGAAAACGCCTTTGCCGAACGCATGATTCCCGCCCTCGTCGCAGAAGGCATCGACTGGGTAATGGTCGACAACATTCATTTCGACCGCGCCTGCGTGAATTATCCCCATACCAATGCCTCGAACCTCTTCGCACCCAACAAATCCGACCAATTGAACCCCGATCCCGCCGCCAATGGTGGCGCGTGGGTCCAGCTCCAGAACGTCTGGGCCCCAAGCAAGGTTAGCGCTCCCTTCGGCTACCAGCCTCACAACGTGCAATATGTCGACCCCAATTCCGGGGCCGTAACCAGTATGATAGCGGTCCCAACCGCACGCTATGAAGGCAATGAGGATGCCCGCGGGGGATACGGCGCTTTCCTTTATGGCACTGTCATGGCCGCGTATCTTCCTTACAACAACGACGCCAGCCACCCTATGTTTGTCATCCTCCATCATGACGGCGACAACTACGGCGGCGGCACCGACTCTTACTATCACAGCAACTTCCAGAATATGGTGTCTTGGGACAGCGGCGATTCAGATTATGAATGCTATTCGGCGCAGGATTACCTTCAGCAATATCCCGTCGCATCAAATGACATCATCCACGTCGAAAGCGGCTCTTGGTCCGGTGCCGACAACGGCGATCCGGAATTCAAGAAATGGCTCGGCGATCCCAACTCCAGCGGCTGGAGCCCCGACCGTAACAGCTGGGCAGTCATGACCGCCGCCCGAAACCGCGTCTATCACGCCGAGCAGGTCGCCCCAACTTCAAATATGGGGGGCATCTTGAATGGCAACGGATCCAACACGGAGAAGGCGTGGCATTTCCTCCTCGCGGGTCAGGCCAGCGACCACTGGTACTGGGACGGCAGCGGGGAACCTTGGGACAGCAACGTAACCCGCGCCTGTAACCAGGCTGTCACTTATGCTGACCCGGTCATTGCCGGACAACCGGACAACACGCCCCCCGCCGTTTTCATACCCCAGCGCAACCCCTACAACCCCGGCGGCTATGAGTGGGGCTCGTCACCCGAACCTTCGGATTTCGAGGTCTGGACTTACGTCTACGATGTCAGCGGACTCGGCAGCGTGCAACTCAAGTGGCGAACGGACAATGATGGCCAGAATCCCATCGCCTCGACACAAAACGAAACCTACTCCGGAGGCAGCGAAGTCTCCGCGTGGAATACTGTCGCCATGACAACCCGGGCCACACCTTCTATTCCTGCCAACATCCTTCCGGCGACATACCGTGCCACCGAGTATTATGGCAACATCACCGGCCAGCACGACGTTCTGATTGACTACTATGTCGAGGCCACCGATGCCCATGGCAATATATACAAGAGCGACATTCAGCATGTATATGTTGGCACCACCGTCAGCGGGGGCGGCGGTGGTGGCGGCGGACCCCGTGTTACCCTTGTACCCGCCGTGCCCACAGCCGGTCAGCAGGTCATGGTGCAGTATAACCCCGTCGGGGGCCCCATCGCGGGAACAACCGCCGCAAAGATGCACTATGGCATCAACAATTGGAGCGCTGGGTCCATTAACGACGTTTCCATGACCTCGAACTCCACCAGCCAGCGCTGGGAAACCACGGTCACGCTCTCCGCCAGCGCAACACAGTTTGACTGTGTCTTCAATAACGGCGCCGCAAGCCCCGCCTGGGACAACAACAGCAGTGCCGACTGGCACTTTCTCGTGAACGCGGGAGTTCCGCCGCCTGCGCCACCGTGGACGATTGACGGCAATGCCGAGAGTACGACGAGCCTCCTTGCCCAGAACGGGTCCGGCTTGAAACTATGGGCGCGGATGCAGGGAACCGTTCTCTATGTTGCCACCCAGTGCGCCACGTCCAGCCCGGCCCGCGATCATTTCATTTACATCACCGATTCCCTCTCCTCAACCCAAGGGGCCAATTGGGCCAAGTCCGGAACCATTGTCAGTTGGGACGCATTTCTCGCCAACGAAGCATCCAACAATTACAACTCGTGGTTTAATTCCAGCGGCTCACCCACTACAAGCTACGGCGCAACATCCGCAAGCGGCAGCCCCGGCGGCGTTCTCGAGGGAAGCATCGACCTGTCCCAGCTCTATTCTGGCGGGCCATTGCCCCCCACACTTTACATCGCCGCCGCTGAATACGGAACCAACAACGGAGATGCACTCGTCCCCTCAACCCAGGTCCCTGCAAGTACCAATTCCGACACAAACCTCGATGCCGCGGAATTCCTTGTGTTCTCGACCGGATTACCCGTAACCTTGAGTTACCTGAGCGTCGAATAGTTCCGTTGTACCATAATGGCGCCATTTGTTCTGGTTCGAACCCGCTGAACTCCGCTTTTCTTCTCAGCCGCCACTGCGTGCTCGGCGGTGAAATGTCCCTTAAAATTATGGGTCCAGAAGTAGCCCCAAGAGGCTGTAAGGGAATAGGCAAACCCGTTT
Organism: Candidatus Sumerlaeaceae bacterium; assembly: GCA_019695055.1. Taxonomy (GTDB): domain Bacteria; phylum Sumerlaeota; class Sumerlaeia; order Sumerlaeales; family Sumerlaeaceae; genus JAIBAT01. The sequence continues at coordinate 7,346 of JAIBAT010000073.1, read as the reverse complement.
CCCCGTGTTACACCCATCCTCAGTTGAATCGCCCGATCTCCCAGGATCGCCTGAAACACTTACGGAAGGGGATAAGCACCACTCCCATCGGGCATTGTTCTTTGACATGACAAACAGACCAGAAGGTCAACCGAAGCGCAGGCACAACCCCACGGTCGTCTTGTGCGCAAAAATACCCCGATTTTCAACCGATTTAAATTTCGATTTATCCGCATTGAAATCATTGGAGTTAACCCCGAAATTCGAACAAAACGAAAATTACCCCCCCCCCCCCCCCCCCCGCACCCTATCCCTGTCTGATTTCCTGGTGCCTTGGAGTCTTGATGGCAGGAGTATACTTCACCCATCATTCTACCGCTCGTTTGCTTCGATTACCCGCAGGAAATTCTCCCCGGCAAATTTCCGGATGTCTTCCTCGCTGTACCCCCGCTTGCGCATCCCAGCAAATAGGTCCGGTAGTTTGGACGCATCCTCCAACCCCTTCACGGGGGTGATGCCACCGTCCCAATCGCTACCGATTCCCACATGGTCGATCCCTGCCACCTTAACCATGTGGTCAATCAGATCTAGCACCTTCTCCAGATCCGGTGCGCCAAACCGCTCCTTCAGGCCGCCACCCTTCACATATTCCGTGTAGAAGTTCACCCCGATCACGCCGTCCTTCTCCGCCAGCTTCCGCAACATCTCGTCCGTGATATTCCGCACGTGCGGCGCCATCGCCCGGCAATTCGAGTGCGAGCAAATGACCGGCTTCGTCGACACCGCAATCGCATCATAGAACGTCGAATCTGAGCAGTGCGACAGGTCCACCACCATCCCCACCCGGTTCATCTCCCGCACCACCTGCTTCCCGAAGTCGGATAATCCCTTCTCCTTGTGTGGCTTCCTATCGTACCCCGGGCACGCCTGGCTCGATCCCGCCCAGTCCAGATTTCCGCGCCAGGTCAGGTTCATCCGCCGAACTCCCATGCGCCGGAACTTCTCGATCAGGGAAATGTCATTGTTGATCCCAATGCCCCCCTCGATCGCCCGCAACGCCGCGATCTTGCCCGCCGCCGCCGCCGCACGGCAATCCGCCGCCGTCACGCACGACACCAGCTCATCCGGATGCAGCCGCAACTGCTGGTTCAGCGCCCCCAGCAGGTTGTTGACCCGCCGCACCGCCAACTCATCCGGGTACCTGCGCGGGTCAATCCACGCCGAAAACCAGACGATGTTGCAGCCACCCTTTTTCCAGACATTGAGGTCCCCATGGGTTCCCGGAATGCGCTCCCCAAGGTCGTCTCCCCGGTCCAGCACTCGCCGCAGGCAATCCTGGTGCGCATCCAACACCAGCATCGGGCTCCGGTCCGCACCTTGGCAAATAGCCGCAGCAACCAGCGCTGCGAGCAATCCAACAAGCCTACTTCGCATCGTCTGCCTTCGGCGCTGGAAACTTGGCGGCCTTGGCCTTGAACTCCGCGGCCTTGTCCGGTTGTCCGTTACGCTCGTAAAGCTTCGACAACTCCTCCAGCGCCGGTTTCATGTAGCGGGCACCCTGATCCCGTTGCGGGCCGGGCAGCGAATCGTATAGCTGTATCAATTCGTTCAGGTACGTCACCGCCTCCGAATCCCGCTTCTGTTCCGACAGCAGGAAACCCAGTTGGGCCCTCGAGAACAGGTCATTCGGCTGCCCCTGCGCTCGGCGCACTAATTCATCGAAGTTCAGTAGCTTCTTCACCGACGAATCCACCGGGTTCTTCGCCGCCGCCGCCATGTAGGCAGCGTTCGCCTCGTGGACCTGCACCTTGCGGTAGAATCGGTGCCCCGCAATGATGTCCGGCACCGCCGACATATACTTTTCCAGCGATTTGAGGAACTCCCCGTGCTTCTCCGGCTCTTTCACCAGCTTCGCAGGGTCATTGGCAAACTTGTAGAGTGTGTCCAGGTTGTCCAGGATCGGCGCATCGCCATAACCGAACCGCGGCGACTCGAACTCCAAATACGGGAAGTCCTCCGTATTGAGCAAATCCCCGGCCAGCACCTTGCTCAGGCCTTCCGGGCCATTCACAAAGCACGACAGGATCTTCTCCGGTGAGTTCAGGTGAATTTCAGCGAGATCCTTCGCCACCGCGCCCTGGCCCAGCCTTTTCTTCAGCAGGTCCACATCCACCGTCAGCGGCTTTTTGGTCCCCAGCAGCAGGATGTAATGCGTCGGCTCGTTGTTCATGTAGAACACTTGCATCTCCGGGAAAACCTTGTAGAAGGTTCGCAGCGCGACCCTCATCGCCTCGTCGCTAAGCCCTCCCAGCGGCATCCAGACCACCACCATGCCGTCGTCCGTAATGTGCTCCCGAGTCAGCTTGAAGTACTCAAGGTCGTACAGGTTCGCGTTCGACTTGTACCGCAGATCCGTGCAGTCCGTCGCGATGATGTCGTACTTCGCGCCCGACAACCGCAGGTAACTCCGCGCATCGTCCAGCACCACGCCATACCGCTTGTCCAGCTTGTACCATCCGCTTGCGCCACCATCGTTCCAAAGCGGAATCATTCCCGGCGGATCCTGGCCGGTGCGGCGCCGATACTCTGGGCGATACATCACGATGTTGTGGTTCGAGTCCACTAGGGTCGGTGCCGCTTCCACCACCGTCTTGGTGATCTCCACGCAGTCCACACGCTCCATCTCCGGATAAAGCGTGTACGAGTAACTCGCGCCGCCGCTGCCGAAGCCCACCGTCAGCGCGCTCTTCGGGTTCTCCAGCAGCAGCATCGGCACATGCGCCAGGCTCTTCTGGTCCGTCAGCAGCATTGGGTCCGTGCCCGCAACGCCCACGTTATCCACATAGATCGTGCGGAAGCCCAGCGAGTTCTCACCCACCGAAACCGTCGCCAGCGGCCCTTCCTTGTAATGGATGATCCGCTCCAGCGCCGTGTCGCGCTGGAACCGCGTCGGCCGCGGCATGTAGATAAAGCCTACCACCAGCGCCGCAGCACCCAGTATCGGCAGCACGGCTTTCTGGGCTCCCGTTTCCGTTTCGTCCAGCACCACCAGCGCCACACCGGCCAGCAGTTGCAATGCCCCCAGCAGGAAGATCGTGTTCCCGATGCCCAATGACGGCAGCAGTAGAAACCCGGTCGCAAAGGAACCCAGGATGGCACCCAGCGTGTTGAGTGCGTAGAGCCTTCCCACGCTTGCCGCAGCGCCGCCCGTTTCCTCGGCGATGGCCCGCACCGCCACCGGAAACGCCAGCCCCATGCAGAACGTCGGCAGTAGCATCGCCGCCGACGTCTTCAGGAAGACCAGCAGGATCGATGCATTCCACCGGATGCCCTGGTCGCTGTTGTCGTACTCCCGGATCCAGTCCTCACCGATGGAATAGCACTTAAAGTAGATCATAAAGAACGAAAGAATGGCCGCAAACCCAATGAGCACCTGTAGTGCCGCAAACAGTCGCAGCGGATTCCGCTGCCGGTCCGCCAGCGGCGTCATCACCGCGCTCCCCAGCGCAATGCCCACAAGGAACGTCGTCAGCATGGCCGTGAAAGCATAGGTCGTATTCTTAAGGAGCTCAAACGTGAACACCAACGCCCGCGACCAGGCCACCTCCAGCCCAAGCGCCGCGAAACCGCTGATGAAGTAGGTTATCAGAATCAAGGCAACCCGACGCCGCGCGGCTGGGGAGAGCTGAATGGCTGACAGTGAAGTTGATCCTGACGCTCCCGACCCGACAAACGCCTTGCTCAGTAACAGGGCAATGACGCCAGCGGCGAAGTTGATGCCAGCCGCAATGGCCACCGTCTTGGAAATGCCAAAGTGTCGGATAAGGTAAAAGCCGCTCAGAAAGGTCCCGAATACTGCACCAAACGTGTTCAGTGAGTAAAGTAGCCCAACTCGCAGGCCCGCGCCGCCGCCGTGGGGCGACACAAACTTCGCCAGAAGCGGTAGCGTCCCGCCCATAAGTGTGGTCGGTATCAGAAGCACCACAAACACCACCACAAATCGCACCAGCGAAAAGAGGAGGAAGTTGGAACCTATGCTTTGGTAAATCGCCCCAAACAGCGGGTCCAGCACTCGCAACATCAGCGGCACCGCAAGCGCCATGGCGCCGATGAGCACCTCGAACGCGCCGTAGGCCAGCAGCGGGCGCCTTGATTTCTCAGCCCAACGTCCGAACAGCCAGCTTCCCAGTGCCAACCCGCCCATGAAGGCCGACAGCACTGTACTAATCGAGTAGATCGTCGACCCAAAGATGTTAAGCAGGTAACGCTGCCACACCACCTGGTAAATAAGGCCGCTCATACCTGTCGCCAGGAACAGCAGATAAATCACAATCGCAATGCCCGGCCGCCGTGGCGTGCTGGCTGGAATGTTTTGGGTAGTATCAGTCATGGAAGCGGCGAATCATCCCGTGCCAGCGGCCATCGGCAATGATTTTTTCCGCCTTCCGGTTGTGACACCCAATCAGGTCAAAACCATGTCCATCGAGATAAACGCCGCCGTCGCAGCCCTTGAAGCCTATGTTCCCGGGGAGCAACCCCGCGAACCGGGCTTCGTTAAGCTTAACACGAACGAAAGCCCCTACCCGTCTGCACCTGCCGTGGTCGAGGCTGTCCATGCTGCCGCTACCGAAGCCGCATTTAATAAGTACCCTGATCCGGCTTCCAGAAGCCTTCGCCAGACCATCGCCGAGTCACTCGGAGTCGAACTCGGCCAGATCCTCGCCGGCAACGGTTCTGACGAGGTGCTGCGCCTTGTCTGCCACGCCTTCCTGCGCCCCGGCAGCGGTGACGTTATTGGCATGCTTGACCCGACGTACGTGCTCTATAGGACCCTCGCGGAAATGTTTGGCAGCAGCGCACGGACTTTCGCGACCGTCGCGCCGGATTATGCCATTCCCGAAGCCGCCTACGATACACCCGTAAAGGTCTTCTTCCTCGCGAATCCCAATCCGCCCATCGGCACGCTTTACCCGTTGGAGCAGATTGAGCGCCTTGCCGCCGACAACCCGGCGCGCCTAATTGTGGTGGACGAAGCTTACGTCGACTTCTCCGGCGTCGGTAATGCCTCCATCAGCCTTGTGGAGAGGTTCCGCAACGTTCTCGTTTCCCGCACCTTCTCCAAGAGTTACTCGCTTGCCGGCCTGCGCGTGGGTTACATCGTTGGCCGCCGCGCCCTCATCGCCGAGATGGAGAAGATCCGGGATTCCTACAACCTGAACCGAGTCAGCCAGGCCGCCGCCGAGGCCGCTTTCCGCGCGACGGAATACTACGCCGACAAAACCCGCCAGATCTGCGAAGACCGCGCCTTTCTCACCGAAGCTTTGCGTCGTCGTGGATTCGAAGTCCCCGAATCCCGCGGCAACTTTGTCTTCGCTCGCCGCGCCGACGCCGCCGAACTCTACAAGTCTTTGAAAGAGCGAAAGATCCTCGTTCGCTACTTCAGCGCACCAAATCTCGCCGATGGCCTCCGCATCACCATCGGCACCCGAACCGAGATCAACACCCTCCTCGAAGGCCTCGACGCCCTGAGCAAGTAGGGGAGAGGCGCGGATGGCGCGCTCAAACCCAATTCTTCCTTGCAGCCTGCGAATCACGGGGCCACACCCCATGAATCCAATGCCTTGGAGGCTGACATGAAGACCCGTATTGGCAGGCTCGTCCTGCATCTTGCCGTACTGTGCGTGTTTTGGGGGAGTCATCCAGCGAAGGCTGAATCCGACGCCGTTGTGACCAACCCTGACTTCACCGCCGTTGCCGCCAAACTCGATATGGGCGGTACGTCGTTCCATTACCTTAACACCCGCGGTGCCCTCGAACCGTTTTTTGAACTCGCCAAACCCCTCGCCAAAATCTGGCCGCCGGCTGCCGGTATCGCAGACGCCATCAAATCCGTCCTCAAGACACTTGGTCTTTCCGAAATCACAGGCTTTGGCTGCAGCACTGTTGATCTGAAGAGCGGCAACCAGCGCAAGACGGCGTACTTACATCTCGCAAGCCGTACTGGTATCTTTGCCCTTGCAGGTCCTGAACCCGGCAAACTGGCCACCGTGGACTATGTGCCGGCCGACGCCGACTACGTGCTTTGCGGCAACGTGGATCCGGCTGGCGTGATTCCACTCATCCAGAAAACCGCCCAAGCCGCCCTGGGTGGCGGTGGCCGCGCCATGACGGATGGTTGGATCGCAGAGGCCAACAAGGAACTCGACGTGGACCTTGAGGAGGCCTTTGCTTCCGTGGGCAACGAGATGAGCGTTTACATGCAGGTGAGTGATTCCGTTTCCTCTGAAACCGACGAGAGCGAAATCACCAAGTTTGGCACATTCGTTGTCCGAGTCGCAGTCAAGGGCGACACCTTTGCCAAGGCCGTGCAGAAGGTGATATCCGAGAAGATTGACCTTACCACCGAGTCTGCAGTTGGGAAGCTCGCCACCTGGCGCATTGACATCCCGGGCAAGTCCATGGCCGAGAACCACATCTACATAGCCTCCGGTAATGGCTGGTATGTGGTCACCAATAGTCTCGACGAACTGAAGCGCTCCGAAGACGCCGGTAATGGCAAGGAGAACATCCTTACTGCACCCGAACTGCGCAAACTCGCCTTCGGATTGCCCGATGCTGTCAACTCTTTCACCTATGTTAGCCCCAAGTACGTCCAATATGGTGAGCAGCAACTCGACGTTGTCATGGAGAAGCTCGGCGCCGAACTGGGCAAGGACCTCAAGGGCGCTGACAAGGTATTTGCGCCCACGATTAGGAATCTCCTTAAGCGCTACGGCGGCCTGTCTGCACGCCTGAGCTGGCGCGTCAATGATCCCAATGGCATCCAGTGTGTAACTGTTGGAACTGGTATAGCCAGTGGCGGAACCATGATGGTGGCCGCAGGTGTGGGAATCGGCGCGGCCATTGCCGTACCATCTATCCTGCGCGCCCGCGAAAACAGCCGTGGTCGCGCCTGTCAGGAAAATCTCTCAAAGATTGACGGTGCCAAGGAACAGTATGCCCTCGAGTTCAAACTGTCCAACGGTGCGATCGTTTCGTTCAAGGACCTGGTCAACCCGGGTGGGGCCGCCGACGGAAATGGTTATCTAAAGAAGACCCCCGAGTGCCCCGCTGGTGGCACCTATACAATAGGCAAAATCGGTGAAAAACCGACCTGCTCCATCGGCGATTCGAACGAGCCCTACGAGTCGCATGAACTGAAACACTGAGTGAATTTCAATCCGGTAAGCTTAAGAAGGTTGGTATTGCCCCTGAGAAGGGGATTATGACAGACTCCAACCAAACCAGGATTCCAAGGCTGACTGGGTCAGAAGTCTTTCATGCTTCAGGTCAGGCACTGGACTTTGATGTCCCAAGTTTCTGGCGGT
>JAIBAT010000062.1 GCA_019695055.1 Candidatus Sumerlaeaceae bacterium | reverse complement strand
AAGGCCTGCTGGGGGGTGGGGGACCACTCCAGGATCTTTTTCCCCCAGTACATGCGCATGTAGTTGTGCATCTTGCCGGTGGCGGTCATCTCGCGTTGGGCGGCGTTCCAGTAGGGATCGTGGGTTCCGCCTGCTTCGAGTTGCTCCAGCGTGTAGACATAGGGGCGCTCGTCGCGTTGATGGTCGCCGAGGGTTTGGCGGGCCCAAGGGGGGAGGCATTCGAAGTGATCGTACCGCGGGTTGAAATGGACGAAGTTCATGCTAAGTTCGCGGCGGACGATCATCTCCTCGAGGTAGGCCTCGACGCCAGCGTGGTGGCGTGAGCCGCGGATACGCAGGGCAAGGTCCAGCGGCGAGACCTGGCCAAAGTGGAGGTAGGGGCTCATGTGGGACACACCTTCGAGGGCGGGCTCGTTGCGGTCCTCGGCGTAGGCAGCGAGTTTGCTGGCGGCGAATTGGTCCATGCGGCGTGCGGCCTCGGCTTGCCCGCCGATGTAACGCGACACGCGGGTAACAGAGCGGTCGATCTTCAAGCGGGCGAGGAGGGCATCAACATTAGTAACATCGAGGGAGTCGAACTTAGGCGCGGCCGATTGGTGGCGCGGTGTGGATTCGGCCAGTGGCTGGAGAAAATCACCCAATAGGCGGGTGATTTTCGGACGAATGGTGCGGGCGGCAAACTCCTCCTTGTTGGAGGCGGTCTCGACGGGGACCACGACATCTGTTTCCACCTGGACAACGGGGCAGTGCGCGTGGGTGGCGACGTAGGTGCGCCAGGCCTTCTGGATTTTCAGGTAGCCGCGATCGCAGACGAGCAGCGCGGCGTTGCGTGATAGTTCGACTGCGGTCAATTCCGGGGACTTGTGCCTCACGACAAAAGGGATGTTGCGTCGGCGCAGGGCAAGCTCCACATCGCGCAGTCCCTCGAGCATGAATGCATAGTGGCGCTCGTTGGCCTCGGGGTAGTCGTCGGTGATGCCAAAGGCGACCACCACCGGCAGTTTGCGGTCGTTGGCCTCGCGGATGGCGTACTCCAGTGCGTGATTGCAGATCGTGCGCTGGGCCTGCTGCATCCAGTAAAGGACATAGCTCCCGGTGCGCCCGCTGGCGCTGTTCAGGGCCCTGATTCGGGCAGGGTGAATCATGAAAGGGCATTCTGGGACGTCGGAGGCGGGAATCAACAGGGGAATGACGTTCAGAATAAACACTTGCACAAGCGGGATAGGGTGAAATCGTGAGGTCTGCGTTTCGGGCATGGCCGGTCGCTTCGGGTTTCGCGGGGCCGGGACACTTCATATATCGGAGATGCGCAGGACAATGGCAATCAATGGGCGCGAGCCCATAGTCTTTTCGGGCACGGCGAGCAAGCACCTTGGGCATGTGGTTTGCGCCGAGCTGGGGCTGACGGACGGTAACATTGACGTGCGGCACTTCAGTGACGGCGAAATCCGCGTGAAGGTGAACGAGAACGTGCGCGGCGCGCGCTGCTTTGTCGTGCAGTCGACCTGCACGCCGGTCAACGAGCGGCTGATGGAGTTGCTGCTGCTCATCGACGCGCTCAAGCGCGCGTCTGCACTGGAAGTGAATGCCGTGATTCCCTACTTCGGCTACGCCCGCGCCGATCGCAAGGACGAGGGGCGTGTGGCGTTGTCCGCGAAGCTGGTGGCGAACCTGATTGCCAAGGCGGGCGCGGACCGCGTGATCACGTGCGACCTGCATTCGGCGCAGATCCAGGGATTCTTCGACATCCCGGTGGATCATCTGTACGCGGCACCGGTGCTGGTGGATTATATTTTGAAGCGTGGTATCACGGATTTTACCGTGGTTTCACCGGATGTGGGCAATGTGAAGCGCGCCCGCGGATACGCAACGCGCCTCAACGCGCCACTTGCCATTATCGACAAGCGCCGTCCGGAACCGAACATTGCCGAGGTCATGAACATCATCGGTGAAGTGAAGGACAAGAATGTCTTTATTTTTGATGACATGATCGACACGGCCGGAACGCTGGTGAAGGCCGCGGAGGCGCTAAAGGTGCGTGGGGCGCGAGACATCTATGCGTGCTGCACGCACCCGGTGTTCAGCGGGCCGGCGCGGGAGCGCCTCGAATCTTCCGCCATCAAGGAGATCATTGTGACGGACTCCATTCCACACGACGACGGCAGTTTCCCGAAGCTGAAGGTCGTTTCGATCGCGTCGTTGCTGGCGGAAACAATCCGTCGCATCAACACCAATGAGAGCGTGAGCGCGCTGTTCTAACGATGCGCAATTCCGCACGAGTTCGAGTTCCCGCCACCACGGCAAATCTTGGACCTGGTTTTGACTGCCTCGGCATGGCGCTGAAGCTTTACAACGAGGTCGAGGTTTCCCGCGAGGGTGATTCCGGCGTGGTGATCGAGGCTACGGGGAGCGTCGATCTGGAGCCGATTTCGCGCGATGCGCGGAACCTCGTGTATCGCGCGGCGTGCCGGGTTTTCGAGATTGCCAAGGAGCCGATTCCGGGTTTACGCATCCGGCTGGTGGTCAATGCGCCTCTGGCGCGGGGACTCGGAAGCAGTGCCTCGGCCATTGTCGGCGGCATCGCGGCGGCCAACATGCTGCTGGAGAAACCGCTGAGCGTGGATCGCATCCTGACGGAGATGGTCCGCATGGAGGGGCACCCCGACAACGTAGCGGCTTGTTACCTGGGTGGACTGGTGGTTTCGCTGGCGCTGGAAAACGGCGTTGTTTACGAGAAGTCGGAGCCAGCCCCAAACATCCGTTGCGTACTGATGATTCCGGATTATGAATTGTCGACTGCAAAGGCGCGGCAGGCAATTCCCAAAAGTATCCCGCTGAAGGATGCGGTTTTCAACATCGCTCGGGTGCCCTTTGTGCTGGAAAGGCTGAAAACCGGCTCTGTGCATGGCTTGTCTGAGATTATGGATGACCGGCTGCACCAGCCGTTCCGGAAACCGCTGGTGCGCGACTACGACACGATCGCCTCGGAGGCGGAGGCTGCGGGCGCGGCTGCCGTGGTGTTGAGCGGCGCTGGCCCAACGATGCTGGCGATTTGCGAGGATAGCGCGGCAGAAAGCGTTGCGACGGCGCTGCGGTCGGTGCTGACGTCCATCGGGCAGACCGGGCGCGTGATGGTGTGCGAGCCGGATTTGCAGGGCACCATTGGAGTAAATCCCTGAATCGTTGTATAAACAAGGGTTAACCCCGAGTTTTTGGAAAGAGTGATCTTGATATCAACCCGCTGCTGCAAAGTTCTGGATAGCCAATGGATATGACAGAGCCGAGTTGGCACCACGCCTTAGCTGTCGTGGTGCTGACTGTTTATTTTTCGAGTCTTGTGCTGCTTTCCTGTTTTGGCGGACACCGGTATCTGATGCTTTACCTGTTTTACAGGCATCGCCGCCAGCAATTGCCCGAAATGACGCCACTGGCAGAATGGCCTACCGTGACGCTGCAGTTGCCAGTCTTCAACGAGCGGTATGTGGTGGAGCGACTTATTGATTCGGTGTGCCGGATCGACTACCCGCGGGAGAAGCTGCAAATCCAGGTACTGGATGACTCGACCGACGAAACCCAGGCGCTGGCGCGCGCGGCGGTGGAACAGTGGGCGCTCCGCGGTATCAACGTGGAGTACATTCACCGGGACAACCGCGAAGGTTACAAGGCGGGCGCACTGGAGAATGGTTTGAAATCGGCGACGGGCGAATTCGTGGCGATTTTCGACGCGGATTTCTTCCCGGAGCCGGTCGTGCTGCGCCGCGTGATGCCGGCGTTTGCGAAGCCGCGCATTGGAATGGTCCAGATGCGTTGGGAGCACCTCAACCGCAATGCGTCGCTGCTGACGCGGTTGCAATCCATCATGCTCGACGGTCACTTCGCCATCGAGCACGTGGCGCGGTCGTTGTCGGGTCGATTTTTCAATTTCAATGGCACGGCGGGTGTTTGGCGCAAGGCGGCCATTGAAGATGCCGGCGGCTGGAAGCATGACACGCTAACCGAGGACCTGGACTTGTCGTATCGGGCGCAGCTGAGGGGGTGGAAGTTTGTGTATCTGCCTGCGCTGGCGGTACCTGCGGAATTGCCCGAGGAAATCAATGCATTCAAGAGCCAGCAGCACCGCTGGACCAAGGGCGCCATCCAGACAGCGCTGAAGTTGCTGCCCACGATTTGGAGAAGTCGGATTCCTTTCGCGTTGAAAATGGAAGCGACGACCCACCTGACCAACAACATTGCGTATCTTATGATGCTGCTTGTGTCGGTACTGATGTTGCCGGCCATGGTGATGCGCGGAAGTATGAACATCGTCATTCCGGTTTGGGTGGATGCGGCGATGTTTCTCGCGAGCACGGTGAGCGTTGCTGTGTTCTACATCGCATCCCAAGCCCAGGTACTGCAAGATTGGAAGGGGCAATGGCGCTATGTGCCGCTGATGATGTCGCTGGGCATCGGCCTTTGTGTCAGCAACGCAAAGGCGGTACTGGAGGCGCTGTTTGGAGTGCAGTCTGGATTTGTGCGCACACCCAAGACGGGATTTGAAAAACCGGCGACGACCTGGATGATGGGTGATTACTTCACCAAAACGTCGGCCGTCGCCGCGCTGGAGATGGCCCTTGCCGTTTATTATTTGTACATTGTTGTCCATTGCGCATTGACCGGGAATTTCCTAACGCTGCCCTTCATGGTGCTTTTCCTATTTGGGTTTGGTTATGTTGGTGGATTGTCCGTGATGTCATTGGTGCGCAAGCGCCAAGCCACGGCAGCAGTCGCCGCGAAAAGTACCCATGAAGCTACCACCCTGTCTTGATGCCCAGAGCGCGGCACTGTTCGACCGGCCCGGAATGGCGGTGGTTCGCGCCCGGGGCAAGGACGCGCGGGATTACCTGCACAGACGACTGAGTCAGAACATCCAGAGGCTTGAGGTGGGACAGTGGGCGTACTCGACACTCCTGACCGGTGACGGCAAGCTCCTTGCGGATCTGAATGTGTATGCCATCGCGGATTCGGATTTCCTGCTGGTGGCGCCGCCGGCCTGCCGGGAAAGCCTCGCGCAGCATTTGGATCGCTATGTCATCATGGAGGAAATGGAAATCCTTGACGAGTCGGCCGGCTGGAGCGTGATGGAGATCATGGGAGGGGCGTCCGCAGGGGTGATTTCGGCACTCTTTGGATCTGAGGTGAAGGCCGGCGCATTTGAGACAGTTTCAAGCGGCTTGGTTCATGCCACGCAGGGTTTTGTCGTGCCGGGTTTTCAGCTGCTGGCAGAATTGGACGCGAAGGAAGGTTTGTGGTCACGGGTTATCGCTGGAGGGGCAGTTGCACAGGGGGCGGAAGTTTATGAATGGCTTCGTATCGCTTCGGGAATCCCGCTGTTCGGACAGGATATGGACACGGGGACCATTGCGGTCGAAGCCAATCTGGACAAGGGAATTGACTTCAGGAAGGGATGCTTCCCGGGCCAGGAGATTGTAGCACGCATCAGGAATCTCGGCCACCCAGCGCGTGAATTAGTTGGAGTGCGCGGGCCATTTGAAGCGCCCCCCGACCTACCCTTGGAATTGCATGCAAGCGACGGTACGGTGGCCGGCAAACTCACAAGCATTTGCGTGCGTGATGGGGAAGGGATGGGCCTTGCGACAGTAAAGTGGGGTTTTCGGGAAGCGGGAACTGAGTTGAAGTGCGAGGATGGAACCAGCCTGACGGTCAGTCGGCTTCCCTTTGCAGTGGGCTGAGCCACGGCCCAATTTGCTTTGATTTCTTTGCCTTTGTGACCCACGCATTAATGAAATCATGACAAATGCTCCTGCACATGCACCGGATTCAGCCTTCCTGATAGGTGGTCCGAATCATCTGGAAGCTGGACCGGTGGACGGAAAGGCGGTACTCACTGCGGCGCGCCAGCTCGCAGATTTTGGCCGTGCGAATTCGTCCTGGGCTTTCATTCGCGCTCCGGAGATCATTGCGGCTGCGGCGCAACAGTTTCTCGCCCCGTCTTCCCCGATTCGCGAAGCCGCGTTGAAAGCCGCCACCGGCTTGGGTATGAGCCGGCCCATGGCCGCGGAGGCATTGGACAATTTTTTTCCCAGATTGACGTCACCGGCGCTCATCAGTTTCCGGGATGCGGAACTTGCTGTTGCGGCCGGCCGATCCATTGTTCCGGCGGCGATGATATTCCATGTACTGGCGGGCAACCTGTTTCTGTCGGGGATCGAGTCTATTGTGCTGGGGTCGCTGGTGGGATCATGCAATTTTGTCCGTTCCTCGTCGGAGGATCGGGTGTTTCCGACTTTGTGGCTGGAGGCACTAAAATCCACAGACGCCGCTTTTGCCCAGACAATTGTTGTGGGTTGGTGGCCAGCGGAACTGGCAGACTTGACCCGAGCAGCAGCCGGCGAAGCGGATGTTGTGGTGGGTTATGGGAGCAACGAGTCCATCGCGGAGATTCAGAAGTGCGTTCCGCCGTCGGGGCGATTTGTAGCTCATGGGGCAAGAATCAGCTTCGCCGTTGTCACGGCGGAATCCCTGGCTCGGGACACTGCGAAGCAGGTCGCAGCGGAGCTTGCCTATGACTTTTCCGTTTACGATCAGGCCGGGTGCCTGTCGCCGCGAGCGGCGCTGATCCAGGATGGGGGAGCTGTTTCCCCGGCGGAATTTGGAGAGATGCTTGTTGCCGAAATGCGTCAAGTGAACGAATCCCTGCCGCGCGCGGAACTCTCGCTGGAGGATGCCTCGGCAATGGCGCGCCAGAGGGATGAGATCCTCATAGAGGCTTCCACGCACGGCGGTGCCCAGGTGCTAAGTTGCCATGGGGATCCTTTTTTGGTTTCCCTGCGCACCGTGCAGGGTTATGTTCCTGGAGGCCTAAATCGCCACGGAGATTTGCGGGTCTTCAGGCGGCTAAAGGATCTTGAGGAACTTCTCCTGAGGTTTCGGGGCTGCGTGTCCACGGTTGGGTATGCCGGGCCTGAGGGGGAGTGCGATTTCCTGTTTCGTATGGCGCGGGTGTCTCGCGTTTGCCGACTCGGACAAATGCAAAAGCCGCCGCTGGGCTGGACCCATGATGGTCGCGCGAGCCTGCTCGACCTGGTTGACCTGCTTGACGTGGAGAAGTAAGCAGCCGATTAGTGCGGGAAGCGCGGCATGAGCTCGGCGCTGGTATAAACGCCGCTGATGCCCTGCTGGTTCATCCAAAAGGCTGTCTTCATATAACCCAGGGCTGGGCCGTTAACGTTGGCGGCCATGCTGGTCTCGTCCCCGAGAATGAAGGTATTGCTGCTGCGCTTGCCGTCGAAAGTTATTCCGGTGATTTTGACGTTTGTGCTCACGGGCTTTTTGGGATTACGAGTGTCCACGATTCCACCCACACGAACCTTTTCACGCCCAACCACCCCGGCCACTTCGAGCATGATGTCGTCGGCGTGCTCCATGTTCACCAATTCGAGTATGCCGTTACGCTTATCGAGCTCAGCGTTGACCTCTTCGTCGGACATTTGAGCGACTCGTTCGACGTTGAAACCGTCCATGTGAGCGATATCCTCACGGACGGTGGCACGATAGGAATCCCAATTGGCAATGCCGACACCGAAATAGACATCCACCGATTCCACCTCAACGAAAGACTGGGCCGCGAGTGCCGCGGCCGCGGTCAGCAGGCCCGGCGTAGCGCCGGCGCCTGTGATGTAGGTGATTCCAGCCTTCTGAAGCGTCTCACGCATGCCGAGAATCATTTCGACAGCGCGGGTGCGCTTGAGGGCATCCACGACAACGCCCTTAAAGCCGCTATCGGCGATGCGTTGGACGATCTGTGGAATAAACTCGTTGGGAAGATTTGGCAGGGATAGGAAAATCCCGTCGTATTGCTCATGGCAAAGGAGCAGGTCGCCAATGCCGTCGAGGGAGGCAACACCGATTCCCGCAAGATCAGCGACGGATGCGCCAGGCGGGATCAAGTCCAGCGTCTCGGCGGAAATCCCGGTGGGGCAAAGGGCATACCCGCCGCTGTCGCAGGCCGCCACAAGGCGCATGGTCTTCTTGTGGCCCAACAGCTTGGCCATGTTGCGGCCCAAGCCGCCAGCTCCAAATATCGCAATGTGCTTGATTTCGCGCATGGTGGTTTACTCCCCGGATAACAATATTTCCCCACAGGATTGGCCGGTCGGTGGGCATTTCAAGTGAAATGGACAGGCAAATTCCGTACCGGGTGCCCTTCTCAAGCATCTTGAATTGAGACCGTGACCTCCAATACTGTTTTCCATGAGCAAGTTCTTACTTCAGTCGATTCAGGTCGGATTACCGCAGGAACGGGCCAACGCGGCAGGTCGGGTCCTTCGTTCGGCGATTTGGAAGGACCCTGTTCTCGGCCCTGTGAGGCTCACGTGCGAGAATCTGGAAGGGGACAAACAGGCAGATCTTCGTTATCACGGAGGCCCTGACAAGGCCGTCTGTTGCTTTCCGTCCGAACATTTTGCCTTACTCAGCGAATTCGTCGGGCAGAGGATGGCAGGTGGGGCCATTGGGGAGAATTTCACCTTCTCAGGACTGACAGAAGACGGTGTTTGCTTGGGAGACCAATATCAAATCGGCGAGATCCTGGTCGAGGTCAGCCAGCCGCGCCAACCTTGCTCCAGCCTTGCCCACAAATGGGACTCCAAAAGCCTGCCGGGGCGGATGATTGACCTGAACACTACCGGATGGTACTCCAGGGTTATTCGGGAGGGCATTGTGGAAGCTCCTGCGCCAGCAGAATTGTTGGCGCGGCCTCATCCAGAGTGGACTATCACGCGGTTGAATGAGATAATGTATCGTGACAAACATAACGTCGAGTTGTTGACCGAGGCACTGAGGATTCCCCAGTTATCGGCAGCGTGGCGCCAGGATTTTGCGCATCGTTTGCAGGAGGCAAAGGCCAAATCTTAGGGGTCTGCGCAACGGCGGCGGTTGGTCAGTATATGTAATTCTTTCGCCGGGCGATTTCCTCCTTCTTTTGCGAGTAAATGGCGTTCCATTCGGCGCTGCCCTGGGGGATGGCTCGCTTCATGTTTTCGATCATTTCCACGACTTCGCGGTCAATGGCCTCCTCGATTTTCAGGTCCTCGAGGATGACTTTGGAAATCTCGGCTTCGAGGACGACGGTGGAGCCACCATATTTGATAAGATTCTTGTCCAGCAGCTCCTTGGCGACCTGTTTTGCGATGAAGTGAATCCTGTCTTCCGATAACCGCATGATACCTGTTCCGCTTTCCCGGGCGCCAAATCGGGTGCCCCTAATCTACAGAATGATTTTCTTCTTTTTTGCCAGTTCCTGTTTTGTCTTGGTGACCAGGGTGTTATAGCTGAGGTTTTGCATCGAGATCTTCTGCTTGTATACCTTCAGAATTTCCTCGGCCTCCTTTTCGAGATCGTCTTCACGCTTAAGGTCGGCGAGGATGACGCGCTTGATGCCGCCCTCAACGTCGGCGATGGGCGCGGCGAACTCGACTTTCTTGATCTTCTTGAAGGCCTCGACCACCTGTCGGGCGAGGTACTCAATTTTCTCCGGCTTCAGACGCATATTTGTTTCCGTTCTATTGGAACTGCTCGATCAACTCATCACTAATGTCAAAATTGGCGCTGACGGATTTCACGTCGTCCAGCTCTTCCAGCATTCCCATAAGTTTCAGGCAGCTCTCGGCTTCCTTGCCCTCGAGCTGTTTGGTGGTGGAAGGGATGTTCTCCACCTCGGCAGTTTCAATCTTGAACCCCCCGGCTTCCAGCTTCTCCCGGACCACCTGCATGACGTTGGGGCTGGTGGCCACCACGAAGATTTCGCCCTCGTTGCGGACGTCGTCGGCACCAGCCTCAAGGCCTGCCTCGATCAGCTTGTCTTCGTTGATACCTTCGCTGGCAATTCGGATGATTCCCTGTTTGCTGAACAGGTATGCTACGCTGCCGACGGCCCCCATGCTGCCGTTATATTTGCTGAAACAGTGACGGATTTCCGCGGTGGTGCGGTTGCGGTTGTCGGTGGTGGCGTCCACAAGCACCGCCACGCCGCCGGGGCCATAGCCTTCATAGGTGACTTCCTCATAGTTGGCCCCTTCGAGTTCGCCAGTGCCCTTCTTAATGGCTGCATCGATGTTCTTGGATGGCATATTCACGTCCTTGGCAGCGGCCACGGCCGTGCGAAGGCGCGGATTAGAATTGATGTCGCCCCCGCCAAGGCGCGCGGCGATGGTGAGTTCGCGAATGATGCGGGTGAACACCTTGCCGCGCTTGGCGTCGATCGCGGCCTTCTTGTGCTTAATGGAGTGCCATTTTGAATGCCCGGACATGGTCCTTGATCACTTCCTTTGTTTCCCAATAGCAGGTCTAATTTGTTCCAAGGCTAAAGCCGCGCCGCGGGGTTTCAAGCAGGAAATGGCCTCGCTACCCGCCACTGGTTAACGTGCCTTGTGGCCCGTTTCCCGGCGTTGCTTGCGCAGGGCTTCCACAAACCGGCGTACGGCCTCGCTTTGTTCGACTCCAAGCTTCTCACCGTGGAATCGTTCGGCATAGTACCATTCTGTGATATCAAGGAACGGACTGAGGGCATGATCCCTTCCCAGGCTTCGGGCGAATTCCCGGGGCGTTTGGGCAGCATGGCGCAAGTGTCCGAGGCGCTTCAGCAGCGTGAGGATTTCCATGTAGTAGGGTACGACAGAATTGCGTTTACGCGCGTCTGTCCCGACTCCCCCCCGGCCGGCCCGGCGTTTCAACACTACAATTCCAACGGCCAGACCAGCCACGATCACTACGAGGGCAAGGGCACCCTGAAAGTAGGCCGACCCGTTGTACATGTCATCCACCGACGTTTCCCCACTGGAGGACTTGAAGAAGTTACCCAATTGCTCCACGAACTTGGTGTGAAACCGGAATATGCTGCCAATGTAGCTGACCTGGTCTTGAATGCCGTAGTCGATGACGTAGCGGTACCAGCGCACCTTAATTGCATCCACCACACGGCTGATCGCCACCATGAAAGCCGACTCTTGGGTGGCGCGGCCAATCCCGCTGGGCGGTGTTGGGTCGAATGTCATCCAGCCGTAGTTCTCGAAATAGACTTCCACCCAGGAATGGGCATCGCTTTGGCGGACGGTGAAGGCCTTTGCGATGTCGTTCCATTCGACACTGTAATAACCATTAACAACCCTGGCGGGTACCCCGAGAGCCCGCATAAGCATGGCCATTGAGGTCGCGAAGTACTCGCAATGACCCTCCTGGGCACGAAACAGAAAATCTTCTATGTAGTTGCCAGCCGCCTTGCGCTGCAGGGAGTACTTGAAGGCGGTCTGAAAGTGATTCTCAATCGCCATGGCCTTTTCGAAGGTGGTTGTGGTTCCCTTTGTCCATTCTTTGGCCAGCTCCGTCAGCCGATCGCGGTTCAAGGAAGCGGGAATTGCCAGAAGGCGCTGGTTATACTCATTCCCGAGTCTCAGGCGGCTTGCAAACTCGTTGAAAAACCGCATGCGCCCGCGGTCTTCCGGTGAAAAGCCCCCTTCGCCCCGGCCGCGCCGCGGGAAATTATCGCCAAAGCCCTCTCCTCGAGGGCGCCCCTGCCCCCTTGGCACATAGTCCGACTCTGTTTGACCTGCCATCAATTCGCGGCCCCAAGATTGGGTCGAAGTCACAGAATCGTTGGCAGAAGCGGTCTCCGTTTGGGAGGTCTCCCGGCGTCGACCGGGCCCCAGAAAAGTGGAAACCTGTTGCAGGGACTCCTCCAACGGGGAAACCGGCCGGGGGCCGCGGCCCATTTGAGAAGCGGCGATTTCCGAATTCGGCAGCTTCGAGGGGTCCCGCCGCTGGGAGAGGTTCTCAATGCGGCACTTCACTGTATAGTGAAGGTCTTTTGAAAGGACGGTGGGGAGCCAGGCGCTGTTGCTTTGCGCGTCGAACAGGACGGGATATTCAAAGTTGAACTTCAAACTTACTGGAAACGAGTCTCCGAACAGGAAGTTGGTCACTCCTGGCGGCTGGATCATCATGTATTCGCGGAATGGATAGAAGCTGTTTCTGGCAAATGGCTCGAAAGGCATGTGGTCCCCGGCGGCGGTGGTACGGCGCCACTTTTTGCCGTCAAATGTATCAAGGGATACGCCGCGCAGGCGCACATAGTTTGGGCGATCCTTGAGGTCAACGGGGCGCACGTACATTGCTACAGACGCATCCAGTGAAATTTTGTCGAAGGCGCCAAACTCGATGTTCTCGTCAAAAGCCGATAGGGGCTTGTCGGCGTCCCGGGCCTGGAGATTTTGGAACAGCTGGTTGGTGGAGAGCCGCGGCACCAGCATAAAAAACCCGAGTGTAACGACGAGCACAAAGAAACACGTGAAGACCGATCCGGCGACGAAGTCCCGCGAAAAGACACGGCGTCGCTTGTCCGACTCGTATGGAGGATTCGTGGCTGCGGGGCGAAGGCCAAAATCCATGGTGTCCACGGTATGGGCCACAATGCGGCGGGAGAGGCGTGCTGTAGCTTCCATGCCCTTGCGCATCGTGAACAGCATTGATGACACGACCTGGAGGAAGATGTAGACAACGAATACGATGGCAAAGCTGAGCGACGTTGTGAGTACAGCGGCGCCAATAATCTGGAAGAATACTATGACGTATATCCACAGTGTGTCGCGGGAATTGCGATTAGATAACAACTTCATAACTTCGAGAAAGATGAAGAAGTAAATGCTAGCATCGAGGAGGCTTCGGTTTACCGCCAGCACCCCCATCAAGATAAAGACTGTGATTGTGAGGAGATTTATGTAGAGTGGACGAATGCGCAAGCCGCGGCTGTGACTGAAGAATGCCAACATGACCAGCGCGTAGCAAACAAGGATCAGGGCGAAGTGAAATTCGCCGGTCAGAAGGAGCGCAGTGATTCCCCAAAGGGCAAGCGTCAGGATGGAGGCACTGAAGGCGCGTTCGAGGTTCATGCGGCCTTGCCGGCAAATCGACCGGCCCGAATCTCAAGTTCTCTCACGTCGAAAACGGTCTCGTCCTGACGCCGTGGAAGTGCAGGCCCGTGGAAAACTATGCGGCAGATTTCGTTGCCGTTTTCCCCGATACGGGGCGGCAAGGTGACCTGGCTTGTCATTTCCAAGATGGCCAGTGCGCGGTAGATCCTGTGCAGGTGGGGCTCACCGTCTCCCGGCGGAACAATGCCCGAATCCGTGAGGAGCTCGACTTCGTAACCGGTGCTGACCAGTTGCCTTGCCAGGGAAGCAGCAAGAATGACCGCGCGTTCGAACAATTCCGCCGTCCTGGGGGAAGCCGCAGCCACCTCGGGGCAATGATTGGCGAAAATGATGGAAACCCTTCTGCGATCCTCCTTCTCAAACTCCTTTACCATGAGCTCACCAGCCTTTGCAGTGCTTCGCCAGTGAATGTGGCGGGCGGGTTCCGTGCCGGTATATTCCCGCAAACCGAACAAGCTGACCCCCTGGCCCTTTGTGCGGCTTTCGACATCACCGGCCTCGCCCGTTGCCCCGCCAAGGATCGTTCTCACGTCCGCCAATGCCGGATATACGATTACGTCATCGGGCTGGGAAAAGACCGCGGCGCGCTCGATCAGGCCGAACGGAAATCGCGAGCGAACCTCAAGGTGATTGAGCCGAAAATGGCCACGACGTGGGAAAACAGCGGTGCACCCGGTGTTCACGGTGGTCCGCGGCAGGGCGCGAGCCACATATCCAGCGCCAAATGCTCGTCCCTTGGGCAGGAAATCAATGATCCGGAGCGCATAAATTGTCCAGAGCCGTCGGGTATTGGTGATTTCCACGGGGATATTTATCTGTTCCAGAGCATGGATGTGGGGGGGCAGGTGTCGGGTGGCCTCAACACCGCGTACCATTATGCTTACGATGACGCCATGGGCCAGAAAGAACGCAATCAGCATGGCAAAAATGAGGTAAATGAGGTTGGTACCCGAGTGCCACGCGGCAAAACCGACTAGCTGCATCAGGATGATGAAGCCGACCCCCTCGACCGTAGGCAGCAGGCGATGGCGCCGCCGCGGGTGAAATAGACGCGAAAGTCCTGTACGGGTGGGGCGAACCGGGGATTTGATGGATGTCGCGGGGGATTGCATAATTTGGTGAATATCAGTTGTTTCCCAGCATGACAGTGTTTACCGAATTGTCAGCATGAAAATCAGCGCGGAAAGGCGTAATCTTTCGCTCAATGCCTAAATTCATCGTAAAGCAGGGGGCTCAGCCGGGGCAGGAAGTCAGTTTTGCCGGCAACCGCATCGTTTTTGGGCGTGCGGACGACTGTGAAGTCGTGGTGGCTGATGCCAATGTGTCGCGCCATCATGCCCAGGCAGTCATTCTGGATGGTTTGGTCGCTGTTGTGGACCTCAACAGCTCCAATGGCACCTATGTGAACGAGTTGCCTATTTCGCGGGTGTTCTTAATGGACGGTGATGAAGTGCGTCTGGGCGAGACGATTCTCGTCTTCTGTGATGATTCGGGTATGGGGCGCGATTTTGGCGCGATGGCGGCGTCCAGCCCCCGGCTCCGGCCGGTTTCCAATTCCGGGACCATGCCTGCGTTATCGACTACAGCCCTGGACGAACTGAACCGGACCCAGTTGTTTGCCCCCATTCCCGAGGATACCCATGCGAGTGCGCTCAAAGAGATCTACCTCAAGCTGAAGGCGGTCTACCGCGTATTCCATGAGGTTGCCCAGGCCGGCTCCCTCAAGGAAATGTTTGAAGCTGTTGGTCGCGCTGTTACCATCAGCACAGGCATTGAGAGAATCACCTTTTATCTGGATTCTACCAAGACCGGTGAGCCATGGCAAAAGCTCCTTGCCCAGACGGCAACTCGGATTGACGACAAGGCAGCGTCCCGGAATACGTCCGGCGCCCTGATGCAGCGGGCCCGTGACGAAATGAAAGCCGTTGCTGCCGGCGTCGATGTGGAAGGAAACACCGCCTTCACAGGGGTTGAAGCCAATGCCGTGGCTGTGCCATTGCTACGCGGCAAGCAGCTTATGGCCCTTATCTATGCGGACAACCCCGGTACTTGTGCGCCCATCAGCAAGAACGACATGGACTTCCTCGCGACTGTGGCTCTCCAACTCAGCATTCGCCTTAAAC
>JAIBAT010000125.1 GCA_019695055.1 Candidatus Sumerlaeaceae bacterium | reverse complement strand
GGTCACTTCCCCCGAGCAGGTCAAGTCCGGCGATTCGGTCCGCATCCGCTCCGCCGGCGGAACCTGGCGCGCCATCGCCGCCGACCCCTCCCCCGACCTCTTCGACGACCTCTAAACTAGCCGAAACAATACCATTCCCTGGGAACGCCAATCTCCCGATTGGCGCCTCCCCCCGAAATCTCCCTCCCCAAACCTTCCCACCACCCCCCACCAAGGTGACGCAGCCATTCCTGGCTGCGCTGACGCCCCCCGCAATGCCACCTACCCGAATCCACCGCTCCCCCTCCCCGGCACCCAACCCGGTTTCACACCTCCTCACCGTGAAATCCCAATTTCATCCGCCCTCCGCTCCCCTCTTTCCTGCGCGCATCCCCTGAAATCAGCCCACTTGTCCCCGGCAACCTGTTTGGCCCATTTATTGCCCTTTCATATCCGGGCGCATGCGCCACCGCTTGCGCCGGAGGATGCCGCGTGGCATCATGAAGCCATTGTCACTACCCGGTAGGAGTTATTGCCATGTTTCGCAGGCACGGATTTTCGATGCTTCGTTCGGCCCGCAGGGGCTTCACGCTGATTGAAATCATCCTCGTGGTCGTCATCATCCTCACGCTTGCCGCCGTCGTCGGCCCCCGGCTGTTCGGCAAGGCCAAGTCGGCGCGGATCATGACCACCAAGATCCAGATCGCCAACCTCAAGAACAGCCTGGGCGAATTCGAGGTCCACGCCGGCCGACTGCCCACGACCCAGGAGGGCCTCGAAGCGCTGATGAAGAAGCCCAGCGACCTGACCGACGACCAGTGGGCGGGGCCCTACGTCGACAGCATGCCCAAGGATGGCTTCAACCAGTCCTTCGATTACAAGACCCCCTCTGAACACGAGAAGGACTACGACATCATTTCCCCCGGGCCGGATGGCAAGCTCGGCACCTCCGACGACATCACCAACTTTGACGCGACGCCCTCGGCCCATTAAGCGCCTTGCCGGCCGCCGCGCTCGCTGGAGCGGAGCCCCCCATGAACCCCTTTGTGCGCTTCATCATGTGGCTGCGGCGGCTGATCGGCGGTGGCGGCGAGGACGGCAGCGAGTTCCTTTGCGACACCTGCCTCTATGATCACGGCTCCGCCTGCACCCGCCCCGAGCGGCCGAACGCCCGCCGCTGCCCCGACTTCCGCCGGCGCTGACCCGCGGGCCAACCCGCGAATCCGCGCCACGATCGCTTTTCGCACTTGTATATTTTCCACGCTCCTGTCAAAAAAGAAGCATCCAAAGCCTTGAACGCAACGGGTTTGGGGCGGTTGGGCCGTTTTCCGGAGTTGACGCGGCCCACCTGTATGTCTCGCGAAGAGGATGAACACGATGCGGATGTACCCCGTCGCCACGGCATTGGCCGCGCTTGCTCTGACTTTCGCCACGGGCTGCAACGCCTGGATGCCGATGCCGCTGCACGGCCACCCCGCCCCGCGCCTCACCGTCGAGAAGGTGCGGCAGGCCCCCTTCAACCCCGACCTCTCCTGGCCCGGCTTGCAGGGCAAGGTCGTCGTGCTCGAATTCTGGGAACCCTGGAACGACGCCAGCACCGCGGAAGTCGCGCACATGAATGAAGTCGCCAGCGCCTTCGAGGGGCAGAACGTCCAGTTCATCTACATCTGCACCGCCAGCGAAAAAGACGTCGCCACGTATGTCCGCCGCTTCCCCGTCAAGGGCTGGCTCGCCATCGACTCCGACCAGTCCGTCTTCAAGCGCTACCACATCGGCACAGTCCCCACGACCGTGATCGCCGATGAACAAGGCATCGTGCGCTACGTCACCAAGCCTAACCTCGTCACCGTCAACACCATCCGCGACGTGCGCAACGACTTCCCCGGCGGCCACAGCTACCGCGAAGAGCCGCTCTTTATGCCCGGCGAAGACGACTATTCCACCTCCGTCACCATGATGCGCGACCACTGAGCTGCGGTCCCCCTCGTAAGTCTGGCCCGCTGATCGGGCGCACGACATTCATGCGCAAACCGCCGGTTTTTCTTTGGACTCGATGCTGCTTGCATCCACTGCTTGCATCCAGTAACAAGATGTCGGAATCCTAATTCAATTCCAGCGCATGCGGGGACGGAAACGATTGCCTTTCGCCCCGGAATCAAGGAAAATATGGGTTCCCGTACACTACGCCGGAATAATCGCGTGGGTGGGGACTGAATCCAGCCCGACGGATGAAACGACATCATGGATCATCTCGAACGCCTCGAAGCACAAAGCGTCTACATCCTGCGCGAGGCCTACAAGGAGTTCAAAAACGGCCTGGCCATGCTCTGGTCGATCGGCAAGGATTCGACCGTGCTGCTCTGGCTGGCGCGCAAGGCGTTCTTCGGCCACTGCCCGATCCCGCTCGTCCACATCGACACCTCGTTCAAAGTCCCCGAGATGATTCAATATCGCGACCGGCTGGCGAAAGAGTGGAACCTGAACATCATCTACGGCGCCAACGAGCAGAAGCTGGAGGCCGGTGAATTCTTCCCGCAGCAGTCGGTGATCGACGAAATGCTGGTGCCTCATGGTAAGCCTTCGCTCGTCCACCGCGGGGACGCACCGGTTTACCGGCGCGACCCAAACGTCCAGATCGACCGCACCACCTGCTGCAAGTTCCTCAAGACCCTCGCGCTCAAGCACACGCTCTCCGGCGAGTGGCCGCGCTATCGGCTCAACCACGCCACCGGCAAATACGAGCGCGAGCAGAACAGCGAGCCCTACACCGGCGTGATCGTCGGCGCACGCGCGGACGAGGAAGGCAGCCGCAGCAAGGAGCGCTATTTCAGCCCGCGCGACAAGGAAAACGAGTGGGACGTCGGCGATCAGCCCCCCGAGTTCTGGAACCAGTTCAAGACCGATTTCGCCCCCGGCACCCACGTGCGCATCCACCCGCTGCTGGACTGGACCGAGCTGAACATCTGGGAATATCT
>JAIBAT010000006.1 GCA_019695055.1 Candidatus Sumerlaeaceae bacterium | reverse complement strand
GGAACCCTTTCGGGGAACCCGATCTCCATGAGTGCGGGCAGAGCTGCTGTCGCGGAAATTTTCAGGCGGGGCCCGGATTTGTTCCAAGGTCTGGAGACATTGGGTGCGAAATTGCAGGAGGGCCTTCTCCGCGCCCTGAATGAATCAGGTGTCAACGGCTGCGTGCAACGCGTTGGGTCCATGCTAACACTTTTCTTTCACCCTGGCCCGGTCACGAATATGCGAGTGGCGGGAACGGTAGATACCAGGAAGTTTGCAAGGTTCTTTCACGCCATGCTCCATCAGGGGGTATACCTGCCACCGTCGCAATTCGAATGCTGGTTTATTTCCACTGCCCACACGGAGATCGAGATCCAACGGACGGTGGATGCCGCCCGAATGGCGCTTCAAGCTGTCGCATCAAACTAATAATCGGTCGCAAGGGAGCAGACCCCGCCAGAGGGGTCGCCCAACCCATCCCAACTTGGCGGCAGGGGTGGAAGAAGTCTTGAATCATGATTTGGCCGGGTTAGCTTTCCATTAGCAATTTTCGGAGGGCTTGGTATGAGTGACGTCAGAGTTGGGATCGTCAGTTTCGAGCATGTTCACACGCCATCCTATGTTCGATGTCTGAGCAATATGCCTGGTGCGTTTCTCGCGGCAGCGTCGGACGACGACGCAGAGCGTCTAAAGGCCGCGCGCGTAAACTACCCCTTCATCAAGGAGTGGTTCTCCTCACACGCCCAGCTAATTGAGGATCCCAATGTTGATGCGATTGTGATCACGGCGAACAATGCGGCCCATGCGGACCTCGCAGTGGCGGCGGCACGTGCCGGGAAACACATTCTGTGTGAAAAACCTTTGGCGACGACAGTCGCCGACGGGCAGAGAATCATCGCCGCGGCGGCGGAGGCCGGTGTGCGGCTAATGACGGCATTTCCCGTGCGCTTTAGCCCTGCCATTGCACAGGCGCGAGATGCCATAAGGCGGGGCGATTTGGGGCGAATTCTGGGCGCTTGCACAAGCAACCATGGGAGTATGCCGGGAGGGTGGTTTACCGATGAGGCCAAATCTGGCGGCGGTGCGGTAATGGATCACACAGTGCACGTGGCGGATCTGCTTCGATGGATGCTGGATGACGAGGTAATGGAGGTCTATGGGGAGTGTGACACCCTCCTTCACGACATTGAAACTGACGACGTGGGTCAGCTGGTCATGAGATTTTCCCGGGGAACCATTGTCAGTTTGGACACAAGCTGGTCCCGCCCGAAATCGTACAGCACGTGGGGCGACGTAAAGATGGAGATCAAGGGTGAGAAGGGAAACCTGTCGCTCAATTGCTTTCCCCGGGCGATCAATGTATTTGATGATTCGGAGATGCGCCACACGGGGTTTGGCGCCGGGGATGATTTGGATTCCCTGATGATTTCGGAATTCATCAATGCCGTGAGGGAAAACCGTGAGCCCTTGGTGACCGGCAAAGATGGCCTCCACGCTGTCGTCGTCGCGATCGCTGCGTACCAGGCTGCGAAAGGCCGTAAGGTTTCGAAAATTGAGACCGGCGGGGGAGCGGTGTTGGTTTAGCCCCTAGTGGTTTTCGCCAAGCCTTAGCATGCGGGAAAGCAATATCAGAACCTGGGAGTAATTTCCCGGGGCAGCCTTGATTCGAGTCTCCGAGAAGATCCGGCTGCGCGTGAAACCAGGTCCCACAAGGATTGTACGCTCCTCCCACTGCCGCCGGACAATTTCGTCGGCCCACTCCCGTACAATGGCGGGGCGGGGACGTATGGTGGCGGAAATGACAACCGCCTTCGCATGGCACTTCTCTGCAGCAGCCAGTATGTCAGCGATGGGAAGGCCGGAAACGAAAACCGATGGATGAACCAATTTGGATTCATGCAACAAGTTTGCAACGTGCAGGAGAGGCAGGTCATGTTCTTCCCCAGGAGCGCATGCCAGGACGACGGGCAACCCCGTGCTTTGCTGGAGGACCGCATGGCTTTGCATGGTAATGACACTACGGACGGCTAGAGTTGCCACATGTTCGTGCGCGATGGCATGGGCTGAGGAAATTTCCCATTTGTGACCCCAGTAATCCAACTCGGGAAACAGGACCTGCTCAATGGCGCTCTTATACCCGAGTTCATCCACGATTTCGTGGCAAATTCTGGAGGCGGAGGCAGAATCCAAATTCTGGACCGCGCTTCGAAGTCGTTGCCTGTGGTCACCCAAGGATTGGGCAGGTTTGGCGGGAGTTGCCGGGACAGACTTTTTGGTTTCAGTTGCAGCCTGCGCGGGTGACAGTCCACCGGCCATAAGTTTGACCATCATTTCGATGCAGGAAAGGTCGCGTTCGCCATAAACGCGGTGGCCACCGTCGCTGCGTAAGGGATGGATGAGGTTGTAACGCCGCTCCCACGTGCGGAGGGTATTGGGATTCAGACCGTACATAGCGCAAACGGTCCGAATGGGGACAAGTCGTGTAGAGGGTGATTTCATGAACAAGTTTAGTTCAGGCCTGGAGTTATTCCTTTGCAACAAGAATTGTCGTGGTGCGGCAGAATCCTGGCGGTTTCCGGAAAGTAAGATTAGCTGGGCTTGCCAGACCTTCAGCAGTCAGTGCCTATTGTCCATTTCGATGCCTCATGGAGTTCGGTACGCTTGCCGAGAAACTGGGATTGGTTCGATTTCCGGGCTGGACTTTTTTCGGTGAGTATTTGCTTTATTGACGGTATTACCTGCTTAATTGCCATGGTGATTTCATGGCCCTATGGTGCAGCGCGCTTTAACGGGGTCATGTCTTCCGCCTATGGTAACAGTAGTGATATTAGCATTCCAAGAGGGAGCATTGCATGCAGCAGAATTCATTGGCGCAGGCCAAAAATGAGTCCGTTCAGACGGCTCAGATTGTGGAAGGACCCTACAAAAGCGCCGAACGAACCGGGGTGCCGGGCGGCTTGGCGTTTTGGGGGGTTCATCTCGCGTGTCTTTTCGTTTTTGCGGTTGGTTTCAGTTGGGTGGCGCTCGCGGTGGCCATGCTGACTTATTGGTTGCGGGTTTTTGCGCTGACGGCGGGATATCATCGCTACTTTGCACACCGTTCTTATAAGACCAGCCGCCTGTTCCAGTTTCTCATGGCGTTCCTGGGTGCTTCCTCTGCTCAGATGGGCCCGCTTTGGTGGGCGGCTCATCATCGTCACCACCACCGCTTCTCCGACACAGAGGAGGATATCCATTCGCCGGTCATTAGTGGTTTCTGGTGGTCTCACATGGGTTGGGTACTGTCTGACCGCTATAACAAAACCAACTACAACAAGATCCCTGATTTTGCCAAATTCCCTGAACTCCGGTTTATCAATAGATTTCATGTTATTGCCCCGATCGCACTGGCGGTCGGATTGTACTACCTTGGCGCGTGGCTGCAGGTGGCTGCGCCGAGTCTCGGAACGTCGGGGTGGCAGTTGGTGATCTGGGGTTTCTTCATCAGCACGACACTTGTTTACCATGCGACTTTCTTTGTGAACTCATTGGCCCACGTGGTTGGGTCTCGTCGCTTCCTGACGCGCGACCAGAGCCGCAATAATTGGTTCATTGCCCTGGTGACCATGGGTGAGGGGTGGCACAATAACCATCACCGGTATCCCTCGTCGGCCCAACAGGGGTTCTACTGGTGGGAAATCGACATGTCGCATTATGTGCTTCGCATGCTATCTTGGGTCGGGTTGGTCTGGGACCTTCGGAAACCGCCGGAGGAACTGTATGATGAGGCCGCCGGCCAAAAGCGAATTGAGCAGGACATCGCGGCCTAATTGACAGCCCGAAATTGTGGAGAATCTCATCTGACCGCCGACGAGAAATTGTCGGCGGTCGTTCTTTTGCAGAGGTTGTCGTTAATGGAATCCTCCGAAAAACCCATTCCCACTGAACAGATAAATCACTCGCCCGTATGATTTAGTTGTGCGCTTAATTCCAAGATTAAATCATTCCCTCGATTCCTCCCATGGCTGAAGACACGCCAGCCATCCAGTTTGTCAAGGCGGCCCGCCACTTTAGACAAGGTGGGAGAACCATAAATGCCTTGCGAGGTGTCGACCTGTCCGTCGGCCGGGGAGAATTTCTGGCCATTGTGGGGCGAAGCGGCTCGGGAAAGAGCACCTTGCTTAACCTGGCCTGCGGCATTGAGCGACCTTCCAGCGGCAAGGTTGTCGTACTTGGGCAGGATTTGGCCCTGATGCGGGACGACAATTTGACTCTGTTGCGACGGGGCCGGATTGGAATGATATTTCAGTTTTTCAATTTGATCCCAACCCTGAGTGCCCTTG
The DNA here is from genome assembly GCA_019695055.1 of Candidatus Sumerlaeaceae bacterium. Lineage (GTDB taxonomy): Bacteria > Sumerlaeota > Sumerlaeia > Sumerlaeales > Sumerlaeaceae > JAIBAT01. Next base: position 10,895 of record JAIBAT010000006.1, on the reverse strand, counting down.
AAAATGTTCTGTTGCCAGCTTACCTGGAGGGGAGGGCGATTCAGGAGGCCAGAAAGCGGGCTTTGGGATTCCTCGAAGAGTTTGGCCTGCTGGAGCGTGCGGATGAGTACCCTGATCACTTTTCCGGTGGCGAGCAGCAACGACTTGCCATTGCCCGGGCACTCATGAACAAGCCCGATATCATCCTTGCGGACGAGCCCACCGGCAACCTGGACAGTGAATCGGCCCTGTTCGTGCTCGATAAACTGCGGTTCCTTGCAACCAAATCCGGTTGTGCAATCCTGATGGTGACTCACAGTTCTGATGCCGTGGACTACGCCGACCGCGCGGTGAGAATCGCGGACGGCAGCCTGATTGAGGGGACGCCTTCGGGCAAAGTGGTGTGAGGCTCTTCCTTTTCCTGAACTTGCATTTCATGGTGCGCAAGCGGCTTCAGACATGTTTATGCCTTGCTGGGATTGCCCTTGGGGTCGCAGTGGTTGTGGGGATTGATGCGGCGAGCCAGAGCGCCCTGATTTCCTTCCGTCGGAACGTGGATGTGATTGCGGGCAAGGCCACCCACCAGGTGGTAGCTGCCGACGGCGGGGACCTGGATGAGCGCCTGTTCCCAACGGTTGAAAGGCTTGCAGGTGTGTCCGCGGCCGCGCCAGTGGTTGAGGATACCCTTTCCATCGGAGAACGCGGAAGCGACCTGCTTCCCGTGCTTGGCATCGATCCCTTCCTGGAGGCTCCCTTTCGTGTGTTTACACAGCGCTCACCCGTCCGGGGGGAAACCGGGAATGCCAACGATTTCCTGGTATCAGCCGACAAGATCCTAATTTCACAACCGTTTGCAGACCGTCATGGACTTAAGGCCGGTGATAAATTGGAAGCCCTGGCCGGCGCAAAGCGGGCGGCGCTGACCGTTGCGGGATTGTTCAGGCCGGACGTCGAACATGGTGGGGGGGAGGCTCTGGCGGTCATGGATATTGCTTCCGCCCAGGAGTTGTTTGGGAAGGTGGGACGCCTGGACCGAATTGATCTTCTCTCGCCGGGCTTTGCAAATGGGGAGGGTAACCGTGGCCTTCCTCCCAATGTGCGGATCGAGCCGTCGACGACACGGACGGCCCACGTGGAAGCAATGGTTCGATCGTTTCAACTGAATCTTTTTGCCTTGAGCCTTCTTGCTGTTTTTGTGGGGGCTTTTCTTATTTACAATACGTTGACATTCTCCGTAATCCAGCGCCGACGACAAATTGGGATCATGAGATGCGTGGGGATGACGAGAGGGCAGGTGGGCGCCCTGTTTTTGACTGAAGCCCTGCTGATGGGATTGCTGGGATCCTTGTTGGGAATTGGTCTGGGACTCTTGCTGACACGCTACACGCTGGGTGCAGTCGCCGGAACTATCAGCACGCTTTTCATGCCCTTGGGAGAAACCAGCGTCTCGCTTTCACCACTGATGGTTGCCAAGGGTGTGGTGGTCGGAGTTGGAGCCAGTCTTGCGGCTGCCCTGGTACCTTCGTACGAGGCGTCCCATGTCCCACCAAATGCTGCAATGACGCATACCGAGGCTGAGGTGAAAATGCAGCGTTGGACACCGGGTTTTGCTGCTGGAGGCGCCGTGAGCCTGGCGGTTTCGCTTCTCCTGGCTTTGTGGCCAACCCGGAATATTGCGCTGGGGCTCGCGAGCGCGTTTGCATTGTCCATCGGGTTTGCTCTGTTGTGTCCCCTGATCTCGGTGCTCCTCGTGAAGCTGTCCACACCGCTGGTGCAAAGCGTGGGAGGTATCATCGCAGTTTTGGGTGTTCGCAACATTGTGGGGTCATTGAGTCGGACGGGCCCGGCCATTGCCGCCCTTATGACTGCCCTTTCCATGATGGTGGGGGTTGGGCTGATGGTGCAGTCCTTCCGGGAGAGCCTTGTGGAATGGATCGGGTACACGATCAAGGCGGATATCTATGTTGCGCCTGCGGGAAGGTCTGCACAACGCAACATATCGTATCTACCCGAGGACGTCGTGAAATCCTTATCCGGTCTCCCGCAAGTGCAGACAGCGGACTATTTTCGCCTCATTCGCACGACAGTCAATGGACACATCGCAAACCTTTCATCAGTGGAATTCGATGCAGTTTTCTCGCGCGCAAGATACCGATTTCTTCAGGGCACCCAGTCGGAGGCGCATGCTGCACTCCGGAGCGGTGATTCCGTGATAATCTCAGAAACACTCCAGGCCGCCATTGGACTGAAACTTGGGGACAGCATCCCCATCACAACACCTTCGGGCAAAATCGGTTTTCGAATCGCCGGCGTGTACAGGGATTATTCCGCAGACGGCGGGACAATCCTGATGGACCGTTCTGCATGGCTGCGCCATTGGAAGGATCCGCGGGTGAGCAGCGTGGCACTTTACCTGAAGCCGGGTGTTGATGCGGAAAAGCTGGTTGCTGAACTCAGGGGAATGTTTTCCAGCACGGTTGGCCTCACAATACGCTCCAACGCCGCGCTGAGGGGCGAGATTATCAGTATCTTTGACAGCACATTTGCGATTACCTACGTCATGCAACTTCTTACACTGATCGTTGCCGTATGCGGGATCATGTCGGCGTTATTGGCCCTGCTGCTGGAGCGCACCAGGGAGTTGGGGACTTTGCGTAGCGTTGGGATGACTCGCCGACAGCTTACCACAATGCTGTTCGTGGAGTCCGGCGCTATGGGGATTATCGCCAGTCTGGTGGGGATCGGGTCTGGAATACTGTTGGCGGCTGTTCTGATTTATGTAGTCAATGTGCGAAGCTTCGGTTGGACCATACAGTTCCACTGGTTTCCTGGCCTATTTGTTCTGGCTATAGGCTTGGCAGTCCTGGCGGCATTCACCGCAACTCTCCACCCAATGTGGCGTCTGAGGCGCATGTCCCTCGCATCTGCTTTGAGGGAGGAGTAATTGTGGCAACTGGTCGGCGGATACTGACCGTCGTGCTTACATTTGTGCTGATGCTGGCCTCTGATGTGAAACTACACTGTGAGCCCACTGGATTCAAACGTGCCATAGAACCATGGGCATGGAAGTTTCCCAAGGATCACGGACAGCACCCCGGATTTCAGACCGAGTGGTGGTACTTCACCGGGAATCTCCGCTCGGAATCGAAGCGAGACTTTGGCTACCAGTTCACGATATTTCGCCGTTCGCTCACTGACAAACCAATGGATAGGGCCAGTGCATGGGCCACCCCTGATGTTTACCTGTGCCATCTTGCCGTCACAGATATCTCAGGCGGGCGCTTCATGCACTCGGAGGTCGCCCGCCGTCCGGCGCTTGGACTGGCTGGGGCTTCGACCGAAACCCTGAACGTCTGGGTTGGCGCGAATGTGGTCCGGATGGATGACTCAACCAACATAAAACTCCAGGGAAGTGGAGATGGGTTCCGGTTCGAGCTTTATCTGCATCCTAAAAAAGACCCGATCCTTAATGGCCCGGGCGGAGTGGACAAGAAGGGGCCAGAGCCGGGAGATGCATCGTACTATTACTCAATGACTCGTTTGGAAACGACCGGTACCCTTTTCGTGGGTGAAGAGGAAGCAGTCGTACATGGAACTTCATGGATGGATCATGAATTCGGAAGTAATCAACTTCCCAAGAACGTGCAGGGTTGGGATTGGTTTAGCATTCAACTCTCTGATAGTACTGAGCTGATGATATATCAACTACGCTTGAAGCAGGGCGGCGCGGCCCGGGAATCGGGTGGAACGGTCGTTAATTCAGACGGCACTTCCGAGTGGTTACAGCGAGGAGACTTTGTGCTTGAGCCCCTTAAGACCTGGAAGAGCCCCGCTACCGGTGCCGTATACCCCGCTGGCTGGAAGCTTGGCATTCCTTCGCGAAAACTGGAGCTGAAAGTGACTCCAAGAGTGGCTGACCAGGAGCTCCATTCTGCAGGAACAACCGGAGTTAGTTACTGGGAAGGTGCGATCGAAGTGGAAGGAAATTCCGGGGACAGGAAACTCTCGGGCTCGGGTTACGGAGAATTGACCGGTTACGTGGAGGGGATGTCCGGGCGATTGTAGTGCGGTTTGCCCAGTTTCCTCTCCTTGGGTTGGAACTATCCATTTGATAATGGTTCGAACGGGGAGTCGAATTGGGAAATTGTTAACCGCAACAGGAACCAGACGGGTGTACTTGAGGTTCAAGTTTATGGATTTTGGAACAAGGACAACTTAATATGTCTGCCATCGCATCTTTTTCGGACGCCGCACTGGTTGGGCGACCCCATTCGGCCCGAGCTGGCCTAAAGTATTTTTTTAACGGAAATATCATAACCATGAATCCCCGGCAGCCGAGGGCGCCACACATGATGGTGAGTGGCGATACGGTGGTGTTTTGCGATGACGGGCCTGCACCCTTTGGTTTGGATTATCGGGCCACCGGCTTTTCAGCGAGAAAACGGGAATTGTCGGGGGACGTGGAGTTTCATGATTTGCGGGGGCGGACCGTCATTCCCGGATTGGTGGATGCCCACATTCACATTGTGTGGTGGGCATTCAATCTTAAGCGGGTGGATCTGGCACCGGCGCGCAGCGAAGAGGGGGCGCTGGAAATCCTCAAGGCAGGGGCCAAGGGCCTGAAGCCAGGGGAGTGGCTAATCGGGCATGGTTGGACTCACAACCTTTGGGAGAAGCGCACATTACCGACTCGCTGGTCGCTCGACAGTCTATTTCCGGAAACCCCGGTTGCCCTAAGTTCCAAGTGTGGTCACTTGCAGTGGGTCAACACGGTTGCGGTTGCCCGAGCGGGCATTACCGGTAGCACACCGGACCCGCATGGCGGCGAGATCGAGAAGGTGAATCGTAATGGCGTGCTGGAACCCACGGGTATCTTGAAGGAGACAGCCGGGGAACTCCTCGACACTGTGATTGTTCCACCCAGTGATTCAACCCGGCGGGAGGCCGTCGTTGAAGCGACGGCCTATGCACACTCCCTTGGAATTACGGGAATGCACACACCCGAGCCGATTGAGTATTATGAAGACCTTCAGGTGCTGCACGGGGACGGGCGACTCGGTTTGCGGATCAACTTTCTGATCCCCGTGGCATTTCTGGACGATCTCGCTGACCTGCGCATACGGCATGGAGTAGGGGATGAGATGCTGCGCATAGCTGGCGTAAAATTGTTTTCTGATGGGTCTCTGGGAGGGCGAACGGCCCTGATGTACGATCCGTATGAAAATGAGCCGACAAACTACGGGATTTGTGTCACGGAAGCCGAGGAAATCGCCGAGAAGACGCTCAAAGCCAATCGCCTGGGGCTGGCAATGGCCATTCACGCAATAGGGGACAAAGCCATCGGCAACGTTCTATCGGCTTACGAGCGCTCGGCCCTTGAACTGGGAGCAAGTGGCGGCGCGGGAACAAACCCCTTTGTCCGGAATCGTATTGAGCATTTGCAGGTTGTCTCCCCACAGGATTGGGACCGGATTCGGAAACTGAAACCTGTGGCCAGCATGCAGCCCGTTCACCTTTGTGCCGATATGGGCCCTGCTGACAGCTACTGGGGTGCTCGGAGCCGCTATGCTTATGCCATCAAGACAGCCATGGATGCGGGGTGTCCGCTTGCATTTGGAAGCGATGCACCGGTGGAGCCGGTAAATCCGTTCTACGGCTTGTACGCGGCCGTCACCCGGCAAGATCTGGAACGTAAACCTGCACAGGGGTGGTATCCGGAGGAACGCATTTCTGTGGAGGACGCCCTTGCGGCTTACACTACCGGGCCAGCTTTGGCCTCCGGGCAACCTACGAGGGTGGGCGACTTGTCTGCGGGTAAATTGGCAGACTTTGTTGTTTTGAATGAGGACCCCCTTTCCGTACCGCCTGGCGATTTGAAAGACATGAAGCCGTCGGCCACTTATCTCGGGGGACAAATGGTTTATCAGGATCAAACGGGAGAGTGAATTCGTTGAAACACACCGGGCTGATTTGTGCCACGCTTATTGGGTTTGCAGTAATCTGCACAGGAGCATTTGGAGCAAGGAGCGTGGACGATTCCACCTCCATCCCTGTGACAGCGGAATCCTCGAAAAGTGGCGATTCCACAACCAAGGCTGTCTTAAGTGACGGGGGATTGAAAATTGGATTGGTCTCGGATGACCCTGCCACTTCGGAGGCCGTTACCAGACTCCTTGCTGATTGTGCTGCGGCCTACGGGAATGCCCAGTCCTTCTATGCGCGCGGAACGTGCATCGAAGCCACCAAGCGATTGAAAGGCCCCGAGGTCAAGGAGTCGGCGAAGATCCGAGTCTATTATCGGCGCCCCAATTTGTTGCGCATCGTGCTCGAAAACAAGTATCTCTCCTCAGAAGTTGTCGCCGACGGGACCACCGTCACAATGCTCTGGCCCAATGATCGTCAGTATCGCCAGATTGCGCAACCCGCAGGCCTCGATGCCTTCAGCGAGTCCGAGCGTGCCGGGGCAATTTTGGAAGAGGAAACTGGTGCCCTGATGCGCAGCATGGTGGGCTGCATGCTCATCACGGACAATCCTCTCGCCTGGCTTCATGCGAATGTGATCGAGTACCTCTACGAAGGAACCGAGGACGTTTCCGGCAAGCCGACCTGGCGGGTTCGATTCAACCAGACAAACCCCAACCTTGTCGTGACCAATTGGATTGACCAGAAAACTGCCTTTCTTCGAAAGGTGTCCATAGTCCAGGGTTTGGACGAACGAGGTGGGTTTGTCGGGTCGTACAAGGACGCAGCGATTGCGCAGCTAAGGCTTGTCATACTGGATGAAATCTCCACTGCGCCGGACCGGGTGAAGGATTCCGACTTTACAGCACGTATTCCGGCGAAGTGGACCGAGCGCAAGCGCGTCATTCCGCAACCTCCCAAGAAGGATGCGGACAGCGGCTGGAGTCGCTTCCTGCGTGCTGCTGCCGCCCAGTCGGGGGCGGTTACAACCGTTTCGCTGGAGACGGCGTTCGGCGCAAAGCCCCCGAGCGTCGCATGGTTCAAGCCGGTCAATGCAAGACCATTGGGCGTTGCCCTGGTGAAGACCGGAGAGAAACCGGTGGTTGCATTTGGTACAACTGCAGGAAGAGTTGGCATATTGGATGCGACCGGAAAACTCCAGGTGGAATTCGCGGCCGGGATCAAACCAGATTTTATGGTGGCTTCACCCGCGGGTGACTTGCCAGCCGTCATGGGAGTGGAGCGTTACAGCGGTCGGGTTGCGCATTGGGACGTTTCGGGAAACAAGCGCTGGGAGTACAACGCGGAGCAGACACTGAACGCGGCCCTATACCAGCCAACTGTTGGTACCAGTGAACCGCTGATCAGGCTTGGTGGAACCACGGGGCTGATCACGTTGGACCTGTCTGGAAAGGTGAAGTTTACCAGTCGGCAGGCAGCCCGTTTGTGGGCATTGGATGCCTGGCCAATCGCGAATTCAGGATGGAGCGTGGTCGCGACCTCCTCGGAGCAGAAGCTTATTTTCTACAATCGTGAGGGGCGCTGCGTGCAAGTTACCCCGCTGGACGATCTTGCGGGCCCTGTCGTGGCCGATGGCGCACTGCCGGCCGCTCCGTTGTTTTACCTCGGTACGCGCGACAGGGGAGATACCTTTCTTCGAAGAATCCAAAATGATGGCGGCCCCATCTTCACCTCCGGGGTTGCCGTGGATGCTGGCCAGACGGAGCCGGTTGGCCTGGGACTCATGACCATGGCGGACAAAAAGAAGGCCATAGCTGCCGTCCTGGATGACGGACGGCTTGCTGTGTTTTCAACCGATGGAACTCTGTTGTGGCGTGGAAGCGTAAAGTCGCAGGGTGATTCCAACACTCGAAGCGGTGAGCCGGTTCTTCATGGCATGGCCACGGGTGACCTTGACGGTGACGGGCTGGATGAGTTGGTCCTGACCACAAACGGCGGTGTTGTCAGCCTTCGATTTGGCGGCCCTGCAAACTAAGGTTTCCCGAATTCTGCCTGACAGTCTTTCACCTCAGCCCTCAGGAGTCGAACGGCGTGGTGCAGGATCGGCGCCAGAATTGCCATTCCGTCCTGAACACCGCCCGGGCTGCCAGGCAAATTGACAATCAGGCAACTGCCACGAATCCCCGCAACGGCACGTGACAAGATCGCAGTTGGCACTTTGTCCCGACCCGACAGGTGCAGAGCTTCCTCAATCCCCGGGACTCGTTTCTCCACAACTGCCATGGTTGCCTCGGGTGTCACATCGCGGGGAGCTATTCCTGTTCCCCCCGTCGTGATGACGGCATCTGCCTCGGTGCTGAGGGCGGTCAGTTTCTGAATCAGGACTTCCTTCTCATCGGGCAATATGAGGTGAGGCATCAGTTCGGCGCCATCCTGTGATAGCAATTGCCGCAGTAGAGCACCGCTTTTGTCCTCTCTCTGTCCCTTGGCGGCAAGATCGCTTAGCGTGATCGTGGCGACTTTCATCCTGATTTCAGTCATGGTGTTTGAGTATCTCCCGCAACCCGAATCGTGTCAACAATGCGACGACGGGTGCAAAATGGCCAATTAAATTGAGAATTTTTCCTGCAACGGGAATACGTACATTATAGCAATTTTGGCAAAAATTGGTGCTTTTTGACCGAATTAGACGCTTTTTGGGGTTGCATTTGACCGTTGCCCGAATTCTGGTAAGTGCAAATCGTGGTCGATTTTCTGCATTTCCAATTCTGCGCAAATGTTCCCAAGTCGATTCCAAGAGGTCTGACAGCCCGGTTTTTGCAGGAAATCAAACTAATTTTATGAAGGAGATGACGGCACATGGCAAAGTTTGCGGCTCCCGATAAGCCAAAAACCCCGAAGGAAGTTCTTAAGATGTGCGACACCCATGGTGTCGAGGTGGTGGATTTCAAGTTTATGGATTTGCCGGGGCAGTGGCAGCATTTCTCGGTGCCGCGGCACCAGCTGGAAGAGTCTTCCTTCGAGGAAGGCTTTGGTTTTGATGGCTCCTCCATTCGTGGATGGCGTGCCATCAACGAGAGCGATATGCTCGTGCTTCCCGATGCCAACACCGCCTTCATTGATCCCTTCAACAAGCACAAGACCCTTTCCCTTTGTTGTAACATTCTCGACCCGATCACCAAGGAGCGCTACGCCCGCGACCCGCGCAACGTGGCGATCAATTGCGAGAACTACCTGAAGAGCACGGGGATCGGCGACATTGGCTTCATCGGTCCGGAGCTTGAGTTCTTCGTTTTCGACAGCGTGCGTTTTGATTCCAAGCAGTACGAATCCTACTACCACATCGACAGCGATGAGGGCATCTGGAACTCCGGCCGCCCGAACCGCGACGGCGATCCGAACCTCGGATGGCGCCCGCGTTACAAGGAAGGCTACTTCCCGGTTCCCCCCATTGATTCGCTCCAGGATCTGCGCAGCGAAATGATGCTGACGCTGATGGCCTGCGGCATTCACGCGGAAGCCCAGCACCACGAAGTGGCGACGGCGGGACAGTGCGAAATCGACATGCGCTTTCAGCCGCTGCTCCAGATGGGCGACCAGTCGCTGCTCTTCAAGTACATCATCAAGAACACCGCCAAGAAGTACGGCAAGACCGTGACCTTCATGCCCAAGCCGATGTACGGCGACAACGGCAGCGGCATGCACGTGCACGTTTCCATCTGGAAGGGCGGCAAGAACCTCTTCGCGGGCAATGGCTATGCCGGCCTGAGCGAAATGGCTCTGCACTTCATCGGCGGCCTGCTGAAGCATGCTCCGGCCGTGCTGGCATTCACCAGCCCGACCACCAACAGCTACAAGCGCCTGGTTCCGGGCTATGAGGCTCCGGTCAACCTGGCTTACTCGCAGCGCAACCGCTCGGCGGCCGTGCGCATCCCGATGTACTCGGCCAGCGAGAAGGCAAAGCGCATCGAGTTCCGTCCGCCGGACCCGAGCTGCAACTTCTACCTCGCGTTCTCGGCCATCATGATGGCCGGCCTGGACGGCATCCAGAACAAGATCAATCCGGGTGGTCCGCTGGACAAGAACATCTACGACCTGCCACCGGCGGAAGCCAAGAAGGTTCCGCAGGTTCCGGGTTCCCTCGAAGCCGCCCTTACGGCGCTGGAGAAAGACCACGCCTTCCTGCTCAAGGGCGACGTCTTCACCCAGGACCTGATCGAAGCCTACATCGACTACAAGCGCGAGGCCGAGGTGGACGCTGTGCGTCTGCGTCCCCATCCGCATGAATTCATGCTGTACTACGATATCTAGGATTCGGCCGGGCTTTGCGCCCGTCCCCCAGATTGCGTTAACCAACACCGCCCGGCGGGAAACCCCGGGCGGTGTTTTTTTCTGGCCACGAATCCCTGCAAAGGGCCGGTGGTACTCAAAACGAGCCGATCCCAATAGAAAGTGACGTCCAAAACACCAGTATGACCCCTCAAAAGCTCACCCTGGGCCACAGCCCTGATCCTGATGACGCATTCATGTTCTATGCCCTGGCAAAGGACAAGATTGATACCCGCGGGTATGAGTTTGAGCATATCCTGCAGGATATCCAGACCCTGAACGAGCGGGCAACCCGCGAGGAATTGGATATTACCGCTGTTTCCATCCACGCCTACGCCTATGTGGCCGACAAGTACGCCCTTCTGGCCAGTGGCGCAAGCATGGGCGAGAATTATGGCCCGATGGTCATTGCACGGACGCCCATGACGCTGGACGAGGTGAAAACCAAGACCATTGCGATCCCTGGGACCATGACTTCGGCTTTCCTCGAACTCCGCCTGGCCATCGGCGATTTCGCCTACGAGGTGATTCCCTTTGATCAGATCATTGATGCGGTGGCTGGGGGCAAGTTTGATGCGGGACTTATCATTCACGAAGGGCAGCTAACTTACGCAAAATCAGGCCTGCACCTTGTGCTGGATCTGGGTGTCTGGTGGCAGGACCGG
>JAIBAT010000095.1 GCA_019695055.1 Candidatus Sumerlaeaceae bacterium | reverse complement strand
ACGAGGCCGACTCGATGGCCGCGCGAATATTGGCCTCTTCGTCGCAGGCCGGTATGAGAATCGTGAGTTTACGCCGCATGGGTTTGCCGAAACATTACCTCTTAAGCCACTGAATCAAACGGAAAATGCCCGGGATGCCAGCGGAAAGGGAGCAGGGCATGGAACACCTTTTGCCCTTAGGTGCTGTTTTCCAACTCCGATTGGAAGACGACAGAACGATGAAACCAAGCATTCACATACAGACAACAGGCAAATCAGCCGGGAACCATCAACCGGCGAAATATTTCAGGCTGCGAATTGGTCTGGCCGTGGCCGGTTTTGCATCGATTTGCGGATTGTTGCATTTGCTTAACATGAGTGTGAGCGGGCGGTCGGGTTCCTCGAATTTGGATTTCCAAAAAGTCGGACTTCGTTTCAATCCTGAATTAAATATTGCCGAGGTGCAGGGGCGAAGTGGTCTGCGATTTTCGCAGAGTCGCGCGGTACCAAATCGTACAGAACGCGATTCGACCGGTTTAAATCGTACGCAAATTACACCGGCGCAGCGGATTGCAGATCTGGCGAGTTTGGTTCGCAGCGCGGCGGACAATGGTAGTCGTTTGGATCTCGCGTTGCAGCTTGCGGAAACAGAGGACGTTGCGGCGCTCAACCAACTCGCGAATCTGCTGGCGGCGGAGGGCGATCCCGCGAAACTCGCCATTTATCTGGAAGCCATGGCCCACTCCCCCGCGCTGGCGTCGGCGAGCCCCGACTTGGTGGGGAACCTGGCCTTCCTGATGAAGAACACGGACAAGGATGAGCTGCGGCTCGCGGCGGCCAACGTGCTGGGCATGATCCCGCGGATCGAATCAGCGGAGGCGCTGGCGAGCGCGTTCGAGGATTCCAACTCGCTCCCCGATGAAAAGATTAATGCGGCGGAGAACCTGCTGCATCTCGCCGCGCTGTCGCCGGGGCTCGTCAGCGACAGCCGCGCGCAAGCCGTGGTGACGCAGCTACAGTATGAAGCCCAGGCAGCCGACGATCCGAACCTGCGGTCGCAGGCCCTGATGGCACTTGGAGAAAGGAGGGAGATGAACACCGCGTTTTACCGGCAAATGCAGGAATCGGAAACGGACCCAAACGTCCGTCGCCTGTTGGACAAGCTGCTTGGCGTCCAAACGGCGGGAGCTGCCGACCCTGCAACCCAATTGCCGCTTTAGTCACAGCCGGTGCCGGCGCGGGAATCCCGCACATTCCGCCCTGGCAACGGCCGCGAATTTTCACTCTCAGCAGCATCGCAGACTCAGCTTTACAGACAAAGGAGAAGCACCATGAAATTTATTGCCCGCTCCGTCCTATGCGGGGCTACCATGTGGTTGTGCGCCAGTGCGGCCTTCGCGGATTTTGGTCTTCCGCCACCGCCCACGTCGGGCACCATCACGAACACCACCTACACGGTGGGACGCGTTGAGGTGCGCGACAAGCGCATCCTCGACCTCAGCGGCCAGTATAACCTTAGCAGCGATGCAGCCTCCGTGGCGCTGGCCATTGCCCAGGATCCGCGCGGACGCCTGCTGTCAACCGCAACGCTCTCCATCGTGGACAAGCCGCCCACGGGGCCGCTGCAGTTGACCGGCGGATTGCAGGTTCAGCGCGGCGGGCAACTGGTATTCTGGCTGGGTGGGCCGGCCATGCCGCCGCTGCCTCCCAAACCTCCGGATGACTCCCAGGAAACCGGGGGCGGGCCCGGCACCGGTGTGGGTGAAAACCCTCCCCCACCACCACCTCATGCTGGACCAGTGGGAATCGGTGGTCGCCTCGTCGGCGATGCCTTTAATGTCGTCGTGAATTATCGCGATGGCGATACGACCAAGAGCTTTGAGGGCGTGCTGACGCCCGTCAAACCGGCGCGCGGTGCCGTGGTGAACGACATGACGACGCGCCCGGTCATCATCGGCAGCAGCAAGCGCAGCTGGCGCGATGTGGCGATGCCCTGGGGGCACTTCATGCTTCCCGCCGTTCAGAACGTCATGCAGAACCATGTGCAGTTCGTGGTCGGCAATGGCGAGGGGTCCGGACCGGTGCGCGGTGGCTCGCTGGTGGATCGTGGGCGCGGGCCGGCTGTGAACCTGAACGTGAATGGCGATGTCATCGGCGGCAACTTCATCGTGAAGCGCACGCAGGTGAACCTGGGCTATGGGTCCATTGATTCGACTAGCGCCACGCTGGTTTTCCCGTACCAGCCACCCATCATCACGAGGAAATAGCGCTTTAAGAGTGTGGTAAACCAGACTTGCGGGCCGGCGGCTACCGTCGGCCCGCTTTTTTTGATCTTGGGCCCTGTGGTTTTTGCTTGCCGTCGTCATCCAGGCATCATTTTTGGGTCCCTATACTTTTAGCTGTTACAACGAGAAATCCCGTTGCAGGTGTTCCCCGCTGAATTCCTGAAACAGGGTTCCTCAACACTACTTGGGGCTGGGTTCCCACCCGGTCCGTTCAGGTCGTTTTCTCATGGGTTTTTTCCGACAATATTATCGGTTCGGTGCTATTGCCGCCGTGGCTGGCGCGTTCCTTCTGGGGGCATTGATCCGCCCGTTGAACCACGCGCGGACACCGGATCAGGCCAACACCCGCGAGGCCCCTTCCCGGCGCAGAACCCAATCGACACACGCGGATGCGATACAATCCGCAAAGCTGCCTTCCCATGGGGCGTCGGCAAAGAGGCCGGCTGTTTCGGCCCTCACACCCGAACAACGCTTGGCGGAGCACGCGCGCATGATTGTCTCCGCGACGGACTCGCAGCAACGGCGGCAGCTTTCCCTGGAGATGATCGAAACAAATCACCCCGCGGCGGCGCTGCAACTGGCGCGGCTGGCGGCAGATTCGCGTGACCCGGAACTTCAGATGATGCTCCTCGAATCCATCCAGCAGAGCGAGAAGCTGACGGATCCGGACGGCACGCTGGCCCAGACGATCTCACAAATCCTGCGGGGCGATTCCGAGGACGGGGTGAAGCGCGCCTGCGAAGATGTATTGGGCGCGCTGCCGACCGCGGCTTCGGCTCAGATTCTCAAGGATGCTTTTGAATCCACACAGGCGCTGCCCGAGGAAAAAATTAACGCGGCGGAGAACCTGCTGCGGGTTGCCACGCTACGCCCGAGTTTGTTGTCGGCCAGCGACACGCAGAAGGTGATCGACCAAATCCGGCTGGAGGCACAGGCAGCCTCCGATCCGGAATCGCGGGCCCAGGCTTTCATGACTCTTGGAGAAAGGAGGAACGAGAACACCGCATTTTTCAGGCAAATGCTGGACATTGAACGTGACGGAAATGTCCGGAACTTGCTTGTAAAACTGATCGGCGGCGCGACCGCAACCGTGGCGAGCCAGCCAACCGGTACCCGATAACGATTCCTGACGAGTGAAGGCATTCGGGGGAGGACGACGCCTTCAGCCGGCAGGGATCGGGAGGATCCATCCGTCGCAACAAAAACACGTAACAGGAGCAACACTATGAATCGTTTCGCACAACTGGCGGCTCTGACCGCCGCTTTCGTCGTTTTCGCAGGGGCCAGCGAGGCCAAGAAGCCCAGCAAGCCGAAGCCAGGGCAGGCCGCCACGACCTATACGCTCGGGCGCATCGAGGTGAGCGACAGCCGCATTCTCGACGTGTCGGGCAGTTATACGCTTTCCTCCAGCACCAGCACGGTCGAGCTCGACATCGTGCAGGATTCCCGCGGGAAGCTGCTTTCCACCGCGACGCTGACGCTGGGCGACCAGCCGACCACGGGGCCCATCCAGCTTAACGGCGAACTCAAGGTGAAGAGCAACGGCGTGCTGAGCCTGTCGCTGAAGGGCGGCGAGGACGACGATGACAGCAGCGATGACAGCAGCAGCGTCTCGAAGTCGCGCGGCGGCCACGATGACCCGTCCGGCGACGACCATGGCGACAAGGGCGACGACGACACGACGGACACCGAGGACGAGAGCGACGACAGCACGGGTGTGCACGTTGAGATCAAGGGCGACTACGACGGCGCGGCGTTCAACGTCACCGTTGATGCGCGCGTTCCCGGCGCGTCCGACAGCTTCGCGGCTGTCCTGACGCCGGTCAACACCGCCCGCGGTGCCGTGGTTGAGGATGCGGCCTGGACCGCCTCCGGCCAGAACATCAAGAAGAGCACCCGTAACGTCACCATCCCGACCGGCCTGCAGTCGCTGCCGGCGCAGCAGAAGACCACGGGGAACAGCATCCAGTTCAATGTAAACAATGGCAACGACTCGGGACGCAAGCAGAGCAACAACGGCAAGCGCTTCAGTCTTGGCGTGCAGGGCACTGCCACCGACGGCGCGTTTACCTTGAAGAGCAGCGTCATCAATCCGGGCTACGGCCAGATGGATGTCACGGCCTCGACGGTGGTTTCACCCAGCGCGTTCTAACGCGGAAACTCGCATTAAAGATTAAGGGCGGGCCGGCTTTGCCGGTCCGCCCTCTTTTTGTTTCAGGGATTATGTGGAAGCTGGTCGGTGCTATTCGAACAGGTTCTTGCGGCGCTTCAGGAAGGGAGGCGTCTCGAGGTCATCCTCGAAGCTCTCGCCGGACTTGCCGTTGCCAGCGGCAGTTGCGGCGACCTCGGGCTTGGCCTCTTCCTTTTCCTCGTCGGCAAACATCGGGGCCGAGCCGGAGCGGAGAGGATTGTCGGGACGGTTGAAATCCAACACATCGGCCTCGCGCTTGGCCTCGACGGCAGGTTCAGCCTTCGCGAAGACGGCCTTGGCCGTTGGCGTGGGGTCTGCCTGGCCGGGAACCACAGCCTTGGCGGACGCTGTCGAATCCGAGGGCCGGGGAGCTGGCGTCTCGATCTTGGGCGTTGGCGCGGCAGTGGAGGTCGTGCGCTTTTCCGAGGAACCGCTGAACATGGACTCCAGCTTGTTCTTCAGGCTCACGTTGCCGGCCCCGCGAAGCTCGTCGCCGATCTTGGGGTCGGTGCCCTTCAAATGTTTATCTTCAAAACCTGTCGCGATGATGGTCACGCGGATCTCGTCCTTCAGGCGGTCGTCAATGACCGCACCAAAGATGATGTTCGCATCGGGCGAGGCTGCCTCGTAAACCATGGTGGTGGCCTCGTTGATCTCGAACAGCGTCATGTCGGCGCCGCCGGTCACGCAGATGAGGACGCCGCGGGCGCCGTCGATGACAATCTTGTCCAGCAGCGGGCTGGCGCAGGCCTTCTTCACGGCCTCGGTGGCGCGGTTCTCGCCCTTGCCGATGCCGACGCCCATCACGGCGCCGCCCGTCTCGTTCATGATGGCGCGAACGTCCGAGAAGTCCACGTTGATGAGACCGGGAACGTTGATCAGCTCGCTGATGCTCTGCACGCCCATGGTCAGCACGTTGTTCGCAATGCTGAAGGCTTCCTTCAGCGTCGCCTTCGCCCCGACGACTTCCAGCAGGCGATCATTGGAAACGATGATGCAGGTGTCCACAAACTCGCGCAGGCGGTCGAGGCCCTCGTTGGCCTTCTTCATGCGCTGCGGACCCTCGAAACGGAACGGACGCGTCACGACGGCGACGGTGAGAATACCCAAACCCTTCGCGATCTCCGCCACAATGGGCGCCGCGCCGGTACCGGTACCACCGCCAAGACCGGCGGTGATGAAAACCATGTCCGCGCCGTGAAGGGCTTCCTGGATTTGCTCCTTGGCATCGAGAGCGGCCTGCGCGCCCACGGCCGGGTCGGCCCCGGCGCCGCGGCCCTGCGTAATCTCGCGCCCAATCTGAATCTTGGTGGGAACCTTGCTGCGCCCCAGGGCCTGTGCGTCCGTGTTCACCACAAAAAACTCAACGGCCCGCATCCCCGATTCCACCATGCTGTCCACGGCGTTCGTGCCGCCGCCGCCTACGCCCACAACCTTGATCTTCGCGCCCGGCGTGAAATCGCTCTCGAACTGGATCATATCCTGCATCTGCTGTCTCCTCATCAATCGCTTATGCTCAACGGGTAAAGTCCTACGTTTGCCAGCTCGATTTCGTACCCGGCAATTGCAGACTTATTGCTTCATGGGAAATCCCAGGGGGTATATCAAGCAAATTCCTTAAACTTCAGGGGCAAAATGCACCTTTTGCACCGTCAAATCACCTGCTAAAACCAAGCTTTAGAGGCAACTGCGCATTGCGCTCCGTTGTCCCCAATTCGCCCGCCCCATACCCAGCAACTCATTACACTTGGGTGCCCGGGCTTAAGCCACAATGTGGATTGCACCCCGTATCATCAATCAATGCATTCCTCGTCAACTTCCCCACGCACGAACCGCTGCAGGAAGTCATGGAGATCTTTGGCCACGGGCTTGGCAAGCCGTGCCAAGTCTTCAACGCTGGTGTCCTCTGAAATCACTTCGTGCGATAAGAGCACAATGGGGGGCTCGGGAACTCCCGGGTCCGTGAGGTCGAAACAGTATGTGTCCCCGCAATCTGTCGTGGCAAAGACGATGTATCCATGCTTCGAGGCGTAAACTCCGGGGATGAGTTTCTCATTCTCTTCCATAACTTGCATTATGGGCCACAGCCGCACCTGACCCTGAACACAATCCGATGGCTCGAACTCGCGGAAGAACGTGAGCACGGACTCGGGAACGCCAAGAGCCTCCAACTTGGCCAGGTCATCTGGAGACGCCGCTCGAAACGTAACTCCGGTCTGTGCCGCGATCTGCTCAATCACGGGTGCGTAGTCAGGCAAGGCCATGAGATAATTCCTAATTTTCCAACTTCAACAGTCGCAATATGCGCTCGGAATACTTAAGCATCGTTGTCCTCTCTGCTCATCACATTGAATTCAAAACCAATCTCATGATCAGCAAGCCATGCAGTCAGACGGTCAAAGTACTCCTGCGTTCTTGGGTCAGGCCAATGAAAGCTCTTCACATGGACAGTGACATGGCGGCCAACGAACTCCGGATACGTTCGCACTAACTGTCCGTCGATAATGTACCCACAGTAGTTACCCAGTTTTTTATCCAAGCGCTCCAACTCCTCATCCGAACCGGACCATGGTCCATCCTCGACGAGAACGACTACTGCATCTCCGTCCTTGGTTTTGATGATCAAATCGACATTGTTGGGATTACTAATTCCGTGTTTCATGCGGCCCCTCATAACAAGCCAAGCTTTCTGGTTCGCTGGGCACCTGAACTTAGGTTAAAGCCCCCCAGTGTCGCCTTGATGCGAGTGCTCATCTCTAAACCCCCTCGTCGCCTTTCCGCTCCACCAAATCCCACAAGTTCCCATACAGATCCTTGAACACCGCCACAGTGCCGTACGGCTCCTCCTTCGGCTCGCGCACAAAGACAATGCCCTGCGCCCTGAAACGCTCATAGTCCCGCCAGAAGTCGTCCGTGTAAAGGAACAGGAACACCCGCCCTCCCGTCTGCGAACCGATTCGCGACTCCTGCTCAGGCGTCGAGGCCCTGGCCAGCAACAGCCGGGACTCCGTCGCTCCCGGCGGCGCCACCACCACCCATCGCTTCTGCTGCTCCGGAACCGTCAAATCCTCCACCAGCACAAACCCCAACTTCCCCACATAGAAATCGAGCGCCTCATCATAGTCACGCACGACGAGCGACACCAGGCCGAGAGATTGTTTCATTGGGGACACGGAAGGTACCGGCGCATACGCGATGGCTGCTTCCGTTGCAGGGCGTGATTCATTGCGATTCAAGTTTAGTTGCACAGGCCTCTGATGTCCGCATTGCAACTCCTGATCATTACAAAACACTGAGATAAAACCCATGCCAAGCGAAGGGTGCACCACCAAGCAGCCATCCTCATCCACAACCTCAAATTGATCACTCTCATCTTTGGCCTCTGCACGAAGCTCAAACGTCTGCCCCGGAAGCATCCAAAAGTCATCGCTCAACGGCTCGACATAAATCGGCCGTATGGCCTTGTTATTGTTTGTTATGGTGATGGTTCGTTTCACGAGGGAGGCATTTGCGTTCTGAGGATTCCCTTTTAATCCGAGTATGAAAACCGGCGCGAAGCAGGCTATTGTCAAGGTAACGGAGCTTCATCCCAAGTCACCTCAACAGAATCTGGCCCCAAGGACAACTCCTTGCATCGAATCCAGCAATGGCGTTCAACACCAGCACGGTCCTGAACAGCAACGCGAAACAAATGATAACCGCGCCCCGCTCTCCAGAACGGCACAAAAAAGGGCTGGCGAATACTCAGAATGGTAAACTGATTCAATCTGGCCCATTCTTGGATTAAACCCATGCCACGTTTTCGAGTGACAAGCATAAACACGAGGCCAAAACCTACAGCAAGGACCAGACATGAGCCAAGTTTAAGCCAGATTTCCATTTCGCCAATTTCTAAGCGCTCAGGAAACATCGTTCTTGGCCTATTGTCTCAGCCCCAGCACCACGCCCCGGGAGAAGCTTGGAATGCCGCGTTTGGTGCAGTACATAATCAGGAAATATTGAGTTCGTCATGGAATCGCTCTGCCATTTGCCTGAAATCGTCCAGTGGGAATAGTCGTTCGTGTCTATGAATCTCCCAAGACGATGTAAACTGCCAATTCACAGGGCGAGGCTCTATACGAAAAGTACCAGTGTATTCTGGGCGATTCGGTACAATAAAAATAAACGAATTGCAGGCAGGACCCTCATCAACTTTACGTCCCCATTCCCTGAGCTGACCGGCCAAAGTTGTAAGCGGGAAATCAGAGGCTCGCATTAGTGTTTGTTCACCCACCAAGACTTCAATGTCGCCGCAAGCTCCTTCGCTGCCCATCGAGCGAACCTGAAACCTTATTCTCGGGCCATCCTCCCTTTGGTCCATTAGCTAATTATCGCTCCATGGTCGGAGCCAAGTCATGCAATGACCGGCCACGGTGCGGCTGAGAGCTGGACGTTCTGGCTTCTGTTTGCTCGTATGGGTCAAGCAACCAATTCCTCCCCAAACACAATCCGATGCCCATCCGGAGTAACAACCGCAAACTCCCGCATCCCCCATGGTTTATCCGCCAGTTTGTGCCAGATCTCCACGCCGTTCCTGACGGTCTCCTCGTAAAGGCCAGCGGCGTCACGGACATGAAGATAGGCAAACCACGAGTGGTCCTGGGCCTTCGACATCGGCACCGCTTCCGGGCAATGCCCCAATCGCAGCTTACAGGCGCCGCGACTCAGGAACGCCCACCCCTCCACGCTGAAGTCCTCGGCGAAGCCCAGCTTTTCCATATAGAACTTCTTCGAGGCGGCCAGATCGTTGACGGCCAGCACGAAAGTGGATCCAAGAACCTCAGGCAACTCGTAATTCCTTTCTATTCCGCCGGTGTCCCAGCCACTCTTCCAATCGCCCTAATGCTATTTCATGGTGTGGGTGTCAGTATGACAAGGTAAAGGATTCTACCCGCAAAGGTGATACCACCCAACCCTGTCAAAACGACGAAACACCACACAAGGCCGCGGACAATGGAGCCGCCGGGCCCACGCAGCGCGTAGCAATAGCAGGCGAACAGCAGAAACGCGATAAAGAGGAAGAAGCCGGCAAAGATAAAGGCCGTGAACAGCATCACCCCTCCCTCGTAGCTGCCCGCCAGCAGGTGCCAAAATGGAAACACAATCCAGAAGCCAGCAAACAACAAGTACAGTACCGAGGATGCGAGGGAGGTGCGGGCAAGGGCTGACATGGTCAGGGCTTCTTAAGGGCCAGGAAGGTAACCGCCAGTAAGATTACCGGCACGATTACCACGGCAACTGCGAGGCAAAAATTCCCAAGGCCGGCCCACGCGGACCGAAACCCCTGAACCTCGGCGATAGTATTGCAAAACAACACCAAGGCCCACAACCCCAGAACTACTTCGACTGCACAGAAGGCCAGAAATGAGATCAAGAGTTCTGGCTGGGAGTCGAGGCGGGGTGTCTCCTCGGTAAACAACTCAGAACCAAATAGCGCGAGTTCGGGGATCCACAGGGGCAGGGAGAATACAACGGGGACATAGCCCCACGCAATGGCTGTCCTGATATGCTCTCGAATTGCCGTTCCACCCAACCAACGCCCCGTCCAACGGATCAAATGGGAAAACAACCACAGACTCAGGAGGCTACCCACCGGACCAGCGGTACAGGCAAGCCCTATGATGAACGGGACTGGCCATTTGTCCCCCAGACTCCGTGCGGACGCGCGGTCAAGGGACCCTTGAATGCCAACCAGACACGTCAAAAAAATGACGTAAAATTCCGGATCGTTGGCGACTATCCTGCGGATGGTCTCGCGTGGACTCGTCCAAATGGTTCGAAATGGGCTTGGCGTCATGCTGTCTGGCGCCCCGGACGTAGCGCCCTGGCTTGAGGGCTGAGTGAATTCCATCCGTATCGGGATGAACGGCGGCGCCGGAACGAATGATTATGGAAACCTATTCTGTTCATCTGTCTTCTGTTTCCACCAATCCTCGGCCTGACTGTCAAGCCAAGGCAGCATCTGAGCCTGCAATGCTTTGGAAACTATTCGCCAACCGGCAAATATGTCACTAATGCGGCGTCCAGGCTCACTTCCGGCCATTGTCATCCAAGTTCCTCAACACGAAACGATTTGGCTACCACAAAGTTTTGACCGACGATAAGCGCCTGCGCAGGCCAACGGCGATCCTTCGACGGAACGCAGCTAGAACGGATCCCGTTGGAAGTGAGAACTTCACGGCAAGCCTCCACAACCAGCGGCGGGCCAGTGACCAGCAGCCCGCAGCCTTCCCGCAGGACGCGCCTGGCGCGCGATGGATTCATGTAGTGCTTCGCCCGCCGCCATCCGTCCAACTTCGCCTCGATGGCGTGGGTGAGATCGTCGAAGACCTGACCAACATCACTCGCCGGGCTTGCCGGGTAGATGCCGTCCCAAGGGAATTGGTAGTCGAGCAGAACCGGATGGTCCTGTTCAATGGACCATGAGAGAGCTTGGGGGTCTGTGAAGCCCACTTCCAGTTTCCCCACAAAATGAATGCGTGTAATTCCGCGGTCGTCCCTCAGGTCCCAATATGTTGTCTGACGCCGGGCGATTTCACAAGTCATGGATCAATGGTCACCTGACACCTGGAATCATGAAACCCGGACAGGAGTGTCCGGGCCACTTTGGTCAAATCCTTCAAGCACCCGAATAGTTTGCACACCTGGTGACGATAACAACACTTTTCTCCTGTTCCCGCAATGTACACTGTCAAACTTGTCAGCAGCAGCAGCCGGACTCTCTACAGCCGAATATTCCGCAACAACTGCGAAATAGTGGATTGACAATCTGCAGGCCTTCGCCGCCGCTGTGGGGATGATCTTCAGGCCAGCCATCGAAATCGGAAGGGGCCCTGGCGTGACCTTGCAGTGGATTGCAGGGAAATTGTTGCGGCAGGCCGTCTGCGTGGCCGTGGTAACGGGAGCTTCCGTGTTGCCCTTGTTGGCCGCTCCCGGTGACATCACCACCTTCACCCTTCCCGGCAATGTCCCCCTCGAAATGGTGGAGATTCCGCAGGGCAGCTTTGAAATGGGTGCTCCAAACGATCCGGTTTGGAATGACACCCGCGAGCAGCCGGTTCACACCGTGAATTTCGGATACACGTTTCACATGGGTAAGGTCGAGCTGACCCAGGCCCAATGGCTGGCCATTATGGGGGACTGGCCCGATCCTGTCAACCGACCGGGAAATACCTGTGATCCCAGCACCACATGTCCGTGCATCGCCGTGGGCGACGATTATCCGGCGTACTACATCTCCTTTAAGGACGTCCACGATCCCGCGGGTTTTCTGGCCAAACTGAACAAACATATTGTGGATACCGGCCAGGCCCAAGGGGGGCTGCGCTTCCGCCTCCCCAGCGAGGCGGAGTGGGAGTATTCCTGCCGCGCGGGAACGAGCACACGTTACAACCTTGGGGACACGACGTGCGACCCTCTGGTGTGCACCACTTGCACCCTGGACGATCTTGCCTGGTTTTGCGGAAACGCCGCCAGCTGCAGCAACCCCAACCGCGGGCCCCACCCCGTGGGAACGAAGCTGCCCAACGCCTTTGGCCTTTTCGACATGCACGGCAACGTTTACGAGTGGTGCGAGGACCAGTTTCTGCTCACCTATTCGGGAGCACCCACGGACGGTAGCGCCTATATCCCGTGGCCGTACGAAGACGACCGCCAGGTCCGCGGAGGCTCCTGGTACACCTACCCCAAGTACTGCCGGTCGACGTTTCGTTGGTGGAACTCAGAGTCCTCCCGCAGGGCTTACCTGGGTGTGCGATTGGTGCTATCCGGCCCGCGGGTGCTGGCGGACGATAACTTTACCACCGATGTCCAGGCTCCCACCCCAGGGGACATGGGATGGTATTATAATGCCAATAATACTGTTGGCACCACGGCCGATGCACTGGGCGGCGCCTTGCGAATCGGCGTGCCGACGCGGCCGGACGCCAGCCACTACCATGTGACTTCCTGGGTTTCCAACCTTTCGGAGTGGATTCCGTACAACATGGTGAGGCCGGGTTACGCAGTCCGGGCCAAATTTTATGTGTATGCCGGTGGGCAATCTCCCAACACGGTGAATTGCATTCCCAACATTCGCATGAAGCTCCAGCATGCCTCGGCCATCGCGACGACGCTGGAGGTGCTGGCCACGAGCAACAACGCGACGGAAGACGCACGGGGAGCGGAACTGGCACCCTCGCGGGACGAGACCAAGCCGTCGCTGTACCGGGTGGACTACGAGCCCATCGACATCCCGTACCTCAAGTCAAACGCAGGACCCCAGGGGTATGGTGGGTTCATGCGGTCATTCGAGAACTATTCCTTCTACCCGCAGATGAATGGGAATATCTTCCTCGCCGAAAGCCAGGTGATCACCTATCCGGCCCATTTGCTGACCAACAACTGGGCCTTGTCCACCTCCGCCACCTACACAAAGACTTACGCGGCGGCGGAACTGCAGAACTTCGAGAACACCAGCGAAACGTTCAAAGTGGCGCGGCTCGAAGGTCTCTCCCCCGGGGTCCTTGGCAATGTGTTTACGACTCCCCCCCTGCCAACGATTACCCATGGATCCAACGGACTGACCCTGTCCTCGGTCGGGTTTCCCTCCACGGCGGTGGCGATTTGCGAAGCCAACCTGTCGCCCGTGCCAAAGCCCGGGGCCGCATGGCTGGGCAGCGATTACGCGTCGGTGCCCCGCGTGGAGGAGAATCGGCAATACAAGATCCGGTTCCACGTGGTTTCCTCGCGCCAAAGTAACCAGCAGAGCCAGTTGCGGCTGCGCGCCCGGTCGGACCGGTTTCTGTGGGGCAGCAAGCTGGAAATCGGCGGGGCTTACCCGACGAACAGCCCCATCAACATGACCATCGCGCAGCAGATATTGCCGGGGATCGGATGCCTCAATCCCAATACTGGTGGTGAACCGGCAGGCACAGACGGCGGATGGTACACGCTAATCTTCCACTCGCCTCTCAGCATCGACATCAGGCCCGATGTGCCCGGTGACATCTTTGCGAAGATGCCCTTCCTTGCCAATGAGCCCGGCCCGGGTTCCGGTACCATTGGCAACACGCGCCGCATGATTTTTCTCGGCATGGACCTGATTGACACGCTCAGTACCGGTGCGGCCGCTTCTCTCGAGGCCGGATCCTTCACCCTCGATGCGATCGAGTTGAAGACTTACGAGCTGTTTCCGGATTAACCTGCCACTTCTCCGGCAAGGTCCCATTCGGTCAGGTTCCGACCGCACAAATGCTGCCCGGACAGGAGTGTCCGGGCCACGGGGTTAATCCATGGAGCCCATCGTATCCTTGTACTTCTCGCGCTGCTCCTTCAGCAGCCTGGTCATCTCGGCCACGGTTTTCTTGTAGGCGGGGTCGTTGTAGACATTGTTCATCTCCAGCGGATCCTTCTGGAGGTCGAAGAGCTCCCAGCCTTTGCGGTCCTCTGGGAAATAGTAGCGGATCAGCTTGTAGCGGTCCGTGCGCACGCCGAAGTGGCGGGCGACATGGTGGTCGGGCTCGGGGAATTCGTGGAAGTGGTAGTAGAAGACGTTGTTCCAATCCTTGGGTGTCTTGCCGTCGAGGACGGGGCGAAAGGACGTTCCCTGCATCTCGGCGGGTTTCTTGACGCCGGCGTAATCAAGGAACGTGGGGGCAAAGTCCACGTTGGAGACGAAGGCCTTGCTCACGCTACCGGGTTTGATCTCCTTCGGGTATTGGATCACGAAGGGCATGCGGATGGATTCCTCGTACATGAAGCGCTTGTCGAACCAGCCATGCTCGCCGAGAAACATACCCTGGTCAGACGTATAAATGACCACGGTATTCTTTTCGAGGCCGCTTTCCTTCAGGTAGTCGAGCAGGCGGCCCACGTTGTCATCCACGGAGGCGACGCAGCCGAGGTAGTCGCGCATGAACTTCTGGTAGTTCCAGTCCTTCAGCTCGGCGTCCTTCAGGCCGGGCGGCGGCAGCCCTTTCAAGTCCTTGCTGGTCAGGTCGTCCTTGATGCTCATGGTGGCCATCTTTGCCGCCTTTGAGCGCGATGTGTAGTCATCGTCAAACGTTGGCGGATGGGGGAACTTCACGTCGTCGTACATGTGTGCATGCTTCTCGTCGGGCACCCATGTGCGGTGAGGGGCCTTGTTGTGCACCATCATCATGAAGGGCTTCTTCGCGTCGCGCTTCTTCATGTAGTCGATGGCAAGGTCGGTGGTGATATCGGTGACGTAACCCTCGATGGTTTCCGTGGTTCCCATTCTCAGGAACTTCGGGTTCTTGTAGGCGCCCTGGCCGGGAAGAATGTTCCAGTAATCGAAACCCGTCGGGTCACTCCAGAGATGCCACTTGCCAATGATGGCCGTGGCGTAGCCCGCCTTCTGGAGCAGTTTGGGAAACGTGAGCTGGGAGCCATCGAGGACGCTCCCTTCGCCATAGTGGCCAAACACGCCGTTCAGGTGGCTGTACTTGCTGGTAAGGATGGCCGCGCGGCTGGGGGCGCAAAGGGCGTTCGTGCAGAAGCAGTTTTCCAGTTTCATGCCGTTGGCGGCGATGCGGTCAATGTTGGGGGTTTTGTTGACCTTGCTGCCATAGCAACTGATGGCCTGGGAGCCATGGTCGTCGGACATGATGAAGATGATGTTCGGGCGCTCGTCGGACTTTGCGGCCGCAATGGTGTGCGACGGCTGCCAGACTGCCGCGAATATCATTGCCGCCATGGCGGGGATGGAGAACTTCATGATGGGGCCCCTCTGGTTTGAAGTTGTATGGTGTGCAGCGCGATAGTCGTCGCCGCGCACGGCGGGTGAGTCAAACGGGAATTTGGGGGTGCCGGGGCGGCTACGGCGCCTTGGCCCCGGCAAGGCCGAGGAGCTTTTCCTCCGCCTCGGCCAACGCGGCCGATGCGGTGGTAAGGTGCTCGGACCGGATGGCAAGTTCCTGCACGAGGGATTGCCCGGCGCCGTCGTTCATGGCGGCGGACTGCGAAGCTTCGTCGCCATGCCAGGTCCCAAAGTGGGATTCGAGAA
Source organism: Candidatus Sumerlaeaceae bacterium (assembly GCA_019695055.1). GTDB lineage: Bacteria > Sumerlaeota > Sumerlaeia > Sumerlaeales > Sumerlaeaceae > JAIBAT01. The sequence continues at coordinate 163 of JAIBAT010000095.1, read as the reverse complement.
AGGAGAAGTTGGTCATGGGGGCATCGGCAATTTCCGTGGCGGCCTTGCGGTGGGTTTTCTGGAGCGGAATGTAGAGATTGGCGGACAACAGATTTACAAACTGGCGGCGCTCGGTGGCATCGCGGCCCACGCCGAGGGATTCGGCGCGTTTGGCAAGGGCATC
>JAIBAT010000067.1 GCA_019695055.1 Candidatus Sumerlaeaceae bacterium | reverse complement strand
GCAAAGGGGATTTTGGCGAGGTCGTTGGACATGAGCACCACATCCGCCGTTTCCATGGCCACGTCCGTCCCAGCGGCGCCCATGGCGATGCCTATGGTGGCTGTGGCGAGCGCGGGCGCGTCGTTCACGCCGTCGCCCACCATGGCGACGGGGCCGCGCTTTGCGAGGTCGCGGATGATGTCGACCTTGTCGGCGGGCATGAGGTCGGCGTAATATTCGTCCACGCCGGCCTGGCGGGCGATGGCTTTCGCCACGCGCTCGTTGTCGCCGGTGATCATGACAATTTTTTCGATTCCCAGTTCGCGGAACTGTCGCAGGCATTCCACGGCGTCCGGACGCAGCACGTCGGCAATGGCAATAACGCCCATCATTTTTGCGGTGTTTGCACTTTCGTTGATTTCGGCGACCAGAACGGAGGTCTTGCCTTCGTCCTGCAGGCGTCCCTGCACGGCGACAGCCTCATCCAGTCGTTCGCAGGTGAAGGGTTCAAAGTAGCGGGCGTTGCCGACGCCGAGAGTAATGCCGCCGTTGACCTGGGCCCTACAGCCCTGGCCCGCAGTGGACTGGAAAGCGCCCGCCTCCTTGATGGAGAATCCCCGGCGCCTGGCTTCCGTCACGATGGCGTGGGCCAATGGATGCTCGCTGCGGGCCTCGATGGAGGCGGTCTGCACGAGGAGGTTGTTTATCCGCTCCTCGTCGGTACCGTCGAGGGGAACGATGTCCGTCACGCGGGGTTTACCCTCGGTGAGGGTGCCCGTCTTGTCGAGGGCGACGATCTTGATGCCGGCGGTGCGCTCGAGGTGGGCGCCGCCCTTAAAGAGTACGCCGCGCCGCGCCGCGCCGCCTATGGCGGAGAGGATCGACGCCGGGGTGCTGATGATAAGCGCGCAGGGCGACGCGACCACCATGACCGTCATGGCGCGGTAGAAAACCGCTTGAAAGGCCTCGCCCATGACAAGCCACGGGATCAGCACCAGCAGCGCGGTGAAACTCAGCACGCCGATGGCATAAAACTGTTCGGCGCGATCGAGGAAGCGCTGGGTCTGTGCCTTTTCGCTTTGGGCTTCCTCCACCATGCGGACAAGCTTCGCGATGGTGGAATCCTTGGCGAGCTTCGTGACACGCACGTCGATGGAACCACTCTGGTTGATGGAACCGGAGAATACGGTATCGCCGGGCTTCTTCCCCACGGGGATGGATTCGCCGGTGATGGCGGATTGGTCGAGGGAGCTTTCACCCTCGGTCACGGTGCCGTCCATCGGGACACGTTCGCCGGGGCGCACGACAATGATATCGCCGAGGGCAAGATTCTCGACGGCGACCAGTCGCGTCTCGCCATCCTCGCGACGCAAGGCCTGGCTGGGGCGCAGTTCCATGAGGGACTGGATGGCGTTGCGCGCGCGGTCAATGGCGTAGGCCTGCAAAACATTGGAAAGGGAGAACAGAAAGAGCAGCATGGCGCCCTCGAACGGGGCACCGACATAGGCCGCGCCGAGGGCGGCCAGCACCATGAGGATGTCCACATCGATGGTGAGCTGGCGGAGGGATTGCCACCCCGCCTGGACGCCGAAGTAACCACCCGACAGGTAGGCGACGACGAAAGCGGCCGTCTGGACCTGCGGCGACAAACCAATTCGCGGCGCCAGCAAGCCAAGCATCATGGAGACAAAACAAACGACCGTAAAAACGACCTCGGCATGGTTTGTTTCCAGCCACTCGCGAACACGCTGGAAAAGTGACATAGCCTCTCGGTGGCCGCGGCGGGCAATATCAAAGGGATCGATGTACGGCTTGACCGGGGCGCCGAGGGCCCGCACCCGGCGCAGGATGTCATCCTCGGTGAGCAGGCGATTGTCGTAGGTGACGCTCATGATGCCACCGATGAAGGTGGCCGTGGCGCGCCTAACGCCCTCGATCTTCCTTGTCTTGTCCTCGAATTTCATGGCAGCGGCCTCGGCTGCGCGACCGGAGAGGAGCATGGTGCACTTTTCGACGTTCTGGTTCATGGCCGGTGCCAGACGCTGGGCGATGCGCACGACGTCGGGCTCGGACATCTGGTCGGGATCGTAATCGAGGGAAACCACCTTGCGGCTGGTATCCACCGCGGCGCGAACAATGCCAGGCTCGGCATTGACCGCGTCAATGACCATGTCGGTATAAGTTTTGCCGGTTGGGGTTCCGCCGTCGGCGGCGCCGGGTATGGCCTGCTCGTTGGTGCTCATCCGGCGGCCTCCCGCCGTGCGGCTCCGCGGGCGTTTTCGTGGACGTTGATGCGAATGGAATCGGCCAGACGCGGGCCGAGGTGGACGGTGCGTCCGTTAAGATCGGCGGCGACCGGACCATCGAAGGGCGCAATTTCCACGAGCCGCACGGGCAGGTCGAGGGCCAAGCCAAGGCTGGAAAGGTATTTGAGTTCGTCCGCGTCGTCGGTGGTGACACGAGAGATTGTTCCACTGGTTCCGGGCTCGACGCTGGTCAGGGCCACATCGGTAAGTGGTAGGAGCTGCCCATCCCGGGTCGGAATGGGATTGCCGTGGGGACAGCGGGTCGGATGGCCAAGGATTTCGTCCATACGATCCTCGAACGCATCGTCAATGACGCGCTCCAGCGCCCGCGCGCGGGGATGGGTTTCGTGCCAACCGAAGCCGAGGATATTGACGAGAAAGATTTCCAGGATGCGGTGCCGGCGGATAATGCGAAGCGCGCGGCGCAGGCCCTCGGCGGTGAGCTTGACGCCTTCGTAGGGGGTCAAGTCCACGAGGCCCTGCGCGGCGAGACGCTTAATCATGATGCTGACCCCGGCGGAGGTGATGCCGAGCTCCTCGGCGAGGGCATTGGTGGTGGCGGCTTCGTCGCGACCTTCGGTTAAGCGATAGATTGCGTCGATATAGTTGGCAGCGGCGTCGATGCGAAGTGGTTTTATCGGTAAATCTGACATTTCGCGATACTTATTTTTAGTTGTTATCTTTATGCAAGGAAATTTTAAGTTGACTTAAATCAGCGGCCAAAAGCATGATGTAATACTGAAAATAAAGACTTTGTAAGTAACAGGCCGACAGCCTATTCTACGGTTTCAGGCTCAGATTTCTTAGGATTGTCTCAACAGCATGAGACTCGTTGAGGCAAAAGAAGTGAATTCCCGGGGCGCCTCGATCCAGCAGTTCGCGGCATTGCTCCGTGGCGTATTCGATGCCGAGCTGGTAAGCCGCCGCGTCGTCGTTTTCGACCTGGGCAAGCCGTGCTTCCAACCTCTCGGGAATGTGGGCCGGTCCGGTCTTGGTGCGCGAGTAAACGGTCGTGAACTTGCGCAGCTGGGCCACCGTGCGAAACGGAAGAATTCCCGGCACGATGGGAACGGTGATCCCCGTGGCCCGGGCAGAATCCACAAATCGAAAGTAATCCTGGTTATCCAGAAAGAGCTGGGTGATAATGGCATCGGCACCGGCATCAACCTTCTCCCGAAGATGGAGAAGATCGGATTCGCGGCTTTCGGCCTCCGGGTGAAGCTCGGGAAATCCGGCAACAGCGATGGAAAATCCACCGATCTGGCGCGCCGCGGCAACCAATTCCGACGCATGGTGAAAACCGTCGGGATGTGGCCGCCACTCGGCCACTCCCGCAGGCGGATCACCACGCAGCGCGATGATGTTCTCGACCCCCATGGCCTTGAGGTTACGGAGCACTTCCTCGACCTCGGCGCGGCTGTGACCAACGCAGGTGAGGTGACACATGACCTCGAAGCCGAATTCCTCCTTGAGGCGACGGGCCCACCACAGGGTCTTGTCTCGGGTGCTGCCACCGGCGCCATAGGTCACGGAGCAGAAGGCGGGTTGGAGCTTCCTGATGACCGCAATGCGGGCCGCGAGGTTCTCGTCACCCTGGGGAGTCTTGGGCGGAAAGAACTCAATGGAGATGGCCGGGTTGTGGGTCGCGTAGATTTCCTTAAGTTGCAAACCGTGCTCCTTTGGGGTTGGCCCGGCACGGCCACGGCCATTCCGGAATGAAAGCACTACATGACAGCCGGGGAAATCTATGGCTTCGACGAAAGCGCCACGGCCAGTTGGGATGCAACTGTGGCGTTGTTCGTGATGAGGGCGCGATTGGCGGCAAGGGTGCGTCCGCCCGACAAGTCCTTGAGTCTGCTGAGAAGGAATGGGGTTACGGCCTTGCCTGAAACGCCCTGCTGGTGGGCTTCGGCGAGGGCCTTGTCGATCCAAACGTCCATCTCCGGGCCGGCAATGGCGTCGGCCTGGGGCACCGGTGTCACCACGAGAATGCCGCCACGGCAGGTCTCGAAATGGACACGGGCAAAGGCTGCGAGTTCGGCCATGTCATCGAAACTGGCATCAAGCTGGTGGGGACTGTCGGGGCAAAAGAAACGCGGGAAACACTTTGTGCGGTAACCCACGACTGGCACGCCGAGGGTTTCCAGGACTTCGAGGGTGGCCGGAACATCGAGGACGGACTTCGCGCCTGCACAGATGACCGCGACAGGAAATTCCGCGAGGGCTTTCAGGTCGGAGGAGATGTCGAGGGTTTCGGCGAAGCCACGATGGACACCGCCGATGCCGCCCGTGGCGAAGACCCGAATGCCGGCCATGGCGCAGGCCTTCATGGTGGTGGCCACGGTGAGCGCGCCGGGTTTGCGGCGGGCGAGGGCGAGGGAAAAGTTCTGGAGGTTGATCTTCATGATGGAGGGATCGGAGGTGCAGAAGAAATCAATCTCCTCGTCGGAAAGCCCGGCGCAGACCTGGCCGTCGAGCAGGGCCACGGTGGCTGGAATGGCGCCGGCTTCGCGGGCGGCGCCTTCGCAGGCGTCGGCGACCTCCCGATTCGCGGGGCGGGGCAGGCCGAAGGAAAGGATCGTGGTTTCAAAGGCCACGACGGGGCCACCGGATTTCAGGGGCGCGACAAGCGGCGCGGCGATGCGAAGCGGGTGTTCCATGGGGATTCCAATCTGAGCAATGAATCGGGCTTTGTGGCGAAGGCGCGGGGCCGTGTCAATGGCGGATGGCGAGCCGAATCGATGGACTCGCCACAACCATTATTTGTTTGCCGGTGACCAGTCGCGGAGGTCTGCTGGGCAGATTACACTCAAGCGGCGGAGGCGGCTTCATGGCACTCAGTTCACACAATTGCGGACGATTCGGGCTTGCAACGGCGGCAGCAGTGACGATTTTGGCCGCCATGTCAAACCACTCCCCTGCGACGACCACCACCGCCGAAGCCGTCACGACGGCCCCCTCCGCCGTCGCCGGCATGGCACCGGTGGCAGGCAATGGCAACCTGCTGGTGAGCGGTGTTCCGCCGATTGACGAGGCGCTGCGCCAGCGGGTCGCGCAATACCTGAACGCGCGCGCGGCGGCGCTGCTCGATGTTTCCGACGACGGCAAGCAGGTGCTCATGGCCACGCGATTTGCATCGACGATGCAGTTGCACGTGCTGGACCAGCCCATGGGGGCCCGCACGCAGATTACCTTCTCGGAGGAACCCATCGGCAGCGCGCGGTTTATGCCGGGGGATCCCCAGACCATTTTCTACATGCAGGACAAAGGTGGCGGCGAGTTTCACCAGATCTACCGCCTGGACAGGCGCACGGGTCGTTCGACGCTGCTGACGGACGGCAAGAGCAAGCACGGGTCGCTCCTGTTCTCCCACGACGGACGACGGCTGGCCTTCACCAACACCGCGCGCAATGGCAAGGACACGGACGTTTACGTGGCGGACGTGGGCACGACGCTTACGCCGAAACGAGTGACGGAGCGCGAGGGGAGCTGGAGCCCGGAGGGATTCTCACCGGATGGCTCAAAGCTCCTTGTGGTGCAGTTCCGCTCCATTAACGACAGTGACCTACATGTGCTGGACATTGCGTCGGGCAAGATGGAGCAGCTGACGCCAAAGGAAGGCGCGGGCAGCATCGGCGGTGCGGCGTTCTCGGCGGACGGAAAAGCTGTTTATCTGGTCACGAACCGCTACTCGGACTTCAACGAGCTTTACGAGATTCCGTTGTCGGGGTCATCGGCGCAACCGCGCTCGTTGACACGGTCCATTCCGTGGGACGTGGAAGGGCTGGAGGTTGCCCGGGACGGGTCTCGGGTCGTGCTGGGGGTCAACGTGGACGGCCTCAGCAAGCTGTACGTCCTGACACCGAAGACAGGGAAGCTCGCGCCCATCGACTTGCCGCCTGGGGTCATGGGGGGCATGACCATTGCCGCAAAGCGGGCCGACCTGCTGACCTTCTCCATCGACTCCTCGAAGTCGCCTTCGGACATCTGGCAGGTGAACCTGCGAACGAAGAAGCCGGTGCGGTGGACCCAATCGGAAGTTGGCGGTCTCGACACATCGACGTTCACCGACCCTGAACTGGTCCGCTATCCCTCGACCGGTGGTGTCAAAGTGCCAGCCTTTATCTACAGGCCAAAGGACAAGACGCCCGGCGGCAGGCACCCGGTGGTCGTCATCTGGCACGGCGGGCCGGAAAGCCAGAGCAGGCCGAGCTTCTCGCCGTTCATCCAGATGCTGGCCAATGATTTTGGGATTGCGGTGATGCTGCCCAACGTGCGCGGGTCCGACGGGTACGGGAAGGCCTACCTCGCCATGGACGACGGGGTGAAGCGGGAGGAGAGCCTTGCAGACATTGGCGCCACGCTTGATTGGATTGGCAAGCAGCCCGACCTCGATCCGGCACGCATTGGAATCTATGGGGGCAGCTATGGCGGGTACATGACGCTGGCGACGCTGGCGTTTTATCCTGAACGCATCAAGGCGGGGGTTGCCGTGGTCGCCGTCAGCAGTATTCCAACATTTCTCAAGAACACCCAGGATTACCGGCGCGACTTGCGACGGGCGGAGTATGGAGACGAGCGCATTCCGGAGGTGCGGGCGGTGCAGGAGAGAATTTCCCCGCTGAACGCAGTGGACCGGATTAAGGCTGCGCTCTTCGTGCAACAGGGCAAGAACGACCCGCGCGTGCCGCAGAGTGAGGCCGAACAGATCGTGCAGGCCGTGCGGGCCAAGGGTCAGGACACCTGGTACTTGTTGGGGCTAAACGAAGGACACGGGTTCGCGAAGAAGGAGAATCGGGACTTCGCGCTTGTTGCAACGGTGGAATTCCTGCGCCAGCAATTGCTGCCAGACTGAGACGGGTGCGCGCCAGGCGATTTACGAGTTTCACTACCCCCTTGACCAGGGGGGGCCGCCTGACAAGGATTTTGCCGTGTTAAAGAAGCTCAAAGACCTCCAAATTGCCGTCCTTCTCTTTCTCAGTTCGGCTTTAACTTTCAGTGTTTTCCGCCAACTCGAGCTCGATTTTAACGGCGCCGCCTACCTGCAAATGACCCGGGAGGGAGTGCTCGCCCATCCCCACCACTTCCTCTATTTCTGGATTTTACGGGGCGCAGTGCTCCTTGGCCGCGCTGTGTGGCCGGGCCATCCCATCGTGTTTGGTGAGGCTGTGTCCGTGGTGTTCGGGGCCGGGGGGCTAGCGCTTTTCTTCCTTCTATGCCGATGGCATGGCGTCTCGCGGACTGTGGCGCTGCTGTCTGCATTGCTTCTCCTGATGTCGAGACCGCTGATGTGGGCGTCGACCAACATCGAGGCAAAATCGGCGCTCTTTTTCGGTGCAGCGCTGGTGCTGGCGGCGGCAGTGGGTGTCCGCGCAATGCCCCGAGCCGGCCGATGGATTGCGCTCGGCGCGGCCATTGTGTTCGCCCTTGGGATCCATGCCGCGGCGGCGGGGCTGGTACTGGTGGTCTGTGTTGCGGGCGCTGCGGAAGCACTCGGCAGGGACCGTTCGCCGCGGCGAGCGGGATTGTGGATCGTCTGTGGAGGAGTGGGTCTTGCCTATTTGCTTCTTATCATGGTTCTGGGGCACTGGAAGGCGGATGATCTTTCCCTGGACGGCACGCTCAAGCGCCAAATGGAATGGGCCAATGTTTATCTTGGGGACAGCGTCATGGCCGGATGGTCCGGCTTTTTCACCGCCTTGAAACGCAATGCGGTGGATGGGCTTGCCTACGGGTTCTTCGCGATCTGGTTGTGGCCGTTTGGCCTGGCCGCGCTGGAACGGACGGAGCGATTTCTTGCTGCCATTACCATCGGGACGGTATTTTGCTATTTTGGTTTCTTTGGATGGTGGCCCCGCGACGAGGGGACCTTTTACTTCCCGGCAACGATTTTGTTGTCGCTGTGCTCGGCCGTGGCCGTGGAACGGTTGGGGATTGGAAACGATGCCCCCGAACCCGGGGGCACACGCAGACTGTGGTTGATTCTCGTGGCCGCGGCTTCGTACTACATTATTGTTCTACTCGCCTGGCGCGAAGGACTGGCCGGATGGCTCCTGTGGCCCTGGTACATCACGGCCTGTGTGTTGGCCTGGCGATTCCCGCGCCAGACTGCCCATCTCCACCTTGCCAAGAAAGCATGGTGGGCCCTTCTGGCGGGATTTGTCGTGGTTCAGGCAACCCTCGTCCTGCCCAAGCAGAGGCAGTTCATTCGAACCGCCGAATGGGAGTCCCGGGTCCGGGCGGCTGATCAACTTGCTCCGGCGGGTGGGGTTCTCGCGTCGAAGGTCCATCCCTTCTTTGTCGAGGGCCTAAGCCGTCATCTTTACGGCTGGGACGCCACGAACAGCCTTTTCCAACTAAGTGATGATGAAGGAACATCTTTTGTGCGCGATCTGGCCCAACTCATTCGGGAAAAGGACGGCGGGCGCCGTGTGCTGGTGGATACGGCTGTACTCGAGTGGTTTGAAGAGATTCTCAATAAACCCGGGAACCAGCCAAAGTCTGTGGGCGACCGCGTTAACCTCGAACGAGTGGAAAGCAATGGTATCCCGTTCGGTGTGTTGACGGTGGGGGCTGCAGCTCCGTAGCGGTTGGGAATTTTTTGCCGCCCGCGCTGCATCATGCGAGGCGAAAACAGGGAGACAACATGGCCGAGCAATTCATTTTTACCATCTACAAGCTTAACAAATACTACGGCACCCGCCAGGTGCTGAAGAACATCAACCTTTGCTTTTACCCGGGTGCGAAGATCGGCATCGTGGGAGACAACGGTTCGGGTAAATCGACGCTCTTGAAAATAATGGCCGGGCTGGATCAGGATTTTCAGGGGACCGCCGAGCCGGCGCGCAAGGTTCGGGTGGGGTTTGTGCCCCAGGAACCGCACTTGGACCCGACAAAGAATGTCCGCCAGAATCTGGAGATGGCGTTTGCCGAAACGGTGGAGCTGCTGAAAGAGTACGACGAGGTAACGGCCTCGCTGGGTGAACTGGATGGCGACGCCATGGACAAGGCCATGAATCGCATGGCTGTCCTGCAGGACAGAATTGAGGCCGTGGATGGCTGGAACCTGGACCGCACGCTGGATGTTGCGTCGAACGCGCTGGTGCTTCCGCCGGACGATATGGACGTGACCAAACTCTCCGGTGGTGAGCGACGGCGCGTGGCACTGGCCAAGGTGCTGCTGGAAAAGCCCGAAATGCTGCTGCTGGATGAGCCCACCAACCACCTTGACGCGGAAACCATCGACTGGCTGGAAGAGCAGTTGAAGGATTATCCGGGAACGGTCATCATCGCGACGCACGACCGTTACTTTCTGGACAACGTGACCAAGTGGATCCTGGAACTTGAATCCGGCGAGGGAATCCCATTTGAGGGCAACTACTCGTCCTGGCTGGCGCAGAAACTGGAAATCCTGGCGAAGAATGAAAAGAGCAAATCGCCGCGGCGCAAGTCGCTGGAGGCGGAACTTCGCTGGATCAAGATGAACGTCTCCGAACACCACGACCTGACGCGTTCACGGCTTATGGACCTCGAGCAGTTCGTCTCAAAGGAGCGCGACGCTGAGGACACCACGGCGATACAAATTGCCCCAGCAGAACACTTGGGCGATCAGGTCATTGAGGTCCACAATGTGACCAAGGGTTACGGTGGCCAGCCCTTGGTTGAAAACGTGGAGTTCATCCTGCCCAAAGGCGCCATCGTGGGCATCATCGGTCCCAACGGCACTGGCAAGACCACGCTTTTCCGTATGATTACCGGACAGGAAAAGCCAGACTCGGGCGAGATTGTCATAGGCCCGACTGTGCATCTGGCCCATGTGGATCAGCACCGGGATGCGCTTTCGGACGAGAAGACTTTGTTCGACGAAATCAGCGAGGGAAAGACGGAGATTCCGTTTGGCAAGCAATCGATTCCGGCGCGACTGTATGTAGGCCGATTCAATTTCAAGGGAACTGACCAGCAGAAATTGGTGAAGAATCTGTCCGGTGGCGAGCGCAACCGGGTTCTCCTGGCCAAGCTGCTGAAGTCCGGGGCGAACGTCCTGCTGCTTGACGAACCAACCAACGACCTCGACGTGGGCACCTTGCGCATGCTGGAGGACGCCATCAATGGCTTTGGTGGATGCGTGCTGGTCATCAGCCACGATCGCTTCTTTCTCAATCGCATTTGCACTCACATTCTTGCATTTGAGGGTGAGTCGAAGGTGAAGTGGTTCGAGGGGAACTATGAGGAGTACGAAGCCGCACGACGCAGGGAACTGGGCGATGCGGCTGTGGAGAATCGGCGTTCGCGGTACCGGAAATTGGTGAAGGCCTAGTCTAAACCTCGAACGTCAGCCCATCGTAAGACAATTGGATTTCCGGTGGAAGTGTGGCATTGGTAGCCTCGTGCTCGAGGTCATGACACATGTGGGTGAACCAAGTCTGCCGGGCACCGATGCGCTTTGCCGCAGTGGTGGCCTCGCTCAGGCTCATGTGGCCCGGATGTGGGCGGTGACGCAGGGCGTTTAGAATCAGGACGTCGAGCCCACCGAGCAAGGCGAAGGACTCTTCCGGAAGCTGGCTGACGTCGGTCAAATAGGCAAACTTGTTAAAACGAAAACCGATGAGTGGAAGGGTGCCGTGCATGGCAGGGACGGTGCGCACTTCAACTCCCCGGATCTCCGTCATGCCGTTGATGGGTTGAAGATCCAGTTCCGGTACATAGCTTCCGGGAGACGGCGGGGAGAAGCAGTAGGCGAACCGGTGGCGCAGATCCTCCAACGCCTGTTGCTGGCCGTAAATGGCTATGGGATGCTTGTGGATCATGTTAAACGCGCGCAGGTCATCCAGCCCGGCGATGTGGTCCGAGTGGGTGTGTGTGAGCAGCACAAAATCGATGTCATGGATCCCGTTTGTGATGGCCTGTGTGCGAAAATCCGGGCCGCAATCAATCAGGAAGCGTTGTCCCGCGTCCTCGATGTAAAGGCTGGCGCGCATCCTCTTGTTCTTTGGATTGGTGGAGGTGCAGACTGCACATCGGCATCCAAGTGTGGGCACGCCGGCGGAAGTTCCGGACCCCAGAACGGTCACTTTCATGGGCGTAGGCGCAGGCTGGCCGATTGGCCACTATGGGAAATCAATAATCGCATGGATCGTGAATCCCTGATAGATGCAAGGCTGTCTGCGGTAGATTCAATAACTCGTGGCCCCTGAGCTGGCGGAAAAACATTCCCGCGGACTGGCAAATTTCCGCTTTGCGTTCGCATTTCGCCGGTATGTGATGGCCCGGCACTTTGAATCACCCCATGAAGACAACAACCAAGACATCATCGCCAGAGCCGACGCCGCTGATCCAGCAGTATCATCGGATCAAGGGGCAACACCCGGACCACGTCCTGTTTTTCCGGTGCGGCGACTTCTACGAGATGTTCTTTGATGACGCGAAGACGGCCTCGCAAACCCTCGGCATCACACTGACCAGCCGCGGAACCGCCGCAGATGGCTCGCCGGTGCCGCTGGCTGGAATTCCCTACCACAGTGTGGAGCCGTACCTCGCCCGTATGATTCGCGCCGGCCACCGCGTCGCCATTTGCGAACAGATGGAAAATCCAAAGAATGTGAAGGGGGTCGTTCGCCGGGAGGTGGTGCGGGTGGTCACGCCCGGCACCGTGCTTGAAGACGCGTTGCTCGACAATAAGGCCAATAATTATCTTGTTGGACTTGTGGAGCAGGCTGGCGGGTTCGGTCTCGCAGCGCTGGAATTCTCCACCGGCCAATTTGCCATTACTGAGTTCCATGGCCACGATGCCGTGGCGGCCTGCGTCAATGAAATGGCGCGACTTGGCCCGGTGGAAATTGTCGTGGCGCGGGACCAGCGGGAGCGGTTGGCTGAATTGTTTGGCGGGCAGGCAAAGTCCGGCGATCTGGCCACGGCCGCATCCGGAGAGACGGCGTCCGGCCTGACGTCACGGTTCGCCATCGTGGAGCCCGCGGCACTTTCGCGACATGCCGCCCGGGATGCGCTTATCCGGCAACTTGGTGTGCGCGACCTGAAAGGATTCGGCGCCGAGGATCACCCGCTCGCCGTAATGGCGGCGGGCGCCATTCTCGAATTCCTGCGCGACACCCAACGCACAAATCTTATCCACCTGAACGAGTTGCGGGTATACCACCCCGGTGATTTCATGGTACTCGATGCCACAACTCAGCGATCGCTGGAACTGACGAGCAACCTTACCGACTCGACGCGCCGCCATACGCTGATAGAGGTTCTGGACCAGTCCACCACAGCCATGGGGGGGCGGCTGCTGCGCGAGTGGATCATGCAACCCCTGCGCGACCGCCAACGCATTGCGGCCCGGTTGGACGCGGTGGACGCATTCGTCAAGACGGCGACATTCCGGTCCCGTGCCATTGAGACACTGCGACCGGTGGGCGATCTGGAACGAATCCTGAGCCGTGCCGCGTGCAAGACAGCCAATGCCCGCGACCTGCTGGCGCTTCGCACCTCGCTGGCCCAGGTCCCCAAACTTCGGGCTCTGCTGGGAGAGCACGCCCAAAGCGGGGCGCAGGAATCCCTACTTGAGCGGGTTCATTCCCAACTCGACCCGTTGGAGATGCTGACAAGCCACCTGCAACGCGCCGTCGCGGACAGCCCCCCGCTTACCGTGCGTGAGGGGGGTATGATCCGGGCGGGCTACGACGCGAAGCTCGATGAACTCCGCTCCCTGAGCGCCGATTCCAAGTCGTGGATTGCCACCATGCGACAGCAGGAAATCGAGCGCACGGGCATCCCCAACCTGAAGATCGGGTTTAACAAGGTTTTTGGTTACTTTATTGAGATTTCCCGCGGCCAGGCCGAAAAGGCTCCACCTGAGTACATCCGCAAGCAGACGCTGGTCAACGCGGAGCGTTTCATCACGCAGGAGTTAAAGGAGAAGGAGGAGGTCATCCTCCACGCCGAGGAACGCAGCCAGGAACTGGAGTTTGAGATTTTCGAGCGACTGCGCGAGGAAGTCTGTGCCCAGGCGCGGCCCATCCAACAGACAGCGCGGGCCATTGCGGAAATGGATGCGCTGCTCGCGCTGGCCGTGGCTGCAGTATCCGGGAACTACTGTCGGCCGGAGCTCTCGGATGACGACACCCTCACCATCCACGACGGGCGTCACCCTGTATTGGAGGGGCTCGATCTTGATCAGCCGTTTGTGCCAAACGACACCTATCTCGACAATCGAGAGAATCAGATCCTACTGATCACCGGTCCAAACATGGCCGGCAAGAGCACCTACATCCGACAGGTGGCGCTCATTACGCTTATGGCGCATGTGGGCTCTTTTGTGCCGGCGCGGTCGGCTCGTATCTGCCCCGTGGACCGTATTTTCACGCGCGTCGGCGCGATGGACCAGCTTGCCCGCGGTATGAGCACCTTCCTGGTCGAGATGAGTGAGACGGCCAACATCCTCAACAACGCCAGCGACAAATCGCTTGTTATTCTGGATGAAATCGGCCGGGGCACCTCGACCTATGACGGCCTTTCCATCGCCTGGTCCGTCATCGAGTACCTGCACAATACCGCGGGGCGGCGGCCCAAGACGCTTTTTGCCACCCACTACCACGAGCTCGTGGATTTGGAAGATGCCATGCCCCGGGTGAAGAACTATAATGTGGCCGTCCTTGAGGAGGAGGACCGCGTGGCGTTCCTCTACAAAATCGTTCGCGGTTCCACGGACCGCAGCTACGGTATTTACGCGGCACAGGTGGCCGGCCTACCGCGCATTGCGATTGATCGCGCAAAGGAGATCCTGCACAATCTCGAAGAGGGAAATGCAGTCCAGGTCACCGGTGGGGGCCTGAGGGACAAAGCCATTCGTGTCCAGGAACGAACCGTGCAACTCACATTGTTTGATGCGGAGGAAAGTCCGGTGCTGGAGGAACTTCGCTCCATCGACGTGAATCGCCTTACCCCCGTGGACGCGCTGGCCCTGCTGGCGCGGTTGGTGCAGGCCGCAAAGAAGTAGCGGGAACGATCAGTCGAGGGGCAGGTTGTAAAAAGTATCGACGAATTCCCGGGCCTTGGATTCGTCATCGAACTCCATCAGGGACACGCCATTCTGAATCCCTTCCCGGTGCTGCTCAATGAAGCGAGTCCTTGTCGTTTGGCTAAGCCGCATATTCAAATCCTCCACAACCGCCCAGCGAGGGGATACAGACATGGTGGGAATGGGCATTTCATCAAAGAGATATTCGTACGGGTGCCGGAACCACTCACCACTGAGGTGGTAAAAGCGCCCGGCCGCGACACCCCCTGCCGCGAGGCGCCTGACAAGTGCCTTTTGCTCGGCCAGTGGGATATAGTAAATGCCTTTCACATATTTCTCTGTGTTGAGGGAATTCAAGCACCCTGCCATGTAGACCGCGTATAAAGCGGCGACAACCGAGCATATCCCCATTGGGCAGTATTCTTGAATCAAGGCTGGCCACCGTCGAATCGAACGCTGGATCCCATCAGCCGCCAAGCCAGCCAACAGCAGTACGGCCGGCAGGATATAGGCAAAGTAGGTGGAATTGACTCGTTGCAAGAACAGGGGTGCGAGGAGGATTGGCACGAAGATCCAGGCCATCAAGAGTCCGGCAAAGCGCGTCAAATCCGGGTTTCCTGTGTTGGTTTGACGCCGCGCACGCATCAACAATAATGCAGCCATGGTCATGCCAGCAATGACGAGGATCACCGCCAGAACGTCTGCAACCTGCGATGCCACCGTAGCAGGGAACATCTTCAGATTATCGACAATTCCCGACGAAGCTCCACGACTGTTGAAGGAATCAAACAGGCCCCCAAGGGAATCCGCCATTCGGCCCGACAAATTCTTTGGCGGCGGCATAAGCGCTTCGAAATGGGCGATGTGAGCCGGCTTCTCCTTCGGCGGATGAAGGCGCTGATCGTTCCAATCCATCAGGCTCGGCAGCATCGCCGCACCAGCCAGTACTGTTGGCAATATCAGCCAAGCCGCTTTGAGTCGGGGAATCTGTTGTGCAAAAACCAGCCATCCAATTACACTCATCCCCAATCCCAAACAGGCCACTCCGGAAAGATGGACAAGGGGCGCGTAGCTCAAGACACACATGGCAAGAAGGGCCCCACGCCAACGATGCCTGGCAACGTGGCGCCCGTCCAGCGCATCGGCCAGGCCCATCAATCCCCAAGCACCAAAAGCCGGCATGATATTCTGTGGCCAAATTGCCCGCCCAGCAAAAACCATGGCTGGGAGAAAAACATAGAGGATACACGGAATCAGCCAGGCAAAACCCGGGAGATTCCGGCGGGCCATTCTATAAATAGGGTAGAGCCCCGACAATCCCACCAGACCCAGCCATGCTGCTGCCCAACGAGGGTCGGGCGTGAAGAGCGTGGTCACTTGGAGGAGCCAGGTGAACCCTGCCGGGTTGTGAAACCCGAGGG
>JAIBAT010000112.1 GCA_019695055.1 Candidatus Sumerlaeaceae bacterium | reverse complement strand
GATTATGAAGTCCGGCGAGGTTGAGAACTTTGCCCGGGCCGTTGCCGCAGGTCTGGGCGTCGCCAATGCAGGCCAGGCCGAGAAACTCAACCCAGAGCACGAGAATCTGCTCGGTGCCCTCGTCAAGGATCTGCAGGCCAACAAGGGCAAGAGTATCGTTATCGCCGGCGAGAACCAGCCACCGGTGGTGCATGTCCTGGCCCACGCCATGAACGCGGCTCTCGAAAACGGCGGCAAGACGGTAATCTACACGGATTCCGTTGAGGTGGCCCCTGAGAATCAGGTGGAGTCGATCAAGGCACTCGTCAAGGATATGGCCGACGGCAAGGTTGAGTTGCTCCTGATGATCGGGGGCAACCCGCTGTTCGACGCACCGGCGGATTTGCGTTTCAAGGAATCCCTCGAAAAGGTCGGCCTGCGGATCCATCAGGCGCTCCACGCGAATGAGACCTCCGAACAGTGCCAGTGGTTCGTGCCGGAGACTCATTACCTCGAGATGTGGGGCGATGCTCGCGCGTTCGATGGGACCGTCTCGATCATTCAGCCTCTTATTGCGCCGCTATACGGTGCGAAGTCGCCCCATGATTTGCTTGCGGTTTTTCAGGGTCTTCAGGCCAAGTCCAACTATGATGTGGTTTATGAATACTGGAAATCGCGCAACAAGGGCGCCGATTTCGAGGCGGTCTGGAAGAAGTCCATTCACGATGGTGTGATGGCGGGCACGGAGCTGCCGGCAAAAACTGTTTCCCTCAAGGCGGACGCCGCGGCTTTCGCGCCTTCTGCCAAGGCTGAGAAGGGATTGGAAGTCTGCTTCCGCCCCGACCCTTCGCTTTATGATGGGCGCTATGCGAACAACGGCTGGCTCCAGGAAGTTTCCAAGCCATTCACAAAACTTACATGGGACAACGCAGCGCTCTTGAGTGTGGCCACTGCGGCCAAGCTCGGGGTCAAGACAGAGGACGTTGTCACTCTCTCTGTTAATGGTGCCAAGGTGGATCTGCCGGTCTGCATCCAGCCCGGCCACGCCGATGAAAGCGTCACGGTTTTCTACGGATTTGGTCGCACCAAGGCTGGTCAGGTTGGCAATGGGGTCGGCAAGGATCTCTTCCCGCTGCGCAAAACTGACGGCATGTTCAATGTGTCTGGGGGCGATCTCCGCAAAACCGGCGCGCGCTACCTGCTGGCGCGCACCCAGGAACACTGGAACATGGAGGGCCGCCACCTCATCCGCACGGCCACGGTGGAGGAATTCCGCAAGAAGCCCGATTTTGTTGCCGAGTATGATCACGTAAAACCCAACTCCATTATCCCCGAGCGGCCGGACAAGGCTTATTCCTGGGGCATGTCGGTGGACCTGTCCTCGTGCAACGGCTGCAATGCCTGTGTCGTCGCCTGTCAGTCGGAAAATAATATTCCGGTTGTCGGAAAGGACCAGGTCAGCCGCGGTCGCGAAATGGCCTGGCTGCGCATCGACCAGTATTACGAGGGATCGCCTGAGAAACCTGAGGTGGTGAATCAGCCGGTGGCTTGCATGCATTGCGAAACCGCCCCTTGCGAAGTGGTTTGCCCGGTGGCCGCGACGGTTCATGGCGATGAAGGCACCAACGATATGGTGTACAACCGTTGCGTGGGCACCCGGTTCTGCTCGAATAACTGCCCCTACAAGGTGCGACGGTTCAACTTCCTCATGTATTCGGATTTTGAGACCGATGTGCTCAAGTTGGGTCGCAATCCCGACGTCACGGTCCGTTCGCGCGGCGTCATGGAAAAGTGCACTTTCTGCATCCAGCGCATCAATGCCGCACGCATTGACGCAAAGGTCGAGGGACGCCAGATTCAGGATGGCGAGGTGCAAACCGCCTGTCAGGCTGTCTGCCCCACCCAGGCGATTACGTTTGGCAACCTCAACGACAAGGAAAGCAAGGTGCGCAAAGAGAAGGAATTGCCCCTCTCGTACGGCCTGTTGACCGAACTTAACACGAACCCGCGCCTGACCTATCTGGCTGGCCTGAAAAATCCCAACCCCGAAGTCGAGAAAGGCTGATAACGCATAATCATGGCAAACGGTTCCGCTTCAGCCCATCCTCTGGCACCCAATCCGGTTCTAGATCCCGGGCACAATTTCAATTCCATCGGTGACAAGATCAATGCTGTGGTGCTCACCCCGAAGTTTCGGCCGGGTTGGGTATTGGGGCTTCTGATATCCTTTGGTTTGCTGAACGTCCTGCTTGTTTCCGTCGCCTGGACCATATTTCGCGGCGTCGGCGTTTGGGGTATCAATATCCCGGTCGGATGGGGCTTTGCCATCGTCAACTTTGTCTGGTGGATCGGTATCGGTCATGCCGGAACCCTGATCTCCGCCATTCTTCTCCTGCTTAATCAGAAATGGCGCAATTCCATCAACCGTTTTGCGGAGGCCATGACCCTCTTTGCCGTGGCTTGCGCAGGCCTCTTTCCTCTGCTCCACATGGGCCGCCCCTGGTTCTTCTACTGGATGATGCCGATTCCGCTCCCGCAGGCGCTTCTTCCTCAGTTCCGCAGCCCCCTCGTTTGGGACGTTTTCGCTGTCTCGACTTACGCGACTGTTTCCGCGCTCTTCTGGCTTGTCGGTCTCATTCCCGACTTTGCAACCCTTCGCGACAAGGCCGTTAATCCCATCGTCAAGCGTCTGTTTGGCGTTCTCTCGCTGGGTTGGCGCGGTGCCGCTTCCCACTGGCACAATTACGAAATGACCTACCTGCTTCTCGCGGGTCTTTCGACGCCCCTCGTCGTCTCAGTGCACACGGTCGTTAGCTTCGACTTCTCCGTCGGCGTTATCCCTGGCTGGCACGCCACCATCTTCCCGCCCTACTTCGTTGCCGGCGCGATTTATTCCGGATTCGCCATGGTGCTGACCCTGGCCATACCCACTCGCGCCGCCTACAACATGAAGGATTTCATCACCGATCGGCACCTCGACAACATGGCCAAGATCATGCTCGCCACGAGCTTGATGGTCTCCTACGGCTACGGCAGTGAGGTTTTCTTCGCCTGGTACAGCGCCAGCAACTGGGAAAAGTACATGATGTTCGACAATCGCATGTCGGGCCCCTACATGTTCTTCTACTGGTCTCTCATTTTCTGCAACTTCATCGTGCCGCAGTTGCTCTGGTCAAAGAAGGTCCGCACCAATACGGTGATCCTCTTCATTATCTCGATCATCGTGAACATCGGGATGTGGCTCGAACGCTTCATCATCGTCGTCACCAGCCTCTCGCGAGACTTCCTGCCATCTTCGTGGGGCATGTACTACCCGACGGTTTGGGATTTCGGCGTCTACTTCGGAACCATCGGTCTCTTCCTAACGCTCATGTTCCTCTTCGTGCGTTTCGTCCCGATCATGTCTGCCTTTGAAATGAAACTCCTTCTTCCAGAATCCAAGGTAAAGGGAGGTCACCACTGATGGAAGCCACTCCCACCACGGGAATCTACGGACTCATGGCGGAGTTTGATACTCCGACCCAGATCACAGAGGCCGCCGAGAAGGCCTATGCCGCAGGTTATCGGAAAATGGACGCCTACACGCCGTTCCCCGTTGAAGAAGTTTGCCATGCGATGCAGATGCCCAAATCCAAGATGTCCTTGATTGTCCTAACCGGTGGCATCCTCGGTGGAATCGGCGGATTCCTGCTTCAGGTATGGACGGCATGTGTCTACTATCCGCTCAACATTGGCGGACGTCCGAATTTCAGCTGGCCGTCGTTTATCCCCATCACGTTTGAATGTACGGTTCTCCTTGGCGCCTTGTCGGCCGTTCTCGGGATGATTTTCCTCAATGACCTGCCATTGCCTTACCACCCGGTTTTCAACAACCCGCGTTTTAATCGCGCCAGCCAGGACAAGTTCTTCCTGTGCATCGAGGCCGATGACCCCAAGTTCAACGCCGCGGATACCCGCAAGTTCCTTGAGTCACTTCACCCCGTAGAGGTCGCCGAAATTGAAAAGTAGCCCCATGCGATATATCCTCAAATTTCGGCGTGCGGGTGCCATGATCTGCGTGGCCGCCGCAGCACTTGCCTTTACAGGCTGCCGCCAGAAGATGGCCGATCAGCCGTCGATCCATCCGGCCCAGTCCAGCGCCATGTTTGCGGATGGGATGGGAATGCGGCCTCAGATCGAGCATACAGTTGCACGCGGGCACCTGCGTGACGATTCGCCCCTTTTCAGCGGAAAGGCGAATGGGAAGTTTGTTGAGGCTTTTCCCTTCACAATCACAAAGGAAGTCATCGCTCGCGGGCAGAATCGCTACAATATTTACTGCGCCCCCTGCCACAGCGCCCTTGGTGATGGCAGCGGGATGATTGTTCAACGCGGATTCCCCCGGCCGGTTTCGTTCCATGATGATCGCCTTCTCACGGCCCCGGTCGGATATTACTACGATGTCATGACCAATGGATTTGGCCGTATGTACGACGTTGCATCTCAAACTTCGCCCAATGATCGGTGGGCGATCACGGCCTACATTCGAGCCCTTCAGATCAGCCGCAAGGGCACCATCGAGGATGTTCCCGAAACAGAGCGCGCCGCCTTGATGGCGGATGCGAAGCCCGCCGCCGACAAACCGAAGGCCGATGGTTCCGGTCACGGCGCCGCCAAGGGGAAGGAATAAGTATGGAAATCACCGCAAACTATAATCCGCCCGATTCCGGCCCGGCTGCGCGCAAGTTCCTGGCATTGGGTGTCATCGGCCTTATTGTGTTTGGCATCGGGTATACGGTTAATAAGACACAATTCTATAACTCGTATCTACTGGCCTACATTTTCTGGACCAATATGGCCCTTGGCGCGCTGATGTTGACCATGCTTCAGCACCTGACAGGTGGCGCCTGGGGTGTCGTCAGCCGCCGTATTCTTGAGTCCGCCACCCGCACCCTCTGGGTCATGGTCCCGCTGATTCTTCCCATCCTCTTCGGAGGCATGCATTCGCTTTACGAATGGACCCACACTGATGTGGTGAAGGCGGACCCCATTCTTATCGCCAAAGCACCCTACCTAAACGAGACTTTCTTCATTATCCGGACGGTCGCCTATTTCGTTCTCTGGCTGGGACTTATCACCCTGCTGAATCGCTGGTCCGCCCAGCAGGATAAAAGCTTGGAGAGTGCCGTACCAGCCACCAAAAGTATGCGGTGGATCAGCGGTCCGGGCCTGATTGTATACGCCCTGACCATGACCTTTGCCTCCGTTGACTGGATGATGTCCCTCGATCCGCACTGGTACTCCACGATGTACCCGGTTATCTTCGTGGTCGGTCAAGTTCTTGGAACCTTCACCCTCCTGATCATCACCATGGTCTGGCTCTCCGGACGCGAGCCCATGTCCAAATACATTACCAAGGCTCATATCCATGACCTCGGCAAGCTTATGCTCGCGTTCGTAATGCTGTGGGCTTATGTCAGTTTTTCCCAGTTCCTGATTATGTGGCAAGGCAACGTCGCCGAGGAAACGCCCTGGTACATGATCCGCAAAAAGGACGGCTGGCAGTACCTCGCCATCGTGCTTTTCGTGTTCCACTTTGCTTTGCCTTTCCTCCTTTTGCTTTCGCGCGACCTTAAGAAAAACGTCCGCAAGTTGGCAGCCGTGGCAGGGTTGCTGATGTTCATGCGTTACGTCGACCTCTTCTGGCTGCTGCGGCCCCGAAATGAGTGGATGTTTGAAAAGGCCGCGGAGGCCCACGACAAAAGCGGGCACGTCTTCGGTCCGCATTTGACTCACTCCTTCACCTGGATGGATTTTGCAGCGCTGATTGGCTTTGGCGGTGTCTGGCTTGGGTTCTTCCTTTTGGAGCTCAAAAAGCGTCCACTCCTTCCGGTGAACGATCCCAACTTCGAGGAGGCGCTTAATCATGTCGGACACTAAGCACCACCACGATCTTACAGAGAGTGTGAAGGCTGGCTACGAGGTAACCGATGCCTATATAGGACCTCTTTGGAAAATCACCACTGCGATTACCGTCGTGGCTTTGCTTACGACCTGGGGAAGCTGGGAACTTCTTCAACTGATGGATAGATACGCTGAGAAGTCCAGCCAGCCTGCTTCACCCCTGGTCCATCCCGGCCAGATGAATCTGCCACCGCTGCCGCGTCTGCAGGTGGATCCTCCCGGGGATGTTCGCAAGATGGTGGCTGAGAACAACGAAATTCTGAACAACTATCACATGATCGACAAGGCCAAGGGTGTTGTGGGCCTACCGATCGAGAAGGCCATGGAGATGGCTGCGCAGCCGGGGCGCCTGCCTTCAACACCGGGCGATATGAACACCACAACGGCAGATCTAATCGGCCGCCAGATTATGCGCGACAGCAGTAGCGGCAGGATGGGAAATTGATCCTCGGATGAAACGGTTTCTCACCATATTACTGCTGTCCCAGTTTGCGGGGTTTGCATTCGCCCTGGCCGATAATCCGGCCCCTGCAAGCGGTACGCCCGATGGAGCCATGCCGCCGAAACTGCGCGAGGTATCCATCGAGCAGAATCTCGACAAGCCCATCAACCTTGATCTTAAGTTTCGGGATGAGAACGGCAAGGATGTGACTCTCCGCGAGTACTTCAAGGCCGGCCGCCCTGTGATAGTCACGCCAGTCTATTATGGGTGCCCGATGCTCTGCACCCAAACCCTGAACGGCCTCCTGAAGACTCTCCGGGTCATCAATTACGAACTCTTCAAAGATTTCCAAGTGGTGACCGTCAGTTTCCATCCGGGAGAAACTCCGGAACTTGCATTGAAGAAAAAGGCCAACTACGCGGACGAGCTTAACAAGCCCGGAACAGACGATGGCTGGAAGTTCCTGACCGGGACCGCGGAAAACATCACCCCGCTTATGGAGCAACTCGGGTTCCACTACGTGTGGGATGACAATCTCAAGCAGTATGCCCATGCGGCGGCCATCATGGTCATTACCCCGGACGGCAAAGTTTCCAAGTATTTTTACGGAATTGAGTATTCCCCCAAGGATCTGCGCTTCGGTCTGATCGAGGCTTCCAGCAACAAGATTGGCACCCCTGCTGAGAAGGTCCTTATGTGGTGCTATATGTACGATCCCATGACCGGCAAGTATGGCGTTTACATCATTCGCCTTATCCGCGTGGGCGGCATCCTGACCGTCCTAGCCCTTGGCACGTTCATGTTCATTATGTTCAGAAAGGACTTTCGCCAGGCACGGGCGAATGTGCCACAGGTGAGATAAGCAAATGCAGCCAGGCGCACAGGCAGGACTACAATTCTTTCCCGAGGCGGCCTCCACCATGGCCGGCAAGGTGGATGCGCTCTATTTCTACATCGTAGCGGTCAGCGTTTTCTTTACGGTCGGCATTGTGCTGGTCGCCATCATGTTGGCAGTCAAGTATCGCCGCCGGCCGGAGAATATGGTTGCCACGCAGATCCACGGCAACCTTCCCCTCGAAATCATTTGGTCCGTCATTCCCCTGGGCCTTGTCACCGTCATGTTCTTTTGGGGCGCCAAACTCTTCAATGAACAGGAGATGGCCCCGAAGAACTCCATGGATATCCTTGTCACGGGCAAGAAGTGGATGTGGAAATTCCAGCACGCAAACGGCAAGCGCGAGATCAACGTCCTCCATATCCCGGTCAACAAGCCGGTTCGCCTTACCATGGGCAGCGAAGACGTCATACACGATCTCTTCGTTCCTGCTTTCCGCGTTAAGCACGACGTGATGCCCGGCCGTCTCAGCAATGTATGGTTCGAGGCGACAAAAACCGGCAGTTTCCACCTCTTCTGCAACCAGTACTGTGGTACCGAACACTCACGCATGGTCGGCAAAGTCATTGTCATGGAGCAAAATGCCTACCAAGCCTGGCTCGGGGGCGACACCGGCGAATCACCGGTCAAGTCCGGTGAGAAGCTCTTCACTTCGCTCGGTTGCGCAACCTGCCACCTTTCCAACAACGCAGGGCGCGGTCCGGTCCTTGTGGGTATTGCTGGCAAGTCGATTGAACTTCTCGGCGGTGCCAAGGTTGTCGCCGACGACAAGTATCTCTACGAATCCATCACCGAACCGGCTGCAAAGATTGTGACCGGCTACCAGCCCATTATGCCCACGTTCAAGGGGCTGGCCACGGAGGAGCAGGTTCTCCAACTTGTGGCTTACGTAAAGTCCCTCAAGGCTGACAGCACCGCAGGCCCAGCACCTGCCGAAGCTGGAAAGTCTGCCCCTGTAACCGCCGATTCCCCGACCACCACCGCTGCAACGGCAACTCCAGCACCAGGAGGTGCGCAATAATGGAAACCACCATGGAAACCAACGCCGCCATGCCGGCCGAATCCCCACTCTACAACAAGCGCAACTACCTGAACAACGGTTATAGCCTGCGTTCGTGGTTCCTCACTGTGGACCATAAGCGCATTGCGCTCATCTATCTCGCTTCGATAACCTTCTTTTTCATTCTCGGCGGTTTCTTTGCCATGTTGGTGCGTCTCGAACTGCTCACCCCG
The DNA here is from genome assembly GCA_019695055.1 of Candidatus Sumerlaeaceae bacterium. Classification (GTDB taxonomy): domain Bacteria; phylum Sumerlaeota; class Sumerlaeia; order Sumerlaeales; family Sumerlaeaceae; genus JAIBAT01. Next base: position 7,274 of record JAIBAT010000112.1, on the reverse strand, counting down.
AAGGGTGACTTCATGACGTCTGATGGCTATAACCGGGCCTTTACCATGCACGGCATCATGATGATCTTCTTTTTCCTGATCCCGTCCATCCCGGCGGTCCTCGGTAATTTCCTTGTTCCGTTGCAGATTGGCGCCAAGGATCTCGCATTCCCCAAGATCAACTTGCTGAGCTGGTACATGTACATCGGTGGCGGCGCGCTTGCCCTCTTTGCCATGATCAACGGCGGCATCGATACCACCTGGCGCTTCTACACGCCTTATAGCACGGGCCATGCCTCGGGGTACGTCGTGACCACCATCCTCGGCCTGTTCCTCATGGGCTTCTCGTCCATCTTCACAGGTCTCAACTTCATCGTTACCATTCATAAGATGCGGGCTCCTGGGCTCACATGGTTTCGCCTGCCCCTCTTCATTTGGGCAATGTACGCCACCAGCCTCATCCAGATCCTCGGAACTCCCGTTGTTGCCATCACCCTTTCCCTCGCTGCTGTGGAGAAGGGGCTGAAGATCGGCATTTTCGATCCCGCATACGGCGGTGACCCGATTCTCTTTCAGCACCTCTTCTGGTTCTATTCCCACCCAGCCGTGTACATCATGATCCTCCCGGCCATGGGAATCATTAGCGAGGTCATCTCGTGTTTCTCGCGCAAGGTGGTCTTTGGTTATTCCTTCGTGGCCATCTCCAGCATGATGATCGCCGTCATTGGATTCTTTGTCTGGGGCCACCACATGTTCCTCACCGGCCAGTCACAGTTCGCCGGCCTGATCTTTGCCGCGCTCAGCTTTCTCGTGGCCATCCCCTCAGCCGTTAAGACCTTCAACTGGACGGCAACGCTCTATAAGGGGTCCATTTCCTTCGAGGCCCCCATGCTCTATGTGTTCGGGTTCCTCGGAGTGTTTCTTATTGGCGGCCTCACCGGCCTTTTCTTCCCGGCTCTGGGCCTTGACCGCCATCTGCACGACACCTATTTCGTGGTCGCCCACTTCCACTATATCATGGTCGGTGGCGCCATTATGGGTTACATGGCGGGTTTGCACTTCTGGTGGCCCAAGATGTTCGGCAAGAAATACCCCGAAGGCCTGGCCCAGGCTGGTGCCGTTGCCACCTTCATTGGATTCAACCTGACCTTCTTCCCCCAGTTCATCCTCGGGTACATGGGCATGCCGCGCCACTATCATGAGTACGTCCCGGAGTTCCAGTTCCTGCATATCCTCTCCACCGCTGGTGCATCGGTGCTCGCCATTGGCTACCTGATCCCGGCCATCTGCTTTGGTTGGTCCCTGCTTTTTGGCGAGCCGACTGGTCCGAATCCTTGGAATGCAAAGGGCTTGGAGTGGGAAAAGTCGCTTTCCCCGCCGCCAACAGAAAACTTCTCGGAAATTCCCGTTGTTACCGAGGAAGCCTACAACTATCCTGATGCGGAGGCTACCGTTGTCACACGGTCATAAAAGCGAATTTCTGGCCCATCATTTCGAGGACCTCGAACAGCAGAAGGAGTCTGCCGCCCTTGGCATGTGGCTCTTCCTCTGCACGGAAGTCCTGTTCTTTGGCGGTCTGTTCTGCTGTTACGCCTACTATAAGTATCGGTTCTTCGACGCGTTCATATCCGGCAGCCACCATTTGGACATCAAACTTGGCCTCCTGAATACCGCCGTCCTGATTACAAGCAGTCTTACGATGGCCCTCGCGGTTCATGCGGCGCAAAAGGGGGCCCGTGGTCGGACTTCCCTGATGTTGCTGCTGACCATTGCCCTGGCTGGTGTGTTCCTTGTCGTAAAGTACTTTGAGTGGTCCACGAAGTTTCACCACGGCATCATCCCCGGGCACAATTTTCAGTTTCCCGCTGAGGATCTCTATGGTGGTGCCACGGTGAAAACAGTCGAGATCTTCTACTCTCTCTATTACTGCATGTCCGGACTTCACGGAATCCACGTCATCCTTGGTATAGTAGTCATTGGCTGGCTCTGGTGGATAAACCAAAAGGGCCGGATCACTCCCGAGTATAATGTGCCCGTCGAAATGGTCGGTCTCTACTGGCACTTCGTCGACATCATTTGGATCTTCCTTTTCCCACTACTCTACCTTTTGGGCCTTCACGTCCACGGATGAGGCCTTTGGAGCAAGATATGAGCAAATCGCACGAAAACCACATCGTCCCAGTCAGCACTTACCTGACGATTTTTACCATCCTGATAGTCATGACTGGAGTTACCCTTTGGGTGGCATTTCATGACTTCGGAATCTGGAATACCCCTGTTGCCATGCTGATCGCATCGTTCAAGGCAACCTTGGTCCTTCTGTTCTTTATGCACCTAAAATACAGTCCACGGCTGATGACAATAGTCTTCTTTTCCAGTGCCTATATGCTGGCCCTGCTGATCCTGATTGTGATGGCGGACATAACCACCCGCACCATCCCGGCGGTCAGTTCGGTAGGTATGTAGCCTCAGCCAATCTTGGACCACTTTCGATTCCGCTTTGGTCCGCAGAGATTTCCCTGCAACGTGTATGGTTGCTAAACCATGTCCTTCCTAGTGATGCAGGCAGCCTATGAACTCCTTCGTGCAGGCAAGCGTGGGGCCATTGTCACAATCATTGAGACGGTTGGTTCCACTCCCCGCAAAGCAGGCGCCAAGATGTTGGTCGCTGAGGACGGGCAAGTCACCGGCACAATAGGCGGCGGGTGTGTTGAAGCCGACCTCTTTGCCTTTGCCCGCGAGGTAATCCGGAATGGCCAGGTCATGACCCGCGAGGTCGACCTTACTGCCCGCAAGCCCGAGGAAAACGATATGCTGTGTGGCGGTCGGCTCAAGGTCCTGATCGAGCCCCTCGTGGCCAGCGAGAAGCTTTTTATTTTCGGCGGCGGCCATATTTCAAAGGCCCTGCATGAAGTTTGCAGCCGCCTTGATTTTCAGGTCATCGTGACCGATGATCGTCCCGAATTTGCCAACGCTGAGCGGTTTCCCCATGCCGCAAAGACAATCGCGCTGCCTTTCGAGAAGCAGTTTGACCAACTCGAAATCGATGGCAACAGTTCCATCGTTATAGTGACCCGTGGCCATTCCCACGACGAGCTTTGCATGGAGCAAGCCATTCAGTCCCCCGCGCGGTACATCGCAATGGTTGGCAGTCGCACCAAGGTGGCCGTTTTTCGCAAGAATCTCCGCGAACGGGGATTCACGGAGGAACAGATGGCGCGGGTTAAATGCCCTGCCGGCCTTGATATCGCTGCCGAAACCCCAGAGGAAATCGCGATTTCCATCGCGGCACAACTCATCGAGGCACGCCGAAAACCCGCCTCGAAAATTGGCTAACCCCTGTAAAGCTTGTGCTTGTCGATATAGGCTAGCACATCCCGAGGCACCATGGCTGTCAAGTCCTTTCCTGTTGTAAGACCCTCGCGGATCTCGGTGCTGCTGATGGCTGGTAGGAAGTAACCGATCGGTTCCTGTCCGGCTATGAGTCGCGGAAGCACTATCCGTGGTGCCAACTGTGCCAACTGGTCGGCATCCTTCCATCGGTCCACCTCATCCAGGATATCGCTTCCGACGATGAGTCGGAATTGGGTGTCGGCATATCGCCGTTTAAGTTCGCGAACCGTGTCAATGGTGTAACTGACTTCGCCCAAGTCCCGCTCGACAGCGGAAATCTCCACATTCGGTCCAAGATGACGGAATGCCAAACGGGTCATTTCGAAGCGATGATCAAAGTTCGCCAGTTCCTTCCCAAAAGGATGCTGAAAATTGGGAACCACCAGGATGCGATCAAGGGGCCAGACTGACAAAGCGTAGTGAACGGCAAGAACATGCGCCACATGCGGCGGGTTGAAACTCCCGCCAAAAAGGCCAATTCGTTCGCTCAAAGGCTCCACACCCTTTCAGGCTGTCCTGTCTGCCAGATACTCAGTCACTTCGCGCAGGGCATCGCGCAACTTGTGTGGAAGTGGGGCCAGCGCTCCCAGCGCATTTTGCTTCAACTCCCCACAAATGCGTCGTGCCTCGGCAAACGCTCCTTCAGTCTCGAAGATTCCGATGGCTTCCTTTACCAGTTCGGGGGTAGTCTCCGCCCGTGGCAAATCCAGAATCTGGGTAAGCCTGGCAACTTGTTCCGGCTTCGCATGCTCACACGCAAACGCCACAAAATAGCTGCGCTTTCCCTCCCGGATATCGCTCCCAATGGCCTCCCGTCCCTTCGAATCCGTCAGATCGATCATGTCGTCTTTGATCTGGAAAAGCGGCCCGATAAACATCCCAAAGGAATTGAGGGCCTCCTCAATCTCACTACTGGCGTCTGCGGCAATCGCGCCTGCCACCAGCGGCGCCGCCAGGTAATATCCGGTCTTTTCCGTCACAAGACGCATATAGCGATCCAGGTTCATGGGGCCCGTGCGCGCGTTGATGTCCAGCGCCTGGCCCCGGTGTGTATGATCCAGCGTCGCACTCATCAGCGCAAAGAAGCGCACCAGTTTTTCGTGCGAAACGTCGCCCAAGCCTGTCAGCAAGGCCGCAAAGATCTTTGTGAACAGGTAGTCGCCAATATTGATCGCGTGGGGCAATCCATACTTCTTCCAAACCGCAGGTCGTCCGCGCCGAAATTCATCACCATCCTCAATGTCATCGTGGACCAGGCAGAAGTTATGCATGAACTCGATGGCCGCAGCAAATGGCATCGCCGGGCGCGAATCACCGCAAAGCAGGTGCGACACCAACAGGCACAGCGCCGGCCTCAGCCGCTTTCCCTGGCCCGCTGCCTCCGCATCCAAGCCCAGCGAGTAGGCCAGCCCATCGTCCAGGTTCGGAATGGGGTCCTCGTGGGGGGCAATCAAAGCCCGCAGCACATGGTCCAGCTCCTGCTGGGCCGTCGAAAAAAAACGTTCGAGTTCTGGTGACAACCGGCTCATGGTGTCCTCCCTAATCATTGAGACCTGAAAGAAAAGTTGCCCTGTAATGCGCAATCCGCAAAACAAAAACGACACCGCCGCCAACGCCGAAAAACCCGTACGACTGCAGAAATTTCTTGCAGCCTGCGGAGTCGCCAGCCGCCGCCGCTGCGAGATACTCATCGCCGAAGGGCGCGTTCGCATCAATGGGGCCTTAGTGACAGAGATGGGTACCACCATCAATCCCGCCACAGACGAAGTTCGCCTCAACGGCGCTGTCGTCCGTCCACCGGACTCAGGGCTTGTCTACTATCTGCTCAACAAACCCCGCGGCTATCTCGTAACCGCATCCGATCAGCGCGGTCGCCGAACCATCTATGAAATTCTCGGTGCTATTCGCGAACGCGTTGTTCCCGTCGGCCGCCTTGATATGGATTCCGAAGGTCTTCTTCTCCTAACCAACGACGGTGAACTGGCCCATCGCCTCATGCATCCGAGCTATCGCGTGGAGAAGGAGTACGAAGTTGTGGTGAGGGGCTCAATTTCCACTGCTGCCATAAGCCGGCTACGAAAGGGCCTGCCCCTCGATGGCAAGGTCACCCAGCCAGCAAAGGTTCAACTTCTTGGCAAGGACCCCAACGGTTCGCGTCTTCGCATAACCATTACGGAGGGGCGGAAGCGTCAGGTCCGCCGGATGATGGATGCGGTTGGCCATTCCGTAATTTCCCTTCGGCGGGTTCGGGAAGGAGCTCTTCAATTGGGATCGCTCCTTTCAGGAAAATGCCGCCCTCTGGAAGCCAATGAAATTGAACTCCTTAAGCACGAAACAGGCCTCGGACGCCCCAAATAGCCAGTTTCCTACCCGCCATCTCAATATCTACTGAATACATAGAGATTAACCGGATACCTACTCCCGGCATGAAACTGACCAAAAAAGGCGAGTACGCGCTTCGCGCAATGATGGGCCTCGGCAATAACCGTGGCGAGTCTATGACCATAAGCGCCATCGCCGAGCAGCAGTTCATACCAAAGAAGTTTTTGGAGCAGATCCTGCTGTCCTTAAAAGCCCGCGGACTTGTTACCAGCAAGGCAGGCCCACGCGGTGGCTACGAGCTGGCGCAGCCGCTCGCCCGTATCAGTATTGGCGAAATCCTGCGGGCTGTGGAGGAGCCCCTTTCCCAAAGCGGAAAGGTGAAACTGGCCTCCAGCAATGGCCGCACGCTCAGCAAGGTCGCCGAGCTTCTCGATGACCTGCGCCAGTACACACGGGAACGGCTTGACGGCCTCATGCTGCAGGACCTTGTTTCAGAGAATCTGGCTGGGGAAGAGGTCGAAGCTCTGATGTGGTACATCTAATCCGAAGCCACAAAATTTTGAATTAGTAACAAAAACGTGAGGGAGAGCAACATGGGTAAGGTTTACGAAAGCATTCTCGACACCATCGGCAATACGCCGCTGGTCAAACTCAAGAAGGTGACCGACGGCGCGAAGGCAACGGTGCTCGCCAAGTTGGAGTTTTTTAATCCACTGTCGAGCGTGAAGGACCGCATCGGCTTGGCCATGATTGAGTATCTGGAGAAGGAAAAGGGAATTGCTCCCGGCAAGACGGTCCTCGTCGAGCCCACCAGTGGAAATACCGGTGTGGGTCTCGCTTTCGTCGCCGCCGCCAAGGGCTACCGAATCATTCTCACAATGCCTGAAACCATGTCCGTCGAGCGCCGCAAGCTGCTCAAGATCCTTGGCGCCGAACTGGTGCTCACCGAAGGCGCAAAGGGTATGCGAGGCGCCATCGCCAAGGCCGAGGAACTCGCCGCGAAAATCCCCGGGGCAATTATCCCCCAGCAGTTCGACAACCCGGCCAACCCTGAAGTCCACCGCAAGACCACCGCCGAAGAAATCTGGAAGGACACCGACGGCGCCGTTGATTTCCTGATTTCCGGTGTCGGCACAGGTGGTACCATTACAGGCGTCGCCGAAGTGATTAAGAAGCGCAAACCCACCTTCAAGGCCATCGCCCTCGAGCCGGCCTCATCGCCCGTGCTTAGCGGCGGACAGCCCGGCCCCCACAAGATCCAGGGCATCGGCGCCGGCTTTATTCCTGACGTACTCAACAAGGGAATCATCGATGAAGTCATCCTGGTGAAGGAGGAGGACGCCTCGGTCTATGCCAAGCGGACGGCAAAGGAAGAAGGCATTCCCATCGGTATCAGCAGCGGTGCCGCTGTGTGGGCTGCCGTTCAGGTTGCCAAGCGTCCCGAAAACGAAGGCAAGACCATCGTGGTGATCATTCCCTCCACCGCCGAGCGCTACCTCAGCTCCTGGCTCTACGCTGATGTCAGCGTCGAGAGCGATGATGTCGACGCCGTCGGCGCATCTGCCGCGAGGCGCTAACCC
>JAIBAT010000023.1 GCA_019695055.1 Candidatus Sumerlaeaceae bacterium | reverse complement strand
CTTCCACCAACGCCGCCAGCGCTGCCGCCCCGACCCACAAATGGCTCCTGCGCAGCCGAGGCCCCGACTGCGTCAGCGAACCCAACTCCGTCCGCAACGCCTACCTGCTCACGGGTCTGGCCGCCGGCCCCTCGTGGCCCTATGATCCCACCAACGGCACTGTCTCACAGGGTGACGTTTTCAGGACCAGTGCCGTGCAAAATTAACAACTCACGAAATTCAGAAGGCCCCACCCGTTCGTAGTTACGCCTTCAGGCGGCCAGCCCCGTCCCATCCATGGGTGGGGGGAGGGGGGAGGGGGGGTGATGCATTTTTGCACAAGTCCTTTATTCTCAATGATGATTACGCTTTAAGAGTGCATATAAACCGATCCAAATTGCTTGCGAAGTGCCTAATTAAACCGATCTAAATGTGCGTGAAAGTGCGTTCATTTAGCCCGCAAAACACACGAAATGGGCGAAAAAGATTCGTGTGTGGTTGGGAAAGGGCAAATGGTGTTGTGCCTGCGCCTGGTTGTGGTTTCGGTGAAGCAGAATCCCGATGGCGGATTTCGGGTACCGGGCACTCACCCCGGCCCGATGGGTGGTTCGGGTTGGGCTTCTGGTCTGTTTGTCATGTCAAAGAACAATGCCCGGTCCACGGGGCCTGCTCCCCTTCCCTATGTGTTTCAGCCGGTGGTGGCGGGACTGGGAGTTCGGGCGATTTAACTGCAGATGGGTGTAGCACAGGGGAATAGGGTTTGCCTATTCCCTTACGACCGCTTGGAACCTCTTACAGACCCATATAATGAAATGCCTGAAATCTGGGTGGGCAAAATTGAGCGGTTGGCGAGCGATGGGGGGCGTCGGACGTCCGACGGTGGGGCGTTAGGAACCCAAAACGGGCTTCCCCTTGGTGCTCTTGGTGCCTTGGTGGTGAGCTTTTGCTTTTGTTTTTAACTCAGAACTCAGAACCCAGAACTCAGAACTCTTTCCCCCTTGGTGACTTGGTGGTGAGGTTTTGCTTCTGTTTTTAACTCAGAACTCAGAACCCAGAACTCTTTCCCCCTTGGTGCTCTTGGTGCCTTGGTGGTGAGCTTTTGCTTTTGTTTTTAACTCAGAACTCAGAACCCAGAACTCAGAACTCCTTCCCCCTTGGTGCTCGTGGTGACTTGGTGGTGAGGTTTTGCTTCTGTTTTTAACTCAGAACCCAGAACTCAGAACCCAGAACTCTTTCCCCCTCGGTGCCCTTGGTGGCTTGGTGGTGAGGTTTTGCTTTTGATTCAGAATTGAGAATTCAGAATTCAGAATTGCCTCTCCCCGGTGTTGGTTTTTGTTGACGTTTGTTGTGGGGTTTTGCGAGTTATTGGATGTCAGCGTAAGGAATTTAATTGGGAAAATAGTCAACGGCCGCCGAAATTCGAGCATGACATTAGCTATTGGAGTTCCTTACTCAAAGGGCTTACTGGTCTGTTGCGACCGAGGTCTCCCGGACGGCGAAGAGCAGAAACTGTTTCGGCTCCGTCCAGATGCAGCCTTTTCAACCGTCGGTTGGTGTAAGTTTGCAACTTCACACCCGCAATGGTCTTTTGATACTCGCGTCATAACCCAAGCCTTTTTCGAACGTGGTTCTGGCCCAATTGAAGCAGCCTGGGAGCCTTTTGGACAATACATCGCGAATTCATGGCACAGTTTTACGAGACGGGTTGAAATGTCATCGCTTTTTAGCAGTCTGTCTCGTAACAATGACTTTTTGTTTAGCATCATGGGCTATTACCTGCCGAATTCCCAATCCATCGCATTTGCCTTTACTCACTTGCACTTGGCAGACCATGGTCGGCCCAAAGTCACTCAGAAGATCTCGAATTGCCCTAAAACAGGCAAAGCACAAGTCTATGTCGCTGGTTGTACCGTACTGCCAAAGGCTATTGCTGCCGGAGAGTCGTCAGTCTCACATCTTGTAAACAAGCCAATCTATCAGAAGTTTTATCAAGTGCGCCCCAGCATACCGACAATTTGTGAAGCGGAAGCGCTCGAAGTTGCCATAACGCTAATTGCCGACACGAGTGCCGACACAAGAAACGAATTTGGACACAAGGTTTCGAGAACGTGCGACTGTGCGGTTTTGGAGTATGGGAGCGGATTCAGATGGCTGCACAATCCGCTTGTTCAGTAGTTGTAGTCGGTTCGCGCCCTGATGCCGGTGTAGTGGGGGTTTTTGTTGACGTTTGTTGAGGGGTTTTGCGAGACATAGGGTTGCCGTAAGAATCTATTTGAGAATAACCTCAAAGTCGGCCCTCAATTTCGTAATGACGACCCTGGAGAACAATGTACTATCGGATAGAGTTTGATGGATCTATTCTGAAATCAATTAAACCGATTTCTAATCCATCTGAACCATTCGACCATATCACTACAAACAATGCCCCTGGATGGCTCAATAGAGAACTCGCGGCCTTTCAGTCATTATGTTCCGTTTTCGGAGACTCGTGTTTTAAAAAGGCAGCCTTGGAACATAAAAAATACTGCATTAATCGACGGTTCAAGTTAGGTAAACAGCTTGTTTCACACGATGATTTCTACCTAAATGGCTTTTACGAACTATGTCTATATCTTACATCTCGCACTGACACGAATGTGGAACTTCGGGAGCTGTCTGGGAATGCAATTCGATTTTCTACAACAAACTCGGATATAGAGTTAATTGCCAAGTCTGATCCCGACTTTGCCAAGTGCGTGTGGAGGCAACTGTTTAGTCGCGATCACTGTGATAGCGCATTTTCTGAAATCTGCTTTTGGATTCAATCCCACAAGGCGAAGGTTCCTATTTATCGAGTAACAGCAGGAAATGGGTTAAGTCCAGATTTTGCAGTGGAGGTATCTGGACAGTTAATGTTTGCAGAAGTAAAGTCGCTTGCCCTTAAGCCTGATGAAGGGGAGCAGCAAAATAATGAATTCCAAACATTAAGGGCGATTGCGGATTATGTGTATCACACCAAGCAGTGTTTGGCAGTAGCAATTACGTCACCAAATGGAATTGCGACCGGCACTAGCGGCGAGATTGTTGATGAAATTAGGAGCGCTGTGTTGGGAATCAAGGAGTTCAACAAACCACTCGTAGTGGCGGGGGCAAATGAGCGGGAGTATTTAATCGAGAAATTTACGAGTGATATGACTGATGGTGCAATCCCGGGATATCCAGTGGCAATTCAAGTGCCCTTGGACAAATATGGCTTCAATAAATCAAATAGCTTTTTTTCGGGCTTTTGGTGCGCTGACTTTAAGGATAAACGCCTGCACTTTGCTTACAATGTTGCTTTGAGGCGCCCTTTTTTTCGTTGGTCCGCGAAAGCGCTTCAGAACGCCCTGAGCAAAGCATATCGGCAACTTTGCAACAGAGGTATTGGTCTTATCTTCGTGGAATTGCCCATTGTCGGTTTAATGCGGAATGAATATCAGTGGGTCTGCGACCAGGCAGACGCGATTGCAAAACAATGGGTTCGGGAGCGCCCCCGTCGTAGGCTGGTCGGGGTTATTTTGGAGATTTGCAGTGCGCGACACTCCACAGAGCCAAAAGAATCCACTGGCTTTGTCCTTATACAACGTACGCCGCAAGTAATAGGTAACCGTCATTGGCCCGAAACTCATAAGTTGCAATGGGATTTGCATAAGCTATATAGCCCACAATCTGGCGAGATGATAATCATAGATAAATAATCATTGTGAATAGTTAATGCGTCTGACGCCGTTGGTGCAACTTGGGGGTTGATAATTACAATCAGTTTAGCTTAGGTCCAGCTCCCGCTGCTTCCCGCCGGGGGCTTCTTTTTTGGCTTTCTTGAAGTTGAGGTTGGGTTGGTAGTCGGGGTGTTCGGCTCGGGCGGTGTTGGTTAGGAGGGCTTCTATGGTTAGGATTTGGAGGCGGGGGTATTTCTGGCCGTTGGGGCTTTCGTAGAGGCCGGCGGCGGCGGCTTCGGCGGTCATGGCTGGGGTGGGGTCGTGGAGGGTGAGGAAGAGGGCGATTTCGGCTTTTTCGCGTTCGCGGACGTGGTTTAGGGCGCGGATGTCGTCGGGCTTGATGTGGCCGCCTTTTACGCTGATGACGATTTTGCGGGCGCCTTGCTGGTCGAGGTCGTGGAAGAACTTGAGGCCGTCGATGCCGGTGTCGGCGCCTTTCTTTTTGCCTTGGTAGGGCTGGGCGCCGACGAGGGAGACGGCCCACCATTGGAATTGGTATTTGTCGCGGTTGGCGAGGTCGCGGGCGGCGTCGAGGTCTTCGGGGGTGCCGATGACGTTGAACTGGCAGGTGGGGCCGAAGGCGTCTTTGAGGCGCTTTTCGATGAGGCTGACGGCGAGGTGGGTGATGTCGATGCCGATCCAGCGGCGGTTGAGCTTTTGGGCGGCGTGGACGGCGGTGCCGCATCCGCAGAAGGGGTCGAGGATGAGGTCGCCTTCGTTGCTGCTGGCCTGGATGATGCGATCGAGGAGGGCGAGGGGCTTCTGGGTGGGGTAGCCGAGGCGTTCGGATTGGGACCCCGAGAGCGCTTGTATATCGTCCCAAAGGTTTCCAATGGGCTGACCTTTCAATTCGTCCAAAAAGTACCTTAGCCGTATGCGGCCTTCCTTAGTCTTTGGAAATTCAAGGCGGCCCTCCCTATCGTATTGCTCCATTTTTTCCAAATTACAGGTCCAGCCCGAAGGTGGTGGCTGGTAGCCCTTATAAACATAGGTTAAATTAGGCCTGATAGAGGGATTCTTTAGGCTGTTTACAGCGTATCTGCGTCCATTTTCGTCCGTGAACCGGAAGAACTTTTCAATATAATCTGGATCATGCTCAATCCGTGGAATGTTAAAGATCGCATCATCTGTTTTCACGTAGAAGAAGATGCTATCCATAACAAATGCAAAATTCCGCGTGGCGTTATTGTGAGCGCTGTGCCGTTTCCACTGAATCTCATTCCGAAAGTTCTCCTTCCCAAACACCCCATCCAGCACGATCTTGAGGTAGTGGGAGGCGGTGGGGTCGCAGTGGAGGTAGAGGGAGCCGGTGGGCTTGAGGGTGCGGTGGAGCTGGAGGAGGCGGTTGGCCATCATGGTGAGGTAGGCCATCATGTCGTTTTCGCCGAGGAAGGAGCGGAGGGCGGGCATGAGCTGGGCGAGGTCGGTGTTGGGCTGGTGGAGTAGCTCGTCGTATTCGCGTTCGGCTTGCTGGTTCCAGTGCCAGGTGTCTTCGAAGGCTTCGATCTGGGCTTCGCTGTCGTGGCCTTTGGGGCTCTTGAAGAGGAGGTTGTAGTCGCGCTTGGAGTTGAAGGGTGGGTCGAGGTAGATGAGGTCGACGGATTCGGTGGGTATGTGGTCGCGGAGGACGTGGAGGTTGTCGCCGTAATATAGGGAATTAGTGGAGTTCATTGGTTTTTGTGGGTTTATGGGGCGAAAATCGGCGGGATGTGTCAATGGGGAATTCTGCCCTTTCTCTGAGTCCATTGTGGCCTCTGCGGTTCCAAGTCTCTCGATTCAGAATTGCCCCTTCGCAAAATGGCCACTCCTCTTTATGGGTCTGGAAGGGTATTTAAGCGTCTGTAAGGGAATAGGCAAGCCCATGGCCCCTGTGTTAGGGTCTTCCCAACATGATCCTGAAAACGCACAAACGGCCAGAATACTGCAAATCGTGGGGCCCCGGCCAGGCCTCACTACGAGAAAAAAAAGAAATAAAAAGGATTTATTCCGCGCCAAACTCTGAAATCCTTGAACTTAAAAAATCGCCCAAAAAAAAGTTCCCACTGTCAAAAACGTTTGACACCGCTTCGCACCATTTCCGTCGGGGGGAAAAAGCAATGAGACTCGCTGATCCTTTGGCCGGAAAAATGAGCGTTTCGCGAACCACTTTGCTATTTTCACCGAAAAGTGCCGCCCAACCCAAATCCCATCAGCGATCCGCGGCTCCTAATGCCGCACATAATTATTTCGGAAAAACGCCCCGCAAACACAATGAAATCAAAGCGAAGGCAGCGTCTAATTCACCCAAGGAACCACCCGGAATGAAACAAGGACCCATCAATCCAAGGAACGCTGAAAACAGGCCACTTAACCCCAAAACATTCCAAAGTTTCCCCCCTATGGAATTGGGCCGGGAAGTCATTCCGGACCTCATTCGAGCAACTTGCCGCGAGTTGTGTAGTCTGCCCCGGCGATGTACATACTTTCAGCGACAAATCTTTCTAAGACCCATGGGCTCAAGCTGTTGTTCTCGGGTGTCTCCTTCGGTGTGGAGGACCGGGCCCGCACGGGGCTGATCGGGATGAACGGCTGTGGCAAGTCAACGCTGCTGCAGGTGCTGGCGAAGGCGGAGCCGGCGGATTCGGGGGCCGTGACGTGGCGGCAGGACCTGCGGGTGGAGTACCTGTCGCAGAACCCGGTGTTTGAGCCGGGGCACACGGTGATGGAATGCGTGTTCGCGGCGTCGGGGAAGATTACGGCGCTGGTGCTGGAATACGAAACGGCGTGCGCGCGGCTGGCGCATGATCCGGACAACGCGGCGCTCCACAAACAGTTCGACGAAGCATCGCGACGGATGGATGCGGCGTCGGCCTGGGAATACGAATCGCAGGCGCGGACCATCCTCGGGAAGTTGGGCGTCACGGATTTGGAGGCCCTCGTGGAGGACCTTTCGGGCGGATACCGCAAGCGGGTCGCGCTGGCGCGGGCGCTGCTCTCGGCGCCGGATCTGCTGATCCTCGATGAGCCCACCAACCATCTCGATGCCGACACCGTGGCCTGGCTGGAGGGTTGGCTGGGGCGGTTCCCGGGCGCGGTGCTGCTGGTGACGCACGACAGATATTTCCTGGATCGCGTGACCAATCTTATCGTGGAGCTTGACGGCGGGGTGCTGCGTCAGTTCGAGGGGAACTTCTCCTACTACCTCGCCCGCAAGGCGGAGATGGAACAGGGCGCCCGAACGGCAGAGGTGCGGCGGCAATCCATCCTGCGGCGTGAGCTGGAATGGCTGAGCCGCGGGCCGCGCGCCCGGACGACCAAGGAGAAGTCACGGCTCAATCGCATCGAGGAGTTGAAGAGTGCCGAGGGCTACACGGCCCGCGACAGCCTCGCGTTTCAGATCGAAATGCGGCGTCTCGGCGGCAAGATCGTGGAACTGGTCAAGATCGGCAAGTCCTACGGCGGGCGAAAGCTGACCAAGGATTTCAGCTACACGTTCAAGGCGGGCGACCGCCTTGGCGTGATTGGCCCGAACGGATCCGGCAAGACGACGCTGGCCAACATGATCGTGGGGCGCCTGCAGCCTGATGTCGGCCGCGTGGAGATTGGCGAGACTGTGGCGTTTGGCTACTTTGACCAGGAATGCGCCGAGCTTGATCCGGCCGAGCGGGCGCTGGATTACGTGAAGCGCGAAGGTGGCGACATGCTGCGCAGCACGGACGGGAGTGCGCGGGGCGCGGCGCAGGTCATGGAGCAGTTCCTGTTCACGCCTCAGATGCTCTACACGGCCATCGAGAAGCTGAGCGGCGGTGAGCGGCGGCGGCTTTGCCTGGTGCGGACGCTGATGCGCAACCCGAACTTCCTCGTGCTGGACGAGCCGGCCAACGATCTCGACATCCCGACGCTGCAGGCGCTGGAAGATTTCCTCGAAGGCTTCATGGGTTGCCTGCTGGTGATTTCGCACGATCGCTACTTTCTGGATCGCACGGTGGACCATATTCTCAGTTTTGAACCGGACGGCACGCTGCGCCGGTATCCGGGAAACTACTCGGACTATGAATTGGAGAAGTCCCGGGAGGTGGCACCGGAAAAGGGCAAGACATCACCGGCGGCGGGCTCACAGCGAAAAGCGCCGGTGAAATCCACGAAGCTCTCCTTCAATGAAGTCCGCGAACTCGCCGCCCTCGAGAAACGAATTCCGGAGATGGAAGCGCGCCTGAATCAACTCGAAACGGAGATGGTTGAGGCCGCCACGGATTACAAAAAGTTGCAGTCGCTGACCGAGGAACAGAAGGCCCTATCGACCGAACTGGAGGAATCCATGGACCGCTGGGCCCTGCTGGCCGAGCGCGCGTGACCAGCAGGGCATTTTGGGCAAAGGAACATGGTCGGGATAAATTGGCACAGGACGTGCATTTCAGCGTTGCGTTCATACCTGCCGCTCCCCTATCCCATGGAGCGGACGGACCAGTATCGTTAGATTGAAGGGTTATCTCTCTGAGCCTTACGCCTGCTTCTCCCCCCGGCGACGGCAAGCATTTGCCGGCTGACCAGCACCCGACCGCACCGGTTTCGCCGCAGGATGCGCTGGCGCGCATCCCCAAGGCGGCCATCAAGCGGCTGAGCCTGTACACGCGTGTGCTCCAGAATCTGGAGATGAACAACGTGGAAAAGGTGTCGTCGCACGAACTGGCGGAGCATCTGGGCCTGAACAGCGCGCAGGTACGCAAGGACCTGGCTTATTACGGCCAGTTTGGTGTGCCGGGGTTCGGTTACTATGTGGCAGACCTGAGGGCGAACCTGAAGCGGATCCTGGGCACCGACAAGGAGATCCGGGTGGCGCTGGTGGGTGTGGGTAACCTGGGGTCGGCGCTGATGTCGTATGGGGGGTTCCTGCGGCAGGGGTTCAAGATCGCACTGGCGTTTGACGTGGACGGGCGCAAGGTGGGGGCGGCACGGGGAAACGTGCCGATTGACCATATTGACGACCTCGAAAAGCGAATCCGTGCGGAGGGAATCGAGATCGCGATTTTGTCGGTGCCGGCGGAAGTGGCCCAGTCAGTCGTCGACCGGCTGGTGGCAGCGGGCGTGACGGGAATCCTGAATTTCGTGCCCTTGCGGCTCATAGCACCAGAGCACGTAAAGGTGCAGTATGTGGACTTAGCCATTGAAATCGAAAGTCTGTCCTACTACTTACGCTGATGATTTCAAAGAATCTGGAGGAAACAGGGAAATGGGTGAGATGAAAAGCCACATGGATTCGCGGATTTACACGAATGTCATGCTGACAGTGATAGCCGTGATGCTTGTGGCATTGGGGATGAAGGTTTATGACGTATCCTTTGCCACTACGGCGCAGGCACAGCAGCCTGCAAGCGCCTTCAAGACCAGCACCACAACACCGGGGGTGGACAGCAACGTGGCCCAGTCCCAGGATTTGGCAGTAGCCGCAGCCACGCAGTCGGTGGCGACCTCGAATCGCGAGATTGCCAATGCCATCAATGGCGTCGCCAAGAGCCTGCTTGAGGTGGCTGAGGCGATCCGCGAAGCCGGGAAGAAGGGCGGCGTGGTCGGGGCTCCCGTCAGTACAACCGCGCCGGCAGACGCCGGTATCGAGATGAGCACGACCGGCGACAAGAAGTAAGTTTTGGCTGAATCCGCCTACGACGCGGCAAAGGTCGCCGCGGCCGTTAAAGCCTTCCAAACCAACGATTTAACCCCGGTGGAAGAGATGCTGGCCGCGGGTTGTGTCGCGTTGGAATCCATGGCGAAATTCCGCAATGCCGCGAAGGAATTTCGGGAACGTGTCGGGGACGCTGAAACGGCCGCCTTTGCGAGGCTGGAGCTGAACGACCTTATCTCGGAGTTGCAGGACGCCGTACCGCCGCTGATACGGTGCTACAACTCGCTGCTGCGCGAGAAAGACCAGGAGGGCGGGCCGCCCGAGAGTTGAGGGCGGTTTTTGCTTGTAAATGACCACAGGGATGACTTGAAAACAAACCCATGATTCGACGCACTGCCATGCTGTTGCTTGCCGGGGCCCTCGTTTGGGCCGCCGCCCCCGGATATTCGGCCAAAGCCTTCAAGACCGGGTGGCTGCAGGATTACCACCGCCTTGGGCATGTGGGTGGGGTGCCGCTCGAGCAGATCTGGATCGATGGCGAGTTCGACATCCGCAATTATCGGGTGTTGTATGTGCCGCCGGTGCAGATTGATCCGTGTGCCTACCGCAAGGGCGGGGAATGCGATCGGGCCGCAGCGCAGCGACTTGCCACGGAACTACGGTCCAATCTGGTGCGCCAGCTTCAGGCGGCGGGGATCTTTGAGTTTGTCTCCACGGACCCCTATTTCATGAACTCCGGCCGGCAGGCGCTGACTCTGCAATTGCGTATCACCGAGCTCTTTACGGGGAACCCGAAGGCGCGGTCTTACATTGGCCTCGGCGCCGGTGCGACGCAGGTGCAGTTGGAGGGGAAACTTTACGACCAGCACTCGACGCGGACGTGGATGGAATTTGCGGACCGTCGCCTACACACTGGCAGCACACTGCTGATTGGAAAATCGGCCACAGAAGACGGCGAATACCTGATCGGAATCGACCTGAAGCAGATGATGGACGGCATCTTTAAGGCGTTCGTCTACATGCGCGAAGAGGGACCGGTTAACAACCAGCCGTAAGGCTACCTATAACAGGTCAAATCGACTCATGGTGACCGGGGTTGGTGGGCCGAGGGAAACAATCCCGACCGCATCGGCAAGGACCAAGTTCGTGCCATCTGAAGTGGCATTGCTCAGGACGACTCTTTCCAGAGAATTGTTCCCATAAAACGTAAAGGCACCGAGGGAGACCCATTGTCCGCCGGTCAGGCGCTGGTTGATCCGCTTCAGGTAGCTGTTGGCTCCCCCCTTGAAGTAAACGGTGAAGGGCGAATCCGTGGCGCGGTTTGAAGCCTCCGGATACCAGATAAACACTTCGTAGTCGCCGGCCTGTGTGATGGGAAGAACGAAGGTCGCCGTACCGGTGGGTGTGTTTGTGTTCCCGCTTCCGGCCTTGTACTTGTAGCTGGTAGCGTATTTGTTTGCCTGCGCGGTGCCGTTTGTCCATGTGCCGGTCAGGGTGAAGGATGGCGAGCCATCGGCATCATCGACGATCTGGCCAGCGCCGGGCAGAGCGCTGGAGATGGTGATGGACGCAGCAAGGGTGTCGAGCACGGTATTTGACGAATCAAGGCACTCGGCTGTGAAGGTGGTCAGACCGGTTGCAACTCCCGTTAAGCCATCGAATATCAGGCGCCCGTTGGATTTGGTCATGGTTGTCTGCCCGATAAAGGTGCCCACGCGGTAAAGGTTCGCCTTTGTGGCCGCGAGATGGTAGATTTCCGCACGAAACGGCTTTCCGATTGGGGCGGACTTCAATCCATTGAGGATGAGGTCGCCGTTTTGGGTGGGTGTGGACTGAGTATCGTATGCTGCCCAGGAAATTGGCGAGTTGAGGACAACCTTCTGCTGGAGTTCATGGAGCGCGGAAAGCTGGAGAAGATCCATGTTCGTCTTTCCGTCGCGCGCCATGAGCGCAGCAGCGGTGCCGGCGGCGCTGCCGATGGCCCACTCGATGGGGTGCAGTCGGTAGGCAGAGTTGGAGCAAAAGGTCGTGGCCATGTTCTTGCACCCGGCGAGGAGGTTACGCACGTTTGCCGAGCCAAGGGCACGGTATGGGAAATAAAACGGAGCGGGCTTTGCCACGGAGGGCGACATTCCGGTGGTGCTTTTCTGGGGGTGGACGTCGCAGGCATAATTGCCAATGCCCACGGAGTCATAAAAGCGGTATGAAGGCCCGTTGTTGTAATCGGCGGCTGTGGTATCCACGAAATATCTCTGGGTCAGGCGATAGTTTTCGAGACCAACAATCCGGCGGCCGCAGCGGATGTAGGGAAAGCGTGCCAGACCATTGCGTGTGCCCATCATATTGAGTGTGTCTGTGCTTTCCAGGAAATCAGTGTCCCAGGAGGTGGTCCGGTTGGCTTTCATATAAAAATACCAGGCCACGGCGTGCTTTTCTGCAGCGGAGAGGTTTGTCAGGCTCAGCCCGCCCTGCCAATTGGCGGCTTGTGCAGCACAAGCGGCTTTGTCGAGGTAGATGGAGCCATAGGGGAAATCGTTTCCAGGGTACCAGTTCTGCATGGATACGTCACCGGTGTTGGCAACCGTATTGGAGGGGGTGGCGGTGTTCGCGTAGAGCCGGCGGTAGGTCCAGACCTGTGCCCAACTGTATCCGGAAATGGAGAAATAGGTGGCAACCTGATTGGCGTAGTAGGTGGCAAAGTCCGACCAGGGGGTTTGGAGTGCGGTTTCGGACTGAGGGGAGGCACTGCTGGTCATGCAAAACGGATAAACGGTGGCCTGGCTACCCGTTTCGTTGGCAGCGGGCAGCGACCCGTCTTCCCCGATCTCCTCGGTGGTGAGTTCGCGACCCACCGAGTACTTCGCACCCGACAGGACAATGGCATCGCCGGTTTCGGAGGCGTCAACCAAGGCGAAGCCCTTGGCGGGGTTTGCGGCGGTGACTGTGTGCAATGTTTTTGTGTGGCTAGTGGAATTGTCGGGGCTGTACCAGTCGGGCAGTTCCTGGGACAGAAAACTGTCGCCGAGGGTGTAACCGCCGGTTGCGGTTCGCTGGATCAGTGTCATGCTGGTAACAACAGAGGCATCGCCGAAGGAGTCCGCAGTCGCGGAGGTCTGGAGGCTCTTCACGACCGTCATTTTCAGGACGGTGAGGTTAGGCATTTCGGCCATCATCTGGTCCAGCAGGTAGGCACCTGTTCGCGGGTCAAATGCCTCGCGGGTGACCCAGCCGGTGCCGTTGGGGGCCATGCCGAGGCCGGGGGCGGCGGGTGGTTTGTTCTTAAGGCGATTCAGGAAATCCAGGTAGTCGGCGGCATAGTAGGTGGAGGGGTTGTTGCGCATCAGGGTGGCTCCCGGGTTGAACCAGGAATTATCAATGGCAGAGACGCCCTGGGCTGTGGCCTGGCCGCCCAGCCAATCCTGGGGTTCAATAAGGAGGACCTGGGCGGAGGGATTGGTCCGTGCGGCAGCGAGAGCAGCGGCAGGAGCCCCGAAGGAACCTCCGACAACCACTACGTCGGCCTGGTAAGAGGCGGCTGATGCCGGTCCGCTCATTGTGAGCAGAGCCAAGGCAATGCCCATGAGCAGAAGCTGGACCAGAGCCAAACGGCTATTACAATGGTGCAAGCGGGACCACCTTCTGGAATTCTATAGCAAGGTGACAGGGAAGGCCGAGGGTTATTCCCCAAGGCAGGGCAGGAATGCCAGACCAAAGGAGGGGGCACTACATTCGTCACAAAAAATGTGGTTGCGCGAGAGGTCCGCCAGCCCACAATCTCGTGGTATTCCTCGGGAGCAACGACCCATTGAGCAAGCCAGCCATACGATTCTGCGCCGGTGACATCGGAAGCAACGCGATCAAGGTGCGCGTTGTGGAGGCGGGCGGCGGCCTGCGAAAGACACTGTTCGAGGCGCGCTATCCCATCCGGTTGGGAGCATCGGCCTTTGAGAGCGGGTCCATATCGCGGGAGGACATTGAGGCAACGGTCAGCGCGTTTCAGGAAATTGCCGCGATGTGCCGCAGTTTTGGAGTGGACCGGACGCGGATTGTTGCCACCAGCGCGGTGCGGGAGGCCGTCAACCGGGAGGAACTGGTCAACGCGGTGGAAAAGCACACGGGTTGCCAGATTGAGGTGATTGGCGGAACAGAGGAGGCCAGGCTGCTTGCCGTGGGGATGAGGCCGGACCTTGTGGACGGCATGCACAACCTTATCGTGGACGTGGGTGGAGGCAGCACCGAACTGATCTATACCCGCACGGATCAGGAAATTGACACGATGCACAGCATGCGCCTTGGCGCTGTGCGACTTTACCAGATGGTCAAGCCGGGCGCACCGGTAAGCAAGAAGGAGTATGGGCTGCTGGAGGTTTGCGTCCAGAATCTCCTGGAAAACACGCACCTGCCAGTCATTGCGAAGAAGACCCAGGCCGTTGGCGTGGCTGGAACACTGCGAGCCATCTGCGATGCGAAAAACTTTGGCAGCCAGAGACCCGAGCCGGAGATCACATTCAAGGACCTGGAAAAGCTGATTCGCGCACTGCGCGAATGCACGGTGGACGAAATGGAGGAGCGATTTGGCGTGGACCGGAAGCGCGCCCAGATCATCCTGCCAGGGGCGCTCATCGTGTCGGGGTTGATGGACCTCTACTCGTTGGAAAAGATCACGGTATCCGGGCGAGGACTGCGCGACGGCGTGATCGAGGAGATGATCGAGGCCGCGGCTACCGGGCATAAGTTTGATGCGTTCGATTACGCGGTACGAATCGGTGACAAATACAACTTCGACCGGGCCCACGGTCAACGGGTGGCGAAACTTGCGGATTCGCTGTTCGTGCAACTGGAGCCCCTGCACCGGCTAACGGAGGATTTTCGGGAATTGCTGGGTTATGCGGCACTGCTGCACGATGTGGGCCAGTTTGTAAATTACAGCCGTCACCACAAGCATAGTTATTATCTGATTCTGAATGAGGAATTTCCGGGATTGATTCTGCCGCAGCAGCAGATCGTGGCGACAATCGCCCGATATCACCGCAAATCCATGCCCGGCGAGAAGCACCCGGAATACCAGATTCTCTCCCCTACTGCGCGGGAGGTGGTGGACAAGTGCGCAGCCATCCTGAGGATTGCAGATGCACTGGACCGCGAGCACAGGCAATTGGTCCATTCCGTGGAAGCCACCATTTCGCGGCAGGCGGTGACCTTTGAACTGAACTCGAAGGGTCCGGTGCTGCTGGAACTGTCGGCAGCAAAGAAGAAGGGCGAGTTCTTCGAGAAGGTCTTCGGGCGCAAGGCGGTGTTCCAGTCCACCCATGCCCCAGCGGGCGCAAAGGCGGTATAACCAATGAGCAAGGCAGGCACGGGCGCGCCACTGAAACCACGCTCGGCGAGGCGCAAGAAGCCGGCGAAAAGGGGGAAGTCTGCAGCGAGTATTCTGCAGGATCCCGAGCATTTCTTTAACCGCGAGTGGAGTTGGATGGACTTTGACTCCCGGGTGCTGGCCCTGGCCGCGTCTCCGCACATTCCGCTGTTGGAGCGTATCAAGTTCCTTTCGATCACGAGCACCAACCTCGACGAGTTTTTCATGGTTCGTGTTGCGGGATTGAAGGAACAGGCACGCACGCGCACCCTAAAGACGGGTGCTGACGGATTTACACCGCAGGAACAACTGGACGGCATTTCGCGTCGCGTACGGGAACTGATGAAGGAGCAGTCGCGATTGTGGCAGAAGGAATTGCAGCCGCAGTTGGCGAAGGCGGGAATCGATGTGGTCGGGCGACACGAACTAAGCCCGGCGGACATGAAATTCGTGAAGAAGTATTTTGCGCGCCAGGTTTTCCCGGTTTTGACGCCCATGGCCGTGGACCCGGCCCATCCCTTTCCGCACCTGCCGAACAAGAGCCTGAGCCTGTGCGTGATCCTCAAGCCGAAGGAAAAGGATCCGGTGCGAAAGCGGCTGTACGCATTTGTGGAAATTCCCCAGGTGCTGCCGCGATTTGTTGCGCTTAAGCCATCGTCGGACAAGACGCGGTTCGTATTGCTGGATGACGTGATCGCGCTTCACCTGCCAAAGCTTTTTGGGGGGTCGGAGGTGTTGGAGAGTTTTGCGATGCGCATCACGCGGGATTCGGACCTGGAAATTGACGACGAAGAAGCCGAGGACCTGCTGACTGTGGTGGAAGCCGAACTCCGGCAGCGGCAATGGGGAAATGCCGTGAGACTGGAAATCTCGAGCCGGGCGC
This sequence comes from Candidatus Sumerlaeaceae bacterium, assembly GCA_019695055.1. Lineage (GTDB taxonomy): Bacteria > Sumerlaeota > Sumerlaeia > Sumerlaeales > Sumerlaeaceae > JAIBAT01. The sequence continues at coordinate 294 of JAIBAT010000023.1, read as the reverse complement.
CGGATGAGGCTGTGCGATTTCTGAGGGAGATGCTGGAGATTGACGGGCGCGACGTATTGCAGTCGGACGGGCCGCTGAATTTCGGGGACTGGATGGCGCTGACGCGGTTGCCGGGCTACAATTCACTCCGATATGAGCCGTTCGTGCCACAGGTGCGGCCGGGATGGAGGCGAGCGGCCAGCGTGTTTGATTATGTGCGTTCGGGCGACGTGCTGGTGCATCATCCTTACGAATCATTCAGCGCGGTTTCGGACTTCCTGGAAACGGCTGCGTCGGACCCGCAGGTGCTGGCCA
>JAIBAT010000020.1 GCA_019695055.1 Candidatus Sumerlaeaceae bacterium | reverse complement strand
AGTTCCCGTTTGGCGTAAAAATCCACGATGGGCCCAAGCCCTTCCGCAAACAGCCTAAATTCGGCGGCTGTCTCCGAGAGGTGCCACGCCGCAGGAACATCCGGATGCTTGCCGAAAAACTCCCTAAGTAGCCGCCTCAATTCCGGCCCTACAGTATAAGGCGCATGGGGACTTACTCCCACGTTCACGCACCGCGCGCCGCGGGGCATTGCAAACCTCTCCTCCAACCGCCCCATTTCCCCTGCCGCCCATTCATCCTTTACGGCAATCACTTCCCAGAACAGCACATAACGGATGGGCGAATCCGCCAATACCGGGGCCGCAGCCGCCCGGTGTACCGTGTCGATAACCGTGGTCGTTCCACCCGCAAGCGATCGGTTGATGCCGTCTCGCGTGGATTGCGCATACTCGGCGTCACCCAAATCCCGCTTCAGCATATAGATGGCGTTCAGCCATGTGTCGAAATCGGAATCCCCCCGCGGCAGCCGACCTTCCATGAAGCTGTACTCAAGGTGACAATGGGAATTGATGAACCCCGGAAAAAGAAAATCCGCCTTGTGCACCGAGAATGCCGACAAATCCGTGGGAAGCGTCTCGCGGGAAATGACATCCTCAATGCAGCCATTCTCGACGACAATCGCCGTATTTCGGCGCAATTCCCGTCCGTTTACCCAAGCGTTATTGGCTGTGAAAAGCGATTTCATGCTGGGCTTGTGTAAACGGCGGATTACCGCCCAGCGTCAAGCGGTAAAGCCGCGCCCCGCCTCAGGAAGTCGGCAGAGCGGCAAGGACGTCCGGCTTTGCCACGGGCGCCTGCGACTTGAATTCCGGATCATACAGATGACAGGCAACGAAGTGTTCCGGCGCCTGCTTCAGGAGTCTTGGGGCGACTTTATCGCATGGCCCAAACCGGAATGGGCACCGCGGGTGGAAGGAACATCCCGGTGGTGGATTAATCGGCGAAGGAACGTCACCCTGCAACACAGCCCGGGGCCCCTTCTTCTCCGGGTTAGGTTTCGGAACCGCCGCAAGCAACGCCTGCGTATACGGATGGCGCGGCCCATCAAACAAGCTCATCTTGGGCCCAATCTCAGCAATCTTACCCAGATACATTACCGCTACTCGATGGCTGATGTGGCCCACAACGCTCAAGTCGTGAGCGATAAACACGAACGAGAGCCCGTACTCCTCCTGCAGCCTCTGGAGCAGATTGATGATCTGCGACTGGATGGAAACGTCGAGCGCACTGACCGGTTCATCCGCTATGATGACCTGCGGCTCCACCGCCAAGGCCCGCGCAATGCCAATGCGCTGGCGCTGTCCGCCACTGAATTCATGGGGGAAGCGTTTGATCGCACCCGGATTTAGCCCTACCTCACGCAGCAGTTCCTGGATGCGTTCAGTCTTCTTTGCCCCTGCAGCCAATTTATGAATGGTCAGGGCTTCCCCGATAATGGACCCAACCGTCATGCGGGGGTTCAGGGAACTGTAGGGGTCCTGAAAAATCATCTGCATCTTGCGCCGATATGGCAGCAACTGGCGGCTGGACAGGTTTACGAGATTCTCCGAGCCAAGCAGGCTGACCTGGCCTTGCGACGGTCGGATAAGCTGCAGAATCAGTCGGCCCGTCGTCGTCTTGCCGCAGCCGCTCTCGCCCACCAGGCCAAGTGTTTCCTTGCGCCGCAGGAAGAAGCTGACGTCGTCCACTGCCCGCACCTGCGCCACTTCCCGGCCAAAGAAGCCCTTCTTTACTGGAAAGAACTTCGACAGGTTTCGGACGCGAAGGACCGACTCCTTCTCGGAGTCCAACTCCGAAAGGTAGTCACCATGGCCGTTCGATTCGGCGAGTTTTTGCGGGTTTTCTGCCATCATTGGTGGGCTGGTCATACCCATGCGCTTTCAAACATCAAAACTAATTTTGCCATCGGAGTCATTTTGTTTTAGCCGCCTTGTTGCTGGTTTGCGCCGAATCATCCTCCGCCGCAAGTTGCCGCATGATACTGAAAACGCCGGATGCCGCCTCGTGATACTTTGATTCGTCGGCGACGCTCAGTAGCCGGGTCGGTTTCAGCGGAAGCTGGGTATAGCGTTCCATTTGGATCCGAAGGTCTGCGGGAAAACCGGTTTGGTAAGCCTGGTAAAAATCCAAACCTGCGGACAGAATCTTGATGTTGCGCCCCACGTTCCTTGGGTCCGGCGGTTCCGCCTCGTGAGTCTTCAGCCACTGGCGGGCTTTCCCTTGTACCGTACCGGGCAGGCCAAGGCTTACGCCAGCCACTTCCTGCAGCGTGCTCCCCACGCAAATGACCGCCGTTAGCGCGCAGACGAGGAAGCCTCCCGCGATAATGAGCGAGAGCGCCCGGCGTTCGCGCAGGGACTTGGGCGTCTTCAGCAAAACGGCAAGGGCCCATAGCATCAAACCCGCCGCCACGGCACTCAGGAACCCTGGAATCAGCACCGGCCTTTACCCCACCTGGTCGGAGCAAAGCATTCCTAACGGCCCCGCCGGGTTTTTACCAACTGGACGTCTGGCTTCTGTTTCAAACGAACCAGTTTGTCGAGAACGCCATTGATGAAGGCCGGCGACTCATCACCAGCGTACTTCTTGGCAAGTTCGAGATACTCGTTAATGGTAACCCGGGGCGGAACATCAGGAAAATAATTGATCTCCGCGCAGGCCAGTCTCAGCAGAATGCGATCCACCGTCCCCACCCGATCCATGGTCCAGTGCTCAAGCGCGCTTTCGATGTCGGTCTCGATTTCGCTTTGATGCTCGTCCAGGGCCATGACAAGTTCGCGCGAAAAATCCGGGGCCTGTGCCCATTGGGGCGTGATGGAGGGCAACACCTCCAGTGTCTCAACGGGGCCGTAGCCGGTAAACTCCATGGCATGCGCCGCAATGAGCGCGAGCTTTCTGGCCTCCCGGCGCGTGGGCTTTTTGGAAGGGCTTGGGCCGGTCATCGCCCTTTTGCCCCCTTCGATCCACCTGGTTTGGCATTAAAGGTCGGGTCCACATCCGCAAAATAATTGCAGATGCCATTATACATGGCCATCGCAGTCGCCTGCTGGAACTTGGGATTCACGAGATAGCTGAGATCCTGGGAATTCGTGATGAATCCCACCTCAAGCAGCACTGCCGGCATAAGCGAATTCTTGAGCACGGCAAATCCCGCGCTCTTGATCCCGCGGTTGTTCTGGCGGTAGAATTGCTGCACTTGCAGGGCGCTCATCATTTGTTTGCAGACGAGATAGCTTTCATACTGCTGCTTTTCTAGCTCTCCCTTCTCGATATCCGCAAGAATGTTCATCACAATGGGCGCACTGCCACGCTTGAAAAAGTTGGCATCCCCGATTTCGACGTTCTCCTTGGACTCGAGGGCCTTGATGGCCGCGTCCTGGGTTCCTTTTTCGCTGAGGAAATAAATCTCAACCCCGCGGGCCGAGTTATTACCGGCGCCGTCATTCATGTGAATGGAAACGAACAGGTCGCCGTGTTGCTTCTCGGCAAAACGCACGCGATCCTCCAGCGACAGGTTCGTGTCGCCGGTGCGCGTCAGCAGCGCCGTCATGTTCGGAGATGCGTCTATAATGCGCTTCAGGCAAACCGCGAATTGCAGGGTAAGGTCCTTCTCCACCACGATTCTGCCCCCAATCTTGCTGTTGGAGGACGCTCCGTTATTTGAGCCGCCGTGCCCTGCGTCTATGATGACCAGCTTCTTTTTTCCCAGCCCTGCCGCAGGATTACTTTTCGGCTGCGGAATATCCGGAAGCGACATCTTGCTGCCGTCCGGCCCGGTCACCTCGACGTTCCCTTCGCTGCTCGTAATCAGGGTTGTTTGCTTTCCACCCGCTCCGCTGCCTGCGGCGTCCGGTTTTTCAGTCGCCGAGCCCTTTACGGTGTCCACCACCAGCCGGGGCGGATTGTCCACCACGTTGACCTGAAAGGTCGACCCCGCATCCTTTACATAAAATACAAGCCGTAGCACGCCATGATCCGGATACCCCACCGCATCGACGTACCGCACAGAGTTGTCGTTGATCTCCAGCAGCTTTCGCTTGTAGTTCGTGGAAAGCCCGTACAGGTCGAGGTAGAAGTACCCCTTCTCCTTGATGGCGTTGACCGCGTTGTACTTCGGCACCTGGTCAAACTGCATGATGAAACGGTTGTATTGGGATTTGGAATCCCACGAGATCTTGGCAACCGTAAGCGCGTGGATAGAGCCCGACGAAAAGGGCAGCAGAAGGACCAAAAACGCCAGGCGCAACAGTATGGCTTTGCGGCTAATGACTGGCCACATATCCCGGAACTCCACGTTTATCGGCAAAAATCACAGGCAATAATTCCCGGGTGGGAGATAAAGGCAGCGTAACGGCCGCTTAGGCCGTCAACTCTGCCAGGTGCGCTTTGACAGTGGCTTTTTCTTCGTCGCCTTCGGTCAGCTCGATGTAACGATTCCACATCTGCACCGCGTCCTGCTTCTTGCCAAGCTTCTCATGGCAAAGCGCAAGATTGTAAACCGCATCGGCAAAAGTGCCATCCAGCGACAGGGCCTTCTGGAGCTGGCTCACTGCCCCCTTGAAATCTTCCTTAGCGATCGCGGCACCGGCAAGGTTGTAGTGGTCGACAGCGTCCTTGGGCTTGAAACCGAGCTGTTGCATCAACTCCACCTGGCGCACGGGCGGAAGCGAGTGATGAAGGGTAAAGCCGTAGCGGCTTAGCGCCTCGTCGAGGCTGCGATCCAGAATGGCCTGATAGCGCTCAAGTTCGGCGCCATAAAGGTCGCGTTCCTGCTCCTCGCCGCCTTCAGCCCATTCGGCGTCGTGGTTTCGCTGGGTTTCGTCTTGATCGTGCTTATCGGCCATGGTGCTAAACCGTCCCTTTTTGTTCAGTTCAATGCGCAACGGAACCCCGCAATTGAGGCCCCTCCGGAATGCAACGCCGCCTTACTATGGCACTGCGGGAGTTTTATTTGGTTTGCAGTTCCCCCGGCTGCCCCATCAGTTTTACCCTTCAAACCGTCGAATTCCCTTTGCAGCGTCATTGAAAACTGGCCTATTGTAGAGCCATGCCCTTGGAATTTGACCGATTTCACCCATGGACACTCCCCCACAAGGTGGCCTTGGCCTGTATAGCCCTGGTTTGTGTTTCCGTAATTCTTGCGTTCTGGAATGGCCGGGGCCGGAAATGGCGCACCCCGGTTACCGCCGGAGTGGCTCTGCTGAGCGGCGCCACCTTCCTCGCGAATCAGTTCAAGCAGGCCATTGACCACGGCGGCGATCCGCAACACTGGCTCCCCCTCCACCTTTGCCATGTGACCCTGGCCATGGCAATCTTTGCGGCATGGAGAAAACGCACAGTGCCCTACGAGTTTGCCTACTTCTTCGGTATCGGCGGAACCGCCCAAGCCCTTCTGACTCCAAACCTTCAGGAAGCATTTCCGCAGTTCGAGTACTTTACCTTCTTCATCTGCCACGGCGGTATTCTGGTCCTGGTGGCCCTGATGACCGTCGCCTTCCAGATGCGCCCCAGGCCCGGCGCCGTGATGCGCATGATCATCGCTGGAAACGCCTACATGGCGGTGGCCGCTGTTGCCAACGCCCTGACAGGTGCAAATTTCGGCTACCTCGCCCACAAACCCGAGAACAAATCGCTGCTCGATATGCTTGGCCCATGGCCAACTTACATCTTGTGGATGGAGCTTATCGGGGTTGCCTTGTTGCTCCTGCTTTATGCACCCTGGTACCTCATGGATCGCACCAACACCCGGGACGAAGCGCCGGAAGCTGACCTGGCCTGAGCCTGCCCCAAAGCGGGAGGAGACCCCTAAGATCCCGTGCTCTCGTATCGCTTCAGCCCCAAATGGAAGAGACAATACCCCACGCCAAAGGATACAAGAGCCACAACCGGCGTTACTAGGAAGTATCCGAGGAACTCGTTCCGTCCCAGGAAGTAGGTTGCCGGAAAGAAACCGATGAACGCGAAGGGAATGATCCAGCTCAACACAAAGCGAAGGAGCGGATTGTAAATGGTCACAGGGTATCGCCCAAACGCCATCATGTTATAAACCGGCGGCAACAGGCCCACCCGATCCACGAACCAGAACCCCAGCGAGGCCAGAGCCGTAAAGACACCGAGGAAAATCAGGATCCCAAACAGGACGAAAAGCGGCAAGGCCACAAAGTGTAACCAGGTCCAGTCAATATGCAGCCTCGAGCCCGCGTAAATGACAACGCCAAGGCCCGTCAGCATCTCCCCCACATCCTCGAGGTCAACGCGCTCCGAATACACCTGAAACAGCGGATTCAGCGGGCGCAGCAGAACCCTGTCCATCTGCCCATCCACGATGTAGGAGTTCCCCAGATAATAGATGTTGGAAAAGAACGCATGAAACAACCCGTAGGACATGATGGAGAGCCCGTAGATAAAGAACACCTCGTCTCGTGACCAGCCGCGCAGATTCGGAACCTTCTGGAAGATAACAAATATGAAAAGCAGGTTGACCACCTGGAGCGCCATGTCCGCCGCAAGGCCCGCCAGAAAATCGAGCTCGTAAATCATGCGGCGCTTGAGGAACTGCGCCACATACGCGGCCCAGATGCGAAGGTGAAAAATCATGGCATCCACTAATACGCAAGCCCGGACACAAAATTGCCCGGCCAGGCCTGGCCCGTCTATTCCAATTCGAGCCCAGTGCCCTCATCAGGCTCCCGGTAACAAATGCTTTCGCCCTCCTCAAAGACCTCGATGCGCCTAAGGAAAGCCCCGGCGCAGGGACCTGCGACGCATTTTCCCGTGGCAGGGTCAAACATGGCCCCATGGTTCCGACAAAGCAAATAATCCCCCGTCTCATCGAAGAACTCATTGTCGCCGTAGTCCAGACTCAAAGGTTGGTGCGGGCATTGGTTCCGGTAGGCAAATAGCTCACCCCGCAGCCGGAAAACAAAACCGTCGGCTGGCATACCGTATTGATCGCGAAAGTTGAAGGAGGCACTGCGCCCCTCAGTCACTTCCCTTGACCCGGCGATCCGGCGGACAGTGCCGGGAATTTCCTCAGACATCAGTTTCCTCAGTTGCCGCTGGTCTTTTGCTTCTCGGCTAGGCGAAGGCGGTCCGCCTCACGCCGAACGACCTTACGGCGGTCACGACCGCCAAATCGCTTGTTCTTCAAGATGAGGTCCAACTCCAATCTCCGGTCCGCGGGCCCGACGCGCCGGTCTACTGCCCCCACACGACGATCCGGTCCCTTGTAACCTGGCGTGTCGATCATCTTCACGGCAGATACCGCCGGGCTGGATTCCAACGGCGGCTGAACCACCGGCACACCACTGTGAGGCGTCGCATGGGATTGCAGTGCTCCACCCGGCGGCGTGAGGTTTGCCGTACGGACATTCATTTCCGGTCGTTTGCGCTGCGCAGCCCCCTCCAGCAGCTTACGGGCTTTCATGCGCTCTATCTCATCGGGGGATAGGTTTGACCTGATCGCCGACACAAAGAATGTGATCCCGAATTGATAGATGAAATTCTTCAGGGCCACCAACTGCCCCTCTGGTGTCGGGGTCGCCGGTAAATGAAACTGTTTCAGCAACTGCAGGGCATTGCCATTCAATCGAACGTGATCTTCCACCATTCGAATGACTTCCGGCCCAAACTGCGCGAAGTGTTTCTCAACCAACGACATCGCTTACCCAACTCCCCTGTAGGTTTCTTGCGGCATCATACCAATTCCTCGCATTAAGTCCTCAACCCGCCCGGCAGGACGAAACTCAATACGCAATGCTCTTCCAAATTGGCACACGGACCTTCAACTGGTCAATGACATACTGGCACGCCTGGAACGCGGCGGCCCGATGGTCGGCCCCTATCCAGATGGCCACACTCGCCTCTCCCACCGGAACCCGCCCGACCCTGTGAACACACGCAACTCTGCGCACGTCGAATGTCCCAAGCGCCTCCTCCGCTATCTTGCGCAATTCCCTGGGTGCAAGATCCACATGATACTCATACTCAAGGGCCTTGATGGGAACACCCTTCTCAGTCGCACGCACATTCCCCAGGAATGAAGTGACGGCACCACACTCGTTGTACTCTGCGAAACTCGCGAGTCTCCCCGTATCAATTGGTTCCTCCACTTCCTGAATCTCAGTCAGAACCAATTTCTCAGCGATAACTGTCATGCCTATCCCCCGCTCACCGGGGGCATCAGGTCAACCACGTCCCCCTCCTTCAATTTGTCGCTTGCCTGGCAATAGTCGCCATTTCGTGCCAGAAGCAGGGACGAGGCGAACGGCACCATGACCGGGTGTTGGGAATAAACCACATTGAGGAGATCCTGAACCGTGGATTCATTTTCCACATGGAATACCTGAAAGGGAGTTGCGGCAAGGCCGCGGAGGGAACTGTAGAAATTAACGGTAACTCGGGGCACTTAGGGAGGCAATAACCGAAGAATCAGACCCGCTGCGGCTGTTCCGCAGGAACTTCATCTTCCATGCGCTCAACCAGTTCGAACCGTTCCTTGAAAACTTCGATGGCCTCGCGCAGTTCGTGGAGGTCAATGAATGCTCCCTTGCACGGGCCGGCCGGGCGCTTGTTCGTAACGCCAATAACCGGGATACGATAGCCCACGTCGCGAATTCCCGTTACCAGATCCCGTTCACAGGCAATCCCGATGATGGCCGCAGGCTTCGCCTGGACAATCTTTTGCCGGGCTTGAGCACCTGTCGGGGCCATATAGAAATCACAGTCATACTCGGCCATCATGGCTTTGATTTGCTCGACGTTCTCCCTGTCAAGGCAGCGCGGAGCCAGGCAAAGGATGCGTCCGTTGGAACACTCACGAATGCGATTCTTGGTCAATTCGTTGTGAATCTCCACAAGCGAGTAACCAAGGCGATCCTTGGAGATGCCAAAGTGGGAGGAAAGTGCGGATACTGCGGGGAAAATCTTGAAAAGTCTCTGGCAGGTTGCCTCGGCAAGGCGGTTGGGCTTGTGGAAAACCAGGGCATAACTCAGGCTGCCGTATATCACCGCAAAGGTTGCCGTAAAAACCGCAATGGCCCCAAGAGCCACGTCTCCGAGCAAGGGATGAATAGTTACAAGGCGAAGGTAAAAACCCCACACAATGAAACACGAAGCGGCCAAAACCAACGCGAACGCGGAGAAAAACATGCCCATAAACAACCGCTTGGGCTCCTGGATAAACGCCTCGTGGGAATCAATATTGCCATCCCACCCGTACCACTCGTGGCCAAGTTTGCGGTCGTTCAAATTCTGTTCGAAATTCACGAGGGTCCTCCTCTTGCGTAAAAAATCGGGCTTCGGCTGGTTTAATTAGGGGGGCCTTTGCGCAAATATTCGGGAGGGTCACGCCGCCCCCCAGCCATCAATTGGCAAGCGGACGGAACGGCCCACGACCCGGGGCAAGCTCGGTTCCTCTGGGAACCCGTGCCCCCTCCATAATTTGGACACTCTTGCCGATGAGGGTTAAATTCCCAAAATGTGGGTTTGCAGGTGTTCCCTCGGCAACATCCACCCCAACCCGGCAGCCTGAACCAAATACCACGTCCTTGTCGGCCACAACATTTTCCACCACGGCCCCATCTTCCACCCTGCAATCATGCAGCAGAATGCTGTTTCTCACCACCGCACCCTTTTCAACCACGACCCCTGGTGACAATATGCAGTGGTCAGTCGTGCCGGCAATCCGGCAATTACCCGCGGCCACCGTGGACTGCACGCTTGCCGTGGAGGTAAAATGGGCCGGCGCCGCAAATCCCAGCCCCCGGTACTCCATGTTCGTCAGAATACCCCACTGGCGAATCTGGTCCTGCCCCCCACACTCCAGCAATTCGAACTGCACACGATAGTAATCCGCCAGATCCTCCAGATACTCCCAGTAATCCGGCGACGAATAGACATAGGATTTAAACTCGCCCACCCGCTTGCTCAAAATATCCTTCGCTAAATTATGACTGCTACCACGCGCATTCTCCTCCAGCAAATCGCGCAGCACGGACGCCTTGAAGACAGTGATCCCCGTCGAGACCTCCGTGGACGGAAAACTTTCCGGCTTCTCAACAAACGCCGTCAGCCTCCCCCCGTCCCCCACTGTGGCATACCCGAACCGATGGGTGCACCGGCTTTCCGGAATGGACTTCGTGACCATCGTGATGTCCGCATTGCGGTCCCGGTGCGAGGCCATCACCTCTGCAAAATCCAGCTTATAAACTTGCTCCCCGCTCGCAACCACCACGTGTTCAGGGCTTAGATCGTCGAGCAGGTTCAGGTTCTGGTAAAGCGCATCGGCGGTGCCATTATACCAATCCGTGTTGTCCACCCCGACAAACGGGGGCATGATCTTCAGCAGACGCCCGTAACCCTGCAAATCCCACGGTTGACCCACTCCCACATGCTCAATCAGCGACGATGGGAGGTACTGAATGATGATGCCGACCTGTTCAATCTGCGAATTCCGCAAGTTCGACAGAGCAAAATCCACGATTCGATAGGACGCGGCAAACGTCAGGGCGGCCTTGGGACGATTCTGCGTCAGTACGCCAAAATTCGCCGTGTATCCACCCGCCAGAACCAATGCCACTACGTTTCTCATGCGAATTCTCTCGGGCCACCTTGTCGTAAAGGACTAAGGCCTGAGTTTTTCCGCGACCAGTGCAAAAGCAACGATTTTAACGCCGGAAAGATGTTGAAATGTTTCATCGAGTACGGCCAATCAGCCTGTTGCGTATGAACTTTACCTCACAAGATCGCCATTCCGTTGCCCCGGAGGCCGCCCGATGAGCACGATAATCGTACTCATAATGCTGGCTATCTGGGTCGCCGCGCTCGTTGGCGTGCGCCAGATTGCCAACAAGAACGCCCGGGAGAACGTCGAAGCCTATCTCTACTTGCTACCGGCGGCCTCCATCCTGCTCGTTTTTTGGTTTTTTCCGGTCATTTTCTCCGTCATCGTATCCTTCACCAATTGGACCGGTGCCTCCACCCTCGGGAGTGTTAGTTGGCTGGGTATCGCAAACTACAAGCGCGCCATTTCCGATCCAGATTTCCGCCAGATCCTGTTCAATACCCTTAACTACGTGGTTTACAGTGTGCCCCTCACCATCATCGGGGCACTCAGCGTTGCCATGCTACTAAACTCCGAAATTAAGGCCCGCAACTTCTTCAGGACCGCTTACTTCCTCCCCTATATCACCACCTGGGTGGCGGTCTCGGTGGTGTTCAAATACATCTTCGAGCAAAGCTACGGCTTGGCAAATTACGGCCTGACGTCCTTCGGGTTTTCGGAACTCGGTTGGCTCAACGAGTCCCGCGGGATTTTTGAAATGCTTTACGGTTCCATCGGCCACGGAATGCTGGGCATGCCAATGCCCAAGACTTTCCATCCCCTGCTGGCGGGTCCTTCGCTTGCCATGTTTACCGTCATCCTGACCTCGGTCTGGCGCGACGTCGGTTACTTCATGGTCATCTTCCTCGCGGGCCTTCAGAACATCGACCGTAGCTACTACGAAGCGTCGGAAATCGACGGCGCCTCCCGCTTACAGCAATTCCGCCATATCACCTGGCCCCTGCTTTCCCCCACCACCTTCTTCATTCTCGTTATCTCGATGATCACCGCCTTCAAGGTGTTTGTGCCCATGTATATCATGACCCCCACTGGCGGCCCCGGGCGCACCACCGAAACCATCGTCTTCTACCTGTTCAAGACCGGCTTCATGGGCAGCAAGGAACTCGGCTACGCCTCGGCCATCGCCTACATCCTCTTCGCCATCATCCTGATTCTGACCATCATCCAAAACCGGATCGTTGGAAAAAAGGTTCACTACGAATGACGTCAGCACTCGGACTGCGCACGGCTTTGGCAGTCGCGGCCCTTCTCGTAAGTTCTTCACTCAGCAACGCGGAAACCACATCCACCGCCACCACCTGGGAAACAGTGGAATGGGGCGAAGTCGGAACCGCCCACCTCGCGAACGCCCCGTTCCCGGATGACTCCCGGACCACCGGATTCGTCTCCAAGCGCGGCGAATTCCCCCTGAAAGATCATTACGACGACAACACCGTGGTTTTCGCCATCCCCAAGGGCTACAAACCGGGCGCCAGGACCGACCTTATCTTTCACTTCCACGGCCACACAAACGAAGCCCGCAAGGCCCTCGCCCAGTTTAAATTGGGCGAGCAACTTGAAGCCAGCGGCCGCAACGTTATCCTCATCATCCCCCAGGGTCCCAAGAACGCCCCCGACAGCAGCGGTGGCAAACTGGAGAAACCGGGCGTGTTCAAGGCCTTTGCCGCGGAATGCCTGAAAACCCTGCAACACAATAAGAAGATCCCCGACAACTCAAAGCTTGAGCACATCATTCTCAGCGGGCACAGCGGCGGATACCGCGTGCTTGGAATGATCCTCGAATACGGAGGCGTCACACCCGACGTGGCCGAATTGTGGCTCTTCGATGCCGCCTACGGACAATGGGATGAACTGGCCCGCCCCTTTGCCTCAAAGAATGGCACCGCCCGCCTGCGCAGCATTTTCACCGATCATCTGGCAAAATCCAACCTGGAAATCATGAGCCGCCTGACTCTCGGCGGCGCCGGGTTTGCCGTGGTCCGCGACGACCAGGTCACAAGCACCGGCGTGCCCAAGGAAACCTTTGACGCCATCAAGTTCCACAGTCCCGGCGCTGCACTCGGCAAAGACGAACTGCCCTATCTGCTGCGAAACAACCGAATCCTCTTTATATCCACCGAGCTTTCCCACAGCGATGTAATCATGGCGACTCGCAACTTCGAGGTTTTCGCCCGCGAGGCTCCAGCCCTCAAGCCCCGCTGACAGGCAGGAAAAGGTCCACTGTCGTCCCCTGTCCCAACTGACTCTCAATGGAAATGCTGCCCCCCTGGCTCTCCACAATTCGCCGCGTGATGGAAAGCCCCAGCCCGGTTCCCGTGTTGCGCGTCGTGAAAAACGGATCAAACACCCGCCGCAATTCGTCCGGCGCAATCCCCTTGCCGTTATCCGAAACCCTCATCCGCAAGCCGTTTCGCTCCACATCACGCTTCAGGCTGATCTCAATTCGGCCACCAGTTTCGCTCAGCGCCTGACGGGCATTCATCAGGATGTTCAGCAGCGCCTGTTTGAACTTGTTCGGGTCCAGCTTGATTTTGGGCAGGTCCTCCGCGTAATCCTTAACAACCTCCACCTCGTCCCGACCACGGCGCCGGAATAGGAACTCCACCACCTCGTTGTTCAAGTCCCGCAGGTCTGCCATCACTGTTTCCCGGGCATGCGGTCGCGCATAGTTTAGCAACTCCCCCACGATCTCCTTGCACCGCTGGGCCTCCGTGTGCATCGCCTGAAAATCATCCATGCGCGGGTCATCCGGTTTGGCGTTTTTGGCCAGAAACTCCGCATAGGCGCTGATAATGCCGATGGGATTGTTAATTTCGTGGGCCACCCCCGCCGCCAGCTCACCCAGGATAGCCAGGTTCTCCGACCGGATCAGGTTCTCCCGCGCCCGCATGATCTCTTCCTTCTGGCGGTTGATGATCTCCACGATATACCACGACATCAGGATCACCAGCCACACAAACACCACCCGGATCAGGTTGTTGCGCGACGAATAGGAAAAGCCCGAGGTCTCCTGCCAAAGCATGGTCAGGATGAACACCGCCCCGATGATGGAGTTGGCCATCAGGTTCTCCCGCGGCGTTCGGAACAGGGCAAACCCACGCAGGATCAGCAGGAAGTAAAAAATATAGAAATCCGTCGCGGGCCCGTCCACCGCCGGGTACTTGCTCGCGTCAAAATAGATCAACACCGTGACAAACAGCACGTCCACGATGTACGACGTGTAGCAGAACGGCCGCACCTGGTGCAGCTCCACGCGGTTTAGCCCGAAAAAATAGCTCTCGCCCAGGTTGTACATGAAATAGACGGTAAACAGTGTGAACACGTCCACCGGCGGCGGCCAGAAATGCGGATGGCTCAAAATCCAAAAGACCAGAGACGTGAAAAATATGGCCCACTTCAGCGGCAGGATCGCGCGCCGCTCCACACCGCGAAGCCAGATAAGAAACTCCCGTTGCTCAAATTCTAACGTTTGGTCGATCATTCCATGAGCCTGTCAAAAGCGGTCGTAGCGTCGCGAAACGTCAGATTCAATATGAACCCGCACCCGGCTGCTCAGGACCAGACTCCGGGAATCGTCCTCTGGCACGACGGACACCGCCCCGTCCCCGCAAGCCGGTTCGATCGCACATGGAAACCGTGGCGTTCCACCAATAGTTCATCACATCCCGGACAGTAGGTGTTCTCCCACTTGCCCACCCAACCGGGACGGTTGCCCGCATACACAAACCGGAGTCCCGCTTCCCTCCCCATTTCCGCCGCCCTCAGCAGCGATTTGGTTTCCGTGTCCCCACGGTCCGTCATCTTGTAGTCCGAATGAAACGCCGTGACGTGCCACGGCATCTCCGGATCCACCGACGCCACAAACGCCGTCAGCTTACGAACCTCATCCTCTGAATCATTGAAGCCCGGAACCAGCAGCGTCACAATCTCCACCCAAACCCCGCGCTCCTTGAGCATCACGATCGTATCGCAAACGTGCTTCAGTACGCCCCCCAACCGTCGATAGTTTTGATCATCAAACCCTTTCAGGTCCACCTTGTAAAAATCCAGGTGCGGTCGCAGGTAATCGAGGACTTCCGGCGTGCCATTCCCGTTCGAAATGAACGCGCACCGCAGCCCCGACTGTTTCGCTTTCCGAAAAACCTCCACCGCCCACTCCGCCGTGATCAGGGGCTCGTTATAGGTGCTCGCCACCGTGCTCGCGCCCAGCCGCAAAGCGCCGCCCACCAACTCATCCGCCGAAATATCCCGCGGCGTCGCCTCCGCCGCCGGATCCCTCAGCGCCTGCGACGTCACCCAGTTCTGGCAGTACCCGCAATGCAGGTCGCAACCCAGCATGCCAAAGCTGAACGCGTCCGTACCCGGCAGGGCATGGAAAAACGGCTTCTTCTCGATGGGATCGCATTGCAACGCCGCAACATAGCCGTGGGGAACCCGCAGCACGCCCCCCTCGTTAAACCGCACCCTGCAAACCCCCGACCGCCCCGGCGCCACCATGCAGCGATGCCCGCACGCAAAGCATCGCACCTTCCCGTCATCCAGTTGCTCCACAAGTTCGGGCGCCGCGACCGCGGTGCGTTCGCGCATCATCTCGCCAAGTGTCTGCAAAGGTGTCATGGCAAACTCCTTTTGGGAGCCGCAAATCAGGCTGGCTATGATAATAATACAACCCAACTCCCCGCCTCTGCGGACTCCGGCACTCCAAACCTTAGCACCTGCCGCCCATGGCCGCCTGAATAAAGGCATCAGGGTCTTCTAATCATTGCTTTCGAGAAACCGGCTTTCCCCCTTAAACCATGGCAAAACGCGACTATTACGAAATCCTCGGTGTGGCCCGCGGCGCAAGCGCCGACGACATTAAGAAGGCCTACCGCAAGGTTGCCAAGCAGTTCCACCCCGACAAGAACCCGGGAAACAAGGAAGCCGAGGAGAAGTTCAAGGAGGCCTGCGAGGCCTACGAGGTTCTCAGCGACGACTCCAAGCGCTCCGCCTACGACCGCTACGGCCACGAAGGCGTCAAGTTCCAGGGCGGCGGCTTCAATTTCCAGAATTTCTCCCACATGGGCGATTTCGAGGATATCTTCTCCTCCCTCTTCGGTGGCATCTTTGGCGGCGGCGGACGCGGCTCGCGCCAGGGCGCCGTCGAGCGCGGCCGCGACCTTAAGGTCGCCGTCACCATCGATCTCGAGGAAGCCGTCAACGGCAAGGAAGTCGAGATTTCCCTCACCCGCCTCGAAACCTGCACCGAGTGCACGGGCTCCGGAGCGAAGGGCGGTAGCAAACCCAAGACCTGCCCCCGCTGTAAGGGCGCCGGATCTGTCCGGTTCCAGCAGGGATTCTTCAGCATGAACACCGCCTGCGACATGTGCCGCGGCGAGGGCCAGATCATCGACAACCCCTGCGCGGAATGCTCCGGCCGCGGGCGCGTC
>JAIBAT010000135.1 GCA_019695055.1 Candidatus Sumerlaeaceae bacterium | reverse complement strand
TCCGCCGCGGCTGGCGAAGATGTCTTCGTCGTCCACGTGGGAGAGGATGGCTTCGAATGGATGCTCATCGTCTTCCGAGGTGGGGATGCTTTCGTCCTCGGTGAGGAGTTCCATGTTCAGTCCGAGACCCTGTAGTTCCTTCACGAGCACGTTGAAGCTCTCGGGAATGCCCGGCTGGAGGTGGTTTTCACCCTTGATGATGGATTCGTAGATCTTGGTGCGGCCGGCCACGTCGTCGGACTTGACGGTGAGGAGTTCCTGAAGGGTGTACGCCGAGCCATAAGCCTCGAGCGCCCACACTTCCATTTCTCCGAACCGCTGACCGCCGAACTGAGCCTTTCCACCGAGCGGCTGCTGGGTGACGAGGGAGTACGGGCCGATGGAGCGGGCGTGCATCTTGTCGTCGACAAGGTGGGCCAGTTTGAGCATGTACATGCATCCCACGGTGACGGGGCGGTCAAAGGCCTCGCCGGTGGCGCCGTCGAACAGGGTCACCTGCCCGGTGTGGTTCACATCGAGCATTCTTTCGGCTTCGCTGAGGTTGGCGTACTTGCGGGTATCGCCGGCGGCCGCCATCTTGGCTTCGCGGGCCTTGACGAGCATGTCGCGTATTTCCTCTTCCTTGGCACCGTCGAAGACCGGCGTGGCAACCTTGATTCCCAGTGCCTGTCCGGCCCAGCCGAGGTGCGTTTCGAGGATCTGCCCGACGTTCATGCGCGAAGGCACGCCGAGGGGGTTGAGAACGATGTCCACGGGCGTTCCATCGGCGAGGAAAGGCATATCTTCCTCGGGCTGGATGCGCGCAACGACGCCCTTGTTTCCGTGACGTCCGGCCATCTTGTCGCCCACCTGGAGCTTGCGCTTGGTGGCCACATAGACCTTGCACAGCTTGATCACACCTGGCGGCAGTTCGTCGCCGGTCTTGATCCGGTCAATCTTGTTGCGCGAGATTTCGTCGATCTCGGTGACCTTGGCTGCGTGCTTCTGGTAGAGGCGCTTGATGTCGCTGCCGACGTGGCCCTCGACGGGGAGCATTCCCGTGCGGAGGCTTCGCTTAACGTAGGTCAGACTGTTTTCGGAAACCTTCTGGCCGACCTTGAGTTCAACCTGGCCGGTTTCGAAGTTGATGACGGGTTTTTCGATTTTCCCGAGGAGTTCGCGCAGTCGCTCGCTGAATTCGGCCTCGGCGTTCTCGAGGTCTGCGTCGCGCTCCTTCTCGATTTCGGCAATGCGATTCTTGTCTTCCTTCTCGCTCTTGCCACCGCGTTCCTTGCGGCTGAAGGTCTTGATGTCGACCACGGTGCCGTAGGTGCCCGGAGGAACCTTGAGGGAAGCGTCGCGAACGTCGCCGGCCTTTTCGCCGAAGATGGCGCGAAGGAGCTTTTCTTCCGCGGTCAGTTCGGTTTCACCTTTTGGTGTGACCTTTCCGACGAGGATGTCGCCCGGCTTGACCTCGGAACCGACGAGAATGAGACCTGACTCGTCCAGTTTGGCCAGGGCCTCCTCGGAGACGTTGGGGATGTCGCGTGTGATTTCTTCCTTGCCCAGCTTGGTGTCGCGGGCATCCACCTCGAACTCCTCGATGTGGATGGAGGTGTATACGTCCTCCTTCACGACGCGCTCGCTGATGAGGATGGCGTCCTCGAAGTTGAAGCCACCGAAGGGCATGAAAGCGACCATCAGGTTTTTGCCCAGCGCCAGCTCGCCGTCCTGAATGGCGGGGCCGTCCGCCAGAACCTGGCCTGCGGCGACCTTGGTGCCCTCGGTGACAACCGGGTGCTGGTTCATGCAGGTGTTCTGGTTGGAGCGCTTGTACTTGATGAGGGAGTAGGAATCCACCTGGCCGCTGCTCGTCTTGACGGCGATTTCCGTGGCTGTGGAGCGGATGACCTCGCCGGCACGCTTTGCCGTGACGCAGGCGCCCGAGTCGATGGCGCATTTGCCCTCCATGCCGGTTCCCACGACAGGGGAGTCCGTATAGAGAAGCGGAACGGCCTGGCGCTGCATGTTGGAACCCATGAGTGCGCGGTTGGCGTCGTCGTGTTCGAGGAATGGGATAAGGGCCGCGCTCACCGAAACGAGCTGCTTCGGGGAGACGTCCATGTAGTTTACCTTGTCGGGCTCGGCCTTGGGGAAGTCACCACGAAGGCGCGCGAGAACGGTGTCGCCAGTGAGGTTGTTCTTCTCGTCGAGGGGCGCGTTGGCCTGGGCGACGGTGTGTTCATCCTCAAAGTCGGCGGTCATGTATTCGATTTCCTCGGAGACCTTGCCCTTGGACACCTTGCGGTAAGGGGACTCGATGAAGCCGAACTCATTGATGCGCGCATAGGTGGAAAGCGACGAGATGAGACCGATGTTCGGCCCTTCCGGCGTCTCAATCGGGCAGATGCGGCCATAGTGAGTATGGTGAACGTCGCGGACTTCGAAGCCTGCGCGGTCACGGGAAAGACCGCCCGGCCCGAGGGCACTGAGGCGGCGCTTGTGGGTCAATTCGGAAAGCGGATTTGTCTGATCCATGAACTGGCTGAGCTGCGACCGGCCGAAGAAGTCCTTCGTGGCCGAAACCAGCGGTTTGGCATTGATCAGGTTGTGCGGCAGCAGGTTCTCAAGGTCGACAATGGCCATGCGCTCGCGGGCGGTCTTTTCCATTTCGGCAAGACCGGCGCGAACCTGGTTTTGCAGCAGCTCGCCGACGCTGCGGACGCGGCGATTGCCCAAGTGGTCGATGTCATCAATTTCCAGGTCTTCCTGGGCAATCTTTGCCAGGGCCTTCATGATGCCTACAATGTCCTCCACGGACAGGGTGCGACGGCCTGCGCTGTCGGCCAGCTTGAAGCGGCGATTCATCTTGTAGCGGCCCACGGCGCCGAGGTCGTAGCGCTTCTCGGTGTAGAACATGTCCTCGAAGAGGCGGCGGGCACTTTGGAGGCTGAGGGGGTTGCCCGGGCGCATTCTCTTGAAGAATTCGATGAGCGATTCCTCGATTGTCTTCACCTTATCCTTGGACAGGGTGGAAAGAACGACGTTGGGCTCGTCTTCCTTGGCCACGAGCAGTTCAATGCTCTTCACGCCTGCGAGGGAGAAACGACGGAGGAGGGTGGTCGTAATCTTCTCGAAGCAGTCGCCAATGATTTCGCCAGTGGCCTTGTCCACGACGTCGCGGCCCAGACGGCGGCCCAGTACGTGGTCGTAGCCGTCGGCCACGTCCAGGTGGACATGGGAAACGCCATGGACGCGGAGCGCCTCGGAGGCTTTCTTGGTCACCTTGGCGCCCTTGGCGACGAGAACTTTGCCGCTCTTGGGGTCGGTGATTTCCTCGATGAACTGGTTGCCCAGGAATTTTTCGATCAGGTCGGAAACTTTGATGGCACCCTTGCTGAAGTCATCGAGCTCGAGCTTCTCCGTCTCGAAGAATTCCTTCGCGATGCGCTCGTCGTCGGAAACGTTGAAGCAGCGGAGGAAGGTGGTGGCCGGGATCTTGCGCTTGCGATCGACCATGACGTACATGACATTGTTAATGTCGACCTCGAACTCCACCCAGGCACCACGATAGGGGATCACGCGGGCGCTGTATGTTGTCTTGCCGTTGGGATGAACGGCAGAGCTGAAGGAGACACCGGGCGAGCGGTGAAGCTGAGAGACAATGACGCGCTCGGCGCCATTGACGATGAACGTTCCCTGCTCGGTCATGAGCGGAACTTCGCCCATGTATACTTCCTGCTCCTTGATGTCCTTGATCTCGGTGATGTTGGTTTCGGGATTTGTCTCGCGCACGATAAGCTGAAGTTTAACCTTCAACGGTGCGGCATAGGTCATGCCGCGATCCATGCACTCCTTGACGTTATACTTGGGTGCGCCAAAGGCGTACTCGACAAACTCCAGTGTGCTGGGTGTCGAGGGGCTGGTCACCGGGAAAATACTGGTAAAAGCCTCCTGCAGGCCGGCATTCTGCCGCATATCGGGCGGAATGTTGAACTGGAGAAACTCCTCGTAACTTTTCTTCTGGGTCTCCAGCAGGTACGGAATTTCCATGATTTCTGGAATTCTCGCGAAGCTGTGCCGGTTCTCTGATGCCGCGGACTGGCGGCTGGCTGCTCTTGCCATTAGGCGTAAATCCTCCTGGACGCTTGGTAAAACGAGTTATTGGAAATGTCCGCAATGCGCAGACATAGCTTGCTAAACCGGTTTATAACTGGGTCTGGTAAGCACGACGAATTTGCTTCCCACTCTTGCGGATGGTACACGGCCTACTGCATTAGCAGGTGCCAAAGCATTTATTCGGGCCCTTGCGACGAAAAAAATTGCCCCCTGCGCCACACAATAGAATTGGGGTTCCTTAAACATAGGCAACGCATTATTGATAGTAGGCAATCAACAATCGTGCTGTTTTGCGAATATGTTTGCTTGCACCCCCAATGTATCCCGACTACATCGGCATTCAATGCCACCAACGGGTACCCGAACGATGAATTTCCCCATTCTGCTTATGATCCTTGCCTCAATTTGTTACGTTAGCGGTGGGGTCTTCATGAAGACATCGGATGGTCTAACTCGTTTGTGGCCAAGCATCTTGGTCTTCGTTACCTTCTGTGCCGGTGCGGCGCTCCAGACCATCGCCATGCGAAAGACCGGCCTTGGTACGGCCTACGTATTTGTTCTCGGCCTTGAGGCCGTACTGGCATTTGTCCTGGGCCTGATCATTTTCAGAGAAAGCGCCAACATGGTTAAGGTGGCCGCGGTGGCTTTGATAGTCCTTGGGATTGTGATGTTGAAGGGAGCCGATTAGATCTCCAGAACTTGGGGATCCAGAGTCTCAGGGGCAATCTTTCCGGCAATGTGCTCGCCCAATCCCTCCATTGGAATTTCCCCGGCAAAGGCCACCGGACTCAGGATTCGCTCCTGAGGCAAGCCGCGGGGGGAAAGAATCGCCGATGCGCGGGTTAGGGCCTGCCACTTCAGGTTGTTGGCTGCGGGCCCCTGACGCAGGAGGCGTGCGCGGAATTTGGCGAGGGCGTCGTCCATGGTGCGAAAGGTCTTCTGAAGTGCAACCTCGACGTGGGGATTTGCGGCAGCGTCCGTATGTTCCAGCGCTCGACGCGCCGCCTTGAGCTGGCTTTCAAGGGAGGCGATCCCGGAAAGCATAGGCGCCATGACCGAGTCGAGGCCGGCCAGGTGCTCGCGGATGGTTTCGGTGTTGGTGGCATCGGTGGGGGAGATCTTTTCCTCCCGAAAGAAGGCCGCAGTGGTGCGGTCGACGACGGTAGCGAACACGCGCGGACGGACTGCAGAGGGTGCAACGCCGAATTCCGGGTAAACGGATCGCAGTTGGGCCAGATAGGCCACCTCTCCCGGCCCGCCGACATAGGCCACTGTCGGCAGAGCTGAGTCCTGGACCATGGGGCGGGTGACCACGTTTGGGGAGAAGTTCGCCGGGCAATCTTCAAGTGCCTTGGCGAGATCGGCCTGGGAAAATTTCCCGAGCGGTTCACGGGTGGCGACCTGCTCCGCGACGAAATTGCCTCCTTCGCGTTTCAGGCGACAGCGCTGACCGTCGATGAGGGTAAAGAAATTTGCAAGTGCCGGGTCGCGCTGAAGGAGTGCCTCGTAGCCGGCGGCTTCCATGCGCCGGCCTGATTCGGCGAGAAATCGCGCGGGACGGTCTCCGAGTTCAAGGTCGCGCTTCAGGATTGCAACCTGCCGACGGCGCATCGCCCGGAGGCGGGGCGCGACGAGGATCATGGGTTGCTTGCGCATCCAAATGGCCATGAGCCTGCAGAAAAGCGTTTCGAACGATGCATCAGGCGCCAGCGCGGCGGCGAGAGTGGTCATATTGCGGGCCTTTTCGGGTCCGTCTGGAATCAATCGGATGAGCGCCGCGACCAATCGGGGCGCTGCCCCGGTCACATCCCATGTGTAGGCGGGGCTTCCAGGCTGATTCCTGTCGCCGCGGGAAACCAAATCGCCGAGATTCTCGAGGCTGCCGTCTCCGGCAGGAAGGAAACAGTCCCTGAGTTCGGCGAAGTCATGGTCGTCTGAGGCCACCCAGAAGATTGGAACGACGGTACGGCCCGATTCCGCCGCAATCTGTTTTGCAAGGGCCACGGCGGAAATGGCCTTGAAAATATTGTACATCGGAGATGCAAACAGGTTGGGCTGTTGCCCTGTCACGACGGCAAGGCAATCGGGGTCGGCGAGTCGGCGGGCAAGGTCAGCGCCACCGTCATTGCCGACTTCGACATTGAAGTCCGTTAGTTCGGCAATTTCGTGCGGTTGCCACGGGGCGAATTGGCCGTGCTTTCGCCGGGCCACAAGCTTGTCCCAATCCGCTCCAAAATCCGGAAGGAATGCGGTCGCTGAATCCTTTCCGGAGATAAGGTCCCGGGTGAATCCAAAGTCCGAAAGTGGACTCGAGATTAGGTTGCTATTAGTTGATGGTGGCATGGTCTCGATCTATTGCAAACTGACTACACCGAAAGCCTGACAAAGTAGTTGCATAAATTCTGGGCAATTGGCGTGGTATTGGGGTTTTTACAATTGCACCGTCTCATCCAGTCAATACAGGGAAGTGGCTTAAGCGGAAGATGCCCAGCATTAACCAGTCGTTCAAGGAACTCATCTGCAAAATCGTATTCTATGGGCCAGGCTTTGGCGGCAAGACCACCAACCTGCAGCTGGTTCACGGCGCCGTGCCCGACAAGCACCGTGGGCAACTGGTGTCGCTGGCCACGGAGCAGGACCAGACCCTGTTCTTTGATTACCTGCCTCTCGACATGGGTGAGGTAAAGGGCTACAAGACCAAGTTTCAACTCTACACGGTGCCCGGCCAGGTCTATTATAATGCCACGCGCAAGCTGGTCCTTCGCGGCGTGGACGGAATTGTCTTTGTGGCGGACTCCCAGGAAAGCCGCCTCAAGGACAATATCGAGAGTTTCAACAACCTGATGGACAATCTGCGCGAGTACGGGCTGGATTTCGACACGACGCCGCTGGTCATGCAGTACAACAAGCGCGACCTGCCCACGGCGCTGCCGTTGGAGGAACTGAACAAGTTTCTCAACCCCGCCAGCCGATTCCCGGTCTTTGAGGCCGTGGCCACGGAGGGAATCGGGATCAAGGAAACGCTCCGCGAAATTTCCTCCCGGATCCTGCAGAAGCTCAATGAGCAGTCCAATATTATGTCGGATGAAGAGCTGGTGGCGGACCGCCTTGGCTTGAAGGGGGCTGGTGTTTCGGAAAATCTTGAGGACTCTTCAAAGAAGGGCTTCAAGGCCGTCAGCCAGACCGGTCCGGAACTGGAGATGTCCCAACAGTCACGCGTGAGCTGGAATGGTCTTGGAATCGGGTCCGGCGCGCTGACCCTCTCCACACTCAAGGATCCTTCGGGGAATGTGGAGTACACCCTGTCCTCAACGCATCGGGCGTTCATCGTAAAGAGAAGCTTTGTTCGCACGCTCAGATACATTGGCGAAGACCGTCGCAAAGTCGGGGCTGAGGTTCGATCCTACCATGTGCTGCGAGACGTAACCGCGGGAAAGACGTCCGCCCCAATCAGCGCCTATGTGGAGAAGTCCGCCACGCCGCGGCTTTACGTGGTCTATCCCGGGATCGCGGGCGAAATCAAAATCGGCCCCGAAGGTGAGGATTTTCCGCTTTAGCCACGCGGCTTTGGCGGTGTGCACGTCCCCTTGAATTCCCGCTGTGCGGGTTGGGTATCTGAGAGGGCATCCCATTTCGGTGTTTTCGAGCCGAAATGGCCCTGCTTAAACCCATGTCTGGAGTTTTAATGGAGCGTCCCTGCACCCTCGGCGAACTTAAGGAATCCGGTTACCACGTCATCAGCGTCAAAGAGGAGATGCGGCGCAATCTGATTGCGAAACTGCGCGCGGGCGAGTTTCCGTTCCCCGGCATCATCGGTTACGATGAAACCGTGGTTCCCCAGATTCAGAACGCCATTCTCGCGCAACACGACTTCCTGCTGCTGGGCCTTCGCGGCCAGGCAAAGACCCGTATCGTCCGGGCGCTGGTGAATCTTTTGGATGATGAGATTCCCGTGGTGGCGGGGTCGCCCATCAACGACAATCCGTTTCATCCCATCAGCAAGATGGCGCGTACCCTGATCATGGAGTTGGGTGACGCCACCCCGATCGAGTGGATTCCACGGGATCGGCGATACCATGAGAAGCTGGCAACGCCGGACGTGACCGTGGCCGACCTCATTGGCGATGTGGATCCCATCAAGGCAATGAGCAAGAAACTCGATTTCTCCGACGAGGAAGTCATTCACTACGGGATTATTCCCCGGTCGAACCGCGGAATTTTTGCCATCAATGAACTGCCCGACCTGCAGCCTCGCATCCAGGTGGGATTGCTGAACATCATGGAGGAAAAGGATATCCAGATCCGGGGATTTCCGATCCGCATCCCTCTGGACCTGTGCATTGTTTATACGGCCAATCCGGAGGATTATACGAATCGTGGGAATATCATTACGCCGCTCAAGGATCGAATCGACGCGCAGATTATCACCCACTATCCCGAAACAATTGACGATGCCATAAGCATTACCCGGCAGGAGGCCTGGACGGACAGGAGCGGTGCCGGGGAGCCGGTGCATGTGCCCGACTTTTTTCGCGAATTGATCGAGCGCACGGCTTTTGAGGCGCGCAAGAGCGAGTATGTCGATCGCAATTCCGGCGTCAGTGCGCGCATGCCCATCACGTTCCTGGAAACCGTCATCTCCACGGCCGAACGCCGTGCCTTGATTAACGGGGACAAGACGGTGAGTGCCCGAATCGTTGATCTTTTTGGATCGATTTCCGCCGTAACGGGCAAAGTCGAGTTGGTTTACAAGGGGGAGCAGGAGGGAATCTCAAATGTGGCCCAGTACCTCATCGGGCAAGCCATCAAGGATGCGTTCAATCGGCGTTACATTCCCAATTACAAGCCCGGCCGCGAACAAAAATTCGCGTTTCCCAAGTTCCAGCCCATCGTGAACTGGTTTGAGACCGGCCACACGCTCGACATCAGCGACGAAATGCCGCACAGCGAGTACGTTGCAGCTCTGAGGGCTGTGGATGGCCTTGAGGCCATCACCCAGCGCGAGATGCACGTGAATGAGCCGAACGACCTTGCCGCTGCCATGGAGTTCATTGTGGAGGGGCTGCACCAGAATTTCCTCATCACAAAGATGCAGGTTGGCAAGAAGGTGGTCTACACCGACACCGTCAGTCACATGATGGACCAGCTCGACGAGGATGACGGACGCTGAGCGCGCCCGAGGATACGACAGACCCGCCGCAACGCATCCACCCAAGGGCGGCTTTTCAGCATCGCGACTTTACCTTCTTCCAGGCAGCGAAGTTCCTGTTCACAATCGGCGGGCAAATGCAGTTCGTGGCGGTCAGCTGGCAGGTCTATGACTTCACGAAGAAACCCATGGACCTTGGATTCATCGGGCTCGTATTGTTCATGCCCGCGTTCCTGTTTTCCCTCGCCACCGGACACGCGGCGGACCGATTCGATCGCCGGAAGGTGATGATAGTCTGCTTCTCGGCACTTGCCCTCAGTTCATTGACACTGCTGTTCCTGACGAATCGCGGACTGTCCAATCTTTGGCCGATTTACTTCCTTCTGTTCTTTATCGGGACCGCGCATGCCTTCGTGGGGCCTGCAAGCCAGGCACTGATGCCGCAACTCGTTCCCCAGCATCATTTCCACAATGCCGTAACCTGGAATTCCTCGATGTGGCAGCTCGCGAGAATCGCGGGTCCCAGCCTTGGAGGGGTGATTCTCCATTATGGGCACGGACCGGCTTCGGTCTACGCGGCAGACGCGATTCTTACGGGCCTTGGACTGCTTCTACTCCTGGCCATCAAGACCCGTACGGGGCGAATGGAAACTGCAGCCGCAACTTGGGAGACCTTGATTGCCGGGCTCAAGTATGTGCGCAGGAATCCGGTGCTCTTCGGCGCAATCTCGTTGGATTTGTTTGCAGTTCTTTTCGGGGGAGTTGAGGCCCTGTTGCCCATTTTTGCCAAGGAGGTCCTGCAAGTTGGTGAGCGGGGCTTTGGTGCCCTCAGGGCCGCACCGGCATTGGGAGCGGCTTTCATGGCCATCACCCTCACCCATCTGCCCCCGTTCAGAAAGGCCGGAGCCACCATGTTTTGGTGCGTGGCCGGTTTCGGGCTTTTCACCATCGTGTTTGCTCTCTCCAAAAACTTCTTTCTCTCCCTCGCGTGTCTCGTCCTGCTCGGGGCTTTTGACATGGTCAGCGTGGTCGTTCGCCATACGCTCGTGCAACTCAAGACCCCGCCTGCCATGCGAGGCCGGGTCAGCGCTGTGAACCTGGTCTTCATCGGGGCGTCAAATGAACTCGGTCAGTTCGAGTCGGGCTTGACGGCCAAGTGGTTTGGCACAGTCCCCGCGGCAGTCGTGGGGGGAATCTGCACACTCGTGGTAGTGGGTGTCTGCGCCTGGGCCTTCCCGCCCCTACGCAAATTTGGTCGCCTCGACACGGCCCACCACGAAGATTCTGACGAGGCGCCGTAATCTCTCAATGGGCCGCCGGTTTCTTGTGGGTTTCGGAATGCTCTGGACCCTGCCAAACACGTTGCTTGGGGTCATCATCGGCCTGATAGGCCTCGGTTCTCCCGAGATTTCCCACGGTGCGTTGAACTTCCATTGCAGGCGAGGTATCGTTAGAGCCATTTGCGAGGGCTTGCGGATCCGTGCGTTTACGCTCGGTGACTGCGTCATTTATGCCGCCAAACCGAACGCTGCGATCCGCGCCCATGAGTATCGCCATGTGTGGCAATATCACATCCTAGGTCCGCTGTTTCTCCCCGTGTACTTCCTGCTGTTGGCTGTCCGGGGCTACTATAACCATCCGTTGGAGCGCGACGCACGACGCTACGAGGAACGCATAACCCTGCCTTAGGCAGTCGGACAGTCCTTTACATTTGGTTTTGCCGCCCACCCACTGCCGGATTACTAATCACGAAATGGGAGATTGTCTCATGCGGGGTGCTTCAATTCGGAGTTTCGCGAAACTGTTTACTTGCGCGGCCGCGGTCGCGTTTGCGGGGCTATTCGGTGGGTGCGGGGAACAGAAACAGGCGGTCGAATCCAAGGGCGGGGATGCCCCGAAAGTGGAGACGGGGCCTGCGGCGGGCGCTGGTGCCTCAGCTTCGGCGCCGGTGGCTCTTGAGTTCTGGCATTACCTCAACCAGGCCCATGAGGCGGTCATTAAGCAGATAATCGCGGATTTTGAGAAGGAAAACCCCGGCATAACCGTCCGGTCAATTTTCCAGGGGAACCCGCAGCAGTTGTCCCAGAAGCTGAGTGGCGCACTTGCAGCCACTCCGCCAAACAACCCAGCCATTTCCCTCGTTTATGAGAACTGGACCAGTGACTACGTCTCCAAGGGGTACCTTGATGCAGTCGAGAATTACTTTTCCGGACCGGATGGGCTTTCCCAGGATGACATCAATGACTTCGTGAAGGTATACCGTGAGGCCAACACGTTTGAGGGCAAGATGTACACCCTGCCGTTCAACAAGAGCATGTACACCATGTATCTTAACGAGGACATGTTGGCCAAGGCTGGCCTGACGACGGCTCCCAAGACCCTCGACGAACTGAAAGATGCCATCAAGAAGATGACTGTCCGTGAGGAGAACCGCACGAAGACCTTTGGCATGGGCCTGATCCCGGCCAGCGAAGCGTTCACCTCGCTCTATTTTGCCTGCGGTGGCGAATACATGGACGACAAAGGCAACGTTACCCTGAACAATCCCGAGGCGCTCAAAGCCCTTTCACTATTGCATGACCTGCAGTATCCCGAGAAGTACCTTTACGTCAGCACCGACTACATGAGCACGCCTTTCGGCAACCAGCAGATTGCGCTGTTCATTTACAGCAGCGCCAGCTTTCCGTTTAACGACAAGGCTGTCGGCGGCAAGTTCAAGTGGACAGTGGCCGGTATCCCCGGTGACCCTGCCAAGCCGCCCCGCTATGTGATGCAGGGAACGAACATCGCCATCTTCAAAAGCCACTCGGAAGCCGAGCGCAAGGCTGCCTGGAAATTCGTGAAGTTCCTGACAAGCAAGGACAGTTCAGTGCGGTTTGCAACGCAGACGGGGTACATGCCCATTCGCTACTCGATCCTCAGTGATCCGCGCATGAAGGAGTACATGGACAAGAATCCCCGCTACGCCACGCTGAGCAATTTCGTGTTCAATGACCTGGGCAAGGCCGAGCCAAAGGTGGCCGTGTGGGAAGGCGTGCGCGAAGATATCAGCCAGATGGTGGATCGCGTGTTGAGCAAAGGGACTGATCCTGCGCAGGAATTGAAGGACACCGAAGCCAAGGCGCGCGAGCGCGTGGCGCGATACGCAACGGTCAAAACGGAGAAGAAGTAGGCTGAGGCGTCGCATGGGCGCCGGCCAAATTTGACGGGAGGCGGAGAAATGCCTGACAGTATTCTTTATCCCGCGCTGGGAGCGGTTGCGTTGCTTGCGGCAGGAGTCGCGCTGGCCCTGAAGGCCAACAACAAACTGGGCTGGTTGCTTGTGGCGGGAGGCGTGTTCTGGCTTTACCACATCCTTCATCCACTCATCGGCCAGGCTCACTGATGGGTTCCTCCCCCGCCGAAGGTCCGGTGTTTTGAGCGAAGGTATTACCGCCGAGGATTCGAGTCGTGTCGTGCATGGAAAAGTGCGTTCGACACGGTTTACGCGGCGAATCCTGCGGCCCTTTGTTCCCAGGGATGAGAACGTGGTATGGGAGCTTACGGTCAGGAATGCGAGCCGGGCCGGTCTAAATGATCGGATGCTTCTGTGGCTAACCCTTGGGAACCTTGTGGCGGCTTGCTTGCTTCACAACCGGACGTTCGGGCCCCTATCAATTGGCATGATTTTCTTCCTCTTCGGAAAATTCCTTATTGTTCTGAAAACCGGCCCAACATTGGTATCCCAACTGAAGAAACAAGAGACTGCATCGGATCTCCTGACGGCGCCGATCTCGAATGAGACGTTTTCCGGAGCAATGCTGCTGTTCTTTTTGGGGGTGTCTCTGGTCTTTGCGCTTCTCTACCTGCAACTGTGGACCTTCATGGTTGTGGTGACAGGGCTGGTGGAGAAGTTCTCGTCCCTGCCATTTCCGAAATCGTCCGCGGATTACAGCATATTCCTACTGATTCACCTCTTCATTTGGGGGGCAATCTGGGTTTTTTACTGGGGAGGTGTCGGGGGAGGCGTCTATGTCATCTATCCGGCGTTGTTCCTGATAGTGTACGTATCTCTTTTCATATCGGGACTGTTTGATATCCAGTGGGTTCGCGGGCTTATGGAATGGGAGGGATTCCACTGGATGTTTCTGGGGGCCATGGTGGTGGTGGGCATGGTGGCGCACCGTTCCCTGCGCCACAGTCTTGCGGACCGGGCACGCCGCAGGATCTTTCCCTGATGATTAATGAGCGCGGCTCGCGCCTTGACAAGGTTTCCGGCCCCGAAGTGTAACTCGGTTCGATGAAGCTGAACGTAAATGGGGCCGAACGCTCCTTCGATTCCGTACACACGGCGGCAGATCTGCTTGAAAAGCTTGAAATCCGGCGGGAACGGGTCGCTGTCATGCTGAATAACGAAGTTCTGCGACGGGCTAATCTTGACGCGACACCTCTCAAAGATGGCGATATCGTGGAAGTCATCACCATGGTGGGCGGCGGCTGACGCACCAATCAACAAGAACAGGGAAGAATCATGGCACAGGCAACAAAACCGGCAACAGGCGACAAGAAGCTGAAGATTGGCAAACATGAGTTCACCTCGCGACTGCTTGTGGGCACCGGGAAATACGCGACCTTTGAATTGATGCAGGAGGCGCTCGAAGTGTCGGGGTGTGAGGTTGTGACCGTGGCATTGCGGCGGGTGGACCTGGAAGCTCACGGACGTGGGGAGAAGAACCTGCTGGATTACCTCGACACGTCGAAGTACACCTTGCTGCCAAACACGGCGGGTTGCTTTAACAAGGAAGACGCCATTCGCATTTGCCGGCTGGCCCGCGAGCTCGAAATAGGGGATATGGTGAAATTGGAGGTTCTGAGCGAGCAAAAAACGCTGCTTCCCGACCCCATTGAGACCCTTGAAGCGACCAAGGTGCTGGTGGCAGAGGGGTTCACGGTACTGGCCTATACGTCGGACGATCCCATCATGGCCAAGAAGCTGGAGGACGTAGGGGCGGCGGCGGTCATGCCGCTGGGGTCCCCCATCGGAAGTGGACTGGGGATTCTGAACCCCAATAATATAGCCATCATCCTCGAGCAGGCTTCTGTGCCGATCATTGTGGATGCGGGCGTTGGTACCGCGTCAGACGTGTGTGTGGCGATGGAATTGGGGGTTGGGGGCGTCCTGCTGAATACTGGAATTGCTGGTGCACAGGACCCAGTGAGAATGGCGCGGGCCATGAAAGCGGCCTGCGAGGCGGGGCGTGATGCGTTCCTTTCGGGGCGCATTCCGAAAAAGCGTTATGCGACGGCCAGTAGCCCGCTAAAGGATTTCTAATCCGGCCGGCCGAGGGTTTTCATCCGAGAATCTTCAAGAGATCCCGCGCTGAGGTTGCCATGAAATCCGGTTCGCACTCGGGGTTCTCTGGAGGCACAAGGGAGAGGTCGTGGCGGGCGAGACTGTCCACGTAGGCACTTTCAAATTCATCTGCCGGACGCCATCCCCGATCCTTGTAACCAAGGCTTAACCAAAGCGTTTTCATACCCACGCGTTTTGCAGGGATAATGTCGTTGTCGATGCGGTCTCCCACCATGAGAGCCTGCTCCGGGGCGACTCCTGCCTGTTCCAATGCCAGTTCGAAAATGCGCTGCCCCGGTTTCTCGCAACCGACGATCTGGCTGATAATGTGAAGTCCAAATGAATTCCACAGATTGCGATCACGCAGGACGCCTTCGATTTGCGCCGGCTGGTTTGCTATGATGCCCATTCTCCACTTTGTGGCGAGTTGCCGTGCTGCCGACGGCGTTTCGGGAATTTCGGGGGAGTAGATACCCCATTGGTCATAAAGATCAGCACGCGTGCCTTTTTGAAAAGCTTCAAACGTACCCTCCGGCAAATGATCCCGCACAAAGGCCCAAAGCCCGCGTTTTTGCTTTGCGTACTCCACCCGTCGGGCAAAGAATTCCTCTTTGGATATCGTGCCGCTGCCGCCCATGGAATCATAGAGGCGGCGAAAGATGAACAATGCGGACGGGTCGTCGGAAACAAAAACATTTCCAACATCGAAAAAGATGATTTTTACTTCTCGCAAGAGGGACATGGGGCGCACAGATACTGGGTGAGACCGCCATGTCGAACAAAAACGGCTGTCGGCCCCGGCGAATTTCTGAATGGCGGGGAATGTAGGACGCGAATTCAGTGCGCACGCTTTTCCATGATTTTGTCCGGGGAGTGCGCCCGCCACGGCCCGTTTTCGACGGCCCGTCTCAATTTGAAATATAACATTAGCCAGACAAACGAAGCCCAGGAGTCCCTGCATTGAAAAAGCTCGTCATTGTGGAGTCGCCAGCCAAGGCCAAGACGATCGAGAAATTTCTCGGATCGGACTATAAGGTCGTGGCATCGTACGGCCACATCCGGGATCTACCGGGATCGGCGGAGGAAATCCCCGAGGATATCAAATCCGAGCCTTGGGCCCGCATGGCGGTCAACACCGCGAGCGACTTTACTCCCTATTATGTAGTCCCGGCTGACAAGAAGAAGCGCGTTGATGAGCTGAAGAAGCAAATCAAGGATGCGACGGAGATACTGCTCGCGACGGACGAGGACCGCGAAGGGGAGTCCATCAGCTGGCATTTGCTCGAAGTGCTGAGCCCGAGAATCCCGGTTCGCCGGATCACCTTCAATGAGATTACCAAGGAAGCCATCGACGAGGCCGTGCAGAATCCGCGCGATGTGGACGATAAGCTCGTTCGTTCGCAGGAGGGACGACGGATTCTCGATCGTTTGTTCGGTTACCAGCTTTCACCCGTGCTATGGAAAAAGGTGCGCACGGGACTAAGCGCGGGGCGGGTTCAGAGCGTTGCTCTGCGCCTTGTGGTGGAGCGCGAAGAGGAACGCATGGCGTTTCACAAGGCTGGATATTGGGACGCCGAGGCCAAACTCGCGGGAGATGGCAAGGAGTTCACCGCGACAATGACGGCGGTCGGCGGGAAAAAACTTGCCACCGGAAAAGATTTTGATTCCACGACGGGCCACCTCAAGGCCGATGCCGACGTTCTGGCATTGACCGAGGCTGAAGCCCATGCCGCCGTCCAAAGGGCCCTTGCCGGCCAGCCGTGGCGGGTGGCAAACGTGGAGCAAAAGGATGCGACACAGCGGCCACCGGTGCCTTTGACGACCTCGACCCTCCAGCAGGCCGCCAGCGGCCAGTTGGGAATGTCGCCGCGACGGACCATGACCATTGCCCAGAAGTTGTACGAGGGCGTGGACCTTGGACACGGCGAGCGCGAAGGATTGATCACCTATATGCGCACCGACTCGCTGACGCTTAGCGAGAAGGCGCTTGAAGAGGCCGGTCGGTTCATCAAGAAGGAGTTTGGCGAGCAGTATTACGAGGGGCCCAAGCGCTACAAAACCAAGTCCAAGGCTGCGCAGGAAGCCCATGAAGCGATCCGTCCGACGCATCTTCTGAAGACACCGCAATCCGTGGCCCACGCGCTGAGCGAGGACGAACTGGCACTGTATGAATTGATCTGGCGTCGCACCATGGCGTCGCAGATGCCCGATGCCCGACTGACTCGTACCGGCGCGGATATTGAGGCGGCAGACACGGTCTTCCGTGCCACGGGTTCTGTGGTAAAGTTTCCCGGCTATCTGAAGGTGTTGAGTGGTGGCCAGAAGGACGTTGTGCTTCCGGCACTGGAATCGGGGCAGCTTATTGGTCCTGGCCAGGCCGTCACAATCGTCTCCGTGACCCCGGAGCGCCATGAGACGCAGCCGCCGGCGCGCTACACCGAGGCTTCACTCATCAAAAAGCTTGAAGAGGAGGGTGTTGGCCGGCCTTCGACTTATGCAACGATTGTCACCACCATTCAGCAGCGGCAGTATGTGACGAAGAAGGGGAATGCACTGGTGCCCACTTTCGTGGGAATGGCCGTGACATCTCTCCTGCGCGGGCATTTCCAGGAATACGTGGACGTAAAGTTCACAGCGCGGATGGAGGATGCGCTCGACGATATCGCCGCGGGCGGCCTTGATTGGGTAGACTTCCTCTCGGCGTTTTATCGCGGTGGTGGCCAGTTTGGCCATGGGCTTGAGCATACGATCAAAGAGGAACTCCCCAAGATCGAGTTTCCGGCGATCGATTTGGGAGCCGATCCTGCCTCTGGGGAACCCCTCCGCGTGCGCGTCGGGAAGATGAGCGCATTTGTTCAACGCGGGGCCGGTGGCGACGGGAACACCGCGACGATTCCACCCGAAGTCATGCCTGATGAGCTTACGGCAGAGAAGGCCCTCGAGATATTGGCCGCAAAGGGCCAGGGTAAAGTCGTATTGGGCCAGCACCCGGACACCAATGAAAATATTTATCTGATTGAGGGCCCGTTGGGACCCTATGTGCAGCTTGGGGAAGGCGAGAAAAAGAAGAAGCCAAAGCGGTCGGGATTGCCCAAGGGCCTCGAGCGCGACCAGGTGACCCTGGAAAAGGCTCTCGAACTGCTTTCACTGCCTCGGGAACTTGGCAAGCACCCTGATTCGGGAGAAGTGATTGCGTCCAGCCTTGGGCGGTTTGGCCCGTATGTGGTTTGCAATGGCGAGTATCGCAGCCTTGAGGCTACGGATGACGTGCTGACCATCACCCTTGATCGTGCGTTGGAGCTTTTTGCCAAGCCCAAGGGACGCCGTGCCGTGGCGGCAAAAAAATCACTCAAGGAACTTGGGAATCACCCCGAGTCCGGAAACGCCATATTGGTGCTCGACGGCCGTTACGGTCCCTACGTTTCGGACGGAAAGGTCAACGCGACCATCCCGCGCGGCACGGATCCGCTGCAAGTGTCGCTTCCGCAGGCCGTGGAATTGCTGGCGGACGCAGCGGCTCGCGGAAAGGGAAAGACCAAGGGGCGCACCACGAGAACTGCCAAGGCCGCCAGCCCGAAGAAAACGGCCAGCCCCAAAAAAGCTGCGGCACCAAGGAAAACCACCCGCAAGTCCGCCAAGTCGGCCACGTAAGCCTGAAGAGGTGCGCAACGGCGATGGTCTTTTCGGCCCACGCCAATGTTGACACCCTTCCGCCAATCCGGTTGACCCCTTGTGTGAGTTTGTTATCGGCAAAAATCCAGGCAGTTCCCGCATGAGCGCGCCCATTGAACGCGAGGTGGCGCGGAACCGGCATTTAATGGCAGCGTTCGTAAGTCGCGAAATGCGCACCCGCTATGCCGGTTCCACCTTTGGCGCGTTCTGGTCGGTCATTCACCCGCTGATCATGCTGTTCCTATACATCATGGTCTTTTCCACGCTCATGCCGCGCGGGGCCAGCGTGTCTGTGCGGGACCATGTGGCGACCTACGCCATCTTTCTTTGTCCCGCCATTCTCGCATGGAACTGGTTCAATGAAAGCCTCGCGGGTGCTTGCGGCTCCGTTACGAACAACGCATCGCTCATTCGCAAAGTGGCCTTTCCCGCCTCCATACTTCCCCTGACTGGCATCCTCTCGGCTGCAATTCCATTCCTGGTTGCCATGGTGTTGTTTATGGTTTTTGTGGTGTTCAGGGGGGCGTTTGGATTCGGCACTTTGATTTGGTTGCCATTCGTCTGCATGATGCAACTGGGACTCATGGTTGGCCTGGCCTATGCGCTGGCGGCCCTCAACGTGGCGATTCGGGATACTTCCCAGTTTCTCGTGGCGGGGCTCCAGTTCCTGTTCTGGGGAACCCCCATCGTTTACCAGCAGGAGCAGATTACCCGAGTTTTTCCGGCGGCCAGATGGTGGTTTGAGATCAATCCGGTGGCCCACCTGATGGGGGCCTATCGCGACGCGATCATTGCGCATCGCCATCCGCAATTGGAGAGCGTGTTGTATGTGGGACTTGTCTCCATCATCTTCTATCATGCGGGGCGTACGCTTTTCATGCGCGGACGCCGGGTGTTTGCGGACGAAGTCTGATGAGCCGGCATCCCATTCATGTGGCCAATGTCACGAAAACCTACCGCAGCTACCCTGGCGCCTGGGGGCGTTTGCGTGAGACCCTCCTTGGGGGGGCGGCGCCCCACCGCGAGTTTGTTGCCCTCGAAGGCCTGAGTTTCGAGGTACCCCGTGGGGGTGCGCTGGGTGTACTGGGTGCAAATGGGGCGGGGAAGAGCACCCTACTCAAAATACTTGCGGGAATCGTGGAGCCCACCACCGGCACGGTGGAAATGGCGGGTCGAGTGGCATCCATCATTGAGTTGGGCACCGGGTTTCATCCGGAGTTCACGGGACGGGAAAATGTCTTTTTGAACGCTTCCATCATGGGTTTCTCCCCGGACCATGCCCGGGCCGCCTACGATGGAATTGCGGAGTTCTCCGAACTGGGGCGCTATCTGGAAATGCCTGTCAAAACCTATTCGTCGGGGATGTTTGTCCGTCTTGCATTCGCCGTGGCCGTGAGTGCACAGCCCGATATCCTGCTGGTGGATGAAGCCCTCGCCGTTGGGGACGCGGTCTTCTCGCATCGTTGTCTTGGCCGCATTCGACGCATGCGCGAGAACGGAGTTACCATTGTTTTCGTCAGTCACGACACAAATATGGTTTCACAAGTCTGTGATCAGGCGATTCTACTGGAGCGCGGCCGGCTCACTGCGGAGGGGCCGCCAAGGGACGTCATTCATCAATACCTATTGCAGGTTGCCGAACGTCTCACAACTCTGGGGGAAAGTCGCGATCGCATGGCCTCGAAGTTTCACGAAGTCGGGGCGGTGGAAAGCGCCACTGAAACCGGTGAACGGCGGTTCGGTTCGTTTCAGGCCCGCATCACGGACATTTTCGTCGAAGACTATGCGGGAAAAGCGACCACGAAGTTCCTGACATCCCAGGTGGTGCGGTTTCGAATGTTTGTCCGGTTTGATGCTCCGATGTCGAATCCGGTGTTTGGGGTCATGCTGCGGAATCGCTATGGGATTGAGATCTTCGGAACCAACACACACCTCCGAAAGATGGAAACGGGGGACGTGAAAGCCGGGACGGCCCTTGAGGTGAACTTTCAGATGCCGCTGGAGTTGGGAGGTGGCGCCTACAGCGTTTCCCTTGCGGTTCATTCTGCCGATGGCCATTTCTATGATTATCGAAACGACGTTCGCGTCATTGAAATCCTGCCTTCGCCGGAATCCGGCGGTATTGTCCATCTTCCCACTACAATTGGGATTAAGCCGGTGGACAGCAACCGCCTTAGTGATGAACCGATCTGGAAGAAGGTGTATTCCAATGCGCCAGTCGAGCTTGCAATGGGTGAGGAAAGCGAACCCTACCTGGCGGGGGAGTGGTTTGCCCCTCAGGTGTCCGAGGGGAGGGTCTGTCGCTGGATGGGCGGCCATGGCCAGGTTTTCCTGGGCATTCCAGAGGGAGCCACAAAAATTGTGGTCAATGCGCAAACCTTTGATCCGAAAGCCAGCCAGGAACCACTTCTTGTGGATGCGCTGATTGGCGACTGCCTGCTGGGAAGTGGGGAACTGCGTTCCACTCAGACTCAAGCATTGGAGTTTCCGCTCAAGCAGGCGGGGACCTCCGGCGTATCCCAAATTCACCTGCGCGCGAGCCGGACATGGGTTCCGCTGGAGTACAACCCGGACTCCACGGATTCCCGTGCGCTGAGCATCTTCGTTTCGAAGATTGCTGCAGAGTGAGAGGTGTGAATTGGTCTTGCAGAATCCAGCGGTATTGGTCCCAGTGGCTCGGGTTTTACAACACATTACTCCAATTGGACGCACGATGAAGAACGCCGTCACCCGCCTTGCTCCTGTTGTGGGCCTTGTTCTTGGCCTGTGCTGCTTAGCCTTAACCCCGTCTATTGTAGCAGCTCCTGCCATTCCCGAGGCTCCGCGCGAATTCCGCGGACTTTGGGTGGCGTCGGTGGGAAATCTCGACTGGCCGTCCAAGCGCGGATTGAGCGCCGAACAACAGAGGCAGGAGCTTATCGGCATTCTGGACCGTGCGCGCCAGATGCGGATGAATGCCATCATATTCCAGGTCCGCCCGGCTTGTGACGCCCTTTATGCGTCGAGAATTGAGCCGTGGTCCGGGTACCTTTCCGGCGAGCAGGGTCAAAATCCCGGCTATGATCCATTGGAATTTGCCATACAGGAAGCCCATCGCCGCGGGCTGGAGCTTCATGCGTGGTTTAACCCGTTTCGGGCTGCCATCAAGGGTTCCAGTATTCCGCTTGCTTCCAATCACATCTCCAAGCGTCGTCCCGACTTGGTGCGCGATTACGGAGATTACCTGTGGCTGGATCCAGGCGAGAAAGACGTCCAGGATTACTCCGCGAGCGTGGTCCTCGATGTGGCGCGGCGTTACGATGTGGATGGCATCCACTTTGACGACTATTTCTATCCCTACCTCGTGAAGGATTCCAAGAAACAGATTGTCGAGTTTCCAGATGATGTCAGTTACAAGAAGTACCAGGCGGCGGGCGGCAAATTGGAAAAGAAGGAATGGCGTCGCGAAAGCATCAATTCCTTTGTTCAGCTCGTTTCCCAGGGGATTCACCAGGCCAAGCCCCAGGTCAAATTTGGCATCAGTCCCTTCGGGATCTGGAAACCTGGAAACCCACAGGGAGTTGTAGGCCTGAATTCCTATGAAGAACTGGCTTCCGATTCCCGCAAATGGTTACAGGAGGGGTGGGTGGACTATCTGTCACCCCAACTCTATTGGAAAATCTCCGCACCCCAGCAAAGTTTCCCATCTCTGTTGAATTGGTGGGTGGAGCAGAACACACGCAATCATCACCTATGGCCCGGCCTGTTTACCTCCAAGTTTGAGCCGAGTGAAATTGTGGCGCAAATCGGTGCCACCCGAAAACAGCGCGGCGCTACGGGTCACATCCATTTCAGCGCCAAGACTGTTATGCAAAATAAGGGTGGCATGGAGGAGCAGCTTCGGACGAAACCCTACGCTCTCCCGGCTCTTGTTCCCGCCTCACCGTGGCTTGGCAACAAGGCGCCAGCCGCTCCGGGAATACAAGTTGGGAAAAGCGGGAATGATATTGCCATTGGTATGGACGCGGGTGGGCGCTCACCTTGGCTATGGACAGTTTACCTGCAGATTGGCAATTCATGGCTGATGGACGTGGTGCCCGGCGGGAATAACACTTATAGCATCAGCCCAGCAAAGCTCGGCGGTGACGTTCGCGCAGTGGCCGTCGGCGCAGTGGATCGTGTTGGTAACGAAAGTCAGAAGTCTTACCAGGCACTCAATGCGGGTGGAGCCCAATAGGACTCGGGTAAGCCTGAATTTTTGCCCGCAGGGGCTTGCAATTCAACCCACCATGAAGCCGGGAAAAAGCATATGCCATCGGTACTGAGGGAAGCTGCGCGCTGGGGCAAGCGCCAGCACCTGCGGTGGCGTCTCGATAGGGCCAGTGGCGAACGGGTGAAATGGGCCAATTCGGACCTAAATTGGCGTGAATTTTGGCATAAGAAGACACAGTTGGAAAGTTACCCGCGGCTGCTGCAGGTTGCTACCAACTGGACCTGCAATCTGAAGTGCAATTTTTGCCGGCTCACACTCGACGAGACTCAGGATACCCTCAAGCAGTTGCCGAAGAACGAACTCGAGATCAGTCCCCGGGTTTTTGAAACCGTTATGGAGCTAATGCCGTTCCCTGAGACTATCACGCTCACACCCCTCGGCGAGCCGTTACTTTACACGAAACTTGGCCGCATACTGGAGCGTCACCGCGAAATTGGCAGTCGCAACCTCGCGATGACCACCAATGCCAACCTTATCAACGACGACCGCGCGCGAATGATCGTCGAGGGGGGCGTCAATCATCTGTTTGTAAGCATCGACTCCTCCGACCCTGAGATTTACGCATCCATGCGTGTTCTCGGACAACTCGACAAGGTCGAGGCGGCGCTGGAGCGCATCAACCGTTGGAAGGACCGCCTTAATTCGCCGCGTCCCACAATGACGCTCGCCTCGACCTTCATGGAGCGCAACGTGCGCCAGATGCCCGACCTCGTGGACTTCGCCGTGAAACACAAGTTCCAGACCTACAGCGTCCAACTCATGGAAATGGAAAACCACGACCTCGACGCCGAGTTTCTGGGGCATCATGTCCCGCTGGCTCGCGACATGGTCCTGGAGACCTTACGCAGGGCCGAAGGCAAGCCAGTGGACGTGCGTATCCACCTCGCCATGCGAAACCTGCTGACCCAGGCGCTTTCCCTGCCCGAAAGGAAGAAGCTGTCGGCTTTCGGGGAAGGGGAGGCCGACAACTTTTGGAACGGAGCCGAACCCGACTGCGTCCACGGCTCCCCCGAGGGCGATTTGCAGTCCCTTTCCACCCACGGCGCCCACCTGACCGAGAAATGCCATTACCCCTGGTACTTCATGCTCATCGACACCGACGGTGACGTGCGTCCGTGCTGCTGGGCCTCCAACAGCTTTGGTAACCTCAATAATTACAGCTTTGAAGAC
Source organism: Candidatus Sumerlaeaceae bacterium (assembly GCA_019695055.1). Lineage (GTDB taxonomy): Bacteria > Sumerlaeota > Sumerlaeia > Sumerlaeales > Sumerlaeaceae > JAIBAT01. The sequence goes on along the minus strand of JAIBAT010000135.1, from coordinate 43,722 downwards.
ATGTGGAACGGCGAGCATGCCATTACAATGCGTGAGGATTTTCTCCGAAACCACATCCCCAAATCCTGTCAGGGCAAACATTGCCGGGTAGACCTCGACCACAATGGAACCCTTGAAGTTTAAGCCACTGAGCCGCGGCTGCGGGCTGGCTGAATAGGGGTTTCGCGGCCCAGTATAGCAGAGAGCCTCAAACCTGTGTGGGGGTATAGCTCAGTTGGGAGAGCGATACGTTCGCAACGTATAGGTCAGGGGTTCGAATCCCCTTACCTCCACCACTTTTCCCCGATTCAGTGACCTAATTGTGGCCCATTACGAAGCGCAGATTGCTGCGTTTCCCGTCGTTTTGGGGGTGGCATACGCCTTGCTTTATGTCACGATAACCACAGCAAAAAGGCGCGCCAAGAGCCTCGGAAACGGTTCTGGCTGCCACCCCGAATTGGGCAGGCGCAACGCCTGCCTTTTCTTTTTGTTCCGGTCATCCCCGAGGGGCGGAACAATTACGCCAAATCCCTGTCGGAAATCGTTGACAACCGCCTTCCCGAGGAAGCGTTTTCATCTGTGGATTTAGTATCACAACTTTAATATAAAGGGGCACAAACAATGCGGCTAAGAATTGGTCTTTTGCTCGCAGGCGTTGCGCTGTCCGCCGCCTTGGCGTCCGCGCAAACACCAGCACTGATAACAAGCTGGACAACCCAGACAGCGATATATCCGACGGGATTTGCCGCCCAGATGCATGGGGCAGTCTATAGTGGCGACAGCATATATGTTTTCGGCGGAAACAATGCCACGGATGGGGATACTCGTAAGAGCTGGCGTTTGCGGGTCAATAAGTACAATGGCCAGATTTACCAATCTGATGCCTTGACAGATCTTCCCGCCAACGGAACCCAGCGTTATGCCTACATCAATGCGCAAACGGTTACCACAAATAGTGTTGTGTATATTGCAGGCGGCGGTTGGAATACTGGTGGACCCAATCGAAACGTGACAACTATTGTGAAAATCAATAACGGCACGGGCGTAATCGATACCATAACAACCTCCCTCTTTCCCTCACCATATGATCCCGAACTTGGTGGCGCTGCGATTACATCCGCAGGTTACTTTTACGCTTGGGCTGGCGATAGCCAATCAGGCACACCAGTTACCTATGACACATGCGTGGTGGCCAAAATCCAACCTAACGGCGACCTTGGTGCATTCTCAACCACCCTGCCGGTTCCTGATCCGGATGCTACAGGGCTAACTGGCTGGTGGTTTCCTTCCGCCTGCTCAGTGGGAAATTACGTTATTTCCGGTGTAGGGATTCCCAACTCATCGCAACTCAATGCGGACGCAATCAACAAGGTATATGTGGCTTCGACGAATCCGGCTACCGGGGCAATTACATCATGGACGGAACAAACCACTGCGCCGCTTCCAATTAATCTCTACGGAGCCGAGCTGGTTGCAGTAAACGATACGGTTTTCTGCATTGCCGGCCGCACAAACGGTGGCGCTGCCCAAAATGTAGTTTACAGATCAACGTTTAACACAAGCACCGGAACTTTGGGCCCATGGACCATAGTGGATGCCCAACTACCGAGTGCAACTCACTACCAGGAGGCGCTGTATAGCCCAGACAGTCGCAGCATCTATGTCTTGGCTCCGCGGACACCGGCTACCGGCACCACGCCCCAGAATCAGGTTTTCATTTCCTCCCCTCTGTTCCCCCGCGATCCGATTCCGCTGGCAGCGGAAAAGGAATGGTCGCTTTACGAGTAAGCGCCGTTCTCCAGTTCAAAATAGTCTGAGTAAAGCAAGAGGGCGGTCCATCATTGGACCGCCCTTCTTTCTTTTTTCGAGTATTCCGCGAATCAAAACCTGAATCCTAGTCCCGCTAATCCAGCGCGAATTCCTTACGCCAGTCGCCCTCTTCCTTCCAGGGTGGCTGTTCCTTCTTGTCCATCAGCAGATTCCCCACAACGAGGAAGTCCATGTTCGTGCGCATAAAGCAGCGATAGGCGTCCGCTGGCGTACACACAATGGGCTCACCGCGAACATTGAAACTGGTGTTGATAATGACAGGCACCCCGGTTTGCCGGCCGAACTCCTCAATCAGCGCGTGGTAGGCTGGATTCGTGGCCTTGGCCACGGTCTGCAGGCGTGCGCTGCCGTCCACGTGGGTTACCGATGGGATGACGCGCTTGTCCGGACGCACGTCCGCCACGAGCAGCATGAAGGGGCTTTGGTGGGGCGTTTCGAGGTCGAAAAACTCGGGCGTCCTTTCCAGGAGGACACTTGGCGCAAAGGGACGGAAGCCTTCGCGGAATTTGATCTTCTGATTTAGCTTGTCCTTCATGTCCGGGTCCCGCGCGTCAGCAAGAATGCTGCGAGAACCAAGGGCACGCGGGCCGAACTCCATGCGTCCCTGGCACCACCCCACCACATTATCCGCCGCTATAGCACTGGCAACCTCCCGGGTGAGTTCGTCGGGCTTGAGCTCGCGGTACTTTGCGCCGATGGAATCCAGATAGCTGCGGCTTTCCGCGTCTGTGAACTCCGGCCCCCAATAGGCGTGCTTCATCTCAAACTCCCTGGGATTGCCGAGTATGGTGTTGTACGCGTAGAATGCCGCCCCAAGCGCCCCGCCCGCATCGCCCGCGGCGGGCTGGATCCAGATTTCCTCGAATCCGGCCTGCTTTAGCACCCGCGCATTGGCCACGCAGTTTAACGCCACCCCTCCGGCCATGCAAAGGTGCTTCATGCCCGTTTGTTTGCGCACATGGGTGGCCATGGCGACCATGATTTCGTCGGTAACCTTCTGGATGCTTGCTGCGATATCGAACTCCCGCTGGGTCAGCCAGGTTTCCCCCTTGCGCGGCGGGCCTCCAAAAAGGGCGTCGAACTTCTCGTTGGTCATCCGCAGGCCCGACATGTAATCGAAATATTCTGTGTTCAGCCGGAAGCTGCCATCCGGTTTCCAGTCCACCGTCTGGCGGACCTTGTCATAATAGGTTGGCTGCCCATAAGGCGCCAGCCCCATGACCTTGTATTCCGCGCTGTTGACCTTGAATCCCAGATAATAAGTGTATGCACTGTAAAGCAATCCCAGTGAATGGGGAAAGCGCGTTTCATGCATCAACTCAATTTTCGAGCCACGGCCAACGCCCCAGGTCGATGTGCTCCATTCGCCGACACCGTCCACCGTAATCAGCGCTGCTTCCTGGAACGGCGAAACCAGGAACGCACTGGCGGCATGGGAGACGTGATGGTCGCAAAACAGGATGTTCCCCTTATATTGAAGGTCGTGCCGTATGAGCGATTTGATCCAGAGCTTGTCCTTCATCCAGATTGGCATGGCCCACAGGAAAGAGCGAAAACCGCGGGGGAACTCCTGCAAATAGGTGAACAGCAGGCGCTCAAATTTGGTGAATGGCTTGTCGTAGAACACCACATGGTCCACGTCGGCGATGGTTATTCCCGCCTGCTTGAGGCAATAGGCCACGGCAAGCCGCGGAAAGCGGTCATCGTGTTTGCGGCGTGAGAAACGTTCCTCCTGCGCCGCAGCAATGAGTTGGCCATCGCTCACCAGCGCAGCCGCCGAGTCGTGGTAGAAGGCCGATATGCCGAGAATGTTCATCGAGTGTCAGTCTAAACAGGACCCCCGCCGTGCATTCGCAAGGAAAGAGTAACGGGTTCGCCCTCGACAGTCGCCTCTTGCAATCGGTTTGTGCCCCATCTTTGCTAACCAAACCAAATTCCCGGAAAGATTCCGCCAAACATGACCCGCTTCGCCCGTCTTTTACTTCTGCTTTCCCTAGCGTCCAATTTGGAAGCCAAGGACGCCGATATCATCATTAAGAATGCCCGCATTATTGATGGGGCAGGGAACCCCTGGTATCGTGGGGAGATCGCCATTCGGGACAAGCGGATTGCCGAGATCGGGAATTTGAGCCCAGGCACGACGGCTCCAATTGTGATAGATGCCGCCGAGCGCTATGTCACCCCAGGATTTATTGATGTTCATACGCACTGTGAAGGCGACTTCGCTAAGAACCCCGAGGCGGAAAGTTTTGTCCGCATGGGTGTCACGACGGTCGTGACGGGGAACTGCGGCAGTTCCTACGCAGATCTTGCGAAAGCATTTACCTCCCACACCCAGCTTGGCATTGGCATCAATATGGCCTCGCTGGTGGGGCAGGGGACTGTCCGGCGCGAAGTCATGGGAAACCGCAATCGTGACCCCGTCACTACTGAAATTGAGGCGATGAAGGAAATCGTAGCCCAGGCCATGCGCGACGGGGCGGTTGGGATGTCCACCGGTCTTATTTACACCCCCGGCACCTACACCAAGACCTATGAGTTGGTGGCTCTTGCTGGCGAGGTTGCCAAATATGGGGGCCTCTACGCGACACACATGCGCAGTGAAGGGGGAGAAATAGAAAAGGCCATCAATGAAGCCCTCGAAATAGGGCGCACGAATCATATGCCGGTGGAAATCTCCCATTTTAAGATAACCTCCCCAAAACGATTTGGGCTCTCCACCATGACCCTGCAGATGGTGGAAGAGGCACGCAAAGCCGGGCAGGACGTGACGGTGGACCAGTATGTCTATACGGCGTCCTCCACGGGCATTAACACGATGCTTCCCGACTGGGCTGTGGAGGGAACCACGACCGACGTTCAAAATCGGGTCAAGGATCCCCAGCAGCGGGCAAAGATTGTAGAATCCATCATCAAATCCCGCCGTGATGAGGGCGGGCGCCCCAGCCTCGCGTACGCTTTCGTTTCGAATTTCAAGGCCGACAAATCGATCAACGGAATGAACATTGTCGAAATCGCGAAGAAGTGGCGTAACAGCGACACATGGGAAGCCCAGGCTGAAACTGTGGCAGATATCGTAACCAGCGGCGGAGCCAGCATGGTTTTCCACTCCATGGACGAGGGCGATGTTCGCAATATTGCTGCGTACCCATGGACCATGTTTGCCAGTGATTCCGGTATACGCGAGATGGGCCAGGGAGTTCCCCACCCCCGAGGATACGGCAATAATGCACGAGTGCTGGCGCGCTATGTGCGCGACACGGGCTTGCTTCGCCTTGAGGATGCCATTCGCAAAATGTCATCCCTACCAGCCCAGCGATTTCGTTTCTTCGATCGCGGCGTTCTGCGCCCGGGTGCCGCAGCCGACCTCGTTGTGTTTGATCTGGCGAAGGTTCAGGATGACTCCACTTTTGAGAAACCCCACGCCTTTTCCCGCGGATTCGATTACGTGATGGTCAATGGGGACCTCGTTATCGACGACGGCAAGCTAACCGGCAAGCGCCCCGGCCAAATCCTCCACGGTCCGGGGTGGACAGGGGCCAACACTGCGTCATCAACGGCAGTTGACCATGGGGCCAAAGGCGTGGTGCCGTCCAAAGCCAATGAACGAACCGGAACCAAATCGGGGCGGAAGCGTGTATCCACTACTCGGGGCACTGGCGATGGCGGCCGCGGCTCTGGGGGTGATCGGGTGGGCGCAGATCGGCGCGACGGACGCCAGCCGCGCCGCAGCCCTGACGCCGCTAAAGGACCTTACCCTACTTGGGACGCTCCTGAAGAGAACCGATACCTTCGCCCATTTTAACGTCCCCGTTGTCGCAATTGCTGTTTGGGGGCTTTGGCTTTCGTCTGCGATTTGCGTAGGTTCGTTCTTAACGGTGAGGCTCGGTTTGGCGAGTCTGCAACCCCTCGAGCAAACAGTGTTCAACTTCTCGGTTGGTTTTGTAATGCTCGGACTTGCGACTCTTGCGACAGGGACGGTGTTTTGTGGTCCCTGGGTAAGCGCATGGGTTTTGCTTCCCGGTTTCTGGCCCAAGCCGATACTTGCTGCCGTGCGATCCCTGCCACGAGTGCTTCGCCGCCCCCTTGGTGCGTATCGAGCACGCAATGCGCTGTCTGTTTTCGGAATTGTGGCGATTCTTATGGGCGCCTGTTATGCCCTCGTTCCGCCGTCCCAGTCGGATGCGGTTCGCTATCACCTCGGGGCATTGCAAGAGTACCTTAAGAACGGGCGTATTGGCTACCTTCCACTCAACTCAGCGAGTAACTTCCCGTTCCTTGTCGAAATGCATTTTCTGGTTGCCATGAGTTGCGCCGCACCCGAGGCGGCCCAACTCATGCACTTCACTGTCATGATAATCTCATGCCTGGCGGTGCTCGCATTCTGTCGGCGATTTGCAGAGCCACTGTTCCCGGCGGCGGACGGATGTAGCCTGTCCACAGTACGCGCTGTTGTCGGATTGGCCTACGCGGCGGTTCCGGTCTCGTTTGTGGTGGCTTCCTGGCCCTTTATTGATCATGCTGTGACGTTGTTCCTTCTCGTGGCCCTTTATGCGGTACTTCTGGCTTCACGTGGAGGAACGGTCAGTGCATTCGCCGTGGCTGGGTTGCTTGCGGGCGGCTTGATGGGAACAAAGTACACGGCCGGGCCGCTGGCAGTGCTGGTGGGTGTCATTGGGCTTACCGAAATTGTTGGTGGTCGCATGCCACCAGGATCATCCCGCAGCCCCGGGAAGTGCGCCGTGGCATGGACCATCCCGGCGTTTCTTACGGGGGGAGTCTGGTACCTGAAGAATTTCCAGTTGACCGGAAATCCATTTTATCCGCTCGCCCATGGAGTTTTTGGTGGTGGCGAGTGGTCCTCCGGAAACACCCAATTCTATGCCGCGAAAATGGCGGAGAAGGGTTTGCCAAAGTCTTTGCTCAATCTTTGCCTGTCTCCGATGGACGCAACCTTCCAGTTCTACCGCTATGAGAACAACTACCTTGGCCCGTGGTTGCTTGTCCTGCTGATTGCTGGTGTTGCCGGCATTGCCGTGTTGCGCGGGCGACCGGAATCACGCCCTGTTGTCTGGTCCACCGTTCTGGCCCTTGTCTACTATGTCCTGTGGTTCTTCACCTATCAGAGCAACCGCATGCTTATGACCTGGATTCCTCTCGTGCTTCCCGCAGTCTTTTGCTTTTTGCTTTATCTGGCTTCAGACACCAGACTATCGGCATTTCGTGTGGCGGCCGGGGCGCTCACAATGTCCGTCGCATATGGCCTATCCTGGGGAGTGCAGCAGGAGTACACCCGTGTGGCGCCCCCGACTCTGGAGTATCTGCTGGGTGGAAACTCCCGCGAACGTTACATGAGCGAGTCGCTGAATTACTGGCAGGCCTACCAGAAACTCAACGAGACCGTGCAACCCGACGAGAAAGTTCTCCTTGTGGGCGAACACCGAATTTACGGCGCAAATTTCCGTGCGATTTGGAGCGATTGGTTCGACACCCCTGCTGCGGCGTACTTCCTGCGCCAACACAACTGCAAGTCCGTTGAGGATCTTGAGGCTGCCCTGAGGAAGGAGAAAGTCGCATGCATTTTGGTCAACGACGCTGAACTTTCCGCCGGCGGACAAAAAGACCGCTACTTTAAGCCACGCTTCTCCTCCGCGGAATGGGAGATTCTCGAATCGTTCCTGAAGCGCCATGAAACCAACCGTCATACAATTCCTCCCGGAGTATCCATATACAGGTGGGACGTGACAGCCTCCAAATGAGCCCTTCCACGCGACAGCCAGCAACGCTTGTTGTTTTGCTCCTCGGGTTGACCCTTTATCTTACCATTCCCGGCTGGTTCGCCTTTCATGGCCGCCACGACAACGACTTTCGACACATTTATCTCGGAATTCAGGCGCTCGCAGAGCGGGAGAGTCCCTACCCGGCAGAAAATCTTCTGCTGCAGGCCCATCGTGCGGGAATGCGGGATGCAGCCATTAACCCGTATGTATATCTTCCGTTTACTGGCCTTTCGATGATCTTTCTTCATCCCCTGCCGTTTCCCGCGGCGTCCGTGGTTTGGTTCTGTTTGAATCAGGCAATGCTCCTCGCATGCCTCTGGATCATGGCTGGCAGTCTCTTTCCTGAATCCCGCCTCAGGGCAATCGGGGCTCTTCTTGTTGCGGCGGCTCTCAACTTTCCTGTGGTGCGAACCTTGACTGCGGGCCAACTCAACTTCGTCTTACTCCTTTCCTACTGTGGCGCCCTGGCCTTGCTGATGCGGGGTCGCGACGTCGCAGCAGGCGCGGTCCTTGGGTTCGCTGCCGTTTATAAGCTTTCGCCGGCCCTGTTCATTTTCTACTTTATTGCCGTGGCCCGCTGGCGCGCGGCAGCAACAATGGTCGCAAGTGCCGCTGCATGCATTGCCATTTCGCTGATTTGCGTGGGGTGGGACATCCACCTCGACTTCCTGCCCATGCTTCGCCAGATGGGCTACGGTCATTCGACCTTTGAGCAATACAAGGCGATCTTCTGGAAGGAACCGTCGAACCAAAGTCTGAATTCGCTGTTCACCCACCTGATGGTGGCGGACAACGGCATCACGCAGCCATGGCTCGCCCTTTCCCAGGAAGCTGCCAATACGGCTACCCGAGTCGCAACCGCCGCCCTTCTTCTCCTGATTGTGGCGGCGTGGTGGAAATCCCGAAGTGCTCTTCGGCCTCTGGGTTCGCCCAGGACCATGACGCTTTCGGAACAGGCACTGTTTCAATGCACGATTCTACTTTCACTCCTGATCCCGTCTCTTCTCTGGGATCACTACCTGATTCTGTTGCTGCTACCCATGGCATGGCTGATGCGAAATGCACTTGAGACCCGAAATGTACCCAGTGTGGCGCAAACCTGTTTGTGGGCCATCATGGCCGCTGTTCCATGGAATTTTGGTTCGGAGATGTTTCGGTCAGGGGCGGGCATACCTGGAATGTCCATCAAATTGCTACCCGTGCTTGGCCTCTACCTGCAGTGTCTCGCAGTTGCTGCCGGTTGCGTCAATGATTCGCCAGGTAAACCGTTACCAGAAGCGCCACAATCCACAGCCCCATCAACGTGAGCAGCTTCGCCCGCCGACGGTAAAAGCGGAAACCCAATACCCGGTTGAGGGATGGGCTATAAGCGAATTTTTGGAAAACGGGATCATTTGCCGCAGTATCCGCCAGCGTGCCATCATTAGCAACGGCGGCATCCAGATGCTTGATTAGGAGTTTGCGATCGGCTGTGGCCGCAGCGGTTCGCGCCATGCGATAGTGCAGTGTTGCGGCCTTTGGATATTTTCGCAATCCCTCGGAGTAGACTTCCAGAGCCCGCTCCGGCGTCCCGGCGTTTTCATAGAGTTCGCCGAGAACCTCGTGGTACTCCCGCTCAAACTGGTCGAATTTCCCCGCGTACCTTCCGAGCAGTGCGATGCCTTCGCCGGTGCGCCCAAGGTGATGGAGTGTCCATGCCTCAGCCACAAGACACCGAAATGGCGGCACACTGGCACGTCCCGCTTGTTCCTCGTGCTTTCGCGCCTCGCCAAATGCTTTCAGCGCCTGCTGGAAACCGCCAATGGCGTAGTAACTCTTGCCCAGCAGCCAGTACATGGCAGGCGCCCGTACAGGCCCCGGCCCGAATTCCTGTATCCTCGCGATGCACTCCTCATGGCGCCCCAGCGAGTGATATATCTCCGCCCGCCAAAGGTGGATGGCCGCGTGGTCGCGGTAGATTGCCGCACCGCGATCCAGAACCTGAAGTGCCTGATTGGTGTCGGCCTGCCTGACCAGAAAACGCGCAAACGCCAGAAAGGCCTCCACTTCGACCTGCTTTTGGCTGAAAATTCGGCGGTACGCCCACAGCGTTTGGCCCACGTTCCCGAGGCGTTCGTTCAGTTCCGAAAACAGGAGCAGTGCCCGTGAGTGGTCGGGATCCTTGCCAAGAAACTCCTCGAGCACGGTCACAGCTTGTTGCGGTTGCTTGCGCAGGAGGTGGTTCTCCACGGTGCGTCGAGTGATCTCGAAATCACCGGGAATCTCCGCGGCGATCGCGGTCAGGTATTGGAACTCTGCGTCGTACTCCCCGAGGCGGTGGTGAAGCGCCGCCTTCATCAACAGGAAACGGATGTCCCGTGGATTAAGTTGTAGCGCCCGGCTTGCGCACTTCACGGCTTGTCCCAGCCGACCCGACTCCATGAAAGCACGTGACAGAAGGTGGTGCGCCTCTGGCAGCCGATCATTCAGCTCCCGTGCCCGGCGCAGGTCCGTTATGGACTGCTCCGTCTGCTTTTGCTCCAGCAGTGCCTTGCCGCGCATCACGTAAATTTCCGCCGTCTCGTGGCCAAGGTCGATGGCCTCCGTTGCGTGGGCAATCACCGCCGGGCGGTCGCCTGTTTCCCCAAGGACACGCACGAGCGTCATCCACGTTGTCCGGTCGCGCGGATCGATTGCCACGATTTCGCGGTAAGCCCGGATTGCGTCGTCCTGCCTCGATTGCCGCTGGAAGATCTCCGCACGCCGACGCAGTACATCGAGATTGTTTGGCTGCTTTCGCAGCACCACGGAGTATTCCTCAATCGCCAGTTCATCATCGCCCATTGCCGCGGCAATGTTCCCGTGATTGCGTCGGGCATCCAGGTCATCAGGGTGCTCTTCGAGCACTTCCTTCAGCAACGCCCGGGCACCATGTAGGTTGCGATTTTCCGCCAAGGCGCACGCCTTGTAAATCTTGTTCTGGTAGTTGTCAGGCGACAATTCCAAGGCCTTGTCAAACTGTTCAATCGCATCCACGAGCTTGCTCGAAAGCATCAGGGCATAGCCAAAGTGTGTGTGAAAGAGGGCCTCCGTCGGGGCAAGCTCCACCGCGATCTTGAATGCCCCCGCCGCCTCGTCGCTCCTGTTCAGGTTCACCAACGCAATGCCGCGGTGAAAAAAGGCATCAGCATTGTAAGGCTGCTGGCTGACGACAAAGTCGAACGCCCGTAGCGCCTCCTCAAAGTGGTCGCATTCCAGCAGGTCCAGACCCTGCTGAAAAATGGCATCGGCAGAGTTCAGCTCAAAATCGCCATACTCTTTCATTTGCACCCAAATATTGCCAGCCTGTCGGGAAAATCATCAGAAATCGGCAGGTGGGCAAGCCTTCGACTGGCCGGGGCGCATCTAATGTCGTCGTGTCTTGTGCCGATGGATGGCGTGGTCGATCATTCCCTGCACGAACTCCCCAAACTTGATTCCCGTGGCCGCGCACTGTTGGGGCAGCAAAGACGTCCGCGTCATGCCTGGCAGCGTGTTGGTCTCCAGCACCACCGGTGTCCGCGGTTCCTTGGACGGAATGATCATGTCCGTCCGCGACACTCCCTCGCATCCCAGAGCCCGGTGTGCGTTCAGGGCGCATTCCTGGATTGCCGCAAGGACCTTCTTGGGCAGGTCTGCGGGCGTGATTTCCTTCGATTTCCCAGCCACGTATTTTGCGGTATAGTCGAAAAACTCTGCCTCCATGGGTCGGATCTCCGTTGGCGGCAGGGTGATAGTTTCCACCTTGTCCCCCTTGACCACATCCAGAACCCCACAGGAAACCTCGACGCCGTCCACCCGCGATTCCACAAGGGCTTCCTCGTCCGTTGTCAGTGCGGCATCAATGGCCGCGTTCAGTTCCGAGGCCTTGTGAACCAAGGTCAAGCCCACGCTTGATCCACCGCACACCGGTTTCACGAACACGGGATACGCCAGTTCCTTGGCGGCTGCAACCGCCGCCTTTCGATTAGTTTTGGTAATGTGAACACCCTTGGGGGTGGTCAACCCCGCGCGGCGAAACACATCCAGCGACAGGATTTTGTTGAACGCCAGGGCCGACGAAAGACATCGTGCCCCGGTGTAGGGGATTCCCGCCATTTCGAGGAATCCCTGCATGCGCCCATCCTCGCCATACTGCCCGTGTAAGGCCAGGACTGCGCAATCCACATGTTCAGTGGTCATCTGTTTGAGCGCCGCTGATATGTTGGCGCTGGAAACCGTCATATTGGGTGACGTTGCTCGCTCGAAATAGGCGTCGAGGTAGGTGCGGTCGGCCTCCGAGGCCAATTCGCGTCCCCCGATGATCCAACGCCCCAGCCGCGTGATCACCACGGGCCGAACCCGGTTCTTCTTCAGGTCAATCTCCTCGCAAATCACCCGGCCGGAATTGACCGAAACCTCAAACTCCGTGGAAGGGCCCCCGCAGAGAACCCAGATCTTCTTCAATCGCAGAACCTCGACAACGGGAAATGGTGCCAGCGCCTTTCTACAGTCAGGAAATAGTCTTGTTTGGTTTCTGTGATTTTTAAGGTAGAATTGGAGGGAGGCGAGAGCAACCGGTGGGTTCTTGGATTTAAATCGGTGTCTCGAATTCTTGAAACAAATTGACTGATTGGCTTGCCGCACTCAGCAATCGGGTGAACATGACCCTTTTCAGCAGATTTCTACTCATTGTGCTGGCCATGAGTATTGTCGGTGCTATGACAGACTTGGGCAAGGGCCTCGTTCCAATTTTGATCTTCTATGGTTGGCCGGTTTGGATTCTGGTGTTTATTACTTCCGAATACGTGGCCGCACTCGAACGACGCAGGTCGCCCTCTTTAGGCTCTAAGTACACAGACGCCAAATCTAAACGGGAACAGCGCGAGGCAGAATTACCCCCGATGGATTAAGGATGGCGTGCCCGAAGCAATGTCCGCGTTGCGGCGGCAATTCCCAGCAGCCAGCCAATCGGGTAGGGCAGTAACAGCAAACCCCACCAAACGGATACGCCACGCGATCCTCCCAGGCCGCCCAACTGGCTCAGCACAATCATCAGTGCTACGCCGGTAGACGTTAGCCCCAGAGCCCACCAAGCCACCCGTTGAGACCTGCTGTGGCAGAGTAACGCGCCGACGGCCACAAGGGCGCTGCCAGCAAGAATCACCAGCGACCCTTCCAAAGGATCCACTGCCCCGAGCACCATTAGGACTAGTCCGGCAATCACCGTTCCATAGAACCACCTTGACCTCATTTTCATGGCTTTACCCTCCCTCCCAATCCGGTTACCTTAAATTACAAATGGCGAGTTGGCCTTATGCCCACTCAACCCATTGCAGGCGCAGGGCGCGTGAACTTGCGCTCGTCGCCAAGCGCGTCCATGACCTCATCCACCGAGTTCATAGACGACAATCGGCCGAGTGCCGTCGCTATGCGGTTGCGCAATGCCTCATTGTTTGTTTCGTGAAAAAGGCAGATGAGCGGCACAATCGCCGCGCCGTCGCCGAGCTCGCCCAGTGCATCAATCGTTTCGCCCAGGGCCGCGGGATCCTCATGCACCAGATTCGCGAGCAGGGCCTTTAGCGATTCCATTCCCCCGATACGCCCAAGGGCCAGCGCCGCTTTTGGCTGTATCCCGGAGCCCGAATCGCTTAGTGCCCGGGCCAGTGGCCGCGTGGCGTCCGAAGTGCCGATCCAACCAAGTGCGTCCGCTGCAGATGCGCGTACTCGTCGGCTCTCATCCTCCAAGGCGCTGATGAGTTCCCCAATGGCCAGCGGGTGGCGCAATTCCGTCAGCCCATCAATGATGCGCAGTCGCTGTGTTTCACGCGACGTCGCATGCAAACGGTTGACCATGCCGATGGTGCGTAGCGAGTTACGCGCGCGCACCTGTGCCCACATTGCCCCCACGCTCAGGCAGCCCGGCTCGTGAATTTTCGCAGCGAGATAAATGCTGCCGAGGCGCAGCAAAAAACTCAGGAAGAACGCGAGGTGGAAACCATTGAGTGAGTACCAACCAACATCAATCTGAACCCGTTTGTTCACCGCATCAATCATGGGCCCCGCCAGCATGGGCGATATTCCCGCCGCAATCCCCACCGCAAGAAGATTTGCCGCGGCCACATAAGCTGCGCGATTGTGCCGCGGGCCGAACTTCAGCATGGCGCCCTGGGTGGCCAGCGCGCAGCCCGAGTTGCAAATGCCATCCAGGAAAAACATGATAACGAGAAACGGTATGCCCACCGGATCATACTTGGGCGCGAGCATGAATGCCAGCGGCGTGATTGCCTTGCCCAGGGACAGCACCACCAGCACGGGGCGATAACCGCACAAGTCGCACAGCACACCCCAGAAGTTTGACGTCAGTACCACGCCCACGGCCCCCACCACGTTCAGCAACTGGTAGGTCATCACGCTATACCCGAGGTTCTCGATCATGAAGAGGCCAAAGAACGGCGCCGACACAAAGATCGCAAAGTGCCAATAGCTCATGTAGACGAGAAACGGCCGATAGTTTCTGTCGCAAAGTGGTTCCGCGAGAGAGTGCAAGACCCCCGCCCCCTTGACATCGGAGCGCGATGGCTCCGGCACGGCCACAAACAATAAAATGTCAGTCACGCCAAGCACGATGCCAATTGTTCCCAATATCAGGAAACCAAGTTGCACCTGCCCGGCCTTCTCGTACCAGTTGAAATAGAAGGCAATCGCCAGCATTGCACCGATGCTCAATATCGTGATAAATCTCTGCCGGCGCGCCCAGTAACGCCCCATCGCGCGCTCGGGAATCAGATCCGTCATCCACGAAAGCCACATGGGCACAGATGTCTGCGCCAGCGCATCGTGCACGAATATCACGGAGATGATGACGGCCATTTGTGTGTGCCCCTGCGGCAGCACGAAAGCCGCCACCAGTACACCGGCAAACAGGAGGCGGTGCGCAATGGTGATGATCATCCACGGCACCTTCCGCCGCCGGAGGTGACTGTTTAGCAGACTTCCGACCGCCTGAAACGCGATCGCGAAACTGCAAAGGCCTGCGATGAGCCCAAAATCGAAAGCCGTGGCCTTCAGATCCGTCAGAAACTTGACCCGCGGCGCGCCCGTCATGCATATGATGCCGTATATCGTTCCCAGCAGTCCGGCCCACGACACAGTTTTCCAGATGCGCCCTATCTCGGCGGGGGAGTGGCGCTGTTGGTCACCCTCCATGGCAGTTGCGCTTTCCTGTGGCGCGCTGGCTGGCGGCAGGCAGTTCATGCGCCGGCTGTCTCGGCGCGGCTGTGGTTCCCCATGGGGCGAGTGCGATGGCCACGTTTCTGATAAGTTACCAACAGTTCCCTCCCTCTGATTATTGGCCATCCAATGCATTTGTTTGTTGCCGCACAAAGCGAAAGTGCTGCACACTATCCTTCCATTTCAATCGGGAGGGTTACCTGATGGCTGACGATAACGGCATCTTCATTGGCAAAGGCGAAGGCCCCGTCCAACTTTTACCCCACCTCGGCAATCGCCACGGACTGGTCGCCGGGGCCACTGGCACCGGCAAAACCGTCACGCTTCAGGTGCTCGCCGAGGGCTTCAGTGCCAAGGGAGTCCCCGTTTTCATGGCGGACGTGAAGGGCGACCTCTCCGGCATTTGCCAGGCAGGCGAAAACAAGCCCAAGCTCGTGGAACGCGCCCAGGCCATCGGCCTAACCGACTATCGCAACGAAGGCTTCCCGGTGGAGTTTTGGGATATTTATGGTGAGAAAGGCCATCCCGTTCGCGGCACCGTTAGTGACATGGGCCCCCTCCTCCTCTCCCGTCTCCTCGACCTGAACGACACGCAGGAGGGTGTCCTCAACATCGCCTTTAAGCTCGCCGACGATCAGGGGCTCCTTCTTATCGACTTCAAGGATCTCCGCGCCATTCTCGATTTTGTCGGGGAACACGCCGCAGAGCTTAAGACCGAATACGGAAACATCAGCGCGACAAGCGTCGGGGCCATACAGCGAGACCTGCTGGTTCTCGAACAGCAGGGTGCCGAGAAGTTCCTTGGCGAGCCTGCCCTTGAGCTTGCCGATCTCATGCGGGCGACGGCCGACGGCCGCGGTATCATCAACATCCTCTGCGCCGACAAGCTTATGCAGAATCCGCGCCTTTACGCCACTTTCCTTCTTTGGTTGCTCAGTGAACTCTTTGAGGAATTGCCCGAGGTCGGTGACCCCGAAAAGCCCAAGCTGGTTTTCTTTTTTGACGAAGCCCACCTCCTCTTCGATGGTGCGCCTGACTCTCTGGTTCAAAAGGTCGAACAAGTCGTCCGCCTCATTCGCTCGAAGGGCGTAGGAGTTTACTTCATCACCCAGAATCCTCTCGATGTACCCGATAAGATTCTCGGCCAGCTTGGCAACCGCGTTCAGCACGCCCTGCGCGCGTTCACGCCCCGCGACCAGAAAGCTGTGCGCGCCGCCGCCGAGACTTTCCGCGAAAACCCGAAGATCGACACAGCCACGGCAATCACCGAACTTGCCGTCGGCGAGGCCCTGGCCAGCATGCTCGACGATAAGGGCATTCCTACGCCGGTTGACCGCATTCTCGTGCGACCGCCATCCAGCCGGTTGGGACCGGCTGATGAAGCGGAGCGCACCAAAGCGGCTGCCGCCAGCGCTGTAGGCTTAAAGTACAACCAAGTCGTGGACCGCGAGTCGGCTTACGAAATGCTGAAAAAGCGCGCCGCCGGCGGCGCTGCTGGACCTGGCGCCTCGAGCGAAGCTCCTGTACCCGAGCCCGAGGCTCCACAAAAATCTGGTGCAGCTACCGGTGCGGTGGTTGCCGGTGCCATGGGTGGGCTCCTTGCCATTGCCGGTGCTTTCCTGAAAAGCGCTGCCCGTAGCGTTGGGACCCAGCTGGGCCACCAGATTACTCGGGGAATGCTTGGAGGGCGTGCGAGAACCCGTCGCTGAACTTGCCGCCTGTGCGGGAGTCTGGTCCCCAACCTAGGGGATGAATCGCCGTTACCTGTGGCAATTAGTGTCAGTGGCAGGCTGTGATTTTGAGGTCTCTAGTTGGACTGTTGATAGTAGTTTAAGCCGCCCACTGGTACAGAAAATCGAGTTTCCCCATTCCCGTGCAATTCTCCCTCATCCCTTGACGCTCCTTCGTTGTGGTGTCGTTTGCCATTGCAGGATCCGGCCGACAAGGATTAGGAGAATGCGCTCTGAATCGTGCAGCATGGTTTCCAACAGGTGATCCGGGCGTTTCTCGAAATTGCCCGCCAAGTGCTCCACGAAATCACATCAGACTATTGGATACGACTTCATGGAATTGCCCGAATCGGCCAACACGATTTTCCAGAAACTGTGGGATGATACGAAGCAGGGTGTTCATTGTGAGAAAACCAGTGCCCTCGACATCTTTCATGCCTACCGATTGTTACTGAACCGTCTTCCGGAGGATTCGAGCATTGAAAACCTTCGGCAACGTGCCGCTGAATTCCCGACTTTACAGGCGTTGCTGTTTGGCTTCACCGCATCGCGGGAGTTCCGAAGCAGGTACTATGGGCACAGCAATCGCCCGGACGGGCACATGGTTATTGTGCGTGATGGTGACCTGCGATTTTCAGTGAACCTCCATGACCTGGTGATCGGATGGTCAATCATCAATGGAGTCTATGAGTTGACGACGCGACGCATCGTGGAGTCCCTTGTCCAACCTGGATGGCGATGTCTCGATATCGGGGCAAACCTCGGTTATTTCAGCGCGATTCTTGGTCGAGCCTGTGGTAGCACGGGGCGAGTCTTCTCCTTTGAGCCGCACCCGGCTCTTTTCGGAATGTTGGAAACCACCATTGGCGAAAGCGGCCTTGGGGCCACCGTTACGGCATCCCAGTGTGCCTGTTCAGATGCGAGCGGAACCATCACTCTGCTCCACGCCGCGGATACGAACAACTGGGGTGGATCCTTCGTATTTGCGGGGCCGGTGGATGAGACAGGGGGCCTGCAGACGACCCAGGTTCCCATGACGGCCCTGGATGATAGCCCTGTGAGCACTGAGTCCATTGATTTTGTGAAGATGGACATCGAAGGTGGCGAGTATCATACGCTGCAAGGCATGACAAAGTTGGTGGCGAGATGCAAACCTATCATGGTGCTGGAAGTGTTTGAAGCCGGCCTGAACCGGAGAGGGATTGGTCAGCGGGAACTTTTCGGACTGCTGGGGGAGTGGGAGTACGACCTCCTGGCCATTTCCGAAAATCCCGAGTCGGAAAGGATTGGCGTTTCCGCCCTGGAAACAGATTTGGGCCCTTATGAGGGGAATGTCCTTTGCGTTCCCAAGGGACGTCAGGAGCAGGTTCTCTCCCGGCTTGGGTAAACCTCTGCGCGTCACCACCAGTGATTGTCAGTTTTCCTGCGGGGCACCACCAAGGTAATCCAGCTGGTAGCGTTCATAGTTAAAGTCGACGTTTCCGATGCGGTGAATGGAGTAGTCCATGGTGGCAGCACTGGGTTTATGGGCGAAGGTGCATTCAAGCAGAACTTGTGTTTTGCCGTTGGGATCGGGGGCTGGCAAGTCCGTGGCAGGCACCACCTTGCGGTAGACCAACTGGCGCTCCTTGGTGAGGCCATGGACAACGAGTTCGATGGTTCCCGTCGAAGTTTCGCCATTGTCCAGTGGATTTATACTGCCGAGAATCTGAAGACGGTAATTCGAATGGGGGAGCAACAACTCCGGACCATGGAAGAAATAGCCATCCCCGTGCATTAAGGGCACGCGAACGCCAACCCGGCTGAAATCCGTATTGTAGAATTCCCGCTCCACTGGTTTGACCTTCGCCGGCAGGGCAAGCCGTGCAAGCGCCGGGGAAGTTGTTCCGTCATCTTGCCTGGGAAACAACTTTTTCACCCGTCGCGGTCGGCGTTCCTCAACGCGGGCAAACTGCTGAACCTGTGACAGGAAAAAGCGAGTGGCGCTGATTCCCCAATTGGGGCTTTCGTAAACGCGGGCAGCGCCAGCGAGGGCAAATAGCGACATGACCATAGCGGCGAGGGGAAACCAGTTTTTAACCCTTCTCAGACACAAAACCAGCGACACCGCAATGGTGACGATGAGGATCACAGTGCCTTGATACTGTCCCATGGCGGACTCAGTGCCAAGTCTGTAAAACTGCATGGGGGCGAAAAACTCCCGCCACGAAATGGGGACCAGAATCTTGTCAAGGATGACGCGCAAACCCTGGACATAGGGGGTGTATGCGCTCCAAGGATCGTTCAAGAAGACCATGCAGGTGAGCAGTGGGACCATGAGGGTTGCCGCCGCAACAAAGAGGGCCCGCCGGCCCAAACCTGCAAGCGCAATGGCCAGCAGCGGCGCCATGATTGGAATGACTGGCGTGAAATAGCGAAGAGCTGTGGCTCCACCCTCCCAGACAAATGCAGCCGACGGGCCGACAACTGCCAGGACCACCAACAATGCTGACAGGAAGTATCGCCAGCCTCCAATGCGTCGCCAACCCATACAAAAGCCGACGGGAACCACGACAACCCAGGGAAGGTAGGATATGACCCCAAAGTGGCTGTCCGTGAGAAATCCTGTGGCCCCATATGATACTTTGGCATACATGGCGGACTGTTTCCACATGAACTCCCCAAACATCGGCAAATGAACGAGGAAGAAAATGGCGGCGGTTCCGGCGACAACTGTCGCGCTCAGGGCAAGGTTTCTGATTCTCCAGGGCCACTGGAACAGAAATGCACAAATGCCAAAGGCCACGGAGAGGGAGGCATACTTCGTATGGAACCATGGGAAAAGTCCGCAAATGAAAAGAACCCACAGTGCATTGCGCAATGGCAGCGTGGTTCGAGCAGCCATGGAATCCGCCATCAAAACCATGGCAGCCGCAACAAGCATGGCAACAAAGGGATCGGGATAGGCCTGATAGCTCATCCCGAGCAGTGGAAAGGATATCCCGACGATGGCCGCGGCCATGATGGAAGGTCCCGGCAGGCGGGTGAGCTTCATGGCCAGCAGGCCGCACAACAGTAGCGTGATACCGTCGAAAATCAACATCGCGATCCGGATTGAAGGCAGAATGGCATGGCATAAGTTCCCGATCGCAACGGCTGGAAGGATCATGAACGTGGTGCCAAGAAAATGGCCTGGGACCTGGCGGCCTCCGAACAACGGGGGATAATGAGGCAATTGTTCCAGTGGGAACCCCATCTCCCGGTTAAATTTGATCCGTTCCTTGTCGTTGAATTGAAAGTCACCATCGCGCACAAGGGACGTAGCGTAGAAGGTATACGAAGGTTCATCTCCGGTGGGGGTGGCGGAAATCCCGCGGAGAAAAATAACTGGTGCGACGGCCAGCACAGCGAGAGCGGCACGGGGTGCCCGGCCAGGGGCACGCACAAGGGCACGGAATAACCCCCCAAGATCGGCGGCTTCCCAAAGCATTGCGCCAACGCACAGCCGTCCGGAAAGAAGAAAGACCATTTGTGCGTAAACGGCGGTGCGCCCATCTTGGTGAAGCTGGGCGGTCAGGCAGCCCGCATCTGCGAGGCCGAGAATGAGCCCGGGCCCGAGCACACGGGAGGCAAGATTGCGGTTCAATCCACTCCCGCCAAGTCGACAGCGTGTCCATGCCACCATTAACATTCCACAGGTCAGCAAAAAGCCGGAGATGAGAACCCAGGAATTACGACCGGAGAACTCGGAAACGATCATCCACTTCCAGCGGGTACCAAAGGCACCTTCGGGGGCATAGGCCATGAGTACGCCCAGTTCGCCGGCGATCCATGCCCCAAGCGCAACGGTGGAAACTGCAAGGCGCGGCAGCAGGCCCCACGGGAGCCGTCGAACGATTGGGGTTGGCGCTATTTTTCGCATTATGAACCGGCAACTAACCACACAGGAACGCAAGTCCGCGCAAGCACTTTTGGGGAATCGGACCCCCTTTCCTTCAAAAGGGATTGAATTGTAGCCGGGGATGGGAAAGACACGCGCCCATGACAAATCACAAGACACGATTCGCAGCGGCCTTGAAGGCAGCACCGATAGTCGCCATCATTCGTGGCGTATTGCCGGAAAACGTGATCCCGGTCTGCGAGGCCCTGACGGCTGGCGGAGTGCGCCTGATCGAGATTCCGCTCAATTCTCCGAGGCCGCTTGAGAGCATCGAAGCGGCGGCACGCCATTATCGCGGCACGGATGTGCTAATTGGTGCTGGGACGGTCATTAAACCTGATGAAGTGGACAAGGTGGCCCGTGCGGGTGGGACTTACATCGTTTCACCGAATGTGGATGCGGGCGTCATCTGCCGCACAAAGGAATTCAACCTGGTTTCGGTCCCGGGGTTCTTCACCCCGTCAGAGGCCTTTGCAGCGCTGTATGCAGGGGCAGATTTCCTCAAGCTTTTTCCCGCAAACCGTTTCGGGTCGGCGTACCTGAAAGACCTTCGCTTCGTGATGCAGGACCCAATCATCGTTGTGGGTGGGGTAACGCCCGAGAATATGGCTGAATACCTCGCGTTGGCCCAAGGTGTGGGCATCGGACGCCCGTTTTATGAAGTCGGGAAACCCATCATCGAGGTTGCCGAGGCAGCGAAGCGTTACATGGAAGCTGCGCGCAAGGCGAGAAACTAGTAAAGCGGCCAGTCATTCACGCCAGTGGAAATCAGTCGGAAGCGCAGGGCATCGGCTACGACTGTTTGAGCCCCAGCGGCGTTGCCATAGATCGTGACGTAATTGTGCCCCTTGTTAAAGTAGTACGCGCTGGCATCGCTGACCCCGTCCACATTGATAAGCCAGTCACCGGTGGTGGTGGAGTCGAAGGCAGAGCGCTGAGTGGTGGTCACATTACGGACAGTCCCCGTGCCATCCACGAAGCGGTATTGCGCTTGGGTGGCGAAAGATGTATTGTTGCGGACCCAGCCATCAATGGCCCAGTTGCCAGAGCGGGGAAGGTCGATAAGCCAGACGGCGTAGGAATTCATCGGAAAGGTGTTGGCCGAGGAGTAGAAGCGGGCGTTGCCATTATAGTAGCCCGAAAGTGAACTGGTGGCCCATTTCCCAGAGGAGCCGTCATCATCATAGTCGAGAGCTTGGGGCGTGCTGTCCACAATAACCTGAGTGGCAGTGCTGGCGGAGGCGGACACGGCGGGCTTGGATTCCTTGGGTGTACCATTTGTGCGGACAAATCGTACTGCGGCGGCGTTCATGCGGGCGTTGGTGGAATCGCCGAGGTTGGTTTGCGTGGCGTTGTCGAATTCCACATAGTGGCCGGATCCAGCCGTGAAGTTGACCGCCCCAACGAGGAACCACTGGTTTCCCGTGGCGGTATAGGTAAGATTGAATGTCGAGGTGGCGACGCCGCCCCCGTCGTTCTTGCGGAAAGTGACCCCGAGGGCATTGGCGCTGGAGACGTTAAAGCTGGTCACGTAAACGTTGTAGGTTCCGGTGGCCATGGCGCTGGGTGTAAAGCGGGCTTTGTCATTGCGTCCGTTCCCATCAGCGGGTAGGGCAAACCGACTTCCGATGGCCGCGGTGCAGCCTGCGGCCGTGCTGTGGGATGAGCTGTCGGAGAATGTGCCGGATTCCGAATAATCGGAGACGTGCTGACCACCCGTGCGGGTCTCGATAATGTATTCGCCCGAGGTGGAAACCGTCACGGGCCCCACTGTGACCGCAGCCTCGTTGTTCCAATTGTCGTAGGATACTACTGTATAGCGGTAGGTTCCCGCCGGGCACAGGGCATCATCAAACGTGAAGGAACTGCGCGAGGATGCGAGGTCCCACCATTCCATTTTCATGTTGGCATAGGTGAGGTTTACCGGGTTTGCCGTGTCGCGGTAAATCCGGTAATGAACAGGCAGGTCGCTGTCTCCGGCTGCAGCCGGACGGTTGAAGGTAATTCGCGGCGTACCGCCGACAAGCGTCACAGCAGCAGATGCTGGCGCACTGGGCGGAGTGGTTTCCTCTCCCAGCGGAATCTTGTGGGTTATGGTGGGAACAGGGGCGTCGTCATCCATGGGGCCGCCTGCATTAAAGAGGTTTTGGGCGTGCTTGTCCGCCGGATCGCCGGCGTTTAGCGATGCGCCATCCACAAACAAAGAGCCGTAATCAAAGAAGTTAAAGCCGTCGGGGACACGACTGTTCGTGCGCAGGGTGGTTACAGCCTGGGCGTTTTCGAGTGAGGCGGTAAGGAGATAGTCACCGACAGCACAGACCAGGGGACGCTTGTTCTGATCACCGTTCTGGGCGAGTTTTGAGACATAGAAATCCCAATCGGCCACTGTTCCGGAAACAGTCGATGAATAGCAGCCGGGGTGAAGAACATCAATGGCGCCATGGGCGACCCACCAATTATAGCCTTGAGCGAGGAATTCCACCGAGTCGTCAAAATTAACGAGAAAGCCGGAAACTTCCACCCAGGGCTTTTCCAGCATGGTTTGGGTATGGACCCGCTGGACAACGCGGGAGATTTGATCGCGACGCCAGGCCTCGTAAACCTCGCCGAGGCGGTTGCCGGTGTTATCAGTGTCGTAGTTCCAGCCGGTTTCGGCGAGGAAACGGGCCTTGGCGACGGGATCAAACCCGGAGTCTGTCCCGAGGAGGCGGACATAGTCAAAGTGGATGCCGTCCACGTCGTAGTTGCGGACAATATCCATAAATACATTCGTGATATAATCCTGCACGGCGGGAATGCCGGGATCGAGCGGAGCGTCGTCCGAATAGGTGTAGGTTATCCCCGTGGCACTTTCGGTGATCCATTCGGGATGAGCATTGTAGACATGGCTGGCGCTTGAAGGGGGAGTGGAGCGGTTCCAGGTATTGAAGGTTGTGCACCAAGCGTGCACCTCAACGCGCGGATTCGCAGCGTGAAGTTTGTCGATGAAGTACTGAAGGGCGTCAAAACCAGCCGGGCTAATAGCATAAAGTTCGCCGCGGGGCTCGGTGTTTGGGTAGGTGGAATCCTCGCGGTTGGGGTAGTAGTAGGCGTCGGCGCGACCGCGCACCTCTACAAAGATTTCGTTCACGTTGCTTGCGAGGGTTTTCGCGATGATGGTGTCGCACTTCGACTGTGTGTTGATGTCGAACGTCGCAGCGTAGAATGCGCGATGCTCGGGCGGATCCAGTGCCTGTACTGCTGAGCACAGGAAGACAAATGCACAGATTGCTGCGATTCGTGGCGGGAGACAAAACATTACAAATACCCCAATGCGGGAGTGTTGAACTGACTGGGGAAGTATGGAGCGCCGGTTATGGGGTCCGCAACTGGAATCAGACTCATGGCTTGCGCAATGGCCTGATATCTACGACCTCCATCCCGGCTGCACGGGCGGACTCGAGGCCGAGGTCGGCATCTTCAAAGGCAAGGCAGTGGACAGGTTCGACATTGATGCGGCGCGCAGCTTCGAGAAAAATGTCGGGTGCGGGCTTGCCGTGTTTCACATCATCGGCGGTGACGATGGCATCGAAATGCTCCTTCAGGCCGAGAAAGTGGAGCGTTTTTTCGCAGATGGCGCGGGTGCCTCCAGTAGCCACGGCCATGGGGAGTTTACCGGCATACTCGCGCACAACGGTCGCAATGGGCTCGATAGGCAGCACCTCGTGGAGCGAGTTGAGGAAGACCTCCTCCTTCCTGCCAGCGGCTTCCACATAATTAATGTTGTAGCCGTGGCGCTGGTTCAGGAGTTCGATGATGGTCCTGGTTGGCATGCCTGCCATTTCGTAGAACATGGCCTCGGGGAAGTCGGCGTTGTGTTCATTAAGCACGGCAACCCATGCACGATAGTGCAGGGGCATGGTATCCGCGACAGTACCGTCGCAATCGAAGATGAGACCCTTAACGTGGCTTGGTACAAGATTCATGATAATTGATGGTCTTTCTATATCTGGCCCGGCCAGCAGTCGCCGTGGCTGGCATACGTTTCGGTCATGGTTATGATAATTGGTTCGGGCAGAGGCCCTTTGGCCAAAATTTCCGCGTTTCGGCGAATGTGATCGGGCTTTGCCGTGCCGGAAATGATGGACGAGACCCCTGGCGCAAAAGCTGCGAATCGCAGGGCAACCTCATCCCATGGCAAGTCGAAAGTCGGCAATCCCATGGCATGGAAACGTTCCCAGTAAACCTCGACATACTGTCCCACAGGCCGCTGGTCGTAGAGCCACGGGGCATTGGCCAGCGGCCGCTTGGCTATGACTCCCATACCTCGCTGGGTCGCTTCTGGCAGGTATTGAGATATGCCGCGTTGATCGCAGAAATTGACACTTGTTTGCAGGCTGGCAAATCGACCGGTCCCAATAGCGTACTCCAGCGCCTCATTCTCGCCTGAGTAGGCTGCGAACCGGACTTTGCCCGCTTTTACGACGTCTTCCAAAGCTTGAATCACGTCACCGCGCTCCAGGACCTCTTTGGGGCAGGAGTGCAGGTGCATGATGTCCACTCGATCGGTCTTCATGAGGTCAAGGGCGCGATCCACGCCCGCAATGACGCAGTCGTAGGTCCAGTCCTCATAACCGGGAATGGTGTAGCCGCATTTGCTGGAAAGAATGTACTCGTCGCGTCGATGGGAGATGTACTTGCCGATGCGTTCCTCGCTGTGGCCATACATCCGGGCCGTATCGATGAGCGTGATGCCAAGGTCGAGAACCGTGTTCAGGAATCTATCGGCGTCTGCGTCGGACAGGGAATCGCTACCGACTTGCCCGCCGCCAAGGCCAAGCACTGAAACCTCAATACCCGTGTTGCCGAATTGTCGTTTCTTCATTTGGAGTACTCCCAGGGACTTCGCTTCAGAAAAGGAGATAGTTGCGGGCGGGGGATTTCTGCGAATCAGGCAAAGAAATCCGGGGTGTTCGCCTCGCGAATTTCTTCCACCGATTCGGGCAGGGCGCACTCGGGTGTATCGTTCCGGGGATTATTGACCTTTGTACTAACAGGATAGGCAGTCATTCCCCTGGCCGGGTAGGGTACGAGCAGACCCTTAATGGACTCCGCGTTGTCGGTCGACACATCAAGCCATTGCGCGTGATCCGCCTTGGAAATGATGACTGGCATACGATCGTGGATGGGTCTCAGGACGTCATTCGCATCCGTGGTTAGAAGGGCAACGCTTTCCATTTCCTCGCCATTTGGCCCGATCCAGTGCTCGTGGATTCCACCGAACGTGAAGGGCCGCTTGTCCTTCATTTCAATGGCGAACGGCCGCTTCTTGTTGCCGGTTTTTTGCCACTCGTAGAACGCGTCGGCCGGAACAAGGCAACGGCGGCGCTTCAACGCAGAACGGAAAGCCGGTTTCTCGGAGGCGGTTTCCGCCCGTGCATTGATGAGCCGGTTTGCAATGGAGGGATCCTTGGCCCACGGTGGAATGAGGCCCCAGTGAAACAGCACGAGCTTGCGCCCTGTACCGGCGCGATCGGGGCGTATTGCAAAAATGAGCTGGCCTGGTGCAATGTTGTATCGCGGCGGAATGTCTGGAACCTCATCCAGCTCCAGTAGTTCCGCGAGTTCCTCGTCAATCTTCTTAAGGGCGAATCGTCCGCACAAGGCCGAATTCTACTTTTGGTGCTTGCGGGGCTGCTTGTTTCGACTGGATTCAAGGTCCCGCGCAAAGTCGATGATGAACTGCTCTTGTTCCATTGTTTCAATGGATCCCGGGCGTTTTCTACGCACGATTGAGATGGCACGGTTGGGTTCCTCGCCCTCAGCCACCAGGTAAATGGCCAGCATGGTGCCGGTGCGGCCCATCCCGGCCCGGCAATGCACGGCCACTGCGCGGTTCTCGGCGTGCTCGCGGCGCAGGAAATCCACGAATTGCCGCGCCTGGCCGGCGGTGGGCGTTTCGAAATCCGGAATGGGCAGGTGGAGATGCCTCATGCCGTGCTCGGCAACGAGGTAAGCGGGAAGGCCGAACTCGTCCAGCGAAACGACGGACGAGATGCCCTGCTCGGACAATTCCAGCAGTCCCTCGCCGGGATCGCCGTAGGAACCAGGGTGCGCACACCCGGCCAGAAAGCCTTCGATGACGAAGCTGAAGTTATGCAACATCGCCGTGGATTTCGGGCCGGGATTCCAGCGTCAGGCTTTTGCCGTGGCGCAAAACTTGTCGAAGGCCGACGTTAACGCATCGGCAACCATATCCGCGCTGGCGCCTTCAATGTGGCGTCGCTCAAGCATAGCCACCACCTCGCCGTCCTTCAGGAGGGCAATTTGGGGCGATGAGGGCTGGAAACCCGTGAAGTAACCGCGGGCCGCGGCAACGGCGTCTTTGTCGACACCTGCGAAAACAGTCACAATGCGGTCAGGCAGTACGGAGTGGGCCAGAGCCTTTGCTACGCCGGGGCGCGCATTTCCGGCAGCGCATCCACAGACGGAATTGACCACGACGAGGACGGTGCCGGACTTCGGCGCGAGGACTTCGTCCACGGCGGAGGCCGTGCGCAGATCCTCAACTCCAAAACGTGTCAATTCGGCGCGCATGGGTTCGGTCATCTCCGCAGGGTATTGGGGAGCCATTTGAAAGGGGTTCGACATTTCTAATCTTCCTTGGTCAGCAGGCGGCGGCATGCCGTCCCTCCCCTGGGCGGGGCTGCCTATGCCTGCACTGATTTGGTTTTCAGGTGGGTTTACTGTCCCCGGCGAGGGGCATTCATGGCCGGGCCTACTCGGGGGTTTTGCGGCTCAGGAGCTGCGTTGTGAGAATGACTTGCCATCCGACAGACACCACAAAAATGGCGAGGAAGGCGAGTTCACGGTGCCGCGCCAGTGCGGGAATTCCCGCCACAAGGTAGGTCGCGCCGATGAAACTGGTGATCACAATCATGACGTACTTCTGCAGCCACATACTGAGCAGGCCGATGGCTAAACCCGAGCCTGCCACAACAGCGCCAATGGCCGGTGTCCAAGTGAAAACCTGCGAGGTGGCATTGAAGTAAAGTTCAGTACCGATGCGGCCCAGCATGGCGCCGAAGAGAAAACCTATCAGGAAAAACAGAAAGGAAGTAACAAAACGGGCCAGAAAGATCCCGCCGACAGCACCGATGGCGGAGCAAATTAGGATCAGAGCCTGCTCCTGCGGCCCTTGCAATTTGATAACTGCGCAGAGTATGGCCCCAAACGCGAATCCGAAGCCCAACCCAAAACCGATGCCGAGCAATCGGGTGCCTACGTAAAATAGAACCCACCCTCCGATACAAAGCGCAGCGCCAAGGATCAGGAGGATGAGTTGGAGGTTTTCGGCAGCGACTCGTGGCATCAGCAAAGTGATTGAGAAAGTCGCTCACATGGCGCAAGCAATAATGTGAGCAGACCTAACAAAACACCCCCCCCCAAGCTGGATATACTGGACTACTGTTGCTGCTGAATCTGCTGCGCAAACTCCTCGGACGCCCAGTCTGGTTCGGCACCGTGGCTCCCAATGGACAGGATGGGGGAGTAGTTCATCTGGGTAGGAGCGGGTTCTGTGGAGGGCAAAACGCTCACGGCGACCGACAGTTCACTTTTGGCCTGCCCCTTGAACACACCGCGTGTTGGAGGCACGTCCGCATAGTCGCACCCAACGGCCACCCGGATATGGCGCCCCCCGGCAACCAGGTTGTTGGTCGGGTCAAAACCGACCCACCCGATACCCGGCAGCAGTGCTTCCACCCAAGCGTGGGACGAATCCGCCGCGGAGCGATCGTGGTCCTCGGTGCGGTGAAACAGGTATCCGCTGACATAGCGGCAGGGGATGCCCACCTGGCGCACGAGGGCTATCATGATGTGAGAGAAGTCCTGGCACACCCCTTTGCGGGCCCGGAGGGCATCATCAATAGGCGAATCCACTCGGGTGGTTTGAGGAGCGTAGTCGAATCGCTGAAAGATTCCACTGTTAATCCGGTGCAGCAGGGTAAGCGGGTCGTCGTCGCGCCCAACAGCCAACTCACGTGTAAACTCGGCCAGCAATGGTGTCGCTTGCGTGAAGGGGCTGGGGACAAGAATTTCATAGAAGTCATCGCGAGACACGATGGAATCCAGTTCTTTCCAGGCGGAGATGGGCAGGCTGTCTGGTAATGGCGCCGGATCCTGAACGTCCACCAGTGCTTTTGCGGTGATAGTGAGTTTGGAGTGATGGCCCGGAATATCGAAATTGTGGACAATGTTGCCGAGGTGATCGCGGTAGGACATGATCCGCGCCTCGGGGCTGGTCGAAAGCTCGAAATTCAGGCAGCGCTGGTTTGCATCGGTGATCGGTTGCATGCGCGCCTCGGTGAGGCTTTCGCTAACCGGGTGCGTATAGTGGAAGCGCGTGATATGGCGAATCGTATAGTGCATCAGGATGCCAAGGCCGACTCAATGGGGTAGGAGATGTAAATCTGGTGCGTGGCAACGTGGATTTGCGCGCAGTGGTGCTGGATATCGTCCAAATAGGTGTTCAAGTCCTCACCAAGGATTTCGTCAATTTGACTAAACCCGAGCATGGAACGCAACCGGCCGGCGAGGCGGTTGGCGCGGGAAGCCTTCTTTGTACCGGTAAATTCGGCAATGGCGTTGAGCGCGCTCTGCACCATGATCGCTGAGAAATGAACGGAACGCGGGAACTCGGCATTCAGCAACAGGAACTCCGTGATGCGTTCGGGGCGAAGGTCCGCTGTGTAAACTTTGCAATAGGCTTCGAAGGCCATGCATGAGCGTAACATGCCAACCCATTCGAAGTAGTCACGCACGTCGGCAATACGGTCCGCAGCGTTGACCAAATCGGGACCGTACGCTCCCAGCAAAGCTGCAGTGGATTGTGCCCTTTCGATGAAGCGTCCCACCTGGATGAAATGCCATCCCTCGTTGTGATTCATCAATCCATCCGTAATGCCATGAAACAGATGGATACCTTCCCGAACTCCGGACAGAAACTCGTGGGATTCCCCGCGCCAGACATCTTCCATCGTCGCAGATTTTACGCGCAGATAGAGTTTGTTGATCTTCTCCCACATTTCAGACGGAATCTGCTCGCGCACCTGCCGGGCGTTCTCGCGGGCCGCGGCCATGCAAGCTAGTATGGATTCGCGGGTCGAGGGGTTGAAAGTCAGTTCCGAAGTGAGCGTAAACGCGTCGAGCTTTTCGGGCTTGGTCTTTACGAGCCGCAAAGTCTTCATGACACGCTCCCAGCGGCGGGCAGCGTGGCGTGGGGCCTGCTCCAGCATGCGTTGCAGATTCACGTCCAGCACCTGCGCGGTGTGCTCGGCGCGCTCAAGGTAGCGGCTCATCCAGTATAGGCTGTCGGCGACGCGCGAGAGCATCAGAGGAAACTCCTTCGGGACGTTTCCCCATCAATGCGATCGCGAGGATCAAACAGAACCCAGGTGTCCTTGCTTCCTCCACCCTGGGAGGAATTGACCACGAGAGACCCCTTGGTCAGGGCGACGCGGGTAAGTCCGCCGGGCACAATAGTAGTGCGTTCGGCGGAATGGAGCACATAGGGGCGCAAATCAATGTGGCGCGGTTCGACGCTGCCGTCCACCGAGCATGGCGCACAGGACAGCTGCACGGTGGGCTGGGCGATGTAGTTTCGTGGTGTCGCGGAGATGAGGTGCCGGAACTCCTCCTGCTGCTTGCGCGTGCTGTGAGGGCCGATCAGCATTCCATAGCCGCCAGATTCGCCTACGGGCTTGACGACCATCTTGTCGAGATTGGCCAGAACATACGCTCGTTGGGAGTCGTCGCCGCAAAGGTACGTATCCACGTTCTGGAGGATGGCATCCTCTCCAAGATAATATTTAATGATCTTGGGCACATAGGCATACATGGCCTTGTCGTCGGCTACGCCTGTCCCGATGGCGTTTGCGAGGGCCACGTTACCGGCTCGGTAGGCATTGAACAGGCCCGCCACGCCCAGCATGGAGTCAGGACGGAAGGCCAGCGGATCAACGAAATCGTCGTCAATGCGGCGATAGATGACGTCCACGCGCTTCAACCCGGCAGTGGTGCGCATATAGACGACATTGTCGTGGAGCAGCAGATCGCGCCCCTCGACGAGTTCGAGCCCCATCTGGCGCGCAAGAAAGGCATGTTCGAAATACGCGGAGTTGTACACGCCCGGGGTCAACACGACGATGTTAGGGTCGGGATGATTGTCCGGCGCCAGTGCGCGTAATGTTGCCAGTAGGGCCTGGCTGTAGTGATCAATCGGGCGTACACCGTAATTGCGAAACAGGTGGGGAAAGACACGCATGATTACCTGGCGATTGACCAGCATATACGATACGCCGCTCGGCACGCGCAGGTTGTCTTCAAGGACTGCAAAACTTCCGTCCGGGGTTCGTATCAGGTCAATGCCTGCCACCGACACATAGATGTCGCGGCGCACCTGGAGGCCACGCATATCGCGGCGGAAATGCTTGCAGGTGTAAATAAGCTCACGGGGCACCACGCCGTCCGAAAGAATCTTGCCGTGGTGATACAGATCCTTCAAAAACAAATTAAGCGCCGTAATCCGCTGCGTGAGCCCGCGCTCCACAGTGTCCCATTCTGCATGGGTGATGATGCGGGGCAGCAAATCGAAGGGAAAAATCCGCTCGGTTCCTTCGTCGCGACCATAAACCGTAAAAGTAATGCCCTGGTTCAAGAAGCTAAGGTCGGCAGCCTCCTGGCGGCGCCTCATTTCCTCGGGGGGAAGTTCGAGAAGGCTTTCATAAAGGGTCTGGTAATGGGCCCGAGGTCGCATTTCGGGTGTAAACATCTCGTCGTAGGCGGCACCCAATTCGTAAGCCGCAAATCGTTCGGGCAGACCCGTGGCGGGCAGGGTCATGGGAGGCATTCCCCTCTTAAAGGGTTCGGGAAGCGGCTGGCGAGGCGCAATACGACAAACATAGTGAGGCGCTAATGGGTCGAATGTCTCCCCTCAAGAAATTTCTGCTTTATGGTGACGGCAATATTATCTCGAAAGGGCAGGAAATATCGGCACCCGGCCTTGCGATGGGAAGCCATGAGAGCCAATGGAATATGAGAAATTGAAATTCCCGTAGCAGAACACTAATTGGCAAAATATGTGGCTATCTGGTGCTTTTTGAGCATTCGTTCCATTGGAGAAGTCGAGTTGGTGCCAAGGGGTGTGGCCGTTCTCTATCTTGAATGATTTGGGGATATGGGAACCTACTTGAAGCGGACACTTTGAACCCATGCTTACCGAAACTTCCACTCCAGCGTCACCATCTGAATCGCGATTTCGGCGGCCGGAGATTCTCGCCCCGGCGGGAAACGAGGAAATGATGCGCGCCGCGGTCGAAAATGGCGCGGATGCGGTCTATTTCGGCCTGCAGGATTTTAATGCACGTTTGCGTGCGGACAACTTTGCGGCGGCAGATCTGCCGCGCCTCATGGGGTGGCTGCACGAGCGCGGAGTTCGGGGTTATGTCACGTTGAACACCCTGGTTTTTTGCAGCGAACTGGACAATGCCACCCATGTGCTGCGCACCTGCTCGCAGTCTGGCGTGGATGCTGTTTTAGTGCAGGACCTGGGCATCGCCGCGCTGGCAAACCAACTGTTCCCTGACCTCCCCATACACGCCTCGACACAGATGACTCTGACCTCCGGGGAATCCGTGGAAGCCACAGAAGCCTTGGGGCTGAAGTTGGAGCGGATTGTGGCAGCCCGTGAATTGAGCATAAAGGAGCTTCAGAAACTGCGACGCGCCACGTCACGCGACATTGAGGTGTTTGTTCACGGCGCCATCTGTGTGGCGTACAGCGGTCAGTGCCTGACCAGCGAAGCCCTTGGCGGGCGTAGCGCCAACCGCGGCGAGTGCGCCCAGGCTTGCCGTTTGCCCTATGATCTAATTGTGGATGGCGAGGTTCGCGACATGGCAGATGTTAAATATTTGCTATCCCCCAAGGATCTTGCCGCCTACGAGGATATCGGACGCCTTGTGGAGGCGGGTATCGTCAGTCTGAAGATTGAGGGGCGACTGAAATCCCCTCTGTATGTTGCCGCCACTGTGCGTAGCTACCGCGAGGCCATCGATCAGGTTTTTGCTGATGGTGGGGACCACCTCGGAAGTCCAGTCATGGATGAGGCGACCAGGCAACGTCTTGAGATGACTTTTAGCCGCGGCTTTACCGGCGGGTATCTGCATGACATTGATCACCAGGCGGTCGTTGAGGGGCGCTTTCCCAAGAAGCGAGGAATCTTTCTCGGGCGAGTGACAGCTGTCGGCAAACAGGAAGTAAGAGTTTCGCTCGAAGGCCCTCTCAAGCTGGGAGATGGGATTGTTTTCGATGGTGGCCACCCCGACCGGGACGAGGAAGGCGGACGCGTCTACGAAATGAAATCCCCGAAAGGCGGACTCAAGGACTTCAAACCTCACAAGGCTGGCAAATCGGAAGAAATCACCCTGACGTTTGGTCGCGGGCGGGTTAATTTCCATAAAATTAGTGTGGGCGACCGAGTCTGGAAGACCAGCGACCCGGAACTGGACCGAGAACTCGCGGCGAGCTACTCGGAGGGGAAGGTTCACTTTCGTCGCCCCGTGTGGGCCAGGGTGTCTGGGCAGGCTGGGCAGCCTTTGCGGCTTGCCTTGTCCGACGAAAACGGAATTACCGTGGAGGTGACGGACACCAATCCCGCGGAAGCAGCCGCCGAACGTCCGCTCACCAGTGAGGTTCTGCGAACCCAACTGGACAGGTTTGGAAATACTCCCTTCAGCCTCGCCGGCCTGAACAATCAAATTGAGGGCGAAATCATGGTGCCGTTCAGCAGACTGAACAGCCTGAGGCGAAGGGCTGCAGAGGCCTTGGAACTGAGGCGGCGCGTCCCGCGGGAGAGGCGGGAGGTTGTGGTGTCGTTGGAGGAAATGCGCCAGCAACTTGGTAAGGGAGAGGGTGGTACCACAGTAAAGGACCAGCAGCTCTCAGTCCTTTGCAGGACGCTTGAACAAGTCTCTGCCGCTGCTGCCAACAGCAATGTTTACACCATCTACACGGATTTCGAAGACGCCCGTCTTCACCGTGAGGCGAGAAAGCTGGTGCCTTGCGGGGGACCACGATTCGTTCCCGCGACCCTCCGTGTCATGAAACCCGGCGAAGCACCCATCGCGCGGAAATTGATGGAAGCGAACCCCGACGCAGTCCTTGTGAGAAACCTCGCAGCGTGGCAAGTCCTTCGTGTCGAGCAGCCGCAGCTTGAGCTACTCGGAGATTACTCCCTGAACGTGGCGAATGACTTAACGGCGCGCCTGCTCCGGGCCCATGGCTTCTCACAGCTTGTTCCCAGCTACGACTTGAATATTGGCCAGCTTCTGGATCTCTTGCGCCACGCGGACCCGGATTGGTTTGAAGTCACAATCCACCAGTACATGCCAATGTTTCACATGGAGCACTGTGTTTTCTGCCGATTTCTAAGCACCGGTACAGACTTCACCAACTGTGGACGCCCATGTGACACACACACGCTGGCCTTGCGAGACCGCATGGGCTACTCCCACCCGGTGAAAGCCGATGCTGGGTGCCGAAATACCGTATTCAATGCCGTCGCGCAGAGCGGCAGCGAATACCTTGATGCGTTGCGCGAAGCCGGAGTTCGGAAGTACCGCCTGGATTTCCTGACCGAGAACGCCGAACAGGTTGAGAAGGCCATCAGCGCCTATCTCCCGGCAATCCGCGGGGACCAGGATGGGCACCAGCTCTGGAAGCAGCTTCGCGCAGTCAGCAAGCTCGGTGTGACTCGCGGCAGCCTGGACCACGCCTGAGAAAAGAAAAACGGGGCGAACAAATTGTCCGCCCCGTTTGGGAACTCATGGTATTGCTGGGATGGGTTAAACGATCGCCTTGAGCTTCTCCGCGTTCTCGAAAACTTCCTCGATGGCGCCGCACATGTAGAAGGCCTGCTCGGGGATGTCGTCGAGTTCGCCGTCCACGATCCGCTTGAAGCTCTTGATCGTGTCAGGCAGGCGAACATATTTGCCGGCACGACCTGTGAACTGCTCGGCCACATGGAACGGCTGGCTGAGGAAGCGCTGGATTTTGCGGGCCCGTGATACCACAATCTTGTCTTCCTCGGTGAGCTCGTCCATACCGAGGATGGCGATAATATCCTGCAGGTCCTTGTAGCGCTGGAGCACCAACTGCACGCGCTTTGCGACCGTATAGTGGTCCTCGCCGAGAATGCGCGGATCCATGATTCGCGAAGTCGAGTCGAGCGGATCCACGGCCGGGTAGATGCCCAATTCCGAGATCGCGCGAGAAAGCACGGTCGTAGCGTCAAGGTGTGAGAAGGTGTTGGCCGGAGCGGGGTCGGTCAAATCGTCGGCGGGCACGTAAATGGCCTGCACGCTGGTAACGGAACCGCGCTTGGTGGATGTAATGCGTTCTTGAAGCTGACCCATCTCGGTGGCCAGCGTCGGCTGGTAACCCACGGCGCTCGGCATGCGGCCAAGAAGCGCGCTCACCTCGGACCCAGCCTGGGTAAACCGGAAAATGTTGTCGATGAACAGAAGCACGTCCTTGCCGGCCTCGTCGCGGAAGTACTCGGCCATGGTGAGCGCCGATAGTGCAACGCGAAGGCGCGCGCCCGGGGGCTCATTCATCTGGCCGAACACGAGAGCGGCGCGGCTCTTGTAGGGATCGTCGGTGTTGATAACCCCCGACTCCACCATTTCGTGCCACAGGTCGTTACCCTCACGCGTACGCTCGCCGACGCCGCCGAACACCGAGTAACCACCGTGCTCCTTGGCAATGTTGTTGATAAGCTCCATGATGACGACGGTCTTGCCCACGCCAGCGCCGCCAAAGAGGCCGATCTTTCCGCCCTTGGCGTATGGCGCGAGGAGGTCGATAACCTTGATGCCTGTTTCGAAGATTTGGGTCGCGGGAAGCTGATCCACGAAATCCGGGGCCGGTCGGTGAATCGGCCAGCGGTCATCCGGCTTGGCCAGAGGCTTGTCCGTATCGAGGGTCTCGCCGAGAAGATTAAAAATGTGGCCAAGCGTCTGCTCGCCAACAGGGACCGTAATCGGAGCCCCCGTATCCACGCAATCCATCCCGCGGACGAGGCCGTCGGTGGACTGCATACTGACGCAGCGCACGAGGTTATTGCCGAGATGCTGGGCTACTTCCACCGTCAGGTGGATGTTTCGGGCGTTGTCATCAATTTTGATAGCGTTCAGAATGTTCGGCAGGGCGTCCGAGGGAAACTCCAAGTCCACGGTCGGACCGATGACCTGCTTGATTTTGCCAATGGCCATTACAATATTTTCTCCTGGGGATCGTGAGGAACTGCGCGCACAAGGTCGGGCAGCCAAAAAACGGTGTAAAGTACAAAAAACCCGCATCGTATTCGCTGTGGATGGGGATAAATTGTCGGCAATTTGCCCCGTGGAGAATCGGGAGTTCTTGAAGCCATTAAAGACTGACTTTATTGGCTTTAGCCAAGCCGTCGAGGTGGAAAATCTCTGAGGTCTTCTCGCAAGTGCTCAAATCAATCACGGAATCTGCGCGTCGCTGCATCGCCAAACATCTCCGCTGCTTACCGTGCCGTTCGTCGGATCATAGATCATGTAATCATAGTCAGGGTCCTGACCCGTAAAGACGGCCCAACTGAAACCCGGATACAGTTTGATGGGGACCGAGTCCTCATCCCTGTCCGGACCGTTTCCCGATATCGCGAATCGTGAGGGAGCGTCGATTGGGGTGGCCCCCATCTTGTACCCCCCATGGCGCGGGCCCCAATCAATGACGTTGCCATCGTCAACGGCCAGTTGGAACGGATCCTCGGGGACCGCACTAATGTACGCAATGGGCGTGGTTAGGGGAAAGAAACGCTCCCAGCGTGGCGTAACATAGGTTTCCGGGTAGTGGTTATTGTCCACATGGTAGGATTCCAGCGCCGTGGCAATGACGCGCATGTCCGATTTCGCCCGTGTGACCTTCGCGCGAATTTGCGCCTCGAGAAAATTCGGAACAGCGATGGCCGCCAGGATGGCAATGATGGCCACAACCACGAGAAGCTCTATGAGTGTAAATGCATTTCTTCGCACGGAAATCATTTGGCGGTTCCTGGTGTTGATGCCGCAGCCTCAGCAGCCTGCTTTCGGGCCCTGCGCGCCTCCTGCAATTGCTTGTCTCTCTCCTTGATGGCGTTTGGATCGCCACCGGCTGCCTTAATCATGCGATCCTTCTTCTCCTGGCGCAGCTTGCGTTCTGCTTCGGCTTCGTCACGTAGCAGTTTGGATTTGGCCTGTTGCTCGGGAGTCAGCAGTTTTGCAACTTCGCGCCGGATCTTGGCCGGATTTGTGGTTTCTTTCTCAATGGCAGCGATCTGGGCCTTCTGCGCATCGGTCAGATTGAGCTTATCCAGCATGGGAGCGGCTGGGTTCTTGCCCTTGTTCGCAGCAGTCATTCGGCCTTGCGGCGCCATGATGTTCTGTTTTGGCCGTGGATTGAGTTGTACGTATTGGTACCAGCCATACGCGCCGCTGCACCCAATTAGCAACACAAGCCCAATGGCCTTCCACGGCAGTCCCGATTCCTCGCCACTGGAGGAACTTGAGAATTCAAGCCTTGCCACTTATCGATTTACCCCCGTTTTCAGTCTTGGTGATTTTGCGGGCCAAGCCAACGGTTCCCTTGAACCTTCTCACTTGCTAATATCCTGTTAAGCCAGACTTGTTCCCTTTCTGGTAAGCACGGTATGCACATCGACCCCTATTCCATTCCGTTGGATTTTGTGATCGAGGATGTCCCCGAGAGGGTTGGGGGGGAACTTCGGTCGGTAGCCGGGCGTTCGGGGGCTAAAATTGCGGTGAATCGCATTGGCAATTCGAGGGCTGGTTTGCCGCTATGGGGCTATCGTTTCGGCTCTGGAACCCGGCATGTCAGCATCACAGCCGGAGCCCACGCGGACGAACCTGCCGGGCCCATGGCTGCAGTCGCATTTTCACGGTGGCTGATTTCGGATTCACGGGGGCAGGAATTGTTGCGGGATTTCACGTTTTTCGTCTGCCCGCAGATCAATCCCGACGGTGCGGCGGCAAATTGCGCCTGGTTTTCTGATCCGGCAGACCCATTCGCCTATTTTCAAAACGTCATCAGGGAACTGCCCGGTGATGACATCGAGTTTGGTTACCCGGAGCCGAAGAATTGGTCTAAATTGGCCCCGGCGTGCTCTATGCCTCCAAGGCCTGAGAATATTGCGGTCGCCGGTTTCCTTGAACAGGGAGCCCCGTTTCACCTTCATGGTTCCCTTCATGGGATGGCCTTTGCGGAGGGAGCTTGGTTTCTCATTGGTCGCGATTGGGTCGGGGAAAGCGCATCCTTCCAGGCTATCATGGCAGCCGAGGCCGCTGTCAGAAACCTGCCCCTGCACGATATTGAACGACACGGGGAAAAGGGGTTTCATCGAATTGCCCCTGGGTTTTGCACCACCCCGACCTGCACCGCGATGCGTGAATACTTCCTGTCACAAAACGACGTGGACACGGCGGGCCTTTTCCGTCCCAGTTCCATGGAGTACGTCCAATCCCTTGGCGGGGATCCCCGTGTCATGGTAACGGAAATGCCGATTTTCTTAATTGATGGGGCGCAAACCCGTTCCAACCCTCCGGGCCCAGACACCGCATACACCCGTTTTCGCGCCTCTCTCGTTTCTGCCAGGGCACTCGCCGGACCAAACCGCACAGAAGCTTTGAGAAAACTACTTCAGGCGTATCATTTACGCCCCGTGCCCTTTTCAACCCAGGTCGGAATGATCCTGACCGCCATTGTTGCGGCGTTGGAATCCCGCTGAGACTTTTCGGCCGGCGGCCTGCACTTGCCGCTTGCAACGGTGAGGGAGGCGGGCAATGGTCGCCGCTCCCGTCAGATAGCTCCCGCCCCTATCTGAGATAATCAGGATCGGACTTTGTAATGCTCGGGAATCTGCTGCTCCCAGAAATAAAGGAAATGATTGCCGCGCAGGACTTTGCCTCACTGCGCGAAGTCATGCAGGATTTGGATCCCCCCGACGCGGCAGACATCGTGATGGACCTGCCGGCAGAGGATAAGGCCGTCATATTCCGAATTCTTCCCCGGGTACAGGCGGCTCATGTGTTCGAGTACCTGCCGCTGGAAGAACAGGAGAATCTGCTGCGGGCCATGAGCGAGAAGCAGGCGGCGGATATTCTAAACTGCATGTCCCCCGACGACCGTACTGCCCTTCTCGAGGAATTGCCGGCCCAGGCCACGCGCCGGATGTTGGAGCTGTTGTCCCCGGAGGAACTGGAAACTGCCAAGAAACTTCTGGGCTATCCGGAGGAAAGCGTCGGGCGCCGCATGACGCCCAACTATGTCGCAGTCCAACCCAACTGGACGTTACAGCAGGTACTGGATCATATCCGCGCCTACGGGCGGCGAAGTGAAACGTTGAATGTGATTTATGTGGTGGACTCCTCGGGAACCCTTCTCGACGATATCACCATCGGAAAAATCCTCATGGCCCCGCTGGATTCAAAGGTGGAGGCCCTGATGGGCAGCACGGTGCGGGCGCTAATGGCGACAGACGACCAGGAAACCGCCATTGCCGCCTTTAAGAAGTACGACCGTTCCGCCCTCCCGGTCACCGATTCGGAAGGGATGCTGGTCGGAATCATCACAGGTGACGACGTGCTGGACGTGGCAACAAACGAGGCCACCGAGGACATCCAGAAAATCGGTGGTATGGAAGCTCTTGATGAACCGTACATGACCACCCCTTTCCAGCGAATGATCAAGAAGCGCGCCACATGGCTCGTGGTCCTATTCCTGGGCGAGATGCTGACCGCCACGGCGATGGCTTTTTTCGAGGACGAGCTAAAGAAGGCGGTTGTTCTCATGCTCTTTGTCCCCCTGATTATTTCCAGTGGCGGTAACAGTGGGTCCCAGGCCTCCACCCTGGTCATTCGTGCGCTGAGTCTTGGTGAAATTCGGCTTCGTGACTGGTGGCGGGTCATGAAGCGGGAGATTTTGAGTGGCCTGGCCCTTGGGTCACTCCTTGGCGCAATAGGATTCGCCCGGATCGCCGTATGGTCCACCTTTTCCACAATTTACGGCCCGCACTGGCTGCTCGTGGCGATCACAATTTTCTTCACGTTGATCGGCGTGGTTCTCTGGGGAACTCTTTCCGGCTCTATGCTGCCCCTGGTCCTGCGCCGGGTGGGATTGGACCCCGCCGTCTCGTCAGCTCCTTTTGTGGCAACCATGGTCGACGTCACGGGGCTGGTGATTTACTTCTCAGTGGCCCTCGTCATTCTTCACGGCACCCTTTTGTAGCCCGATTCAGGTTATTGGCGGCGGACCAAGGATTGTCACGCCATGCTTCGCGGAAATTTCGCCGATCTGTCCGGGCGTTGGTGCCACGGCGCTGGCGATTTCTCGAAAGAACTCCTCGAAATGCCCCGGTGTGATAAGTAACAACATCTTCACGTTGGACAGTCCATTGTTGAAGTAACCGAATGGCACTCCCCTCGGCATATACGCCAGCTTGTGAGAACTTACAGTTCGAGTCTCGTCCCCTGCCCGCACCGTCAGTTCACCTTCAAGGACATAGATTGCTTCGTCGCGTAGGCCCAGGCTATGAAATGGTGCACCGGTCCCCGGAGGCAATACCACTTCCACGAATGTAAAGGCGCCGCCCGAATCGTCACCATTGATCTTAACCGTCATTTCCATGCCGACGACCTTCAATTTCTCACCTGCTCCCGCTGCTTGATGAACAG
Source organism: Candidatus Sumerlaeaceae bacterium (assembly GCA_019695055.1). Lineage (GTDB taxonomy): Bacteria > Sumerlaeota > Sumerlaeia > Sumerlaeales > Sumerlaeaceae > JAIBAT01. The sequence continues at coordinate 3,461 of JAIBAT010000135.1, read as the reverse complement.
GCTTCAACGCACCGCCCGGCATCGCCACATCAGCGGGCACCTGTCCCGGCTGAAGAAACGAGCAACCAAACTCTGTGGCCATCTGAATCATTTGGGGAATGTTCACCGGCTCTGACGGGTCAGGTGGGGTATCCAGATGTTCCGCGGGTCTGCTATGGGCCAGGAAGAACTGATCGAATCCCGAAGGGGTCAGCAGAATGATCATGCGGCTTTGGTCGGAAAGGATTTGAAACTGATGGGCCACATCCTTCGGAAGAAAGACAGTACTCCCGGCCTTGGCGTGGAACTTGTCCTTGCCTCCCGAGTACTCAAACTCGCCATCGAAATGATAGAATAGTTCGTGTTCCTTGGAGTGGATGTGGGGCGGTGGCTCGAAACCTTTCCGCTGGATGTTGGTGGTAAATGTGTAGGCGCCGCCTGTGTCGCCACCATCGACCAGTATGCTCATCAAATGGCCCATGTACCAGTGAGAGTTGGAGAGTTCCGCTTGTGTGAATATGGCGTTTGGTGCGGGCGATGTCATTAAAAAGGCTCCTTGGGATTCGGGGCGGGTGCCGAAAAATAGCTTTGTGAGATTTCTATTAAGATCCCATGCTTCAGATTCTTTGCAAGGAGTCTTCCATCAGCCAAGGTCCGAGGCCCGGTTCATGAATTCGCGAAGCTTATCTGCATCGAGCAGACCGTTGGTTCGAACACTGCTGCAGAGGTCGAATCCAAACGGACGGACCGTTTCCCAAGCCGCCGACACATTGCTGCCATTGATTCCGCCGGCGAGATAGACGGGTTTGCCAGACGCCTCGCGAATTTCACGGCTCCATTGCCAGTCATGTGTGCGGCCGGTGCCACCGAGTTCCTTGACCGCCAGCGACTGGTTGCCGGAATCCAGCAGCAGAGCGTCCACATGCCGTGCCACTTCGCGCGCTTCCTCGACGGATTCGGGTCCAGACACATGAACCACCTGAACCAGCCCCACGCCCGGCATGGCCTTGCGCAGGTCATCGTAGGTGCCGGACTCCAGCCGGTCACAAATCTGAATGGTGTTGGTCCGCAGTCGCCGATGCTGGGTAATGATGGCGTCCGCATCCTGCAGCGACGTCAGCAGGAAACTCGCCACGCCGGGGGGGATCGCGCGCGCGATCTCAGCGATCAGATTCTCATCAATTACGCCCGGCCCGCTGGGCATTTTCGATACAAGTCCCACAGCATCCGCGCCGCACTTAATGGCCGTGTGCGCCTCCTCGAGGCTGCTGATACAGCAAATCTTGATTCGGGGGCGACTACGCATCCGCGCCCTTCGGCGGTGGGCCGGACAGCATCGCGTCAAGCAGGACCCACGCACTAATCTTCGAGTGGCTGTTCAATCCCACGGCGGGGCCCGTGCAAGCCGGACATCCCTCCGAGCAGCCGCATCCCGCCAGGATCTCACGCGCTGCCCTCAGAATCTTCATGTCCAGGTCAAACACTTTGCGGGCCAGACCGATGCCACCCGGATATTTGTCGAACAAGTAGATCGTTGGCCTTTCATCGTGCGGGGCCCGCACCATGGGTACGCAAGCCACGTCCCGCGGGTCGCAGAGCACATAAAGCGGCACCACATGCGACAATAACGACGCCAGCCCGCCAAGCGCCGAGGCCAGATCCAGCCGCGCCTGGTCCATCCAGGCCTTGGCTTCTTCTGTGAACGTCAGCCAGTACGACTCGGTCTGCATTTCCAGCGGCGGCACGGAGATGTCTCCGTAGCCAACGTTTTCGTGGGTTTCAAATCGGATCTTCTTATACTTGGCCACCAGTGTCACCACCGCCACCTCGCCAAAATTCCGCGACAGCAAGGGGTTGGGGATCGCAATATTAAGGCGTTTTCCAGCGCTGTCGGAATGCCCATGCTCCGGCAGCAGGCGCCCGATGGCCTCCTCGATCTTGCGCCCCACCACCTCGGGGCCGTGCGGAGGCAGATCCCGCGCCGCTGGCGGATACTTCTCGGGCTTCTTATTGATGGGGAACTCCTCGCCCTGGCCCAGACGATCCACGGCCGAAGAGGGGAGGGGATCCTCCACGACCCCGGTTTCAAAGTATTCCTCGGACAAATCTGTTTGGATGACGCGGATATCCGTCTTTGCCAGTGCGTCCGTATAATAGTCCGATTCCTGCGGCCGCGCATAGGCCGTCCGACGTTCCCAATCGAGGTTTTCGATGTAGTAGGTCTGGCTCATGTGCATATAGATGGCTTCCGTGTGGATCAGGAACGGGGCCGAATCGTAATCAATCTCGGCCATGATCTGGTTCTTGGCTGCCACGTTCACGACGACGAAGTTCTCGGCGCTCGCGCTCCGCAGTGAGATGTGCTCGCTCGGATACACGTCGCTCGACCAGTGCCACTTCCCGCCTGAATGATGCAGAACGTGCTCGTCTGTCAGGTATTGCAGCACCGGCAACGGGTTCACATCGCCGAAATCCTCACCCTCGGCAAAGGGCAGTTCAAATGCAGCGCACTTGATGTGATTCGCCAGAATGGCCACGTTGTCCGGATTGACGATGGCGGTCTCAGGTGCCTTGCCAAAGAAATAGTCGGGATGGGTGATCAGGTATTGGTCCAGCGGCGACGAGTTGGCCACCATCACAATCACGGCCGTCTCCGCCTTGCGTCCTGCGCGCCCGGCTTGCTGCCATGTGCTGGCCACTGAACCTGGATACCCCGCAATGATGGCCGCGCGAAGCTGGCCGATATCAATCCCAAGCTCCAGTGCGTTTGTGCTGACCACTCCAAGGATTTCCCCGCTCTTGATTCCCTGCTCGATGGCCCGTCGCTCGTTTGGCAGGTACCCGCCGCGGTACCCCGCGATGCGCGCGGGATTCTTGTGCAGCCTGACCATGGTTTTCTTGAGGTAATTCAACAGCACCTCCACCCGCATCCGGCTCCGCGCAAACACGATAGTCTGCGCCTCTGCTGCCAGGAAACGCGTGGCCAGGCGTCGCGCTTCGTTCACCACTCCGCGCCGGATGCCCAATTCCTCGTTCACGACCGGCGGATTGTAAAAAAGAAAATACTTTTCCCCCGACGGCGCGCCGTTGTCGTCCACCACCCGGAAGTTTCGCCCCGTCAATCGCCCCGCCACCTCGCCGGGATTGGCAATGGTGGCCGAGCAGCAGATGAACTGGGGCTTCGAACCGTAAAATTCGCAGATACGCGCCAGCCGCCGCATGACGTTCGCCACATGAGAACCGAAAACGCCCCGATAGTGGTGGACCTCATCAATCACAATGTATCGCAGCCGTTCGAACAGCTTGATCCAACCCGTATGGTTCGGCAGGATGCCTGTGTGCAGCATATCAGGATTGGTCAGCACAATGTTGCCCGCCATACGGATCGCGCGACGTGCGTTGGACGGCGTGTCGCCATCGAACGTGTAAACCTTGATCTTGCCGCCCGACGCACCCGTCAACTCGTGCAGTTCCTGGTACTG